>JAPFDT010000031.1 GCA_026169815.1 Pseudogracilibacillus sp.
AGTCATACATCATGAAAAGAGTTCTAACGCAAGAGGAAGTCAACAAGGCAATAACAAATTCTCCATACCATCGATTTTTAGGGATCCGTCTAGAAGATTCAACTGATGAATCACTTACACTCCGACTTGCATTTAAGGATTCATTTATTGCAGGAGACGAAGTTGACTATATTCATGGCGGCATTATAGCAAGTATCATTGATATTGCTGGGTATTTTTCGATTTTCCAAATTTTGAACCAGCCAGCTCCAACACTTGATCTTCGTGTTGATTATTTAAGAGCAGCGAAAAAAGAAGATTTGTTCGCTAAAGCGACAATTGTAAAGCTCGGGAGAACCGTAAGTGTCACTGATGTTGTTGTAACCAATGAAGAAGGCAAGAAAATAGCTGTGGGTAGAGGTCTTTTTAGCACAAATTAGGCATAAAGTAGGTGAATTAAATGAATAATTATAATTTCGCTCAAATTATTTATGAATCAGCCAAGCGCAACCCTACGAAGACAGCACTTATTACAAATGAAGGGACGCTTACATATAAAGAATTAAGGAATCGTGTAAACCAGGCTGGTAATTTGTTGAAGTCACTTGGTATTCAAGTAGGAGATCGAGTTGCAGTTCTGTTTCCAAATGATTATCGTTTTTTGGAAATCTGTTTTGGTTTAATGGCGATTGGTGCAATCCCTGTTCCTCTGAATGCTAAACTTGGACCAGATGCATTAGCATACATTATTCGTGATAGTGGAAGCATAATGTTGACTTACCATGCTTCATTCGAAGAGAAAGTTCAGTCCGTTCATAAGCAATATCAACTGGAAAGCTACATAGTTGCAGGAGAAAAATTAAATGATTCTATAGCTGAAAAATTCTATGACGAAGAAGTGGAAAAACAGCCTACTATTCTATCAATCTATAAAGCGACACCAGATGAACTATGTTATTTGCCTTATACGTCTGGATCAACTGGAAATCCTAAAGGATGCAAATTAACGCATAAGGGTCAATACTGGAATGTTCAGTCAACAGCAGAGGTTAGAAAGCAATCAGCCGAAGACCGTATTCTTATTGCTGTGCCACTTTATCATAAAAATGCAATGGCAGAGATGAAAAGAACTTTTTATTTAGGTGGATCAGCTGTTGTCTTACCAAAAGTAGATGTTATTGCTATGTTACAAGCGGTGCACACGCATCGTTGTACATTTATGACAGGTGTACCAGCTGTCTATAGATCCATAGTTAACCATTTGCGAGATAAGCCATCTACTTATAATCTTTCTTCACTTCGGTTTGTGCTATGTGGTTCTTCAGATGTACCAAGTGAATTGCTAGATGAAATTCACAAGCGCATGGATACAGAGGTTTATGAAGGTTATGGTCTTACGGAAGGAGGTCCAGTTGTACTCGCTTCAAGAAAGGGGCTAGCTAGGTTAGGTTCAGCAGGTCTCCCAGTCCCAGGGTGCAGTATTCAAATAATGAATGATGAGGGTACCCCTGTAATAACGAAAGAAATCGGCGAATTATGGGTTAAAAATCCAGGTGTTGCCAAAGGCTATTGGAATTTATCTGAAGTTTCTAAAAAGCGAATTACAGAAGATGGTTGGCTAAAAACAGGTGACTCTGCTTATCAGGATGAAGATGGCTTTGTTTATATCGTTGGGCGAAAAGATGACATGATTAATATCGGAGGGGAAAATGCCTATCCAAAAGAGATTGAAAATATACTTCTTAAACATGAGAAGATAAAGGATGTTTGTGCCCTTGCGATCTCTCATGAATTAAAAGGTCAGGTGCCAATTGCATTCGTTGTAACAAGTGCTCCCTTGACCGAAGATAACGTAAAAACCTTTTTTATTGATATTGGACCGGCATACGCACATCCGAGGCATATCTTTTTTCTTGATGAATTACCGCTAACGGGCCCTGGAAAGATAGATCGAGCATTACTCAAAAAAAGATTAGATGCAATTATTACAGAGAGGAAGTTGTGAAAAATGAAAGCAGCATTAATTACTAAACATGGAGATATAGAAAACATTGTAGTTGGAGAGTATCCTACACCTGAAGTGGATAAAAATGAAGTTCGCGTAAAAGTAGCAGCTGTAGCTTTGAATCATCTTGATGTTTTTGTGAGAAGGGGTATCCCAGGCAGAACATTAGACCTACCTCATATTTCAGGTGGAGATATTTCTGGTGTTGTTGATAAAGTTGGGGAAAGTGTTTCAAATGTTAAGCCGGGTGATAGGGTATTGGTAGATCCTTTTATTGTTGGTCATGGAGCCTTGGGTGAAGATCTGACAGGAGGTCTTGCAGAATATATTTCGGTTCCGGCAAATAATTGCCTACCATTGTCTGATGAGATTTCTTTTGAAAAAGCTGCTGCCTTGCCAATTGCGTATGGAACTGCATGGAGAATGCTAATAACAAAAGGGAAATTACAGGCTAATGAAACAATTGTCATACTTGGAGCAAGTGGCGGGGTTGGAAATGCGGCAGTCTTGATAGCCAAACTAGCTGGTGCAAACGTTATTGCTGCAGCTGGTTCCAATGAAAAGCTCGAAAAGTTAAAAGAGCTAGGGGCAGATCATGTCATCAACTATAATACTTCAGATTTTTCAAGAGAAGTGTGGACATTAACAAATAAACAGGGCGCTGATGTGATTGTTGATTATACAGGGAAAGCAACTTGGCCAAAAAGTATTCTCGCCACTACAAAAGGCGGCAGAATTTTGACATGCGGAGCTACAACTGGCTATGAAGCAGTGACGGATTTGCGATATATTTGGACACGTGAAATTACAATTCAAGGTTCAAATGGATGGGAACAAACGGATTTAGAAACACTTTTAGACCTAGTTGAAAAAGGGAAACTTGATCCAATAATTGATCGGGTTCTTCCACTTGAAGATATCAAAGAAGCTCATAGATTGATTGAAGATCGGAAGATATTCGGAAAAATCGTTATTACCCCATAATAATGTCAAACGTCTAGTTTAGTTTGTTCTATAGAAAGCTGGAAAGTCCGTGGAGCTTTAAGCCAACCAGTAGCGTGTTAGGTGATATAGCTGCGTTGGCATTCTCCACCGGGCAATCTTAAATGTTTGTCCATCAAGATTTCCACGGGGTTTTGATGTTCTTTATCACAGTTTTAAGGGTGGCAAAATTCTTATTAAATGAAGTTTTATTTGATTAGTACTCTAATCAGAGCATAGTTTTTTAATCAAGATCCGAGGTGAATTGCAAGTGCGCAACTGGAAAATTACTGGATTACAAATTATAACGATTCTCTTTTTTATAGGACTTTGTGAGTTTCTTGTTCAACGTGAGATTATATCGGATCTTTATTTAGCAGCACCTTCAAATGTCATTATAACTTTGTATGAATTAGTAGCAGATGGTGAGTTAGGAAGACATTTTTATGTAACTCTTCTTGAATTTTCAATAGGCTTTGGATCAGCCATAGTAATAGGTGTGGGTTTTGGACTTATTATGGCTCTTTCTAAACCTGTAGAGGGCTACTTTACCCCGATTTTATCAGGATTAATGGCGGTGCCAACGGTAACTATTATTCCATTGTTAATCTTATGGCTTGGTATTGGAGTGGTTAATAAAATTGTTGTCGTCTTTTTATTTACATTTTTCCTTATTGTGTTTAATACGATTACGGGTGTAAAAGCTACCTTGCCTAACCATATTAAAGTAGCTAGAGTATTCGAAGCATCTCGCAGTCAACTAATCGCAAAAATTATTATACCTTCTGCTGCTCCATCTATTTTTGCTGGATTACGTGTAGCGGCGGCTACAGGACTTGTGGGTGCTTTATTTGCTGAAATGTTGGCTTCACGTGAAGGACTTGGCTATTTACTGAACATGGCAACACAGTTTTATGACACTGGACAATTATTTGCCGTTATTTTAGTTGTTACAGCTTTATCTGTTTTAATTATTGGGTTAATTAATTTTATTGAACGAATTATTTTCACAAGATGGAAATCTTCATAATTAACTGGAGGATATAATATGAAACAATTTATAAGAAAATATATCATGGTAGCCTTTTTAATATCTATATCGGTATTGGTATTAGCAGCTTGTTCAGATTCAGGCGATTCTTCAAGCAGTGGAAGTAATGATGATGAATTAGATCATGTAACTTATTCAGCTTTCGAAGGTCTAAATGGAATGGCAGTAAGGTTTGGTGGAGAGAAAGGGTTCTTTGAAGATGAAGGCATTGATATTGAATTCGTCGTTGCTGATGATGAGGTTGCTGTATTAACAAGCGGTGATGTAGATATTGCAGATGGATCAACAACCCGTGTAATAGCAGGTGCTGGTCGTGGCGCTCCATTAAAGATGGTTGCTTCAATGTATCGTACGCAGGGTCCATTTTATTTAGTAGCTGGCGAAGAAATTAAATCAGTTGAAGACCTTAAGGGAAAAGATGTTGGCGTTGGTATTGTAGGGTCTGGTATGGATGTTTATGCAAGATATATCCTGAAGGAGCATGGTATAAGCGCCGATGATGTGAATTTGATTGATAATGGTGTCTATCAGCAGGGCTATGCAACACTTGAAAAAGGTCAGGTTGATGCAACATTAATTCATGAGCCGTTTGTAATAATGGGAGAGGAAAGTGGAGAATCTCATTTACTTGCAAGAGGATGGGATTATTTACCTGAATTTCATACAGGTGTAATTGCAGCTTCAGACGCTTTTATAAAGAAAAATCCAGAGACCATTGAGCGATTTTTAAAAGCTTATTATACATCACAGGAGTATGCTAAAAATAATCAAGATGAATATATGGACTATATTTTGAAACATATTGACATTGAACCAGAGATATTGAAGGAAGCTTTAAATCGTGAAGAAGAGATCTGGACAAATGATATGCCGCTTGATGTAGACCGTCTAGTCGAAACCCAGGAAATTCAATTAGAACTTGGGTTTCAAGAGGAAGCGTATGATATTGAATCAATGATTGACACGAGCTTTGTTTCAGAGGAGTAGATCTATAATGGATAAGACATTCGATATTCGTAATGTTTCAAAAGTTTATGAAGGTGGAACAACCGCCCTGCAGGATATTGATTTATCGATTGGGGAAAAGGAATTTGTTTGTTTCCTTGGACCGAGTGGGTGTGGTAAGAGTACACTTTTAGAATTGTTATCGGGATTGGAAAAACCAACTTCCGGAGACATTTCTTTTAAAGGAGAGGTACTTACTAGTCCTAGTAAACGGATTGGCTTTGTATTTCAAGATGCCTCGCTTTACCCATGGAGAACCACACTTAAAAATATTGAATTAGGGCTGGAAATTAAAGGTGTATCAAAGAAAAAGCGCAAAGAAATATCGGAAGAATATCTCTCACTTGTGGGGCTAGATGGTTTTGGGAACAAATATCCCCATCAGTTATCTGGAGGTATGCGCCAGCGGGCGGGAATTGCTCGGGCCTTTGCCAATCAGCCAGATGTCTTGCTGATGGATGAACCTTTTGGCGCACTCGACCATTTAACCCGTATCAAATTACAAAAAGACTTACTTGATATTTGGACGAAGGAAAAGAAGACAATCGTATTTGTTACGCATGATATCGGAGAAGCCGTATATCTAGCTGATCGAATTATTTTATTTACGGCTAGGCCAGGAAGCATAAAAGAAATCATTACGCTGAAACACGATCGTCCCAGAAATCCACAAGACGCTGAACTCATACAAAAACAGAATGAGATTTATGCAAAACTTCAAGACTTTGAAGAAAATCAAGGTGTGG
The DNA here is from genome assembly GCA_026169815.1 of Pseudogracilibacillus sp. Lineage (GTDB taxonomy): Bacteria > Bacillota > Bacilli > Bacillales > Amphibacillaceae > Pseudogracilibacillus. The sequence goes on from JAPFDT010000031.1 coordinate 5,768, forward strand.
AATATAT
>JAPFDT010000011.1 GCA_026169815.1 Pseudogracilibacillus sp.
TAACAAAAAATACAATTTTCGTTAAGCATATTAGGAATGCGCTTTTTTATATAGGAGGCGATATCGCCTCCTATATAAAAAAACAAAACATATAAATATAGAAAAAGTACTTGACTAATCGTAAGAAAGCGGAATATATTCGGGCTGCGGTCGTTATTCTCTAACTATCTAATACAAATTAAACCTTTTTCAGCTTTTTGAAATCAATAAATCGCTTATTTTAAGACAAAATTATATTTTTCACGTCGTAGTCTACGTTCACTATGTTAGGAGATATGGTTTGTTGTTTCAGTCGTTTTTTAGTATAGTTTCCTCTTTTGCTGGCGAAGCTGAAAGTATAGAAGCGAAGTCGTTAAGGAGGTAAATAAAATGAGTGAAGGTACATTGAGACAAATTTTATTAATTACGGATGGGTGTTCAAATAGTGGAGTAAGTCCAGTAGATGCAGCAAAGCAAGCGTTTGCATATGGCGTCGTTGTTAATGTAATTGGTGTCTTAGATCCTGATCAATCTGAAACAGATGCTAGTTTTCAAGAAATTGAACGAATAGCCCAGGCTGGTGGTGGAATAAGCCAAGTAGTATTTAAAGAAGACTTATCACAAACCGTACAAGCTGTGACAAGACAAGCAATGTCACAAACATTACAAGGATTTGTTCATCAAGAATTGAAGCATATTTTCGGGGATAATCGCTCACTAGTTGATATCGCTCCAGATAAACGTGGTGAAGTGATGGAAGTAGTGGATGATTTAGGAGAGGCATGTAAATTAGAAGTATTTATTTTAGTCGACACAAGTGCTAGTATGCGTGATAAATTATTAACCGTTAAAGAAGCATTACTAGATTTATCAATGAATTTAGATGCCCGAACAGGAACGAATCAGTTTGCTATTTATCAATTTCCATATAAAAAGGAAACGATTGGAGTGATCCATGATTGGGCAGAAGCATTAGAAGAAGTATCCGTTATTTTTCCAAAGTTAGTAAGTAGTGGGATGACACCAACAGGTCCTGCTCTTATAAAAGCGTTAGCACATTTCAATCAAATCGAAACGAGTGAGTTGATGTACGATGATGCATTCCGTCAAGAAGGATAATCTAGAGTTTAATAAAGGGGATACGATTATTGGAAGATGGCAACAAACTCGTTATACTGTCATGAGGCAATTAGGAAAAGGCATGATTGGGACTGTTTACCTTTGTCGTGCTAAAGGTAGGCTCGTTGCATTAAAAATAAGTGAACAACAAATGCAAATGACAACAGAAGTGAATGTAATGAAAGAGCTAAATGAGGTTCAAGATAGTCGTCTTGGACCTTTTTTGCACGAAGTGGATGACTGGATTTCCCTAAGTGGTCAAGTTTATTCGTTTTATGCGATGGAGTATATTGCAGGAGAGGCGATTCATTCATATGTGCGAGATAAAGGAGAGGAATGGCTCGTTGTTCTACTTATTCAATTGCTTGATGAATTAGATAAAGTCCATCAAGCGGGATATGTTTTTGGTGATTTAAAAAAGGAACATATTATAATCGAAAAGCACCCAGTCACTGTTCGGTGTATTGATGTAGGTGGCATGACGAAACGAGGTCGTTCTGTAAAGGAGTACTCGGAATTTTATGATCGAGCTTATTGGCAATTAGGAACGAGGAAAGCAGAGCCAAGTTATGATTTATTTGCACTTGTTATGATTGTATTATCCATTTATTATCCAAATCCATTTAAACGTCGTTCCTTACCTTTACCATTTCTTTCACAAAAAGTAACGAACATTAAAAGGTTACATCTCATTCATCCTATTTTACTCAACGCCTTGTCGGGGAAATATGATACAGCACAAGCGATGAAAGACGCGCTTATTAAAACAGTAGTAAAAAAACGTACGAAACGAAGTCAACCTCAAAAATCCGCTACCTCCTACCTTATTCAAAGTGTTTTCGTTGCAAGCGTTGCTTCATTATATTACATACTCTCTCTTTTCTTATAAAAAAATAGGAGAAAGAGAGAGTATTCTTATTTCAACTAGTAGCATATGTGGTAGGATAGAAATATGATAAAAATAAGATGGTGTAATGATGGAAAACAAAGTAGAAGCATTTATTGAAAAACATCAGTTAATTGAAAAACAGCGACGTGTGATTGTTGGAGTTTCAGGTGGGCCAGACTCGATGGCATTACTCCATTTTCTTTGGAGTCGGCGCGCTAAATATAAGTTAGATATTATAGCGGTTGGTGTGGATCATCAATTACGAGCTCATGTATCCGAGCAAGATATGTTATATGTCAAAAAGCAATGTAAACAATGGAATATTCCTTTTGACATGAGTAAAGTAGATGTCACATCTTATGAACGAAAGCATAAAGTTGGCACACAATTAGCTGCACGCACGTTACGTTATGAAGTGTTTGCTGAGAAGATGAAGCAATACGAAGCGGATTATCTTGCATTAGGACATCACGGTGATGATCAAATTGAAACGATGTTAATGGGAATGATACGTATGACATCATTGCAAGGACTACGAGGTATCCCTATTAAACGCTTATTTGCTCGTGGTAAGATTATCCGTCCATTATTACCATTAACAAAGGAAGAAATTGAATCTTATTGTACTACCTATGAGATAAAGCCACGAATCGATGATAGTAACTTTGAAACTGATTATACGAGAAATGAACTACGTCTCCGCGTTGTACCTGTTTTAAAAGATAAAAACCACTATCTACATCAAACGATTCAGCAGCTTAGTGAAACGATTCAAGAAGATGAAGCGTATATCATGAGTGAAGCGGAGAAATTGCTACCACATATTGTTACATTGCGTGAATCACCTAGATGTGCAACTATCGAGATTAATCATTTTACAAAGCATCCAGTTTCTTTACAAAAAAGGGTGTTTCGATTAACATTAAACTATCTGTATAAACAAAATATACCAGATAAAATCTCTTACACACATGAACAGATTTTTCTACAATTGCTGGAAGATTCTACATCGAATAAATTACTTCACTTTCCACAACAATTACATGTTGAAAAATCATATAATAACGTTTATTTGTTTTTCAAACAAGCTAAAAAAACAACGGAAGCTTTTCATGTCGTTATTGAAGATATCCCTACTCAAGTTTCCTTACCGGATCAAAGTGTCATAAAGGTAGAGAGAGTATATGATATATCAACATATCGTCAAACAGCACATTGTTTTATTTATCCAGAAGCAGCATTATCTTTTCCTCTCCATATTCGTCATCGTCAAGCGGGTGACCGAATGTCATATGAAGGGTTACAAGGTAGTAAGAAGTTGAAGGATATTTTTATTGATGATAAAGTGCCACGACACAGACGTGATCAAATTTATCTATTAACAGATGATGAGGCGGAAGTTTTATGGTTAGTTGGAATGCGGAAAAAAGCTATGAAACAAAATAATGATAATTCATATATAGTGGTCACTTATTATGAAGAGTTGAACAACGAGGAGGGGAAATAATGATGCATAAGGATATTAATGAAGTAATTATAACGAAAGAAGATATTGCGGATAAATGTGCTGAAATTGGTAGACAATTAACAGAGGAGTACGAAGGGAAGTTTCCGTTAGTTATTGGTGTTTTAAAAGGGGCAACACCTTTTATGGCTGACTTATCGAGATATATTGATACTCATGTGGAGATGGATTTCATGGACGTATCGAGTTACGGAAGCGGAACACGTTCTTCAGGAGAAGTTAAAATTGTGAAAGATTTAGATGCACAAGTAGAAGGAAGAGACGTCTTAATTGTAGAAGATATTATTGACAGTGGATTAACGTTAAGTTATCTCGTTGATTTGTTTAAATATCGTAAAGCTAATTCTGTTAAAATTGTAACATTGTTAGATAAACCGACAGGACGAACAGCGAAAATCAAGGCAGACATCATTGGTTTTGAAGTGCCAGATGCCTTTGTAGTAGGGTATGGACTGGATTATGATGAGAAATATCGTAATCTCCCATATATCGGAATTTTAAAGCCGGAAGTGTACAGTAATGATTAACTTATTCGATTATAAAAGGTTTCATTTGAATCGGATAAAACAAAGAGCAATTAGTTGTATTCAAGCTTTTTATTATGATACTATGTTATGTAGTTTTTCCCGATTGGGAGGAGGTTTGTAAATGGACCGAGTATTTCGGAGTATATTGTTCTACGGACTAATTTTTCTAGTGTTAATTGGTGTCGTGAGTCTTTTTAAAGGACAAAATGAACAATCAGATGAGTTAAATGTAAAAGATTTTATGCAAGCTTTAGACAATGGTGAAATTGCCGAAATGACGATGGAGCCAAAAAATAAAATAATGCTTATAACTGGTGAGTTGGAACAAGACAAACAACCGTTTGTTGTGCAATTACCAGATAACACAGAGATTATCGCAGATGTAACGAATCAAGCGAATGAACAAAGTGTGTTAAAAGTAGATCAAGAAGAACAGCCAAGTGCATTTGTTAATTTCTTAACGATGATGCTACCCTTCTTATTGATTGCGATTATTTTCTTCTTTATTTTTACAAGAGCGCAAGGTGGCGGCGGTGGCGGCCGAGTCATGAACTTCGGTAAGAGTAAAGCGAAGATGTACAGTGAAGAGAAGGAAAAAACACGCTTTTCAGATGTGGCAGGAGCAGATGAAGAGAAACAAGAATTAGTAGAAGTCGTTGAGTTTTTAAAAGACCCGCGTAAATTTAAGAAAGTTGGAGCACGAATTCCTAAAGGGGTACTATTAGTAGGACCACCGGGAACAGGTAAAACATTACTTGCTCGTGCAGTAGCTGGAGAAGCAGGAACACCTTTCTTTACAATTAGTGGTTCTGACTTCGTTGAAATGTTCGTTGGGGTCGGTGCATCTCGAGTACGTGACTTATTCGAGAATGCGAAGAAAAACGCACCATGTATTATTTTCATTGATGAAATTGATGCAGTTGGTAGACAACGTGGAGCAGGTCTTGGTGGGGGTCACGATGAACGTGAACAGACACTAAACCAATTACTTGTTGAAATGGATGGATTTGATGGTAACGAAGGAATCATTATGATTGCTGCGACGAACCGTCCAGACATTTTAGACCCAGCATTATTACGTCCAGGTCGTTTTGACCGTCAAATTCCAGTAACACAGCCGGATGTTAAAGGGCGAGAAGCGGTATTAAAAGTACACGCACGTAATAAACCTTTAGCAGATAGCGTAGAATTAAAAACAATTGCTATGCGTACACCGGGATTCTCTGGAGCAGATTTAGAAAACTTACTAAACGAAGCTGCTTTAGTAACAGCAAGACATGATAAAACAGTTATTACAATGGTTGAAATAGATGAAGCAATTGACCGAGTTATTGCAGGTCCGGCGAAGAAGAGCCGAGTTATATCAGAAAAAGAACGAAATATTGTTGCATATCACGAAAGTGGACATACAGTTATCGGTATGGTGTTAGATGATGCAGATACTGTCCATAAAGTAACGATTGTCCCACGTGGTCAAGCGGGTGGATATGCGGTTATGTTACCGAAAGAAGACCGTTATATTGTGACTCGTCCAGAGTTGTTTGATCGTATTACAGGATTACTTGGTGGTCGAGTTGCTGAAGAAATTATCTTCGGACGAGATCATGTAAGTACAGGTGCATCAAATGACTTCCAACGTGCTACACAAATCGCGACAAAAATGATTACAGAATACGGTATGAGTGAAAAACTCGGACCAACCCAATTTACTGGTGACGGTGGTGAAGTGTTCTTAGGCCGCGACATTGGTAATGAGAAAAATTACAGTGAGGCTATTGCTCATGAGATTGATGTTGAAATTCAAACATTCATTAACACATGTTATGAACGTGCAAAGCAAATTTTAACAGATAATCGTGAACAATTAGAAATTATTGCTGAGAAGTTGTTAGAAGTTGAAACATTAAATGCTGAACAAATTAAATCGCTTTTTGAAGATGGTGTTATGCCAGAGGAACCTGAAGAGGAAGAAGCTGAAATCGTTGAGGATACATCTAATGATGATGTAAAAGTAACGATATCATCTCAGGAAAAATCTGAACCAGGTATCGAAACATATGAAGATGTGAAGAAAAAAGCTAATAAAGCATTAGATGAAGCGACAGAACAACAAAAAGAAGATGATAATTCAAATGCAGATGATGCAGATGAAACGAGAGAAGATAAATAAATGTCCAAACCCTTATTACGTTATAGCGTAATAAGGGTTTTTTATTGGAGTGGTACAAAATGTATTATGTACAATGAACTACGATAATAATGTGTTGTATGACAAATCGCGTTGGTGAAAATCGCTACAGAAATATACTCAGTTTAGACAAGCTAATATTACAACCAACACTATTCGCTAACCAATCACTTTACACAAACATTTTTGTTTAGTTACGTCATTGAGTTTACTTGAATGGAAGCCGACTGACTCTTGCGGGAAAAGCATGAGTCCGAAAATCCTTACACCAACACGTTAGTGTTGGTGTAAGAGTTGAGACCATTCCCGCTAAAAAGCAGTCGGCTGTAATGAAAGTAAACGGATTTACCTTCAAATGTAAAGTACTTGTTAAAGCTACTAAATTTAATTTATGGATCTTGGTGTATGATATGAGCTTTACCTTGTATTAAAACAAATGTTGTAAAGTTGGGTAGCTATAATCAGATTGGTTCAAGTTTTACTTATATGTGTGGTATATTGTATGAAGTAAATGTGACAATATTAGCAAGCGATACAAAACATCTTGTAGAGAAAGTCATTAAGGAGCGTAAAGAGACCATGATACTAGTGCTAGATATTGGAAATACGAATACTGTAATTGGGGTTTTTGAAAGTGGGAATCTTGAATACGAGTGGCGTATTCAAACAGATCGTCATAAAACAGAAGATGAGTTTGGTATGTTAATTAAATCGTTGTTTGATTATAAGGAATTATCCTTTTCACAAATAAAGGGGATTATTATTTCCTCTGTAGTACCACCAATTATGGATGCTTTAGAGAAAATGTGTACATTATATTTTCAAATTACTCCATTAGTTGTTGGGAAAGAACAGGTAGACACGTATTTAGAAATAAGTTACCCACAGCCGAAGGAAATTGGAGCAGACCGTATCGTAAATGCTGTCGGTGCGATTTCATTATATAACACACCATTAATTATTATTGATTTTGGAACGGCGACTACTTTTTGTTATGTAGATGAAAAAGAAACGTATCGTGGTGGAATTATTGCGCCTGGAATTAAAGTGTCGATGGAAGCATTGTATAGTAAAGCATCAAAATTACCGAAAATTGAAATCGAACAGCCAGAAAATATTATTGGTAATTCAACGATAGAAGCAATGCAATCTGGGGTATATTATGGATATGTCGGGCAAGTGGATGGTATTGTCAATCGGATGAAACAATCGTTATCGGTTGAACCAGTCGTGGTTGCAACAGGTGGTCTAGCACCTTTAATTGCTCGTGGCTCGGAAACGATTGATCATATTGAAACACATTTAACGTTAAAAGGTTTATATGAAATTTATGAAAGAAATAATAAATGAAACAATAAGGATGGGACATAAATGAAAGACTATTTAGTAAAAGCAACATTATTTGATGGAAAAGTACGTGCGTATGCAGTACATTCCACAGCATTAGTAAAAGAAGCACAAGAAAGACAAGATACATGGGCAACAGCATCGGCTGCATTAGGTCGTACGTTAACAATAACTTCCATGATGGGTGCAATGGTAAAAGGTGACGATACCATTACAGTAAAAGTTGAAGGAGATGGCCCAATCGGTGCAATTGTTGCTGATGGTAATGCGAATGGTGATGTTCGTGGTTATGTTACAGAGCCGCACATCGATTTTCCGATAAATGAAGCAGGAAAATTAGATGTGAAACGCGCTGTCGGAGAAGGTTCGTTAGGTATTGTAAAAGATTTAGGGCTAAAAGATTACTTCACTGGACAAGTTCCTCTCGTCTCTGGTGAAATCAGCGAAGACTTTACGTATTATTTTGCAACATCAGAACAAATTCCTTCAGCAGTTGGGGCAGGTGTGTTAATTAATCCAGATCATTCAGTTTTAGCAGCAGGCGGGTTTATCGTGCAATTAATGCCAGGAGCAGACGATGACATTATTACGAAAATAGAACAAGCTATCGGTTCAGTTCCTGCGATCTCATCACTCGTTGAAGCAGGAAATAGTCCAGAGGAAATTTTACAGACCTTATTTGCTGATGAAGAGATTCAGTTTTTAGAAACAATGCCAGTACGTTTTCAGTGTAAATGTTCTAAGGAACGTATTGTTCAAGCGATTCAAGGGTTAGGTGAAGCAGAAATTAAGGCGATGATTGAAGAAGATCATGGCGCCGAAGCAACGTGTCATTTCTGTAATGAAGTGTATCAAGTAACAGAAAGTGAACTAGAGGAATTATTATAAGCGAAAGTAAGCTACTCGTGGAAGGTGTGTCTTTCTACAAGTAGCTATTTTTATTATGAATATTGAAGCCATTCCCACTAAATAGCAGGCAGCTGTCATGAAAGTAAGCGGTTCTACTATCAAGACGTAAAGTCCGTATTTAAAATGTTAAATATGAATGATGAAATGGATTCTAATGAGGTGTATATTTTAGTGAAAATAAATTAAAATAGACTAATAACTATTGACAAATGGCATAAAGAAATGTATATTGTTAATAAATCCTATAAAATTAGTGCGAATTGGAGCGTGTTAACATGAGAGTTGTTAATAATATAGTTGAATTGATTGGAAAAACACCAATTGTAAAATTAAATCGTACAGCAGATGAAAATAGTGCAGATATTTATGTGAAGTTAGAATATTTTAACCCAGGTAGTTCAGTAAAAGATCGAATTGCTTTAGCGATGGTAGAGCAAGCAGAGCAAGAAGGACGTATTAAACCTGGTGATACAATTGTTGAACCGACAAGTGGAAATACAGGAATTGGTTTAGCTTTAGTCGCGGCAGCTAAAGGATATAAACTAGCTGTCGTTATGCCTGACACGATGAGTCAAGAGCGTCGTAACTTATTACGTGCTTACGGTGCAGAACTTCACTTAACGCCAGGTGCAAACGGTATGAAAGGTGCGATTGCAAAAGCTGAAGAATTAGAGAAAGAACATGGTTATTTCATGCCTCAACAGTTTGAGAATGAAGCAAACCCTATCATTCATGCAAAAACAACAGGAGTAGAAATTGTGAGTCAAATGAATGAAGGATTAGATGCATTTATTTCAGGAATTGGTACAGGTGGAACGATTACAGGTGCAGGAAAAGTACTGAAAGAAGAATTCTCTGATGTGAAGATTTATGCGGTTGAACCTGTAGACTCTCCTGTTTTATCTGGAGGTTCTCCTGGGCCACACAAAATTCAAGGTATTGGCGCAGGTTTCGTGCCAAGCGTGCTAGATACAGATGTTTATGAAGACGTTATTCAAATTACGAATGAGGAAGCTTTTGAAGCATCGCGACAAGCAGCACAAAATGAAGGGGTTCTCGGTGGAATCTCAGCAGGTGCCGCTATTGCAGCTGCTAAAAAGGTAGCAAAAGATTTAGGAAAAGGAAAAAAGGTCTTAGCGATTTTGCCAGATAATGGAGAGCGTTATTTATCGACAGCATTATACGATTTTGATGAACAGTAATTAAGAAGATAAGGGTAACTAAGGGGCAGTTCACTTAGTCACCCTTTTTTTATTTGAAAAAAATTCATGAAAAACATTGTTACAATACAGCAAATTATCATACAGTTGGATAAGTTTGTGGTAAACTGATAAACATAAGAGAGAATGAAGTGAATTTATTCATTTTAGACGTTTGGCGTAGTTAGGAAGGAAACATCACAATGTACTTGAAAACAAAAACGAAAACATACAATTTAAAAGAACAAACATTAGTCATGGGTATATTAAATTTAACACCAGATTCCTTTTCCGATGGTGGTGCTTATACTTCAATCGATAAAGCCGTTGAACATGCATTAGAGATGGAGAAAGCTGGAGCACATATTATTGATGTTGGTGGGGAGTCAACAAGACCAGATCATGCCCCTGTATCAGAAGAAGAAGAGATTGCTCGGGTTGTTCCAATTATCAAAGCCTTGTCAGAGCGTTTGTCGATTCCGATTTCAATAGATACATATAAAGAAAGAACTGCAGAAGCAGCGATAGTAGCAGGTGCTGAAATTATTAATGATGTTTGGGGAGCCAAAAAGGAACCGAAAATTGCTGAGGTAGCCGCGAAGTATGAGGTGCCAATCATTTTAATGCACAATCGAACGAATAAACAGTACGATGATTTAATGGCTGAGATGATTGTTGATTTAAAAGAAAGTATCGCAATTGCTCAACATGCGGGAGTTAGAGACGAGCAAATTATTTTAGATCCAGGAATAGGGTTTGCTAAAGAATTAGAAGATAACTTTTACGTATTAGGACATTTAGAGCAATTAACGGAAAGATTGCCGTATCCTTTCTTATTAGGAACATCACGTAAATCGTTTATTCAAACAGTTTTAGATATTTCTGCTGCAGATCGGGATAATGCCACAGGAGCAACGACTTGTTTAGGAATGATGAAAGGTGTACACATTGTTCGTGTACATGATGTGCCACGTCACGTTGAATTAGTTACTATGATGGAAGCAATGTTGAGGAGTAATGTAAATGGATAAAATCATATTAAGAAATATGCAATTTTATGGATACCATGGTTTGTTTGAAGAAGAAAATAAATTAGGTCAACACTTTAATGTAGATGTTGACCTCCATGTCTCATTAGTAGAGGCAGGGAAAACAGATGATATGAATGCGTCGATTGATTATGGTCAAGCATTTAAGAAGGTTCAAGCTATTGTAGAAGGAGAACCACGAAATTTAATTGAGGCGGTAGCGGAAGATATTGCGACTGAGTTGTTAGGAAATTTTTCAATGTTACAGGCGTGTAGAGTAAAGGTGATTAAACCAAATCCGCCAATACCAGGTCACTATGAATCTGTTGCAGTTGAAATATTTAGGGAGCGAACGTAATCATGGATAAGCTAGCATATATTGGGTTAGGATCGAATATTGAACTAAGAAAACAATATTTAGATGATGCGATTGAACAATTAAAAGCACATGAAGCAATAAAAGTAACGAAGATTTCTTCTATATATGAAACACCACCTGTAGGCTATTTAGAGCAAGGTCCATTCTTAAATATGGTATTAGAGCTTGAAACATCATTAAAAAATATCGAATTATTAAAAGTGTGCCAGGCGATAGAGCGATCGTTAGACCGAAAACGAACGATTGAGAATGGCCCACGAACGATTGATCTTGATATATTGATGTATAATCATGAATATAGAGAATTAGAAGAGCTGATATTACCACATCCCAGAATGAAAGAGCGGGCTTTTGTTTTAGTGCCATTAAATGAAATAGCACCAGAACGAGTAATGCCAACATCAGGTAAGACGATGGAAGAGCTACTGCTCGATTTACCAGCAAAAGAAAAAGATGCGATTGTCCTTTGGAAAGAAGGATAACATTCGATTTTTTTAGAAAAGTTTTTTATGATGTAAGATAGCAAGCAGATGAATTTGTATTTACATATAAACTGTTTATACTTATTTTAGTAGACGCGTAAGAACATTATATAGAAGGAACGCAATTATATTTCATTTTATATGGGTAGATAAGGCGCAACTTTTAGTAATAAATAGACTATACAATGGAGTGATAAGGTTGTCAGAAGAGTTAAATGAACAGATGCAAGTGAGACGTGAGAAGTTAGCTGCATACTATGAACAAGGAATTGATCCATTTGGAGGCAAGTTTAAACGAACACATTCTGCAGATCAATTACAGGTAGCGTATGAAGATGTGTCAAAAGAAGACTTAGCTGAAAAGGAAATTGCAACAACAATTGCTGGGCGTGTGATGACAAAGCGTGGTAAAGGAAAAGTAGGATTTTCTCATATTCAAGATGCGACAGGACAAATCCAACTATATGTAAGAAAAGATGAAATTGGGGAAGAAGCTTATGAGATTTATAAGACAATTGATATTGGTGACATTGTCGGGGTATCAGGTATTGTCTTTAAAACAAATGTAGGTGAACTATCGATACAAGTAACGGAATTTGAATTACTTTCGAAGTCTTTACGACCACTGCCAGATAAATATCATGGTTTACAAGATATTGAACAGCGTTATCGTAAACGTTACTTAGATTTAATTACGAACACAGAGAGTCGCGATACATTTATGCTACGTAGTAAGATTATCCAATCAATGCGTAGTTATTTAAATGAACAAGGGTTTTTAGAAGTAGAAACTCCAATGCTACATTCTATTCCAGGTGGAGCAACAGCAAAACCGTTTGAAACACACCATAATGCATTAGATATCGATTTATTTATGAGAATCGCTATCGAACTACATTTAAAGCGTCTAATCGTAGGTGGTTTTGAAAAGGTATATGAAATTGGACGCGTATTCCGTAATGAAGGGATTTCCACACGTCATAATCCTGAGTTTACAATGATAGAATTATATGAAGCTTATGCAGACTATGAAGATATTATGGAGCTAACAGAGAATTTAGTAGCTCATATCGCTCAAGATGTTTTAGGCTCAACAATAGTCACATATAATGAAGAAGAAATTGATTTAACACCTAGATGGAAGAGATTGCACATGGTAGATGCGATAAAGGAATATGTAGGTGTAGACTTTTGGCCAAATGTAAGTGATGAAGAAGCACGAGCATTAGCAAAAGAACATAACGTAGAAATTACCGATAACATGACATATGGACATATAGTGAATGAGTTTTTCGAGCAAAAGATAGAAGACAAGCTTGTTCAACCGACGTTTATTTATGGTCATCCAGTAGAAGTATCCCCATTAGCTAAGAAAAATAAAGCTGATGAACGCTTCACTGATCGCTTTGAATTATTTATTGTAAGACGTGAACATGCAAATGCGTTTAGTGAATTAAATGATCCTATCGACCAGCGTGAAAGATTTACTGCACAAGTGGAAGAAAGAGAAGCTGGAAATGATGAAGCTCATTTAATGGATGAAGACTTTTTAGAAGCACTTGAATATGGATTGCCGCCAACAGGTGGTTTAGGGATTGGAATAGATCGTTTAGTAATGTTATTAACAAACGCTCCATCTATTCGCGATGTATTATTATTTCCACAAATGCGTTCTAAATAATAATAAGATAGTGAAAACATATAAAGGAATGGGTTGTTTCCTTTATATGTTTTTTCATTACTATAGAAGGAATAGAAAAGATAACGATAAAGAAAAGCATTTATAAAGGATGGAAATGTTAATTTGATAAGGATTTATATAGTTTCGTTTAAAGAGATTTAAAAAAATAAGGGTTTTAGTTGCATTATAAGAAATGATTGTGGTATATTAATTCATGGTCTTCCGAAACAGGAAAACCAAACAAAAATATAAATTTAAAAAAGTAATCATATTACTTGCTTTAATTTCTTAATTAGATATAATGGTAAATGTCGCTTCAATTTGAAGGAGTTATTAAGCGGGTAACGCAAAGGTTAATACCAAGTCGTTCAAAGCGGTATAACTTCAAGTTGAAAAGACGCACGGATAAAAGATTTAAAAAGTTTTTCACAAAAAGTGTTGACAAACAAATCGGATCTGTGTTACATTATAAAGGTCGCTGTTTTGAGAACGGCGCACAACAGAAAGAAACGCAGCAATATTATTTGCTCCTTGAAAACTGAACAAGTACAACAATAAATGTCAAGAGAACGAAAATGAATGTTGATCATTCAACATGTTTTTCAATCTCGTCAAACAATTTTGATTTTGAAGCTAAGAGTTTTCATTCGGTA
>JAPFDT010000012.1 GCA_026169815.1 Pseudogracilibacillus sp.
AGTAGTAGACAAGTGATTTCCCTCCTAGATTTGGTTTTGGTCGACTTTAATTCTACAGGGAAATTCACTTGTTTTCTATTTTTATGTAAAGAAAAATGGCATCAGTGGATTTCTCCACCAACACCATTTATTGTACAACCAAAATACCTTGTGTTTTATCTATCATTATTTAGCTTCGTTATAATTTTTTGTTACTTCGTCCCAGTTTACTTTATCCCAAAATGCTTGAGCGTATTCTGGACGTCTGTTTTGATACTTCAGGTAGTAAGCATGCTCCCATACGTCTAATCCTAATAATGGAGTCTGACCTTCCATAATCGGACTATCTTGATTTGGTGTGCTCGTTACTTCAATGTTTCCATTATCTAATACTAACCAAGCCCAACCTGAACCGAAACGAGTTGCTGCTGCTTTTTGGAAAGTTTCTTTGAACTCATCAAAGCTTCCAAACTTTTCATTAATCTTGTCAGCTAGTTCTCCTGTTGGCTCGCCACCACCGTTTGGTGATAATGTTTTCCAGAATAAGCTATGGTTAGCATGACCTCCACCATTGTTTCGTACAGCTGTACGAATATCTTCTGGTAATGCGTTTAAGTCACTAATTAATGCTTCTACTGATTTATCTTGTAGATCTGCATGACCTTCTAATGCTGCATTTAAGTTAGTAACATACGTGTTATGGTGCTTCGTATGGTGAATGTTCATCGTTTCTTTGTCGATAGTAGGTTCTAATGCATCGTAATCATATGGTAAAGCTGGTAATTCAAATTTTGCCATTATGAATCGCTCCTTTAATTTTTTGATTTCTTTCTATATGTAAAGGTTATCAAAGCTTCCAATATCATGCAAATATTTCGTACTACATTACTATGATTTCAAATAAAAAAACAAGCATTAAGCTTGTTTTAAATGGCTCAAGACGGAATCGAACCGCCGACACAAGGATTTTCAGTCCTTTGCTCTACCGACTGAGCTATTGAGCCATATTATTAAAATGGAGGAGGAAGAGGGATTCGAACCCCCGCAGGCTTTGACACCCCTTTCGGTTTTCAAGACCGACCCCTTCAACCAGACTTGGGTATTCCTCCAATATGTAATTATTAAAAATAAAAGTGGACCCTGCAGGATTCGAACCTGCGACCGGACGGTTATGAGCCGTCTGCTCTAACCAACTGAGCTAAGGGTCCAGATATGTATGATAAATATATATGTATAGCGGCGGAGGGAATCGAACCCACGACCTTTCGGGTATGAACCGAACGCTCTAGCCAGCTGAGCTACGCCGCCATATGGCTCCACAGGTAGGGTTCGAACCTACGACCGATCGGTTAACAGCCGATTGCTCTACCACTGAGCTACTGTGGAATAAATTAGATATTATTATTTAATTATTAAAATGATTATTTGAAATATGTATTACTAAATATGTAGTACATTTGATATTATAAGCACAAATTTGTAAGTTGTCCAATGAAATCATTTTTATACATACGGTTTATATGTACTTCGCAAAACATCAATCATTTTTGACGACAAGATATAATTTACCATCGATTCACTTTTTTGTCAACACGTTTTAATACTTTTTTATAAAATAATAATAATAACTCGAATTTTATCGTAAAATATACACTTTTTATCCACGATAATATTAGTTATAAAAGTTAACGAAAGAATTTACTAATGATACAATTGACGGACACTGCGACGTAATTAAAATATAATTAAAGAGTGATTGTGAGAAACTTCGCTACGGAATAACACTGCGCTTTCCGCGGGCAACACCTCAACTACCTCAGAAACAAAGCCCGTTTCTTCGGGGATTTTCGGTTGTTGCTTTTCCCGCAGGAGTCTCCGTGTTATTCCTTCGCTAAGCTTTACGCATTGAATGATATTGTATTTTTTCATGTTAATTTTGTTCGGATATAGAATACTAATAAATATTTTTTGACATTAGAAAGTTATATATAATATTCATAATTAAATCTGAAAAACGACAATATAAAGTCACTGAAAAAGTGTTATTAGTAAATAAAACTACAAACAGTAAGTACAAAGCAGTCCGAATATATGGAGACTCCTGCGGGAAGTAAGAGTCTATCAAGACCCCGCAAGGCGTAAGCCTGAGGAGGCTTGATACTCGCCCGCGGAAAGCGAAATATATTCGGACTGCGGCGTCATAATCCAAGCTTTAAGAAGTGAAGATAACCTTTTCAGTATAAACTTTTAAAAAGAGACTTGACTAATCGTAAGAAAGTAACAATCCGTAGTGGAAAAATGCCTAACGCTAAACTAAATTATTACAAATGGAAGTTATAGCGCAGTTTACGTTTACGATTCATTATGAAATTACTGCAAAAAAATACATACTATTATTTTTCCAGTGTCTGGATCTAATAATAGTATGTATTAAATGTAAAGATTCTTTATTCACTTAAAACTTCCTCAGCGATATTTACTGCGTGATCTCCGATACGTTCTAAGTTACTAATAATATCAACAAAAACAATTCCTGCCGATCCTGTACATAATCCTTCGTTCATTCGAATAATATGTTTTTTTCTAAATTGTCTTTCCATCTTATCAATTTGATCTTCTTTCTGTAAGACGACTAACGCCTCTTCCCTATCCATTAGTTCCAGTGATTTCACAGCTTGAGCAACTGTTAAAATTGTTAAATCAAACATTTCATGTAAATCTTCTCGTGCATGTTCTGTTAAATTAATTTTATTCGTAATTTTATACTCAATTAATTCAACAATGTTTTCAAAGTGGTCACCAATTCGTTCAATATCTCTTACTGTATCCATTAAAGATGTATGTAAAGCTCCATCAGCTTCCGATAATGTCTCACTAGATATCGTTACTAAATAATTCGTAATTTCTTTATCAAGATTGTTTAAAGCCCCTTCTATTTGTCTTGCTACTTCTGCATTTTTATCTTGCAATGACATTACGAAATTACTCGTCTCTTCTAATCCTTGCACACAATATTCACCCATACGAATAACTTCAGCTTTTGCTTGTGATAAAGCTATAGTAGAAGATTGTTTAATAAAAACCGGGTCTAAATGTTTTGCTTTATATTCAATCGTTACATCTTCTCCTGGTATAATCTTAGTTACTAACCAAGCGAATGTCCCAATAAATGGAAATAATATAATAGTATTAGCAATATTATAACTTCCATGTGCAAATGCCAGTGTCATTTCAGGGTTTAAGTTTAATGTTGTTTGTAAAAAACTCACGTAAGATGTGAAAAGTCCTAAAATAATCATAAATATTGTTGCACCTATTGCGTTAAATAGAACGTGTACGAAAGCTGCTCTTCTTGCTGCAACGGATACTCCAATTGATGCAAGCACAGCTGTAATCGTTGTTCCTAAGTTATCTCCTAATAATACAGGAAGTGCGGCTTCTAATGTAATAGCCGCTTCCGCATAAAGTCCTTGCAATATTCCGATTGTCGCACTAGAACTTTGCACGATTAAAGTAAATACTGTTCCTATAACAAGACCTAGAATTGGATTATCACTCATACTCATCGTTAAATCATAGAACAGGTCCATTGAACTTAATGGAGCCATTCCATTTCCCATCAGTTTTAAACCGAAAAATAATGAACCAAAACCAAACACGGCTTGTCCAATTACATTCACTTTTTGATTTTTGAAGAAAAAAAGCATAAAAGCCCCTAGCGCCATTATCGGTAAAGAATATTCACCAATATTAAAACCAATTATAAATGCCGTAATCGTCGTTCCTATATTAGCCCCCATTATAACACCAATAGCTTGGCGCAATGACATGAAACCAGCATTTACTAAAGCAACGGTTAAGACAGTCGTTCCTGAACTACTTTGAATTAATACTGTTACTAAAATTCCTGCAAGTACTCCTAAAAATGGATTACTTGTAAATTTATCTAAAATATCGCGTAAGCGTTCACCTGCTGCTTGTTGTAATCCATCACCCATATATTTGATACCAAGTAGAAAGATACCTAAGCCACCTATGAAGTCAAAAATAAGGGTCTGTAAGTCAATTGATTCTGTCAATTATTCATCAGCTCCAAGATTATTTTATACAGTATGTACATACATCTTTATTATTGATAAAAACGACACGATTGTAAAGGTTATTATTGATGTTTAACATTAAATTTACAATGGATTGTTTTATTAGATCTCTTCTATTTGTTTTACTAAAATTCGTGTACCATCTACTTGTTCGACTTGCACTTTTGTACCTTTTTTAATGAATTGTGCATTCGAAATAGCACTATATTCACTGTCATCAATTCGAACAGTTCCTACTGGGCGTAAATCTGTCATTGTTTCACCTGTTTTACCAATTAATGCTTGATACGTCTCATTCATTGAAGAATATCCTGCTTCTTTGGTAAGTCGATCTTTTAATGCAATTTTACTCCACATTTCTCGACGCTTAAATACTTTTAAAAAGGAGAACGAAACTGCAACTCCTATAATAACCCCTATTACTGCATATAACCCTGTATATATGTCTGGTGCTGCAATTATGACAGATAAGACCATGCTGAGTAGACCTAGAACTGCTAAAGAGCCATCATTTAATAATTTTCCATCAATTAAAATTAAAATAAGTCCAATAAAATAAACAGCTAATAATATAGTGAAATTAGCAGGATCATTTAAGTATGCATAAAAGTAAATGGTTATACTAACAATACCCAACACTGCAAATAAACCGCGCATATTCACTAATAATTCACCAATTAAAAACATTGTACCTAAACCGACAATGAGAAATCCTAACCAACTCGTCTCAGTTATGATATCCACAATAAAATCCTCCTTCTTTTATCTCCTCTTACTTTTATTATACTGCTAATTTCTTATTTGTATAATCATTTTTAAAATAAAAGGGCTGGAACAAAACTATTTCCATACATGAATGTGGATTCATTGCTCCGGAAATATTCCGTTCCAGCTTTGTTTATCCACTTTTTCACGTATATAATATGTTTTGTTCCAGCCTCTTGGATTTATATTCCTTCATTTAAAACCAAATTATATTTAAATAAATGGCATAATAAACAACCTTACAATAATAGACAGTGCCCCGATAACAATAGCTGTATTACCAAGAATAGGCGCTGACTTTGCACGTGCGAATACACCAACAACAATACCAGCGACAGCTAAAATAAATGGTAATAAAAAGAAAGAAATAACACTTAAAGCAACTGCTGTCCAACCATAGACACTTTGTAAATCCATATCCTCGTCATCTTCATCCACGTCGTCATAATTTAAATCAACAGCATCATGATCAACGAGTTCCGAAGCAGTTTCTTCATGAAATAAATCATCATCCTCCATACTTGAGTAATCATCTAAATTAGGTCTTTCCTCAAGATCAATTGGCTTTGGACGATATTCATTCTTGTCCATATCTATACCTCCTTTAAATTAAGGTAAGTATAGTTTATGGAATAAAGCTTATTTCATTTATGTTATTTCTTACATGTACTGCCTTTATTTAATTAAGCATTCATTATTTTAGTTAATAAATCTTTGTCAAACTGACCGTTTTTAATCATGTCTATTTCAAATTTATATGGTGGCTTTTTATTCTTCTTATCTTCGCCTACATAAGGTGTTTCTAATATTTTAGGGATGTCTGTAAAAGCTTCGTGATAAATTACTTCATGTAATGCATCGAAACCAATATGTCCAAAGCCGATATTTTCGTGACGGTCTTTTTGGGCACCACGTTCATTTTTACTATCATTTACGTGTACGACCTTAATCCGGTCTAAACCAACAATTTTATCAAACTCTTCTAACACACCATCGACATCTTCAGATATAGCATAACCAGCATCATGAATATGACAGGTATCTAAACAGACAGAAAGCTTGTCATTATGAGTTACACCATCAATAATTCGTGCAAGTTCATCAAAACTACGTCCGATTTCCGTACCTTTTCCAGCCATTGTTTCTAAAGCAATTTGCACAGTTTGATCTTGTTCTAATACTTCGTTTAACCCTTCAATGATTCGGTCAATACCTTTATCGACACCAGCTTGGACATGTGCACCAGGGTGTAATACGATTTGTTTAGCACCTAATGCTGCAGTTCGTTCAATCTCACTTCGTAAAAAGCGAACCCCAAGCTCAAATGTTTCTGGTTTTACCGTGTTAGCGATGTTAATAATATATGGAGCGTGAACGATAATATTATTTATATTATGTTCTTCCATATGTGCTGTGCCTGCTTCAATATTTAACTCTTCTAGTGGTTTTCTTCTTGTATTTTGCGGTGCACCTGTATAAATCATAAATGTATTAGCACCATAAGATGTTGCTTCCTCACTAGAACCTAATAACATTTTCTTACCACTCATTGATACGTGTGATCCTAATTTAACCATTGTTCCACCCCGTTATTTCCCTCGTTTTTTATGTGTTGTTTGTTGTAAACGTCGTTTTACTTTTTCTTGTTCTCGTTTCATTTTCTTTTTATAGCCAGGTTTTACTTTTTTAGGTTTTTTCACTTGTCTCCAAGCTTCTTGGTCCAATTTTGTTGAAACATTTTTTCTTAACTCGCGTTTATTATATCGTTTACTGTTAACCCATTCACCGTTTTTAATCTCAGAATATAAAAATGTAATCCCTTGATTTTCTAATTGTTCAATTAAAGGAGCATCATCTTCTGAATAAAAACTAATTGCTGTACCTTCAAGACCTGCTCGAGCTGTACGACCGACGCGATGAACATAAAAATCTACTTCTTTCGGTAATTCCACGTTAATGACATGACTTGTCCCTTTAATGTCAATCCCTCTTGAAGCTAAGTCTGTAGCTACAATATATTCATATTTTAAATCAATAATTGCTTTAACCATTCGCGTACGTTCTCTACTTGATAATCCACCATGTAAGACACCAACATTTAACCCTTTTTCTTGTAAGTTTTTTGCAAGCTCATCTGCGGATTCTTTACTATTCGTAAATAAAAGCGCGACATAAGGTTGAATCATTTTTGATAATTCGAATATTTTATCTGCTATATTATGATGTTTACGATCAATTAAGCGATGAGTCATTGTGTCTGGAGCTAGTCCGCCTTCAATTTTAATATGTGTTGGTTTTTTTAAATACTTTTGAATAAAATGATGTAATTGTTTTGGAAAAGTTGCAGAGAATATAAGCATTTGAATATCTTTTTTACTGCGTACTAATAAAGTATCGATTGTTTCAATGAAGTTTAAGTCTAACATTAAATCAGCTTCATCAATGACAAAAGATTTTGCCGAGTAAATGGATAAAACCCCTTCATTTATCATATCTAATATTCTGCCTGGTGTACCAACTACGATATGTGGTGTTGTATTTAATTGGCGTTTCATTCTTTTTCGATCAAGTCCACCAACAATTAATCTTGCTCTCCAGGCATCTTCTTTGTCAGCTAATGTTGTAATTGTTTTAACTTCTTCCATTAATTGCATTGCTAACTCTCGAGTTGGAGCTGTAATAACGATTTGCACTTCGTTTTTTGATGGGTCTATATTATTTAACAGCGGTAATAAATAAGCGTGAGTCTTACCAGAACCTGTCTGCGACTCACCAATCATACTTTTTCCTGCTAAAATATGAGGTATCGCTTTTTCTTGTATTGCTGTTGGTTTTTTAAAATAGAGTTTATCTACGACTTGTAATAATGTCTCATTTAATCCTAGTTGTTTAAAATGTAAT
The DNA here is from genome assembly GCA_026169815.1 of Pseudogracilibacillus sp. Lineage (GTDB taxonomy): Bacteria > Bacillota > Bacilli > Bacillales > Amphibacillaceae > Pseudogracilibacillus. The sequence continues at coordinate 7,746 of JAPFDT010000012.1, forward strand.
TGTTCCATTACATCATCCTCCTACTATACGTAACGAAATGGATTTGTATCCACTTGTGATGTAATACACTCAATTTCTTCGCATAATTGTTTTATATAATCGGCTGTAGCTTGTTTCATTATCTCTTCAATGTAATGCCCTGCATCAATGACAGATAAACCCATTTCATAGGCATCTTGTGCTTGGTGAAATGTCATGTCTCCTGTAATGTACACATCAGCACCTTTGTTTTTTGCTTGTTGAATAAATTTTTCCCCACTACCACCTAAAATAGCAACTTTTTGAATTGTCTTATTTTGATCTCCTGTTACTCGTACTGTGTCAAGATGAAAAGCATCTTTTACTAGTGTACAAACGTCTAATAATGAAGCTGGGGTATCAAGTTGTCCTACAATACCTATTCCATATGTTTCTCCGTCTTGAGCTAAATGATATAAATCATAAGCTACTTCTTCATAAGGGTGATTTTTTTCAACAATTTGGAGTGCTTGTTGAATATCTTGCTCTTTAATCACTGTTTCTATTTTTACTTCAGCTACTTCAGCGATTTTGTCTTTCTCACCAATAAATGGATCTGTACCCTCTAAAGGTTTAAACGTACCTGTACCATTGGTGTTAAAAGAACAATGGCTGTAATGACCGATGTGACCAAGGCCATTATCTCCTAATGCTATGCGAACAGACTCTGCATGTGTTTCCGGCACATATACAACAAGCTTATATAAAGATTCTTTGTGCGTTGTTACTAAATGATTTTTATTGGATAATTTGAGTGCATCACTTAACATATCATTGACCCCACCGTGTGCAATATCAAGATTTGTATGTGCTGCATAAACAGTAATATCGTGCTGAATTAATTTCTTAATTACTTTTCCTTGAAAAGAACTATAATCAATTGATTGTAATGGTTTAAATAATAAAGGATGGTGAGCAATAATTAAATTTACACCTTGTTCTATTGCTTCATCTACAACCGATTCAACAACATCTAACGTAACCATTATTTTTTTTGTTTCATCGTTGACTGAGCCAATTTGTAAACCGATATTATCCCAATCGTAGGCAAGATGTTTAGGTGCCCACTTTTCCATTAAATTAAAAATATCTTTATGAGTCCGTGTTGTCATGATAAAACCTCCTTAATCCATTGTTGCTGAGTTTGCCACTTGGCTATTTTATCTTCGTCTTGAACTTGTGCTTGTTTCATTTGCTTAATGACATAATCTATTTTATCATGTTCTGCTTGCCATTTTTTAATAAAAACAGTTGATTTTTCTTTCATTAGTTTAGGTCCAAAAAGCCAATTTTTTTCTTCTTCTTCTGTTAATGCTGTAAATAAGTCATCTGCTGAATATTCGCTCACTATTATTTCATAAATATGATCATTTTCTTCAATAATTAATTCATCAGTAATGAAGTAGTGATTACGTGCTAAAAAAGACCTTACAGCGTACCCATTATTGTTAGGTTGTGTAATAAGTCGTCGTACGTTTGTTAATTTATCTTTTCCTTCTGTTAAAATGTTGGCAATCAGTGAACCGCCCATTCCAGCAATTGTAATAGTATCAATATGATCATTTTGATCAATAACTTCTAATCCATTTCCTAAACGTACGTCAATACGATCAGCTAATTGATAAGCCTGTACAGTTTCTTTAGCTCGTGCTAGAGGGCCTTTACTTACTTCTCCAGCAATAGCACGTACATTAGGATATTTTGTACACACATAACAAGGTAAATAAGCATGATCTGAACCAATATCAGCAAAAAGTGTAGTTTTGTCTAGATATGTTGCAATTGCTTTTAAACGCTTTGAAAGCTGTATATTCTCTACCATATCCATTACTCCTATATTCTTCAAAAAATGGCGAAAAGCTTTCTGTATTAACAGAAAGCTTATTCATCCTCAATATGTTATTATTTCATTTCACTTAACCAGTCAGCTATAACTTCTGCTTCTTCTGGTCCAGCTGTTCCTGGAGGCATAGAGCCTTGTCCATTATTAATGATATCTTCAATCTCATCTGCTGAATGATCGCCACCAACAGCAGTTAGGTCTGGACCTACAGATCCTGACATATCATCTCCGTGACAACTAGCACAAGAGTTAGCGTAGATTGCTTCAGGGTCATCAGCTGTTTCGCCGTCGCCATCTTCACCGTCTTCCTCTGTCACTTCTTCTCCATCATTTTCTTCTGCTAATTGGATATCTTCTTTTTGGGAAACTCCTATATAAAAGACAATCACTGCAGCAAAAATACCTACGATAGCTATAATTCCAAATGGGAGAACATTCTTTTTCATATCACTCATTCCTCCTTATGTAATTGTTCTATGTACTGTATAAAACAGACTAATCTTATTTTACTCGATAATCAGTTTAGTTTAAAGTAATTATGTTTTTTAAAAGTAAATATTTTCCTTGAATGTGATAAATTCAAGAGGAATAATTTCATAATGAAAATTCATTATGAAATTATTCTAGAAAATCTTTTAATTGTTTACTGCGACTTGGATGACGTAACTTTCTTAAAGCTTTTGCTTCAATCTGTCGAATACGTTCTCTTGTTACACCAAATACTTTTCCAACTTCTTCTAGTGTTCTTGTACGACCATCATCTAAACCAAAGCGTAAACGTAATACATTCTCTTCACGGTCTGTTAACGTATCTAAAACATCTTCTAATTGTTCTTTTAACAATTCATATGCTGCGTGATCTGATGGAGAAACAGCCTCTTGATCTTCAATGAAATCACCTAAATGGGAATCATCTTCTTCACCAATTGGTGTTTCTAATGAAACTGGTTCTTGAGCGATTTTTTGAATCTCTCGTACTTTACTTGGTGATAATTCCATTTCCTTTCCAATTTCTTCTGGAGTAGGCTCGCGTCCTAAGTCTTGTAACAATTGACGTTGTACACGAATGAGTTTATTAATTGTTTCAACCATGTGTACAGGAATACGAATCGTTCTAGCTTGGTCCGCAATTGCCCTTGTTATTGCTTGACGAATCCACCATGTAGCGTACGTACTAAACTTAAATCCTTTTTCATGGTCGAACTTTTCAACTGCTTTAATTAAGCCCATGTTACCTTCTTGAATTAAATCAAGGAATAACATACCTCTACCTACGTAACGTTTAGCAATACTTACAACTAAACGTAAGTTTGCTTCTGCTAGGTCACGTCCAGCTTGTTCATCATTTTCTTTAATTCGTTTTGCTAATTCGACTTCTTGTTCTGCAGTTAATAAATCAACTCTACCGATTTCTTTTAAATACATTCTTACTGGGTCATTGATTTTAATTCCTAATGGAACACTTAAGTCTCTTAAGTCATCTGCTTTTGTCATATCTTCTTTTAAAGCTTTTTCATCCTCAGCATCACCAATTACTTCAATGCCTTGTTCTTCTAGTTGTTCGTAAAATTCATCAATTTGTTCAGGTTCTATTTCAAATGCAGAAAGACGATCTGCCACATCTTCGTATGCTAAAACACCTGATTTTTTCCCTGTTTCAATCAATTCATCTTTTACTTGTTCGATTGTTAAATTACTTTCCACTGTTTGAGAAGATTTGTTTTCTGACATAAGTCCCTTCCCTCCTTAAATAATTCTTACCTTAATTGTTGCAATTGTTTTTTAATCTCTATAATTTCAAGCCCAATTTTAGCCGCTAAAATTGGATTAGGTTCTTGCTTTTGTTTTCTCTCTAATATGCGTAAATAAGCGACATCTGTAGATTCAGCTTGAATGACTTTAATATAGTCATCCATCACTTCTTCCGTAATCATTTCTTCTGTATCAATCATAGCGACGTCCATTACAATTTCTTTTAAATGGTCATCCGTTAAATTATCTATTAATTGACTGACATTCATGTCCTCAAACTTTTCATGTAGAGCATATAAATGTGTTAATATAACTTTATGTTCATCTACATTAAATTGCACACCTAATGTCTGTTGGACCTTGTGGATTATATTAGGATTTTGTAACATATGTGCCAATAAAAAACGTTCTGCATTTGTATGTGCAGGTAAAATCGTTTTTTTTGTTACTGACCGCGTTATTGGTTGCGGATGATTTGGTTGTGGTTGATTACCTTTATGTTGGCGATTATTACTTTTTTTATGCTCATCTATATCATGATGGATAATATCTGTTGATAAATTAAATTCTTCGGCAACTTCGTTTACATAAAACTCAAGTTCTATAGAGCTTTCAATCGTTGCTAACAGAATAATTATTTCTTCTATATAAGCTATTCGATTATCATCAATCGATAAGTCATATTTTTTTCGTTTATAATTCATATAAAAACGAATAAGTGAATCACTGCGATTAATAATTTGTTCTTGAAACTCTTCGCCACCGTGTTCGTTAATATAATCATCCGGATCCATTCCATCTGGCATTTGAGCAACTTTCACATTTGCTCCTACTTGTTCTAAAAGTTGTGCTGCTTGATAACTTGCTTCAACTCCTGCATGATCGGCATCATAACAAATTACAACTGTATCAACATAACGCTTTAACAACCTAGCTTGATTCGTTGTCAGAGCTGTGCCTAACGTTGCTATTGTGTTCGTTACATTTGCCTGATAAGCAGCTATAACATCCATATACCCCTCAAACACGATTGCTTCATTTTCACGACGAATATGTCGTTTTGCTAAATCAAAATTAAATAAAAGATTTCCTTTTTGAAATAATTCGTGTTCAGGGCTGTTTAAATACTTTGGTTCTTCTCCTTGATAAGAGCGTCCGCCAAACGCAACAGTTTTACCTAAGTGATTCCGTATCGGAAAAATGACTCTGCCTCTAAAGACATCAGTAAAATGTTCATTATCATGTGTGGATATTAAACCTGCTTTAACAAGTGATTGCCGATGAAATCCTTTTTCTTGAAGAAACTCTAACGTTATTTCACTATTGCTCGGCGAGTAACCTAATTGAAACGTTTCTATCGTATCTTTATTTATGCCTCTTTCAAGTAAGTAATCTTGTGCCGATTGACCATCATCAGTTCCTTTCAGCATATAATGATAATACTTTGTTAGTAAATGATAAGCTGATAAAAATGTTTGTCCTTCTTCAGATATACTTTGTTCTTTGCGTTGTGTATCTGGTAAGGCTATGTTTGCCTTATTAGCTAAATGATGAACTGCTTCGATAAAGTTAAATGATTCTATTTCCATTAAAAAATTGAATACACTACCACCTTTTCCACAACCGAAGCAACGGAAAAGCTGTTTTTCTTTTGACACAGTGAAAGAAGGAGTTTTCTCATCATGAAAAGGACATAATCCGACATGGTTTCGTCCTTGTCGCTTTAACGAAACATATCCTTCAACAACATCTACAATGTCATTTTCTTTACGAATGTTCTCTATTATTTCTTCTGGTATGTGTGTTGACATTTTGCTCAGAACATCCCCTTATAGCCCATTGTTGTTTATATTCGATTTTTACATGAGATACTCCTGCATCATTCGACAATATTTTTATGACGATTTAAAAAATATTCCTTTGAGAAGCATTTGTCTCAAGGAAAATGTGTTATTACTTGCTTGTTCATATAAATATATTCCCATATAGCATAAAATATAAACCTAAGACGGTATATACGACATCTCATTATAGTATAAAGAGCATTTTAACGCTAGTAAATTAGTTTAAATCTTTATTATACATATGTTTGATCATGTTAGCAGTTTCTTCTACTGCTTTATTAGATACGTCAATTACTTCACAACCAATTTTATCGATGATCTCATCGAAATAAGCTAGTTCTTCATCAATTCTTTGTAATGTTGCATATGTTGCGTGATCACCTAAACCTAATGCTTTCAAACGTTCTTTACGAATATCGATTAGCTTTTCTCGACTAATTCTTAATCCAATACATTTTGCTTTATCTAAACGAAAAAGTTCTTCAGGTGGATCCACTTCAGGTACAACAGGTATATTAGCTACTTTTAAGCGTTGATGAGCTAGATATTGAGATAATGGCGTTTTAGAAGTACGTGATACCCCAATTAATACAATATCTGCACGGGAAATCCCTCGTGGATCTCGACCGTCATCATATCGTACAGCAAATTCAATTGCTTCTATTCGTTTAAAATAATCTTTATCTAATTTATAAATCAATCCTGGTTCTAAGTGCGGCTCATTTTGAAATTTCCGTTTCATTAAATCCATCATTGGACCCATAATATCAATTACTTCAACATTTAAAGCAGTTGATCGTTTATTCATATAATCTCGTAATTCTGGATCAACTAAAGTAAAAGCTAAAAAAGCGTCTTTTTCTTTTACTAACTCTAATGTGTCATCAATAATTGATTTATCATCTACATAAGGCACACGTTGAATATTGTAATCTCCATTTGTGAATTGACTTAATCCTGCTTTAATTACCAATTCTGCTGTTTCGCCTACTGAATCCGATAATACGAAAACTAGCGGATTTTTATTGTTCATTTTTTCCCCTACTTTCTAAATTTGTTCGTCTAAAATCAATTCAACAAAAGCCTTCGTTACATTTGTTTTCGTAATTCTTCCAATAACTTGAAGCCCTTCATCTGTTTCTTTTACAACGGGCAACCCATCTATTTGTTTATCAATTAACTTCTTCGCAGCTTCGATTAACAAATCATTTGCTGTACATACTGTAACATTAGGCATTCGCGTCATAATAATATGAACAGGAACGGAATTTAAATCTTGATTTCCTATACTAGCTCGTAACAAGTCTTTACGTGATAGCACACCTGTTAAACAACCAGTATCATTAACGACAAACAGTGTGCCTACATCCCCTAAAAACATTGTAGAAACTGCATCATAAACAGACTGATCTTCTTTCACTACGACAGGAACTGATTGAAATTCTTTTACTTTATATTGTTTTACTTTTTCAGTAAGTAACTCAGAACCCGTTTTTCCTGTATAAAAATAACCCACTCGCGGTCTAGCATCAAGATAACCAGCCATCGTTAAAATAGCTAAATCAGGTCGTAATGTTGCACGTGATAATGACAGTTGTTTTGCTATTTTTTCACCAGTAATAGGTCCATCTTCTTTCACGATATCAATAATTTTATTTTGTCGCTCTGATAACTCCACTTTTACACCACCTACATTCAAATATGTACCCATTATCTTCATCATCTAATCAATTATGAATAGAATAGAAAGGCCAAAAGCAAACATGTATATTTAGCTATGTTTGCTTTTGACAATTATTGTTCATTTTAATGATGTTGTTTCCATTCTATTAATGTTATATCGGCATATTGTGCAATTAGCTTAGCGATATTGTTAACTAATGCTAAACGATTTTGTTTCACTTTCTCATCGTCTGCCATGACCATATTATGTTCAAAGAAATCATGGATTGGCTTAGCTAAAGTTGCTAATGCATCTAAAGCTTCAGCTGCTTCATAGTTTTCTTGATGTGTTACAAATGTTTCTGCAACTACATTCGTTTGTTCATGTAACTTAACTTCAGAATCCGTTTCAAACAAAGTAGCATCTACTTCAAATGTTGTAGCTTGCTTGCTTAAATTCATAATACGTACTAATGATTCTTGCACTGGTTTAAATGTAGGGTCATTTCTTTTCTCAGATAAAATTTGTGCTTTTTGTAAAGAATAATTTAAAACACCAATCTTCTTTTTAATAACAGCTTGAATAATATCTTGTTCAATGCCACGTTCAGATAAAATAAACGACACTCGATTAGCAAAGAACGAATGAATTTCTTCTTCAGCTTCGTCATTCACATCATATAATTCAACTGCGAAAGAAATTAATGTTTCAACTGAAATATCCCACTTTTGTTCTTTAGCTATACGTAAAATACCGATTGCTTGTCTTCTTAAGCCTAATGGATCTTGAGAACCTGTTGGAATAAGACCTACTGAAATACATGATACAATCGTATCTAATTTATCTGCCACACTTACAATAGCTCCAACATCTGTTGTCGGTAATCCACCGTTAGATTGTACTGGATAATAATGTTCTTTTATTCCTTTTGCTACTTCTTTATCTTCGCCAAAGTGGAGAGCATATTTTTCACCCATAATTCCTTGTAATTCAGGGAATTCTCCAACCATGCTCGTCATTAAATCAAATTTACATACTTCAGCTGTTCTTTTTGCTTGAGCGGCAACAGTACTGTCAACATGAAGATAGTCCGTTAATTTTTCTGTTAATGTGACAACCTTTTCCACCTTTTCGTATGTTGTACCGATTTTTTCCTGGAAAATAACTGTCTTTAATTTATCGTTATAAAATTCAATTGAATTACTTTTATCTTCTTCATAGAAAAAGGCACCATCTGCTAAACGGGCACGCAAGACTTTTTCATTTCCGCGAGCAACGTTTTCGATTTGTTGGTCATCTCCATTGCGTACACTAACAAAATACGGTAATAAAGCATCTTCTTCTTTGGTCATGACAGGGAAGTAACGTTGATGCTCAGCCATGGATGTAATTAAAGTTTCTTGTGGTAATTTCAAATATTCTTCTGCAAATGAACCATGGAAAGCTGTAGGATACTCTACTAAGTTACGAACTTCATTTAAAAGTTCAGGTTCTACTTGAATATGAAACCCTTCTTCTTCTTCAATTGTTTTAATTTGTTCTAAAATAAGTTGTTCTCGCTCTTTTGGATCGACAATAACGTAATTTTCTTTAAGAATGTTTTCATACGTTAATGGATCTTCAATAATTGCTTCCTCTCCTAAAAAACGATGTCCATATGTTTTATTACTTGTTGTAACATTAGCAATTTCAAATGGAATAACAGTATCATTTAACAAAGCTACTATCCAACGAATTGGTCTAGCATAACGATAAGAGCCACTACCCCAGCGCATTGTTTGTGGAAAATGGATAGAGGATATAATATCTTTTAATCCAGGTAACACGTCACTCGTCGGTTTTCCTTCTGTTACTTTTTCTACAAAGATATATTCGACACCTTTTACTTCTTGCACATATATATCTTCCGGACTTTTACCTTGTCCTTTAGAAAAGCCAATTGCTGCTTTAGTCCAATTACCAGACTCATCTTTAGCAATTTTAGTTTGTGGTCCTCTAACTTCTTCCTTTATCGTTGTTTGATGTGTTGCAATATCTTTTATTCTAATGGCTAATCTTCTTGGTGTAGAAAAAGATTCAATCGACTTAAATTCGATATGTAAATCTTGTAACCATTTAGTTGTTTTATTTAATAATTGTTGTTCAGCATCGTCAATAAAACGAGCAGGAAGTTCTTCTATACCTATTTCTAATAATACATGATTATTCATCCAAGCTCTCCTCCTCTTTTAACATTGGGAATCCTAATCTTTCACGTTCCGCAATATATGCATGAGCAATCGTTCTTGCTAAATTACGAACTCTTGAAATATATCCAGTTCGTTCCGTTACCGAAATAACTCCTCTTGCATCTAACAAGTTAAATGTGTGCGAACATTTTAAGACATAATCATATGATGGGAAAATTAATCCTTTTTCCATCGTTGCTTTTGCTTCTTTTTCATATAAATTAAATAAAGTAAATAACATATCGCTATCTGATTCATCAAAAGCATATTTAGAATGCTCATATTCTGGTTGTAAGAAAATATCTCTTACTGTTACACCATCAACCCACTCTAAATCAAACACATTTTCTTTATCTTGAATATAAGCTGCTAAACGTTCAATTCCGTACGTTAATTCAACTGCAACAGGACTAGCCTCTAATCCACCTATTTGCTGGAAGTAAGTAAATTGGGTAATTTCCATTCCATCTAACCATACTTCCCAACCTAATCCAGATGCTCCTAGTGTTGGATTTTCCCAGTTATCTTCAACAAAACGAATATCATGATGTAAAGGATTAATACCTAATTCTACTAAAGATTGTAAATATAAATCTTGAATGTTGTCTGGTGATGGTTTCATAATAACTTGGAATTGATGGTGTTGATATAAACGATTTGGGTTCTCTCCGTAACGCCCATCGTCTGGTCGTCTTGATGGTTCAACATAAGCTACATTCCACGGTTCAGGACCTAAACTACGTAACAACGTCATCGGTGACATTGTTCCCGCTCCTTTTTCGACGTCATAAGCTTGCATTAAAATACAATCATGCTTCGACCAATATTGTTGTAATGCTAAGATCATTTCTTGAATATTCATCTTTTATCCCTCTTTTTCTTATTATTAGACATATAAGGAACAAAAAAATCCGTCCCTATGCCTTTTTCATTAAAAAGACATAGGGACGGATTCTTGCCCGCGGTTCCACCCTATTTGTTTACAAATATCGTAAACCACTTTAACATGTTCTGCTCCAGGGTGCCTTCTGCCATTGTGCTATTACCTAGCTCTCACTATTCTAGGCTCGCTAAAAATAGACAGCAATACATACTAATCCCTTTCCTCACATATACTCTATATTATATACAATAAAAGTTTACTTTGCAATATATTTTACTAAAAAGTATCTTAACACTTTACTATAACAAATCAATCTGTTCTAAAAAGCGCCGAGATTTTAAGTGAAATCCGCCATAAACATCATAGTATTCATTAAATAATGTACGAAGTAATTGTTGGTTCTCTTTTTTCACTGATATGCTCCCAATTCTTTCAAGGCCAACATGTAAAAATACTTGAAATAATTTCATTATTTTCGGATGTAACAGTACTGCTCTCTCATCCCTAGTGAAGCATTGTTCGCATAGAACTCCACCTTCTTGAATAGAAAAGGATTTTAATGATTCATTCCTTCCACAATTAACACATTGATCTACAACAGGGGCAAATCCACCTTTTGCAAATAACTTTAATTCATACATGAGTAAAGGAATCATAAACTCTTCTTCTTCATTCATCCAATTCAATGTTAAAGTAAGTTGCTTATAAATGAATGGATCTGGTTGTCTTTCCTCCATTAGCTTATCTGTCAGTTCAACTAAATAAGCTGCGTATGCTGTTTTAATAATATCTTCACGGATATGCCGATAAGAAGAAATTGTTTGCCCCTGTTGCACAGTACTTAATCCTTTTGAAAGATAGATTAGAAAGTCTCCCTCAATGAAAACTTGCGACACTGCACTTAATTTACTTTTTGTTTTATTAGCGCCTCTTGCAATTGCTGTAATTTTTCCAGCATCTTTCGTAAAAATCGTTATAATTTTATGAGTTTCTCCGTAGTCCCGTGACTTTATTACAATGCCTTCTATTTGACGTAACATGACATCCCCTCAAATTTCAATAACACTACACTTTTGTTTCCATAGTCATACTTTCATTTTCAATTAGTGAATCGACAGATTTATCATTTTTTCTTTCTTCTAGTTGGTCACTCTCAAGCTGTTTTAACAATAAATAAGTTTCAATGTTCCCTGTCTTCAAAAATAAATTCCAAATTTCTTCTCGCAAAAGAAATCATCCTTTCCTTTATTTTCGTTGAGTTGATATAGAACTTACTATTAGATTTACCTAACTAAAGAAATTCATTAGTATTAAATTTTACCAATTCATTTATTCATCATCCGTATAGAAACCATATTGAGTGAGTAAAGATTCCTTGTTTCGCCAATCTTTCTTTACTTTTATCCATAAATCTAAAAATATCTTTTCACCTAGCATATCTTCAATATCTCGTCGTGCGGATTGACCAATTGTTTTTAACATGCTACCTCTTTTTCCAATAAGAATTCCTTTTTGAGATTCGCGTTCTGTTATAATAGTTGCTTGAATTTGTAGTTTATCCTTTTTGTTTCTAACCATATCTTCTACGACAACATTAATCGAATGAGGTACTTCTTCTTCTGTGTAAGTTAATACTTTTTCACGGATTAATTCACTTATCATAAATCGCTCCGTTTTATCTGTGATTTGGTCTGCGTCGAAATATTTTGGACCTTCTTGTAAGTGGCTTTTTAATAAATCTAATAATTTTTCGACGTTGTTACCATTTAAAGCTGATACTGGAATAATTTCTTCAAATTTACATTTACTTTGATATTGCTCAATTATTGGAAATAACGCATCTGGATGAATTTGATCTACTTTATTGATAACTAAAAATACAGGTTTATCAATTTGATTTAATTTATCTAAAATAAATTGATCTCCTTTTCCGTATCCTTCTACCGCATTAATCATAAATAATACGACATCAACATCATTTAATGTTTGTACGGATACATCGACCATGTAATCACCTAAACGATGTTTTGGTTTATGGATTCCAGGTGTATCTATAAAGATAATTTGTGTATCTTCATCCGACAAGATTCCTTGTACTGGTGTTCTAGTTGTTTGGATTTTATCACTGATAATAGATACTTTTTCTCCGATAATATGGTTTAACAATGTTGATTTTCCAACATTAGGTCTTCCTACAATTGTTACAAATCCTGAACGATGTTCGTTGCTCATAATGTGCCTCCTGGATATTTCATTATTTTCATCATACTACACATTATCCTATAAATTAATGTTTTCGACAAAGGTTATAATAATATTGTTAAATTCGCACTTTTTCGCATCATATAAAAAAAGAAAAAAGCCTATACACTATAGACTTTAACAGTAAATTATTTTCAGTTGAATAGTAAACGTAGACTGTGACGTAATTTCCATGCTTAATAATTTAGTTTAACTTCAGGCAGTTTGTCGCTGCGGGTCGTTTCTTTCCGCGGGAACGGCTTCAGCCTCCTCGGAAGCAAAGTACACTTCCTGCGGGGTCTTCAGACTCGTTCTGTTTCCGCAGGAGTAAACGACCCTACGCTCCAAACTGCCAATATTGAAAGTGGAGATATCTAATAGAATTCTTTTCATTTTTAAAAAGTTATGAGAGTAAATATTATATTTTAAAATAAAGATTTACAGTTTAAAGTAGATATAGTTAAATCATTAAGAATCGAAATACGATCACTGAAAAAGTTCATTAGTAAATAAAAATACAAATAGCAAATACAAAGCAGTCCGAATATATGTAGACTCCTGCGGGAAGTAAGAGTCTATCAAGACCCCGCAAGGCGTAAGCCTGAGGAGGCTTGATACTCGCCCGCGGAAAGCGGAATATATTCGGACTGCGGTGGTTATACTCTTTCTTTTAGTATAAATTAATCCTTTTTCAGCTTAGTGAATAACGGAATATTTTTATCTCGCTGTTTCTGTCTACTGTGCATTATAATGTTACTACATTACATTTTAAAATAGTTTAGGTAGAAAAATAACCAACCCGATTATTACTGACAAGGAAGCGGTGAGTAATACAATACCGGCGGCGATGTCTTTAATAATTTTCGCTTGCAGATGGTAATCCGGCTTAATGTAGTCTATTACCCGTTCAAACAAGCTATTAATTAATTCCGCAACTAATACAAAATAAATAGCCGTTAAAATAAATAGCCATTCTACAGGAGTTAATTTAACATAAATACTTATACTGATTATGATAACCGTCACGTATAAATGAATACGAAAATTACGTTCTCGTTTAAATGCTTCGATCAAACCGTTTATAGCGAACGATAATCCAATTCCACGCTTATTATTATCTGCCAAGGCTAAATTCCTCTAAGATCGACTCTTGCTTTTGAAACATAACTTGCTCTTCTTCTTTATTATCATGTGTATATCCTAAAAGATGTAAAAATCCATGTACCGTTAAAAAGGCAATCTCTCTATCAAAAGAATGATTATACCGTTTAGCTTGGTCTATTGCTTTATCGATTGAAATAATAATATCACCAATCATAATCGGCATTCCCATTGTTTCTTCTGTACCTCTGTAAGGATTATCTAATTGAAAAGACAAGACATCTGTTGGCTCATCTTTGTTACGATATTGTGCATTTAATACTTGGATGTCTTCGTTATGAACAATCGTAATAGATAATTCAACATTAAAGTTAATTTGTTCTCTTTTTCCAGCAAAAATAACTAGTTCTTGAATTAAATCGCGTTGCTCTAAAGATAATGTCTTTGTTTGGTCAGTTAAATCAATTTGCATTACTTTTCCTCCTCTGCAGGATATTCTATACGTGAATGGAATATACCTTTTAATGCTTCTAATACAGTATTTCTTATAATATGCAATTCTTCTAAAGTTAAAGGTGTGTAATCTAACTGTCCATCTGTCAATTTAGCATTGATAATCGCATCAATTATTTCTGTGATTTTTTCTGGAGATGGTTCTTGTAATGATCGAACAGCCGCTTCAACTGAATCACAAATCGAAATTACACCAGCTTCTTTCGTCATAGGTTTAGGCCCCGGATAACGAAAATCAGCTTTATCTATTTCTTTATCAGGATTATTATTCACTTCTGTGCGGTAAAAATACTCCACTAATGATGTGCCATGATGTTGTTGACATATATCAATTATTTCTTGTGGTAAATTATGTTCTTTTAACATTTCTGTACCACAGGTTACATGACTTATTATAATTTCAGCACTATCTTTTGGACTAATAAAATCATGCGGATTTCGCATGCCGATTTGATTTTCAATAAAATAATGTGGTTGTACTGTTTTTCCAATATCATGGTAATAAGAACCAACCCTTGCTAATAAACCATTTGCACCAATAGCTTCACATGCTGATTCACTTAAATTAGCAACCATAACAGAATGGTGATACGTTCCAGGAGCTTCTGTTAATATTTTTCGTATAAGTTCTTGATTTGGATTAGCTAGTGACAATAGTTTACCATCTGATAAAATTCCTAAACCTGTTTCAAAGAATGGTAAAATCCCAATTGTAAGTACTGCAGCTAAAATGGCAGCACCAGCTCCATAACTCGAATGAATCATGACTTGTTTTAATTCAAACTTTTCAAAAGATAGGAATATAAACATTAAAATCATCATAACGTTTACTAAGGCCATACCAAAAGCAACATTTACAATAATAAGGCGGTCACGAACGTTACTTAAAAATAAAATTCCTGCCAATTGGAAAAATAAAAAGTAAGCGAATGCTTCCATATTTAAAGAACTTGGGATTTGTCCATTAAACAATATACTGCCTAAAATGGCAAAGATGACAGCCATAATAATACTTAAACGTTCATAGATAAGTATTTTTAACAATAAAACTCCTGTCGCAATTGGTACTAGTAAATATAATTGATTTAATGGATCATAATAATAACTGACAATTTTCATCATCGCCACAGTGAGTACACTAATAAACATAATAGCTAAAACCTTACCACTATCTAAATTATTTCGTTGATAAAGGCGATTTAATTCGTAGCCAATCAAACTTAGCATTAAAAAGATAAAAATCCCCAATCCGATACCAGGGTAAATTGATTTTTCTTTATTTAATAAACCAACTAACTTTAAATCTTCATATAATTCGTTCGTAATAATTTGTCCTTCGCGAACAATAATATCACCACTTTGAATGACGACAGGTTCAATTTTACTTGCTGCTGTCCTTCGCGCTTCCATCGTTTTTTCAACATCGTAAAATGAGTTTTCGATAATGGCAAAACTAATTAAATTGTTTAAAACTTCTTTCACATCATCATCGAGAGAAGCATACTTGATCGTATTATGTAGTTCTTCTTTTGCACTATCGATATTTTCAACTCGAACTCCTGATTCAAGGATGTTTTTTACTGTTTTTATAAATACCTTTTCGCCTTTTTCACGTTCTTCATCATTTAGTTGAATTAACTGCATAAAGAGAACATCATCTACTTTATCTGTTATATCTGAAGACAACATCTCGTTTAACTGAAAAACAATCTCCTCATTTGTTAAAGGATCTGCGTCGTCTTCGTCTTCCTTTTTCGCTTCCTCTTCTGATGCAATCGTTTTGATTGCATCAAAAATCTCATCAATATAGTTTGTTTGTTCTTCCGTTATTTCGTCTACAACAGAATACCTATCACTCACCGATAGTACTGTTTCACGCATAATTCTATCGGTTTCTATTTCGTCTTCAATCGTGATGGGAGAGCGGATTGTTTCTTTTGCACGGTTAAACCGCTCAATATCATATGTTTTCGAATACATGTTATTAAATGTTACTAAATAAAAAAAGATACCTAATAAAATAGTAGGTAAAAAAACTAGACCCCACTTTGGTTTGTTATTAAATAGAGAAAACAACCTACTTATAGATTTCTTCAATTGCTCCACCTCAATTAGCTCTTGACGTTAGTTCTTATACTGTATAACTACTATTGTTCATAAGCTTGAATAATTTTTTGAACAAGTGGATGTCGGACAACATCGGATGCTTCTAAATAAATAAATGATATGCCATTTACTTTTTGAAGCAGGCGTTGAGCTACAACTAAGCCAGATTCGACTCCTTTTGGTAGGTCTACCTGCGTAATATCTCCAGTAATAACCATCTTTGAACCAAATCCAAGTCTAGTTAAAAACATTTTCATTTGCTCTGGCGTTGTGTTCTGCGCTTCATCGAGTATAACGTAAGCATCATCTAGCGTTCTTCCTCGCATATAAGCTAATGGAGCAATTTCAACTATTTCTTTTTCAACAAGTCGACCTGCTTGTTCTCTACCAAGGACATCGTGTAATGCATCATACAATGGGCGTAAATATGGATCGACTTTTTCTTTCAAATCGCCTGGTAAAAATCCAAGACTTTCTCCTGCTTCGACAGCTGGTCGTGTTAAAATGATTCGTTTTATTTCACCCTTCTTTAAAGCATCTACCGCTTTTACTACAGCTAAATATGTTTTCCCTGTTCCTGCAGGTCCTATTCCAAATACTAAGTCATGAGTATTAATTGCTTGCACATAATTTTTCTGACCTAACGTTTTAACACGGATCGGTTTTCCTTGGTAATTTTTCGTGATTTCATCTTCAAATAACGTTTCAAATTGATTCATTTTACCTTCTTTAGCTAACTTGATTGCATAAAGGACATCACGTTCTGATACATCTAATCCTTTTTGAATTACTTTTAATAAACCTTCGACAATCGGTTCGACAAGATGAACATGTTCACCAGTTACTTGAATATGCTCACCACGTGTAACAATCGTTACATTAAGTTGTTCTTCAATTCTTTTTAAGTAGACATCATTATTTCCAAATAAATTCCTTGCTTCATTTGTATCGTTTAATGTTATGTTTATCTTTTGCAAATTCTCTTCCATCAGTTAACTCCTTTTTACTATTAAGACAAATTGTACGTTTAAAATTACTACTTTTCGACTGCGATGTTTTCAAGTACACTTAAATAAATATTCATGTTAACTTTACCATTCTCTACACTTTCATGCAAAACATAATATTTTAATATTTCCGTATCTTGTCCTAGTGTCGTTTTTATATGATTGTCGACATGTTTTATAACCGCTTCTTGAGTCTCTGGCAATGTTCGTTTCACTTGCTGATCGTTATATTCATATATTGTTTGTTCAATCATTTGTATAGGTAAATTCCATTTCCATAAATGTAAGGCTTTTACTTCTTCATTTGCTACATATTGCTCATAAGATGAACGCCAAAATCCCCACAGTGGAATATTAGTATCTTTTACTTGTAACTGATACTTTTGTATATGATTACCAGTTAATTGATTTTGCTCTAATTGTAATGATGTTGTTAAAGAGATATTATACCATGTATTGGCATATACTTTTCCTTGGACAGGTACTTTGTTGGTTTTTTTCTTATCTTTTTCTTCTTCTTCTGTTGTTTCTATCTCATTTTTAACTAATATATCTCCTTTTTTCACGACATCATTTATTTCTACAATTGGTTGGCCTGATTTAATAAACATTTTTAAAACAACACCAGATTTATTTGCAATTAACTGTTCACTATTTGAATCAGCTAAATGTTTTTCTGATTTTTTCTCTAATGCATCAATATGATAAGTGACACCTTGCTTTTCGATACCTAAATAAAGTAGTTCTGGCATATCATGGAGCACTTGATCTTGTATAACATCTAAGGAAGCTAAGTTATATGTCCATGCTCCTTGATAAAGTCCTAATTCAGCTAAGTTCTCTTTAATTTTATCTTCTAAATGAATCGAAACGCCTTTTATTTCTACTTTCCATGCTGTTTGTGTTAATAAAAATATGAAAATCCCACTAATAATAAAGGCAATAATCCATTCTTTTCTCTTCCATAACTTTTTTAGAAAGCTCGTCCCACCACTTACTTTCCCTTTTACTATTTCCATATCATAGTCATCTGCTAATAAAGTTAAAGCATGAAGATGATGTTCATAAATTTGGAGATGACTTACCGTATCTGACACTTTATTTATATCCCAAACAGGATAATCTTGTTGGATAAATGATTGAAGGACTTTTTCTAAATTGTTTCCAGTCATGGTTATGGTCAGTGATGAAAATATATACTTTCCCTGCTTATGCTTCATAGAATCCCCCTTTAGTTAGCAGCTACACTATTGAAAAACAACTTGTTCAATACTACCTGTAAGCATTAATTCATTAGGATACATAAATGAGATACTTAAATTTACTCCAGTTATCGCAATCGTATATTCATTACTTTGTAAAACAATTCGGTTATGTTCATATTCAATTAATGAGTATGTATTTTCAATAAGAAGTGACTGTGTGCCGGTAATCGTAATAATAGGTAAGGTAAGTGTAGTAGAAGTTAAGTATGGTTCATTTCTTTTAAATGGTTGGAATAATTGACTCATTCGTTTCATTATATCTAACTCCCCTCAACCTATTTATATGATTGAAAAGGAATTTCAGAACGATAAAAAAATCACTTTCCCTACTATTAGTAGAAAAAGTGATTTTGTTTATTTGCCTTTACGTTTCATCGCAACATTTTGATATGGGTTTAAGGCTCGAGGTGGACCTAATACTTCCGCCATTACAATGCTTTCAGCTAAACCTTGTTTCGTTAATTTCCTTTTTAAATTTCCATCGATAGATATACCATCAGATTTAGTACGTTCTTTCAAGTTTTTATCTGGAAGTTTATTTTTAGAGAAATCTTCTTTTTTCTGATCTTCTTTCGGCTGTGTCGATTGCATTTGACTTCTTAATTGTTCATATTGCTTCTGGCGTTGTTCTTCGAAGAGATTCGTACCTTTATCAACTTCATCCTCAATCGATTCTCTTGTTTGTTGATAAGTGTCTCTAACTTGCTCTGCTTTCTCTTCAATTAAGTCTTGAATGGAACGCTTTGGTTTTTCTCTCGTCGGTTCATTTGTTTGTTCCGTAGTCTCACTATTATTTTTGGCTTTAGACAGAAAGTTAAAAATCGCTACAACGATAATAATCACGATAAAAAAGTTTTCAAAAATTAGATTGAAGAAGCTATCCATTATTCAGCCTCCTTAAGCAACTTATCGTTCATTATTTTTTATTATCTTCTGTACTATCTTGTTCTTTCTTCGATCCGCCACCAATTGTATCTCTCATGTTTGTATCAGCGTTAATATTTTGGTAATTCATGTAATCCATGACTCCCATATTACCTGATCGCAGCGCTTCTGCTAATGCTTTTGGAACATCTGCTTCTGCTTCAACAACACGTGCACGCATTTCTTCAACTTTAGCTGTCATTTCTTGTTCTTCAGCTACAGCCATTGCACGACGTTCTTCTGCTTTAGCTTGTGCAATATTCTTATCAGCTTGTGCTTGGTCAGTTTGTAGCATAGCTCCAATGTTCTTACCAATATCAACGTCAGCAATATCAATTGATAAAATCTCAAATGCTGTACCTGAGTCTAATCCTTTTGCTAAAACTGTGTGAGAGATCATGTCAGGATTTTCTAATACTTTCTTATGTGTTTCTGAACTACCAATTGTACTTACTACACCTTCACCTACACGAGCGATAACTGTTTCTTCCCCAGCACCACCGACTAGGCGATCGATATTAGCACGAACAGTAATTCTTGCTAATGCTTTTACTTCAATACCATCCATAGCAATACCTGCAATAAATGGTGTTTCGATTACTTTCGGGTTAACACTCATTTGTACTGCTTCTAATACGTTACGTCCTGCTAAATCAATAGCGGCAGCACGTTCGAAAGTTAAAACAATATCAGCACGGTGAGCCGCAATAAGGGCATTAACTACCCGATCGACATTACCCCCGGCGAGATAGTGACTTTCCAATTGATTTGTATTTACATCTAAACCTGCTTTATACGCTTTAATAAGTGGGTTAATAACACGTGATGGTATTACTCTACGTAATCGCATCCCCACTAATGTTAGTAATCCTACCTTTACCCCTGCTGCTAATGCGCTGATCCATAATGTAACTGGAACAAATGTAAATAAAACAACTAGAAATATTAAAACTAAAGCAATAATAATAAATGGTGCTATTTCTGTTATACTTAAATCCATGACATTTTCCTCCTTTATTTAATTTCTCTAACTACGATACGCATTCCTTCTACCGCTATTACTTTAATACGTTTACCTTGTTCAATATACGTACCTTCTGAAACTACGTCAATTCTTTCGTCCTCAATTTGAGCAATACCTGCTGGTCTTAGCGTCGTCAACGTCGTACCTTCAGCGCCAATTAATTCACTCTTCACAGGGTTGGAAGTGTATCCATCATCTGTCATTGTACGATCTCTTAAAATAATCTTTCTAAAAATACCTTTTTCAGCATCAACACGTCGATATAAAAGGATAAACGCAACAATCCCGATGATAATAGCAATCATTATACTTATACCCATATGAGTTAAGTCATATCCAGATAAAAATAAAGAAACAACAATGGCACTTACTCCGATAAGACCTAATATCCCTCCAGGAACAAAAAATTCTAAAATAATAAAAACAATTCCGGATATTAATAGAATAACCGTTTCCATTCCTGCTAAACCTGCAATTATATGACCATAAAAAAACAAAATAAGAGCGACTAACCCCATCGTTCCAGCAACCCCAAATCCTGGAGTGTAAAGTTCAACAATTAATCCTAAACTCGCTACAGAAAGTAATATTGGAATAACAACTGGACTGGTAACAAAGCGAGCAACTTCTTCTGCAACTGAAGTTTTCGTTTCGACAATTGTTGCATTTTGTAAGTTTAGTTCAGCTAACAATTCCGTTCTATTTTTCACAATTCCTTCTGCATAATTTACTTTTACTGCATCAGTTGGTGATAACGTTAAAAACTTTCCTTTTGGGGCACCATAGTCTGGCAAGTCAATTGTTTCATCAGCCATAGCAATCGCATACAATGGATCACGGTCATTTGACTCCGCTGCACTCTTCATTGCTGCAATCCATGCAGATTGAGCTTTTTTATCAGCGGCATTACCATCAGCTGTAATGACTCCACTTGCCCCCATTGTAGCATTCGGTCTCATATAAATTGAATCTGTGTTTAGCGCAATATATGAACCAGCTGATAAAGCTTCATTTACAATAAAAGAAGTAGTAGATATATCTAAACCTTGAAGTAACTTTCCAATTTGTCCTGCCGAATCAACACGACCACCTGGAGTATCAACTTCAAAGATAATATGATTTGCACCTGCTTCTATCGCTTCATCAGTTGAACGAATTAAAAATGCTTCTAAACCTCGTTCTACCTCATTTTCTACCGGGATAATATAGACTAATTTATCTTCACCTTCTGTTTCAGTTTCAGCATGGGTTGTTTGTTGAATATACGAGAATGCGGTAAGTAAAAGAATAAACATTACAATTATTTTATTAAATCTGGACAAAGTAAATCACCACCCTTTTGTCCCTTATTGACAAATTGATCCGCCCACTGTATAAGAAGACCATTTTAATCGTACCATATAATGTTATGATTATCATCCACCTTTTTTGAATAATTAACTTTATTAAAAGTATAATTCGACCATAATATGTAATGTATACTTAAAAAACAAACCCTTTTCTACTTTATATTATTAGCGAAAAGGGTTTGTTTATTTATTTTTCATGACAATGATACTTTTAATAAGCTAACTTTACGCATTATTAAAAGTATCCTATCATTTTGCATTCATAACAGATTGAATAACTTACGTTTTAAATCAATTTAAAACATACTAAGAAAATAATGATTAGTTTAGTTTGATAAACTATTAATCTATCTTAACTTGACGAATCATTTATCCTTAATTAAAGTTCTTTCAATATAAGCAAATTTTTACAATGATTTAAAATTTACGTTTACGTGCTCTAGCTGCTTCAGATTTTTTCTTACGACGCACACTAGGTTTTTCATAATATTCACGCTTACGGTATTCAGATAATGTTCCGTTTTTAGAAACATCTCTTTTGAAACGACGTAACGCATCTTCAATAGATTCATTTTTACGAACTCGAGTTGTATTCGACATACAATTTCCCTCCCTCCGGAGTCTAAAACCAATAATGGATCGACGTACATTCCAATACTATTCTATTCATATAAGACTATTACTTATGGATGAATAATTGAAACACGTCTATTTCTATTATATTATAAGCTTGTTAAAGGGTCAACAACTAATCTCTTTTATTCCAATTTTTCTTTATTAATTTGCAATTACTTATCTTGTGAATCAATTTCATAATAGGCGAACTTAAGTAAAACACGAACGTTTAGTTAGAAATTTTTATCATCATACGTAAAGTTCGTGGTTGAGTTACTAAAATGAATTTTGAAAATGATTCATCTATTTTAACAAATATACGATCATTTGATGGATAGTCTGCTTTGACTGTTTATTTCCTAATCACTCAATTCTTCAAAATGATACGAAATACTCGCTAAAGCATACAAAGATGCTGTTTCAGTTCGCAAAATTCGTTTTCCTAATCTTACAGATTGAGCGTCGTAGGTTTCAAGTAATTCTACCTCCGCTTTAGAAAATCCACCTTCTGGTCCAATGATAAACAAAATACTTTGTCCTGGATGTATCTTTTTTAAAATATTACTGAATGAATGGTTATATTGTTGTTTTGCTGTTTCTTCGTAGCCAAATAATACATAATCATATGTATCGCTTCCCGACAAAATTTGTTTAAGCGAGCGTACATCATGTAATTCAGGCATTATATTACGATGACATTGTTCACTTGCTTCTTTAATAATCTTATTGTATCGCTTAAAACGATTGGCTGTCTTTTTCTCATCCCATTTTGCAACAGAACGATCTGCTTCAAACAGTTGAAAGGAAGAGGCTCCTAATTCCGTTCCTTTTTGCAAAATAAGTTCTAGTTTACTTCCTTTTGGTAACCCTTGAACAATTGTCACATGCACTGGTAGCTCATTATCAGCAGCTAGCCATTCTAATACTTGCACTCTAACATCGTTATCGTTTATTTCTATGATTGAACAATGGGCAGCTTCACCATTTGGATGGTTACAAATGATTTCATCACCAATTTGTTGTCTCATCACTCGTTTTATATGATGGGCATCCTCATCTGTTAAAATAACAGTATCGCCTTGCCATGCATCTTCTTTGACATAATATCTTTGCATGAAGTCACCTACTCGTCATTACTTTTTTTGTGCGATAAAACTTATCCATCTTTCTTGTTCACTTTTTTCAACAATAATAAATCCACGTTCTTCCATTTTCGTTTGAACAAGATCAGCTTTGTCTTCGATAATACCGGATGTAATAAAATACCCGTTTGGTAATAAATTATTCCAAGCATCGTCAATAACGAGTAATAATATATCTGCTAAAATGTTTGACACAATTAGATTTGCTGGTTGGTGAATGTTTTTTAATAAATCATTTTGTTTTACGGTCATTAGTTGTTCAAAGTTATTCATGTCGCGATTAACTTTCGTACTACTCACAGCAACTTCATCTAAATCGTAACTATAGACATGTTTTGCCCCTAATAGTACAGCAGCAATACTTAATACACCAGAACCTGACCCAACATCTAGTACAATATCATCCTGATTGATTACTGATTCTACTGCCTGTAAGCTTAGCATCGTCGTTGGATGTGTACCTGTTCCAAACGCCATTCCTGGATCCATTTTGATAATTTTTTCCCCTGGTTGATGCTCATAGTTTTCCCATGATGGTACAATAACAATTTTGTCGGATACTTTCATTGGTTTAAAATACTTTTTCCATTCATTTTCCCAATCTTCTTCTACGACAGTATTCACGTCTATAGTATTTGCTCCTATATTAATCCCGTGTTGTTCTAAGGCAGTTATCTGTAGTTGAATAGCTTCTTTTTTAGCTTTCCATTCATCATTATGAATAAAATAAGCTTTAATTCGAATACCTTCTTTTGGATATTTCGTTGGATCTAATTCATATAATTCTCCATATTGAGCGCGCTTTTCTATTGTTAAATCGTTTGGATCTTCAATTACTACACCATTTGCACCAAAGTCATTTAATATATTTGCTATCGCTTCTGTCGCTTCATTTGTCGTATGTACAACAAGCTCGTTCCAACTCATAGTTACCACTCATTTCTATGTAAATGAAGGGGATGATTAGTCCCCTTTAAATGCCTTTTTAAATCGTTTAAATAAAGAATCCTCTTCTTCTGAGATTGGCGCATTATCCTCTGTTTGATTAAATTCTCGTAAAATATCTTTTTGCTCTTTCGATAATTTCGTCGGAGTTACAACACGAACTTTTACGCGTTGATCTCCTTGACCATAGCCGCGAACGTTTGGCGAGCCTTTCCCACGTAATCTGAATGTTTTTCCTGTTTGTGTACCTGCTGGAATTTTAATAGATACTTTTCCGTGAACAGTTGGTACTTCCACTTCATCGCCTAAGGCAGCTTGGGCAAATGTCAGTGGCATTTCGACATAAATATCGTCTCCTTCACGATGGAAGAAATCATGAGGTTCGACTTGAATAACGACAAATAAGTCACCCGGAGGACCACCATTAATACCAGGTTCACCTTTTCCGCCAATACGAATTTGTTGGCCATCATCTATACCAGCTGGAATAGACACTTTAACTTTTGTTTGTTTGTTTACACGGCCTCTACCATCACATGTTGTACATGCGTCTTCAATAATTTTACCTGTTCCTTGACAATGATGACATGAACGGCGATTTACTACACGGCCAAGTGGTGTATTTTGTTCAATGTTTAATTGACCTGAACCACCACAGTGTGAACAAGTCTCTGGTCTAGTTCCAGGTTTAGCACCTGATCCATGACACGTATCACATTCTTCTTCTTTTGGTAAGGTAATTTCAGTTTCTTTACCAAAAATCGCTTCTTCAAACTTTAACGTCATCGTATATTGTAAATCATTTCCTTGTCGTGGCGCATTAGGGTCTCTACTTCTGCCACCACCAAAGAACATATCAAATATATCATCAAAACCAGAAAATCCGCCACCACCGAATCCTTGACTTTGTGGACCTGCATGACCGAATTGATCATATTGTGCACGTTTTTGTTCATCATTTAATACTTCATAGGCTTCTTTTACTTCGATAAACTTTGCTTCTGCATTTTCTTCTTTACTAACGTCTGGATGGTACTTTCTTGCTAACTTACGATAAGCTTTTCTTATATCATCTTTTGAAGCATTTTTATCGATGCCCAAAATTTCATAATAATCTCGTTTACTCACTTTCGCTTCACTCTCCTAAAGCTTGATAAATTCGAATACTACTAATAGTATCATTGAAACATTACTACAAGCAAATAAGCCTGCTATATTTAGTCTTAAAAAAAGTCAAAGTCAAGAAAAACCTGACTTTGACTTTTTTAATCTTTCTACTTATTTATTTTCTGAGTCTTCGTTGTCATCTTCTACTTCTTCAAAATCAGCATCTACAACATCGTCGCCTTCAGCTGATCCATCAGCACCTGCTTCTGCTTGTTGTTCTTGTGCCATTTGCTCATAAAGTTTTACAGATAACTGTTGTACTTGTTCTTCTAAAGCTTCTTTCTTCGTTTGAATTGCTTCAATATCTTCGCCTTCTAACGCTTCTTGTAATTCTGCTTTAGCTGCTTCAGCACCTTGCTTCTCTTCTTCTGTAACTTTATCTTCTAAATCTTTAATTGTTTTATCTGTTGTGAAGATTAATTGATCTGCTTCGTTACGTAAGTCAATTTCTTCACGACGTTTCTTATCTGCTTCCGCATTTTCTTCAGCATCTTTTACCATTTGATCTACTTCTTCATCTGATAGACCTGAAGATGACTGAATTGTGATTGATTGTTCTTTGTTCGTACCTAAATCTTTTGCACGAACGTTAACAATACCGTTAGCATCTATATCAAATGTAACTTCAATCTGTGGAATACCTCTTGGTGCAGGTGGAATATCTGTTAATTGGAAACGACCTAACGTTTTGTTGTCAGTTGCCATTTCACGTTCACCTTGTAACACATGAATATCTACAGCTGATTGATTATCTGCAGCTGTTGAGAATACTTGTGATTCACTCGTTGGAATTGTTGTATTACGCTCAATTAATTTTGTTGTTACGCTACCCATTGTTTCAATACCTAATGAAAGTGGTGTAACGTCTAATAATAGAACGTCTTTAACGTCTCCTTGGAGAACTCCACCTTGAATTGCTGCTCCTAAAGCAACTACTTCATCTGGGTTAACACCTTTTGAAGGTTCTTTTCCAGTTTCTTTTTGAATTGTGTCAACTACTGCTGGAATACGAGTTGATCCACCTACTAAAAGAACTTTATCTAAGTCACTTGCTGACATGTCTGCATCAGATAGAGCTTTACGTACAGGTACCATTGTTTTTTCAACTAGTTCAGCTGTTAACTCATCAAACTTAGCTCTTGTTAATGTTAACTCTAAGTGTAATGGACCAGCATCTCCTGCTGTAATGAATGGTAATGAGATTTGTGTTTGCGATACTCCTGATAAATCCTTTTTCGCTTTTTCAGCTGCATCTTTCAAACGTTGTGTTGCCATTTTGTCTTGTGATAAGTCAATTCCATTTTCTTTACGGAACTCTTGAACCATATATTCGATAACTTTTTCATCAAAGTCATCTCCACCTAGACGGTTATCTCCTGCTGTTGAAATAACTTCAAACGTACCGTCACCAATATCTAAGATTGATACGTCAAATGTTCCTCCACCAAGGTCATATACTAAAATTGTCTGATCTTGATCTTCTTTATCAATACCATATGCTAAAGCTGCTGCAGTTGGTTCGTTAATAATACGTTCAACTTCTAATCCAGCAATAACTCCAGCATCACGTGTAGCTTGACGCTCAGCATCGTTAAAGTATGCAGGTACAGTAATAACTGCTTTTTCTACTTTTTCACCGATGTAATCTTCTGCATAACTTTTTAAATGTTGTAAAATAATTGCAGATACTTCTTGTGGTGTATAATCTTTATCTTCAATTGTTTCTTTATAATCTGTTCCCATATGACGTTTAACAGATTGAATTGTATTAGGGTTTGTAATTGCTTGACGCTTTGCTACTTCCCCTACTTGTCTTTCTCCATCTTTAAAAGCTACAACAGAAGGCGTAGTACGATTTCCTTCAGGATTCGTAATAACGACTGATTCTCCACCCTCCATTACTGTTACACATGAATTCGTTGTTCCTAAGTCAATACCAATAATTTTACTCATTAAAATAAACTCTCCTTTAAATTCTTACTTATTTATTTACTTTAACCATTGCAGGTCGAATAACTTTATCTTTTAATACAAAGCCTTTTTGTAGTTCTTCAACTACAGTATTTGAAGCTATCTCTTCTTCTTCCACTTGCATCACAGCATGATGCATATTAGGGTCGAACTCTTGTTCAATAGTGTCAATTGCTGCAACACCTTGGCTTTTTAATGCTTCAGTAAACTGGTTATATACCATTTGAACACCGTCAACAAAGCCCTTATTCTCCTCTGTGACTTCTGTTTGCATCGCTCTTTCGAAGTTGTCTAAAACAGGTAATAACGCTGTAACAACTTCTTCTGACTTATATTTACGTTCAGCGATTCGTTCTTTTTCTGTTCGTCTTTTAAAATTATCATATTCTGCTTGAAGTCTTAATAAACGATCTTGCAATTGTTCTTTTTCTTGCTTTACTGCTTCAAGCTCTTCATTGTTATTTGAAGATTCTTCTGATGTATCTTCGGTAATTATTTCAACTTCTTCCTTAGCAACATCAACATCTTCTTCATTATTCATTTCAGAATGATTTTCTGTTTCTTTTCCTTTATCATGTTCTTCCATTTACGGTACCTCCAAAATTAAATTACCACGATAAACCATAACATGTATGAGTTGTAAAATAAAACATAAACTATTAATGGATTACGTATTTAATCTTAATACATTTATTTTAGTCATCGCGTTTTGGTTGCAACAACTCTGTCATTTGCTTTGAAAATGATTGTAACAAAGAAATAACTTTTCGGTATTCCATTCGCGTTGGCCCTAATAAGGCTATTGTTCCTAATTGATCATTACCTAAAGAATAAGCTGTTGTGATTAAACTAAAATCTTTGATTGCTTCCATCTTATTTTCACGACCAATTGAAACATGAATACCTTGATGTTTATTACCCAATAACTTAATTATTTCTGTTTCATTTTCTAACATCGTATAAAATTCATAGATTTTATCGACATCTTTAAATTCAGGTTGTGTTAAAATATTCGTTTCACCAGATACATATAACTTTGTTGGTTCTTCATATTTTAAAACAGATTTTATATATTCATACATTACTTCATAGTTATGAATATGTTTCTTCATCAGTTCATACACTTCTGATTGCAAGGCTTGTGACAAACTGACAATAGGATGACCAATTAAGCGTTCATTTAAAATGTTGACCATTTTTTCAAAGTCACTCATCTTAATGTTCGGTGGAATTGTAAAGTGCTTATGTTCAACATGTCCTGTATCTGTTACGAGTATCGCAACAGCAGTACGTTGATTTAACACAATGAGCTGTATTTGTTTTAATGTAGCTCCAATCTCATTAGGGCCTAATACAATAGTTGTATAGTTCGTTAATTGAGATAATACTTCGGCAGACATTTGAACAACTTGCTCTAATTCAAGTAAATTATCTTGTAATAAATGTTCCATTAACAAGATTTCTTTTTCTTTAATACTTGGTGAGATTACATTGTCAACATAATAACGATATCCTTTTTCAGATGGTACTCTTCCTGAAGAAGAATGCGTCTTCTCTAACAATTCCATATCTTCTAAATCAGCCATGACATTACGAATCGTTGCAGCACTCAGATTAATTGCTTTATCATTAGCTAACGCTCTTGAGCCTATTGGATGTGCTGTTTGAATAAAATCGTCAATAATGGTTTGCAATATGAGTAACTGTCTATTCGTTAACATGTCATTTCACCTCCATTAGCACTCACTTGCATCGAGTGCTAATAATAAATTATCAAATCTACATTTTTTTGTCAATAAAGAAGTTTTAAGTTTAAAGATTTTGCTTAAATTGATAACATAATCCCACTTATTCAATAAGGTATAACTTTCCTATCCAAAACTATGAAACATTAAAAAGTTTATATAACATAAAAAACGTAAACTGCGACTTAAGTGTTGTAACTCATATTGCGTTAAAAAAGATACTGCGAAACTCTCGCTACGGAAAAGCACTCCGCTTTCTTACGATTAGTCAAGTTCTTTTTTAAAAAGTATAAACTGAAAAGGAAAGTTATATTACCTATAGATTGGCTTGTAACACCGCAGCCCGAATTTATTCCGCTTTCCACGGGCGAGTATCAAGCCTCCTCAGGCTTACGCCTTGCAGGGTCTTGATGAACTCTTACTTC
Organism: Pseudogracilibacillus sp.; assembly: GCA_026169815.1. Classification (GTDB taxonomy): domain Bacteria; phylum Bacillota; class Bacilli; order Bacillales; family Amphibacillaceae; genus Pseudogracilibacillus. The sequence goes on from JAPFDT010000012.1 coordinate 37,517, forward strand.
CCGTAGGAGTCTCCATAAATTCGGGCTGCTTTGTATTTGCTGTTTATATTTTTATTTACTAATTACACTTTTTCAATGGCTGTTTACTATTGATTTTATAACTAACAATGATCATGTTTAATTTTCTTTTAATAACAAAAAGATAAAAATTAATTCTTATTACTTTTCAAAGGTGAAAAGAGATATATTCGGTATCTTTTCTATTTATATCGGCAGTTTGGAGCGGAGGGTCGTTTACTCCTGTGGGAACAGCACGAGTCCGAAAATCCCTGTAGCAACACGGTAGTGTTGCTACAGAAGTTGAGGCCGTGCCCACGGAAAGAAACGACCCGGAGCGACAAAATGCCTAACACTAAACTGAATTATATTTTTTACTTCGCTGTTTCTGTCTACTGTAAAACGCTATAATAGTTGAGTTCTTTTTAAAAATGATGCTATGGAATTAAATTCATCCATACAAAAAGGAAAACAATTCGATATATTATCGTGTTTTCCTTTTTTGTTTGGTACTTTTTATTTTCGGTGGCAATCGGGCGGCAAATTCATCAAAAGAACAAGATTGTTTTTCGGTAAGCTTGCCATGTCTATTAATTTTCGTCATCTAATTGTAGAACAGACATAAACGCTTCTTCTGGAACTATGGTACTATATCATACTTTACTGTATTTTAGTATATGTTAAGAACGTTGCAGCCATGCAGTTTTATGAGCAGTTAAATACTAAAACGTATTTTAATATATTTTACTGTATGCTGTAATATCTAAAATCTATGTAGGCAAAATGTAGACAAGAAAACAGCTGCTTTATATGTACCCTTCTGGTTATGTGGTATCATAGAAGCAGATAAATAACTGGAGGGGTACTTATGAAAAAACCTATTTATAAAAAGTGGTGGATATGGTTAATTGCTTTTTTTGCAATCCTGGTTATCTTTGGAGCAGCTACTGGAATTAATCAAGCTCAAGAGGATATAGAAGAGGCTGAAACAGAAGAGAAAGAAGATACTCAAGAAAATGAAGCGGAAGAAGAAACTCCTACGGATCTATCCAGAGAGGAAGAAATTCAAGAAGTTGTCCAGGGCATATTAGATGAAGATATTAAAAATACGGAAGTTAGAGAAATTAAAGTTAATGAAAATCTAGGCCTGGAAGATGGAAGCTATATAGTGCTGCCTCATCTAACCTGGGAAGTATCAAACAAGGCTAAAACAACTAGAGAAATGCTTGAACAATACTCAGACCATTTAGCGGCTAAGCTTGCAGATGAAACAGATATAAGTGAAGTGACTATATTCTGGGAAGTGCCGTATCATTTAGAGGATAGCAATGCAGCTAAGTTTAGCTACACTCGTGAAGATGATAAGATGATGGTAGATGAAGCCTGGTACGATACTGTTATAAAAGAATAGAAATTAAAAAAGCCCTTACCTCAATGAAGAGATAAGGGCTTTATTTTATGCTCGTTTATTTACTTCTGCTTTCACTTTATTATATTCAGCTTGACTAATCCCTAAAGATTTACGTCTATTAGCATGGCCGTTGCCGTGCTTTCCAGCAATAACTTCAGAAGCCATCTGAGAAACTGACTTCTTAGACTTGCTGCTATTAGTTCCTTTATTTACTTCAGCGCTTACTTTATTGTATTCAGCTTGAGTAATTCCTAAAGATTTACGTCTGTTAGCATGTCCATTTCCATGCTTTCCAGCAGCAACTTCTTTAGCCATTTGAGCAATAGACTTTTTAGGCTTCTTAGGTTTACTACTGCCACTGCTGCCAGCCCCTTTATTTACTTCAGCCCTTACTTTATTGTATTCAGCCTGGCTGATCCCTAAAGAGTTACGTCTGACATTATGGCCATTGCCGTGTTTCCCTGCAATAACCTCTTTAGCCATTTGAGCAATAGACTTCTTAGGTTTAGCTGCTGGCTTTCCTTTTCTCATAGCAGCTAACAGCTCCGTATTCTTCTTAGCAGAAAGGTCATATCCTTTCACTCCATACTCTTTAGCTAACTTTTTACGGTTAGAAGTACTAGAGTCTACTCCGATACTATTCAAGTAGTTTACAATAGAGCCTCCTTTATACTCGCTAGGCTTCGGCTTAGGAGCAGGCTTATCTGGCTTAGCTGCTGGCTTTCCAGACAACATAGCTTTAAAATCGCTCCAGCTAACTCCTTTTGAACCGCTTCTCAAATTATGAGGGCAGTCCTTACCGCTCCAATTGTTATGCTGAACTACATTACTTGCAGAGATGTTTTCATCATCCATAATCTTTTTAACAAGAGCTGCTGCATTTTCTACTGCCTTCTTAAAATCTCCATCAGAGTTAACACAAATTTCAATTCCAATTGAATTTAAGTTCCCATCTCCACGGCCGTCTCCAGCGTGCCAGCACTGAGCTGTATGAGGGAATGACTGAACGGCTTGCTTATCATCCACTGAATAATGCCAGCTAGCACTAAAACCATTCTGCTGTAATCTTCCATGAGTTGCAGCATCTGCCCCTCTATCTGTATTGGCAGTTTCATGAACGGTAATAAATTTCTTCTTGTTATTATGGCCGTAAATTCTATCTGTACGATTGACGATATTCTTAGTAATTTTAACCATTATTTATTATCCCCTTTCTTCTCCTCAAGTTGTTTGTCTACTTCTGAACCAGACATCTCTTCACTCATCTCATCTTTGAAACTCTTTCCGCTTTCAATTGAATTTAACTTTTCAGCTAAAGTCTTAGGAACTAAAACTCCCACGACTGCTAAATTTTCAATGATTGATAAACCCTCATTAGCTATATAAAAAAGGACAGTCGCATAAGTGACTGCCCCTTTCAATCCTAGAATCTGATCTATTACATTTGCTAAGATAATAACCACTAACACTAGCATTTTACGGGCATACCCAAATAGTGATTTTCTTGACCATAAGTTTTCATTTTTTATAGCTTTAAAAACCCCCGTGATAATGTCTAATGCCATCAATAATATTAATAAATGTAAGAATTTTACTTCCCCAAAAAGGAAGAACTTTGCTGCTTCTAAGTGCTCCAAATCGAACCCTCCCATTAAATAATCACTCCTTTTCTAAAAATGGCCGTAAAAAATACACCTTACTTCTTGGTGTTTTCTTTAGGCTTTTCTTCATTTTTCTTAGGATCTTTATCTACTTCTTTCTCTCTAGAAGCTTCTTCCTTCTCTTTCATAACTTCTATTTGAGAATGTGCCAGGTCTAAATCAAGCTGCAAGTTAGCAATTCTTTGACTCTGTTTTTCTACTGTACGCTGGAGTACTAGCTCCATTTCCGTGAACTCTCGCTGCTCCATCTCCATTAAGCCACCTCCTTCAAGTGATTAACTTCTTGAGATAGTTCTTGCATTGCTTTAGCTAGGTAGTTCAGATACGTGTAAATATCTACGCTATCACCATCTGCAAGCAGTACTGAAGGTGCATCTTCTACAATTATCCCTACTTGCCATCTGTCTAAAGCAGTTGTTTTACCCCCAGTTAAACGTTTATACTCCTTAATTTCTAAAGAGTTTATTATCTCCAGGGCATTATCTTCCAGGGCTTTAATATTTCTTTTCTGACTTCTACTACTGGAGTTAGTGAAACCTGCTGCGTGTATGGTATAGAAATTATCGTTCGCATCTGCTACCCGTACACTTGCACCATTCGGATTAATGTAGATACGTCCTCCGTTAGACTCTAAAGCAAGCCTTGCACCAGAGAATATAGTTAAGCCTCGTGAAGAGTGGTACTTAGTAGAGTGGAACTCAATCGCTCCAGAAGCTACACTTCCATGTTCATCTCCACTACCGTCTGCGAATGTTGAAATTCCCCAATCGTTAAAATATAAGGACCATTCTTGAGTATCATTTCTTGCTCTAATCTGGCCATCTTCTATCATGACTCGTACGGTGTTTATTTTGTTATAATCCCACCAGTGCCTTCTGTGCCTTCCTTTGTTCTCAAAGAAATTTCCATCTATCTTAGTGTAGTTGTTGCCACTTCCTCCTTGGACTTTAATTTTATCCGTATCAAGAGTTCCAGTTACAATCTGACTTGCTACAACTACCCCAGTGTAGACTCCATCTCCGTTAATATAAGTACCTTGACCATTCCATTTAGCGGCTGAAGCAAGCTGGGAATCTGTTAGCTTTCCTTTTAACTTATCTGTATTTAACGTACCGTCATTATTGAAATATCCAGCTTTATCCCATTCATCTTTATTGTTATCTACTGTATTTTTAGTAGTGTTCCAATCTCCAGAACTCGCTATCTGGTTATCTGAAAGCCCTCCATCAATCTGAATAGCTCCCCCTCTAATGTATAGCCCTCTGTAATCTAAACGGGCATAAGCATTAGAGTTTGAAGTGCTTGCTGTTATGCCGTTATTGTTTAAAGAGATGCTTGTAGGAAGTGCAGCAGTTAGTCTTAGGTTCTCTCGTAAAGTGGAGTCTTTGCCGTCTGCATATCCTTTAGAATTACTTTCAGCTTCATCTGCTTTATCCTGGGCTCCGTCTGGAGTTTCTTTAGTGCTAGGGTCAAAGTTATCATCAAAAGCCGTCTCTTCCCCTATCTGGATGTTGTTAGCTTTAAGCCTACCAATTGCACCAGCAGAAAGAACAAAACCATCTGCCGTAATCGCTTCTGTAAAGTCCTGGCCACCGTTTTTACTAATCCCTAAACCTTTAGAGTTGTAAACAGTCATTCTGTTAGGATCGTCTTTCTCCCTGGCTATAATCCCATTATCAAAAATCAGTTCTGTTTGAGCAGATTGTAAAGCTTCAGTAGCAATCCTTACCGCTTCATCTAATACGCTGTACTTAATAACTCCATCATCATCTACAATTTCTTTAAGCTGCTTTTGCGTTTCATCAAACATAGTTCCTGCTAACGTCTTTTTATAGTTAGCTAGAGTTACTACTGTTTTAAAAACGTTTAAATCTTTGTCGAATACTTCCTCAATTTCTAGTATTCTTGTTTCGATTTCCAGGTCATTCATAGGCTCGTAAATAACAAAAACACTGTCACCCTCATTAGGTACAGTGTACGGATAGCCAGCAGCTCTTAGTTCAGCAAAATCAATCTGAAGAGAGAACTCTGGAACGTCTTGAAGCCTATCTTTCATTTCCTCCAGTAAAGCCTCATTGCTTTTAAATCGTTCATCTAATACTGTTGGAGCATCTAGCTCTCCGAAAATATCAGCATTATCTGAACGGTAGTACTCTTCAATGCCTAGCTCTGGATCTCCTTTACCTCTAATCACGGTAGCTAGGTTAGTAGTATCTACGTCTATATTTATGGTTTTAATATTATGGCCATAACGGAATTGAAAATCTGATTTGCTCCCTATTTGCTTTCTAAACCTTGCTTGATTGCCTACCAGCTCAAACTCTGCTTTGAAGCGGTCTATTCCTTTAGAGAGTAAAGCTAGGCGGTTATCATTCCCTAAGTTTTCAAAGGAACGTGCAGCAAACGAATCAATTAAAACAACTTCAATTCCCGTACCTTCAAAAACCATCTCTTCCATATACCGCTTAAAAGTTATGGATCCATCATGAATTTTATCTTGATGTTTATTGATAAGGTCCACGTAAAACTTATGAATGGCATCCCCCCGTTTAATGGATGTTTTCCCTAGAGATTTCTCATTCAGCTTCTTAACTACATACGGCTCATCTTCAAAGTAAACTATGGACTCTTCTTCAAATAAATGATAAGAATGTTTATTTGCCTTGTTCGGCATAACGGTTAAAGAGATAACTTTCTCCCCGTTAATTTTACGGTTGCGGGATAAATGCTGAAGGCCTACAAGACCTTCTTCCTCTCCTTGCAAGTTACGGACTGACAGCATTCAAATCACCTCCAGTTCTTGCCATAAACTCCAGCCCGTTTATTCGTAAGACTCTCCCGTTATTTCTTCATACTCTTCAGCGGTAATAGCTCCCAGGTCTACATATTGCTGCAATTGGTCTTTTCTGCACCAGTTTTTATTGTACCTATACTTTAAGTCCTCAAACATGCTGCTTTTACTCATTATCGTTTCCCTCCAGTAACATAAATTTAAGTTCAAAGTCTGTTATCTTCTGGCCGTGCCTCATGCTTTCCAGTTCTGTTTCTGTTATCGTTTGTCCTTGTCTGGAGTTTTCTTTCTCCAGCTGAAGCAATCGGAGTGGATGGTTTTTCAATCGTTCCTTTTCATCCTCTAGCTCATCTGGAAACGTACCATCAAGCACATACTGAGCAACGTATGACTCAAAGCCTTCCTTAACGTTTTTAACTTCTTCTAGCCTGGCTTTCTGTTCATCTGTAAAAGATGTCTCTTCAAACTCTAGTATTTCTGTATGCTCCCACTTAGCAGCAAAATCAGTCCACCACTGTTTATCATGTGTATATTGCTCTAGGACTTCTCCACGTTGCTTATATTTAACTTTATAGGGAGCTAAAACCCATTCACCATTCTCAAGATATAGCATCCAGGTTGTCCTCCTTTACTATTTTAGATATATCTACTTTTAAAACACCTCTATGATCTACATAGATATAATCATTCCTGCTTATTAACCTTTGTGTGAAATTATGGCTGCAGCCATATCTTGCATGGCCGTTCCAGCTATTTAGAATCTGTTCTACTTTACCGCTTGAAATACGACCTTCAGCAAGGGTAGTTCTTAACCTCTTAGCTTTTCGTTTAATTTTCTTCTTTGAATCGTTTCTGAGTAATCTATGCGTTTTGTAAATCTTAAAACCATATGCATTTACTCCCTGTTCCAGAGGAAATATTCTAGTTTTCTTTACACTAATGTCCAGGTCTAATTCATCTTTTAAGAACTGAATCATATTGTTTAGTATTGATATAGCTTCAGACTTGTTAGGAACAATCGCTATTACATCATCTGCATATCTTACGTAATATTTAACCCGTAACACTCTTTTACAGTATTGGTCGAAGCGGTCCATATAAACATTAGTGAAAAGCTGACTCAGTGTATTTCCTAAAGGAAGGCCTAGCGGATCTATTAAATCTGCACTATCAATAATCTTGTTTACTAGGTTTAGAGTCTCCTGGCATTTAACCTTTTTAGGAATAATACCTTTTAATATTTCACGGTTAATAGTGTAGAAAAATTTTCTAATATCTAGCTTGATAATGAAAGTATCTTCTCCATACTGCCAGGCTGCTTTCCTCATGAAATAGCTCACTCTTTCAACTGCTTTATGTGTGCCTTTATTGTCCAGGCAGGCATAAGAATCATGAATAAAGGAAGGTTGATATACTTCTTTTAAGACTCTATCTATGGCCAGCTGAGCAATCTTATCTTTATGATAAGGTGCATCTATAATACGCTCTTTAGGCTCATAAACTTTAAACCTTTTATAGCCTTCAAATTCATAAGTTCCGTTTTTCATACTGTCTATTAGTTTCATTAAATTGTATGTTTCGTTCCTGGAGAAATGGAGGGCATCAGTTCCATATTTATTAACACCTTTGAGGCTCTTTTTATATGCCCATTCAATATTCTCCCAAGCTATGATTTTTTCAAATAAGTTATCATGTATAATTTTCGACAAGATCGGTTTTCCTTTCAGTACTAAGCGACAAGCCTTTATTTATGTGTTTACAGTTTGCACTATTCATTCAGTGCTACTGAAAGGATTATACTCTCTTGAACTTTGTTCAAACCGTGTTATTAAAGCCATGACCTTAATAATCTAATAGTTAGTTCAAAACAGGCCGCCACCCTCTATTCGTATTCGTATTGCTGGAATGATTAGCATTCAGGTTAGAAGCTCCATTGTTGCCTCGATTGACACGACAGGCTGACCGTTATACAGTTTAATCCTTAAAAACTTATGTTACTTCTTTCTATTAACTGATCTAATGTAGCCAGATAATAGCTTGTTAATTAGAGTAAGTTCAAGGTCTGTTTCCCTAAAGAACCCTTTACTTATATACTTTCTCTGATTAGACAGCTTTACTAATACTTTTAATATCTGTAAATGGCCGTCTGCTTCTTGCAAGTAGGTTAAACGTTTTGATTTAACACTATTTCCTAAAGAGATGTACTTCAGTAATTCAAAGAAGTTCTCTTTGATAGATTGACATAAACTAAATTTTTCAGACTTAGGGAAGTTTTTTAGTCGTGGATAGAACCTATATAAAAGCTCTTCAGTACGTCTGTAAACTTCCAGATTATTAACTGACAAGACATCAACACCTTTCCCAGCTAGTGATACCCTCTCCTTCGTTCGGGCTACCTCCCTAACGGGAGGGAGTGCAGCGGTTAGCGAAGTTCAAGGACAGGCCGCCACCCTCTAATCGTAGTCGTAGAGCTGGAACGATGAGCAATCAGGAACGAAGCTCCAATGTAGCCTCGAAGGACACGTCTCCTCAGTTCGTCATCATCTGAGTGAACTATGTCTATTGTTTCTTGACACCAGGAATATGAACCGTTCCCGTAATCTCTATGAGTCTGTAAGATTTCATCTGTTAAACCAATTCCCCAGTCTGCTGTTGGTGCATCTGCATAATGGTTATATCGGAAACTGTTAGGAGCTTCTTCATGTAAAGGAAGCATAAGTTTGTTCCATTCGTTATTACTTCCAGCAGAACCTCGGTCATTATCATCATAGCTATCTGTTGGATCGTTCCCAGCTCCTTTAAAGAGCCTTACCGTGTACTCCAGTCCTTCAATTGTTACTTTAGCATTCTGACTAACTCTATCATCCTCAGAATAATAGTAGTCTGTTTCCAGCATATTCTGCTCTCCGTCTGAGATAGTAGAGCCAGTTCCATATACTGCACCTGCTTGATAGATGTGATCCCATGAAATAGATCTGCGAATTGTTTTTAATGGAGTAAATAATACTCGCCTTTTCCATGAAAATTTAAGCCAGGGAGTGTTACTAAACTGTAAACTCCCTTGAGATATTCCCACTTCTGAAGCTAAAGAAGAACCGTTAAAATCTTTATCTCCAATCTTCCCAAACTCATGCGGCTGCACGAAGCCATAAAACCCTGCTTCTAAATCTCCTGCAATTAAAGACTTGCTTCCAGGAGAGCCCGTAAAATCATCTTGACCTCTGTCACTATTTGCTATTTTCATCTGAGTTATAATCTCGTCAAACTGTTCTGCAGATGGTAGTTTAATTTCTGCCATTAAATTATGCCTCCTCATACATAAATATCATGTGGCCATCCTCTTGCTTGAGGCCCCAGTTATATGTTTTATTTGTATCTTCATCCCTAAAAGTATTTGTTGAAGCTATTGCACTATCTGCTGCATCCTTTGCGTAATCTCCTTGATTTTTTGCATAGTTCCCTTGGTTCTTAGCATAATCTCCCTGGTTCCCTGCATACTTCCCTCGGTCGTTTGCATAGTCTGCTGCTTCCAGGGCATCTAATTGAGCCCCGTTTAATAGCTTTATGTCGTGTTCAATATCCTTTAAGTTCTGTTTCCACTGCTCCCTAAACTGTCTACCTAGTTTATTTCCTGGAGGAGTGTATGGGAATCTAGGCATTAATCTCCCTCCTTAATTGTAGTAAAACCTAAACTTAAACTTGATACTTTCAATTTTACTTGCTCCTTTCACTTCAAAATCATTGAAGCCTGGAGCAATTCTTATTAGCTTTTTATTCGTATCTCTAAATACAGATAAGCTGTTCTTAGTACTACGGACTCCCTCCAGCTTTAAAGTATCGCTAGTAGAGAGCTTGCCGTTATATCTGTACGTATCTCCAGTAGTTTTATTGATGATTTCAATGTAGCTAGAAACAGAAGCTTTAACTTCTATTTCTATCTCCATGTTAGGGTCTCGTGGATCTACTGTTTTATCTCCAGCATTGTATATCTCAAAAGCTGAAGAGTTGTGAACATACTCATTATCTTCTCCCAATAAGCCCTGGCCTATCTGCCATAGCTCAGCATCAAATGTCTGAGGGTCTGTTGAATAGCCCACTGACTCAGCCATGCCTTTAAAGCAAACAAGAGCTACTTCAAAATCTCCATATACAAACCTTTGTTCAATGCTGTAAGGGTCTTTTACTTTCACTAGCCAGCGTTTACCAGGGTTTCTTTTCTCAGATATATAAAAAGCTTCTTCACTTTGAAACAAGCTGAATATCTCATCTCTGAACATTCCGAAGTCTAAAGAATCAAAAGCAGTCATTCGGAATAAACAGGTTATGTCTCTTGGTCCAGAAGATGAGCCCATATCTATCTCGCCCTGGCCACCTACTATCTTTTCAGAACTATGCTCTGGAGTAGGTGAGCTAACAATAAAATCTCTTGTACGAATCCCAGCTTCATCTAAATCTATTATTTCCCCGTCTAACTTATGGATGTACGTCATTAGCTACCTATCTCCTTTCAAATAAGACTCGATAGAAACTCTATCGCTTAGCATAGTATCTATTGGATCTACTGCGGCTCTTGCTAACTCTTCCCCGTCTACAACTATCACATTTTCAATGTGTACAGGCTTGACTGTTTTACCGTTATTAGTTTCTGGTTTCGGTTTAGGTTTCTTATCTCCTGGAGGGTCAAAGTTAGGAACTTTTAGCATAGAGTTCATTTTCGCTTGTACATCTGGTATTGCATCATCAATAGAGCCTTCAATAGGTCCTTCAAAGTCTAGTCTATCTAAATCTTGAAGCGGTCCTTCTTTTGCTGGAGAGAAAGGAAGGAAGTCTCTCACTTTACCCATTAGGTTTTTAGCTGCACCAGTTACTTTACTTGCTGCTGCTTTTATCCCGTCTGCAATCATACTAACTATCTTGCTTCCTGCGTTCTTGAATGCTGACCCCATACTTGTTACTGCTTTAAGGGCTCCTTTAATTCCATTTGATACTGCGTTACGTACTCCAGACATTGCTCCAGTCACTATGCCACTCAGTGAGCTGAATATGCTTGATATTGTAGATCTAATTGAATTGACTACGCTTGATACAGTGCTGCGTATTCCGTTCCATACGCTTGATATTGTGCTACGTATTCCATTCATTATGCTTGAAATAACTGAACGGATAGCGTTGAATACGCTAGATACTACTGAGCGAATACCGTTTACTACTCCAGTTATTACTGAACGGATGCCGTTCCATACGCTAGTCACTACTGAACGTATTCCGTTTAAAACCCCCGTTATGACACTGAGAATAGCGTTCCATATGCTAGATATGGTTGATTGAATATTGCTTAGGATGCTGCTGATTGTACTGAAAATATTACTGAAAATACTTTTAACAGTTTCCCAGATACTTCCTAGCGTTTTCGTTAAGAAGCCATCTATTGCATTCCAGATATTTTCTAAGAGCTGCTTAGCACTCTCCATAATATTCTGTATTGCATCTCGCATTCCCTCAAAATCGCCAGTAACTAATGCCTTGATAAACTCCAGGGCACTTGTAAAGACTTCAGTAATAAACTCCCAGATAGATTGCACAATCTCCCAGGCCATTTCAAGATAATCTGAAATAACTTCAAATATGGCCATAAAAGCATCTGTTACAAACTCCACAATATTCATTACTATTTCTATGAGCCATTCAAACATATTCTGAAACCATTCCACTATGGCCTCTACCATATCTGGAATGATGGAGTTACCCACCAGAGTCATATAAAGATTATGGAAAAACTCAATGATTGTTTGAACGAACGTCACTACAAAATCTATTAATCCCGTAAACAAGTTAACAAATAAGTCTATCGTGGACTGAGCAGCATCTTGCAGATACTCCCAGGCTCCTGCAAAGTCTCCAGTAAATAAAGCAACTATCACATTTACCATATTAACGGCAAAGTCTACAAAATTAATCAGAGCATTTATGATAGGTCCTATTGCAGCAACTACTGCATTAAACGTGGATATTAAAACCCCAAAAGCTACGGCTAACACTCCACCAACAATAGCCCCTACTTTTTGAAGTAAAGGGATTAAGCTTTGCCATAGAGTTTTTAAGCTTTCCATGATAGGACCAACTGAGTCCACTAAATTCTGAAAGGCTCCTTTAACCGTATCTAGTAATGGCTGGAAGTGCCCAAACACTTGAATAGCTTTCGCTTTAACGGCATCCCAGTTAGCTGCTAAGGCTACTCCTATTGCTATAATTGCCCCTATTGCTGCAATAGCAATTAGTATTGGAGGGGAGAGCATTGCAAAAGCTCCTATTACTTTAGATATGACGATTATTACAGTTCCCAAGAATGTTATTAAAGGTCCAATTGCAGCAACGATAGCTCCTATTACTACAATTTTCTTTTTCATTTCATCTGAAAGATTAGTAAACCATCCTAAAAGGTCTGCTATTTTATCAGCTATTTTCTGTACGTAAGGAGCTAAAACATCTCCAAAAGCAATTGCTAAACCTTCAAGGGCTGAATTTAAAGATCTAAACGATCCACCTATGCCGCCTTCCATTTCATCAGCAGCTTTTTGAGAAGCTCCTGCACCATTTTTCATAGCTTCCTCAAAGTCTCTTACTGTATCTACTCCCTGCCCTAGGATAGTATTTACACCTTGCTGGGCTGCGGAACCAAATACAGAAGCAATTGCAGCATCTTTCTGAGCTGTTGTCATGCCTTCCATATTATTTTCCATATCTTCTAACACGGAAGTCATATCTCTCATTGTTCCGTCTGCATTGTAAAGCTCTACATCAAACTCACCAAAGCTTACTTTCCCGTCCTCTGCACCGTCTTTTAAGTCTCTAAGCATTGCGTTGAATGTTGTTCCTGCTCGTGAGCCTTTAAGTCCAGTGTTAGAGAACGTACCTAGAATAGCGTTTGTTTGGTCAAGAGTCATTCCAGCGTTAGCTGCAGTTCCTCCAGCCGTTACTAGAGCCTCTCCTAACTCGGCCATACTTGTTGCTGAACCAGATGAAGTTACCTGGAGCATGTCTGCTGCCCATTCTGCTTTATCTGCATCTAAACTAAATGCAGCTAAGTTTCCAGCAACAATCTCAGCAGCATGTGCTAGTTCTAAACCTCCGGCACTTGCAGCGTTTAGGATTGGTCCAGTACCTTCCATAATCTGATTAGTTTCCCAACCTTGAAGGGCTAAGACTTCCATTGCTCCAGCTGCATCACTTGCACTAAAGGCGGTAGTAGCTCCTAGTCTTTGTGCTTCATCTCGTAAAGCCTTGAAGTTCTTTTCAGCTTCTGCGGTAGTCGCTCCCAAACTATCCCCCATAGTAGCCTTAACTTTTCTCATAGAATCGTCAAAGTTTTTAGCCATGAGGATAGCTCCAGTACCAGCTGCAACGATTGGCAGCGTTAAGCCTTTAGTTAGCTTTCCTCCTACGGATTGAAGCTTAGTTCCAGCACCTTCTAGCTTTTTCTGCATATTGGATAGGCCTTGTTCAAGACCTTTGTCATTCAGTTCACTATCTATTGTTACTTTTCCGTCTGCCACATAATTCACCCCCAATAGTTTTTGACTTCAAAACATATTAGGGGCTCTAGGCTCTCTTATTGTTTTATTGAATTGATCGTACTGCATTTAGGGCATTTAATTTCTGCTGCCCCTTTTATCTTTCCTAGCAATTTATTACATTCTTTACATCTAAAATCTGCTAAACCTTTTTTACTGTTACTCACTTAGCCCCCTCCTTTGAAAGTGCTTGCGATTGTATCGAGGGTATTTTCTAGGTTTTCAGCTTGTTCTGTTTCATCTTCCAGGCTATATAACCTCTTCATCTTCTGAACGTGACTGCGGTACTCTTCAGAAGCTTCTTTTGCAGATGGAACTTTCATTGTTCGGTAGCTTACTATCTGCTTAAAGGCAGTGTTATCTCCCAGGTTAGACATTAAAGCTGAAAACTTATCCCAATGAAGCTTGTCATGTTCTTGGAATAAATCTATCTGATATTCTGATAAAAAAGAGGCATAGATAAGCTCTGCATCCTTTGTAAAGTCCATTACTTTCTTACTTGGAGTGCTTGCTTCTTCAGACTCGCCTTGTTCTTTTTTACTTACGTCTATATGCAGGAACTCCTTTAGCAGGAAGTTATATATTTCAAACTGTTCTTTGAAAGGTAGTTCTTCTATAACTTCATACTCGTAAATAAGCATTTCTAGGGCAATTAGGACTTTTTCAAAGCTAGGAATGGTATCATCCGTAAAAAGCTCAAACAGCCTTAGAATGTTATCAAAAGTCATATCCAGGTATAAGGTTTGTCCTTGAAAGTCAAAACTATCTTTTTCTTTATCAAAAATAGTTGTTAACTTGAACATTACTTATTCTTCTTAATCAGATATTTATTTTTTCTATCTTCTTGGATATGACGGGCTTTCTCTTCTACAATTTCTGATAAGTATTCAACCATATCAATCATGTTCATTAGTGAGTTTCCAGAAGCTTCATAAAGTGTATCGTAAGTGCCTTCTCCTAAAAGCTGTTCAGTTACCTTCTTAACTAATTTTTGCATGTTGTAGAATAGGTCGTGCTGCTCTTCTACTGAGCTGTTTTTAATATCAATCTTACTGAGCTTTTTAGACTCTCTATAAAACTTATCAAAACTTTTATTGTATTGAAGTACCTTTTCGTCCGTAAATTCAATACGATATACATTCCCTGCAAGGTCAACCTCTTCATAGGACTTCTTAAACTCAAAAGCTTTTCTAGTCATGCTTTATCCTCCTAATAATTAAAAAATAAAGAGGGATTGCTCCCTCTTCTTAGTCTTGCGGTGTGAACTCTGGCTTACCGTTGAAGTGCATTTCAAAACCAATCTCACCTTTTTCCCCAGCTTCTCCACCTGGTCCAGTAATGTTTGCAATCGTTACAGGACCTTCAAACTTATCCCCGTTAGGTAAAGTCCACTGAAGTTCTGTTCTACGTCCTGGACCAACTTCAAGCAGCTGACCATAAATATAGTCTTGTGCTGCATCCCCGTATTTACGGTGGCCAGAAAACGTTAAAATTAACTGGGCTGAAGTTACGTCTGTTTCTCCAAAGCCTTCCCCGTCAAAATATTGATCTTGTGCAAGCTCATCATTTGTATCTGGATCTAATCCAGTAATACCTGCTGCAAGCCTTTCAAATTTCTCTGACTCAGAGCCTGGAGCCGTATTGATTTCTAGCTTGTGCTTAGATTGAAGTAAAAAACCTTCCATGATTAAATTCCTCCTTCAAGTTCGGCCGTAAACATGGCCGTATAAATATAGTTATCGTGTTCTGTTGTTTCAACATAATGAGGCAGTACATAAACCTCACTTTTAACGAAAATATAACTGCCGTTCTCGCTTTTTATAGCTGAGTTGGGCAGTCCATCTAATAGTTTCGTAATATCATATAGAACTTTTCTTACAAGTACCTGGTCTGGATCCTTAGCTAAAACTTGAAATGAATATTCATGAGTCTTGCCTAGATCCATAAATCTAGCTCCCATACTTCCAGGAGTAGGAATAATTGTAATAGCTTTATCCTCTTCATCCAGTTTCCCAGATTTAAGGACAGCATTTAGCTGCACGTTTTGTTCTATAAAGTCCATTAATCTGTCCAGGAAGTCCATTGAAGTTCTCCTTCCTAAATTTACACTTACAACACATCCAACAAACGTAACAGAGTTTTCCTATATATGCGTATATGCGTGTTATAGATATTTCCCTATACGTATTATCTATATATCAATATTTATCTTTTATAGATATATTCTGTTGTATCTGTTACATGTTGCGTTCAACCCCTTGCTATGAAAGGCTTTGAACCTACAACAGAATTTAAAAAGTCTGTTGGATTGTGTTGTATCTGTTACATTTACTAGAAAAGCAAATACAACAGATGTAACGTATTTTTTATATAGTTATCTGCCCCTACCAGCAAAGAATTTTTTATAATTTCTTCTGGCTTCTTCAATCCATCCAGCTTTCCTATTTGCTTTAGCAGCTTCAAACCATAAACCTCTAGCATTAGGGTTTTTATCTTTAGAGAAATTATATTGAGGGTTGTAGTAAAGCCTCCTGGCATACTTGGTATCCCATATAAGTTTCCCTTTCCCTATCTGACTAGCTCGAATACTGGAGTTAATCAGATGAGACTCATCTTGTGGAGCATAATAGTTAGAGTCTTTCAGTACATCCTGGTCTAGTTGCATCTGAGCCCCTTTAGTTGCGTTCCTTCGCTTAGATTGCAGCTTGTTTATATCTACATCAACCTTTGTTTTAAATCTAATCATTTAGATCAACTCCAGTTCATAATGATGTAGGCTAAACGTATAGATAGGATTAACCTTGTCTACTATCATGGTTTCCTCGTTGAAAGTAATTCTTGATTTCTTGGTAAACGTTACATCTGCTGGAGCAGAGTTTACACAATCAAAAAACATTAAAGAATTGTAAGCTAAGTTATCAACATTGCTAGTTCTGTTAATACTTGAAATGGGCTGGATTAATACATGCTTTAAAGTAACTGGCTCCTTAAAGCTGTTACCGTGACGGCCTTTCTCTTCATACTCTTCATAAACTACCTCATGAATGAGTATTTCTTTAGGCATTGGCTTAACCACGAACACCAACACCTTGATAGAGCAATCCAGTAGGCCTTAAATGCATAATGACGGCTGCACTTGTCATATCTTGCTCACGGCTTAAAGCATCTGAGCCAGCCTTATCTCCATAGCTAAAATTCCCAGCAGTCACTTGGCCGTAATCTCCAGAGCCCATTGCTTTAGTTTCTCCGCTTGTAATCAGATACTCCACTTGTGCAGCAGTCGCTTTCTTGATATAAGACTGTATTAATTCTGGCCATTTAGAGAAGTCGCTTCCTTCAAGTCGGTGGTTAGTAAGGAAGTCTATCACTCTACTAGCACTCATAGCTAGACGTTCAAAGGCAAGCCCTTCTGGAACAGGCAAGCCTTTATATTCGTCTTTGTAGTAATCTTCATCAATGTAAGGCATTCAAATCACCGCCTTATTTTTTATCTTTCTTTGGTTCTTCTTTCTTTGGTTCTTCTTTCTTTGCAGCAGCTTCCTTTTTAGGCTCTTCTGCTTTCGTTTCTTCTGCTTTAGGCTCCTCTTTCTTAGGAGCAGCCTTTTTCTTACGCTTTAAATCAGCCTCAGTTACTTTCTTATAGCCTATTGCTTCAAGTTCTTTGATTTTACTTTCGTCATTTTCTCGTAAAATCACGTTACCCATTTTTAAAATAGCCATCTAGTTCACTCCTTTATATAATTCAGAATTAATCTTCAGAAGAAGCTTTATGAGACACTGCTAAACCTTCGTTTTGCTGTTTCATAACAAACAAGTCATGATACAAACGGTTCTGGTATAAGTAGCCATCTCCTTGAGTGTGCTCCCCTGGCTGGAACAAGTAAATAGAGTTAAGTTTTGCCTTAGCAATAACCGCTCCTTTAAATACTACAATCCAGTTAAGTTCTAAAGAGCCAGAGTCTGGCTTAAAGCCGTCTGTAAAATCAAAAGAAGTTCGGAAGCGGTCAACGTCAAACACTTCAATTAAAGTTACGCCATCAAGAGAAGTTACTCTAGTTTCAATCTCAGTACCCCCGTCTTGAATAGAGATAGTTCCTTTCCCTTCTCTGTAATCTTCCACTGCACTCATAACATCAGTAGAAACATAGCAGATAAGGTTAGCCGTTCCATACTTACGGACTTTACGTAAATCAGCTCGTAAACGTTCTACTACATCTTTAGGACTGCCGTCTGTTACATCTTCTTCAGTAGCTTGCTTGCCCCCAATATCCATTGCTTTAGTAGCAAGTTTAGAGAAACGGTAAGCATCTACTTCTGGGCCTGCGTGTTCTTCAATAAATACTTTTGTTACATTCCCAGCACTTGCTGCTTGGTTAGACTCATCTACATCCATCTGATCCACAAAAAACTCCACATCACGGTCAAACTGTAACGTGTACGGCTCGTGAGTTACTTCAACAGTACCTCGGTTAAAGCCTCCGTTACGGCTATGGTTCTTATACCCACTTACAGATAAGTTAGGTACGTGGAATGTTTTAGCCCCTAACCATACAACATTAGGAGTCTCCAAAATGTTAGTAAGGGTATTCTGAGTAAACACTTGATCTAATTCCGTTTGGTATCTTTCTGCATAGTTAATTGCATTTGCCATTAATAATCATCTCCTATTTTCCTAATAAAATATTAGCGAATGAATCTTCGCCAGTCTTTTTAGAGTGAGTTCCAGTAGAGAATTTAGGAGGCTGCCCTTCTGTTTGTTCTTCTGCTGCAAAGTGTGGGTACTTTTCCATCACTTGCTTAATAGCTGCATCCATATCTACGTTATCACCCACTAAGTTCTTAGCTAGTGTTACTACATCTTCAACTGAATCTGTTTTTACTCCAGCTTTAACTGCACTAATTTGAGCTTTTAAAGTCTCATTTTCTGCTTGAGTTTCAGCATGAGTCTTTTCTAAATTAGTAAGCTTTTCTGCTTGCTTCTCAGCATCAGTTTTCTGAGCATCTTGCCACTCCTGGAACTTCTTCATTCCTTCTTTAGCATTTTCAAAATCTTCAATGCCCAGCTCTTTTAGAAACTGTTCTTTCGCCTTACGTGCTTCTTTAGCAGCAATGTTGTTTACATCTTCCTGCGTAAAAGTCTTGTCTCCCTCTGGTGGTGTGCCGTCACCAGTACCGCCATTGCCTTCATTTGTTCCTTGTCCTCCAGGATTAGTTCCAGAGCCCTGGTTGCCCTCTCCACCTTCGCCAGTTCCTCCACTTGCCCCAGCACCTGCTCCGCCATCAGCAGCAAAGAACTGAAGGTTTACGTTTAATAAGTCAAATACATTCATCTATAAGCCCTCCATTATTGGATAGTTTCCTTCTGTTCTTTAACGTCTGCAGATAAAGACATAAAAAATACAGCTAACGTAAGCTGTCACCGAGATAGGATCACACTCCTCTCTAACCAAAATACTCTGGTTCTTTAGGTTTTTTAAGGTCATTAATTTCTTGCTGCTGGAAAAATACTACATCTGATAGCTCTTCATAAGCTTTAGATAGTTTCTCCAGCTCTTTCTTGACTCGCTCCAGTTCCTTTTTAGATGCGAACATGGTATCAACTCCTATTCGTTACGGGCAATTGAAGCATTAGCCCACATTACTGAAGTTTCTAAATTAGTAATAGCTACTGACTTTTCACGGCTATCTGGGCAAACATCATCAATTAAATATGCTAGTTCTTTAGCTTTCTCTCTAATAGCAGTGTACTTTTCTGGCTGCCCTTCTTTAGGTGAGTGATACGTGAAACTATTTTCAATTTGACTGTTCTTAGACATCTAATTCACCTCTTTGCTTTTCCTCTTACGTGAGGATTATTGATAGGTAATCTTTCTCTTTCGTTACGTCTAGTTCTTCCAGTATCGTTTATGAAGCCTCTCATATTTGCTTGTCGTTGCAATACTTTCTGCTTGGCTTGTTCTTGGCCATCTTTATCTCCAATAGCCTGCATCATGTTATATTCACGTTTAGCTTTTCTTATATCTCGTTCCAGGTATCGTTGCTTTTGACTCTCTTCATAGATGCGGTCATTCTCTTTAGAAGCATAAGGCTCATATTGCTTTTTTGATATGCCTGGGATATAAGGGTATTTGTTATGGCCACAATTAATTCCAAAAAGTCCAGCAGCTTCCCCGTAAGAAGTTAGTCCAAAGTCTGGATAATGTTTATCTTTTCCACTTCTGGAATATATCCTGCCTTGATACGGTTCACATAAAGGCCTGGCTCCAGCATGGCTAGATATTTCTATAAGGTCTACGTCATAATCATCCATCCTGGCATCTTGCATTTCATTGGCCACATTACTAGATACTGTTCTTGTAATCATGTTTATATAGCCTTCTGTTGACCATTGCCGCCCAGCTTTATCTATCATTGCTGGAATACCTGCATCAGCCCATTGAGCTGTTGCTTGTCTTAATGCTTCTCTAGGAGTAGATATTCCCCCTAGAACTTTCCCAGTCACTTCATTCACAACGTTTAAGTATTGCTGCCTGGACTCGTCCAGCATGGTAGTATTGACCATGTTTATCCAGTTCTTAGAGTGATCTTCATATGCTTTTAGCACGTTTAGGAGTGACTCGCTTTCCTCAATTGCAGCAGGCCTTGCTAGTACTCCACGTCTTACACCTTCAACTAAATCAGTTTCTATTTCTGAAACTCCTTCATATCCAGCCTCTTGTAAGAGCAAAGAAACCTCATCTATGGCTAGTTCTGAATGCTTGGCCATAGTGATTATATTATCTTGCGTTAAAGCTCCTATTTGATTGAGCTTGTCTAGCTGCCATGCTTCTATATCATCATCTAGTAAACCTTTCTGCCTTTTTAATCGTTTAGCAGCACTGATTAAAATTTCATTCTCCATCTTGAGAAATATTTCTACTGTTGGAAGGGATAGCTGTTGTATTTTAAGCCTCTTCATTACTATCAGTTCCAAAGAAGTCTATCATCTCTGGAGTACCTATTTTATTCTCTTCAGCTATCTCCAGGAGTTCTTGTTCAGCCTCTTCCTCAGTTAATCCTAGCACCTTAGCAATGGCTCTTTTCTTAGAAGCCATCTGATTGGTTACTAATTGGATCCAGTAGTTTAAATCTCCCATCTTGTCCTCTGCTACTGAATCATCAAATGTTACAGATGTTTCATATTTAGCAGGTCTGGAGAACACTTTATATAAAGCTGCTAAGTCTACGATAATATCAACTAACTCTTTCAAGCCTTCCTCTATAATCGTTTCATGGGATTGCTTGGTGCGGAACGTCTTACTGTTTTCACTTACTACCTCAGTAGCAGTTTTCATTGATTGACCATCAAAAGAGAAGCTTCCTGCACTAAAGCCTATCTGCATAGCAAAGATGTTAAGCAGTGAATTGATTGCTGCTATATGTTCATCTACTCTTAGCTCCACAGACATATCTTTAATCTGGTCCTCTCCTTCATCTCCAAACTTGAAAGCCTGGTAAACTTCGTCACTTGCATCAAAGTATCTTACCTGGGCTCCAGTCTCTGGGTCTGTAATAACTTTAATTGCCGTATCTGGTACAAGTATTCTTTTCTTACCTAGACGGAACTCCCTCTCAAATGAATCAAAAGCTACATCAAGGGAATGCATAGTATCTAAAGCATTAGCAAAGATTGAAGCCCCTAAAGGACTATCCATATCAATGTTGTTTGCTGAGTTAGGTTTAAAGTAAACAAATAGAGATCTCTCCAGGCCTTCTATTGGAACTTCTTCCTCTAGGTCTGGATATAGTGTTTCAATCGGTACTTTAATTCCTAGCTCTTCTGATTGACTGCGGCCATCACTCTCATACAGTTCATTTCTAATAAAGTAGGTCTTACCTTCCCAGAAATGCCATTCTAAATGCGTGTATCGTTTATCGCCTTTTACAGTTTCATGAATGAAGATACCTTCTGTTACTTTCTTGTTAGTCCATCCAGTAGGTAGGAATGAATCAGCTTTAACATACGAAAGCTTTATTTCCTTATCATCTACATGGCTTTTAATAACCATCCCACCTAAACCAAACATATACTCCAGGTAGATTTGAAAGTTCTTAGTGAAGCCGTTGCTGTCTAGTATGGTTTCAATCTCATCTGATAAGGTTTCATCTGAAATATTAATAGAGCAGCGTTCATTAAAGACTAATGTTGCCAACTCTTCAGCAGCAACTTTAGGCATATGCAGCGACTTCATTCTTCTGTTTTTCGTGCCCTCAATCGTCTTATATTGGATGTCATGCCACTTCTTGTAATAGCCCATATATAAAGCTTTCCATATGTCTATCTGATTGTACATTGTTTCTGATATGTTTATATCCTTCTTATCATTAAGCTTCTTAATACCTCTAATTAAGCCCATTCGATATAGCCACCCCCTTACTTTTGAAGCGATATTCTTAAACATCTAATCACCGCCTTAGTATTCTTCCAGCGACAACTGAAGCAGCTTGCTCTAAAGTTACTGGATTTTCACGGGCATACTTTTCTACTTCTTCTCTTACCTGGTCGAAACTAATCTCAACATTCACTGCTATATCTAATAATTGAGCTTCAAAAGCAGCCGCTCTTCTCATAGCCTTAGTTGCCCACTCTGGAGAAACTAAGCCGTATTGTTGCATTAGCTGGATGTTTTCAGTAGTTCTCACAGTCATGCAATGCCCTCCTATATCACATAGTTTCTGTAAAAGTAATTTATTGAATATCTGAACTCGTCCATAGCGTGGTTATATTCATCTATGGGTTTTCCGTTATCATCTCTTACATACATTCCTACCTCTTTGATGAAATGGTAATGGTCGTATTCGTTATTATCTATTAAGAAAAACTGTTCGTTTGTTATGGCATTCTGGGAACGTTCTATTCCTACCTCAATTCCCCCGCCTCGTTTCTTGGCATCCCTAGCATTGTTATCTGCTGCCCTGGTATCAATTCCTAATAAGTGCAGTTCTTCCCTCAAACTCTTACATGCTGGGTCTACAAACATTTCTGTATATCTCATCTCAAACTTTTCAATACACCACTTCATGAACTCTTGTATTTCACTAGCGTATTGACTCATTGCTTTAACTTGCCCCGTATCAGTTCCAGAATGGTAGTAGTGAGCTACTCTGTTTACTCTGAACTTGTCTTTATACCTTGTAACAATATTGCAGCTGCAACTAGTAGCATCTGATTGCCCTCCATCTGCCACAAAATACATTTCGTAAGGCTGTCCTAATAGTCCAGGTATCTGCGTTGTTCCCTGGTTGAACATAGAGTAAATAACACCTTCTGGCATTACTCGCTTGCCATACCAGTCTCTTTCTAATAGATACGGGTTCTTGCTTAGTGTTGTATATACTTCCTCTTTACGTTCTTCACTGATAATAGGGTTATCTTGAATAGTCCAATGCAGCCAGTCCGTATCTTGCACCTCAAATACATCTGAAATAACTGGATCATGAGGAGCTGGAGGGTTTAAGTCTGCTAAATGAAACCTATCAAGTGCAGCAAAGGTACGTCTGAAACACTCTTGAATCATCTTCATGTTAAGAAGGTTTATCTCACAAAAGACTACACTACCTAGCGACATTCCAGTAATAGCTCCTACGCTGTTTACTTTTCCTCCACCTTTGTAGTACACCTTTTTAATTCCTCTTGATGTGTGTATCTGTAAATGAGATCCATGTTCATCATGCTTAATCTGAGCCAGGTCTCCAAAGATGTGCATTAAGCCCGTTCCATCCCCATCAATAAAAAGCCTATAAGCCTGTTCTTGGTTATAAGCTACTATGAGATGGTTAGTATCTCTGGAACGTATTAAGTAATTAGCGTATCTAAAATGGCCTGCGGTAGTCTTTCCACTTCTTGGAGTGCCTTCCAGGACTTCTAAGGAATGTTTGAAAGGTTTGTATGCTGTATAGAGCTGTTTAGGCGAAAGCTGTATCTGTTTAGCCATCTGAATCACCTTTTATAAACTCTTTAAAAGCTCCCTTTTCAGCCATTTCTTTATATTGACTATCTCCTTCAAGGAATTGCTCCAACATAGAAGTATCCTTCTTCTCGCCTTTAAGCAGCTTTGTTCTTTCCTTCGTGAACTCAGTCTCAGCTTTAAGCTTTTCAAGTCTGAGTTTCTCCTGGTCACTATTTGAAAGCATATCAAAATACTTAGTTAGAACGTCTAAGGCTTTCATTTTATCAGCAAGCTTTACAGTAATTCCTTCTTTACCTTCTTTAACTTCAGTAAGAATAGAGCCATCAATCTCACTAGAGTTTTTCAGATTGAAGTAGTTATAACTTTCTTCTGTATCTACATATATAGGTTCGCCTTCCTCATCTACATCAACAGCCTGCCTCTTAGGCTTCTGACCGAACTCGACAAAATCAGTTATATCAGCAAAGGCAATATCAATATATTTTTGTAGAATTTCACGGATCCCTAGTTTAAGCTCACTTGTCTGCTCTTCTCTTATTCTCTCAATTTCAGAACTTATCTTAGTGTTTCCTAGCATTCTACTACCATTAACCATAGCTGTTGAATAAGCACATTCATAGGCTTTCTGATAGGCTTTAGTAGCATTGAAATACTTTAAATAATAAATACAGAAAAGCCTTTGTCTATCGTTAAGCTCATCATTTTCAATTACTACTGGTTCTTTAACTTTTGCTGCTTTCTTTTTCTTAGGCTTTTTCGTTGCAACGTCCTTCTTTTTTTCCGTTGCGTTGCTTGTTGCGTTGCGTTGCCATTTCTCCCTGTTCTTTCGACTTCTGACAGTGGAGTCTGACAAGCCGTATTTCTCGGCTAAAGCTTTAAACGTAATCTCTGTTGTTTCCCACTCTTCTCTTATCTTGCCCCAGTTTGGTTTAGTCACTTCATCAACTCCACCTCCAGCTATAATATAGAAAAAAGCACTAAGTCCACTTATGGGCTCAGTGCTTTCAGTCACAGATATAATTTTACTCACCTATCATATTATCACAGAAGTATGTCCAAATACTGCCATCCTTTTGACATCACTTGAACTTGACTCCATCTATACCAAACATCAGTATTGCCAAGCTCTCACTCGCTTTATCTATATCTCTATAAACGGTTCTTTCTGCCACTGAATGACGTTCTGCAATCTTAGTTACACTCTCTTTCTTGTCTGAAACATATAAATCATGCACTACCTGGAACCGTCTTATCTCGTCTGGATCTTCATCTTGCTCACATAATACTTTATATACTTCCATCATCTTTTCAGTGTACTTTACCATGATTAAGGTTTTCTCTTTGCTACGTTTGATAGACTCCAGCTTGAACTCTTCTGAATCAACTGTAACCATTCCTATCTTTTCGTTAATCTCATCTATTTCAAATTTCACATCCTCACAATGCTTCTTAAAGCCTCGGTAGTTTCTAAGCAGCAGCTTAATGTTACGTAATCGCCTATCGTGCCTTTCTTTATGCTGCAACTTCCTTTCTGCTTGATGAGCTTTTATTGCTTCTTTAGATGCTATCTCTGTGATAAACTTCAACTGTTTTTCTGTGATATGCATGGTTATTCCTCCCTGTATTTATCTAGCCTTGCTTTTACTGCTTCCATGAGATCATCTTGATTAGCTGTTTTGTTTTGAAGTGCCTTCATCACTCGTTCATCTATGGAATCTTCAATAATAAGATGATATACATTTACTTGGTTTTTCTGTCCTTGCCTATGTAGTCTGGCATTCGCTTGCTGGTATAGCTCCAGGCTCCACGTAAGCCCGAACCATATTATAGTATTTCCCCCGTCTTGCATATTCAGCCCATGGCCTGCACTTGCTGGATGTGTTAAAAGGATTGGTATTTCTCCTTTATTCCACTGTTTGAAATGTTTTTCCGTTTCAAGCTTCACTGCTTTTTTAAACCTGTTCTGCAGCCGTTCCAGGTCATGCTTAAAGTTATAGAAAATCAATACGGGTTTACCGTTTGCTTGCTCTATCAGTTCTTCTAGTGCATCTAGCTTTGCATCATGAATAAACTGTACTCCCTGGTCCTCATCATAAACAGCTCCGTTTGCTAGTTGCAGAAGCTTATTACTCAGTATGGCTGCATTATCTGCTACTACATCTCCATCTGCAAAAGGAAGCAGTAAGTCCTTTTCTAGCTGCACGTACTTAGCTCTTGCCTCTTCCGTTAGTTCAACTTTAACAGAATGGTCTACTCTGTCTGGCAGCTTTAAATAATCAATAGACTTCATGCTTACACATATATCCTCAATCTTTTTATAAATATTCTCTTCAGCCTCTGGCTTAGGGATCCATTCATACACAATTCTTCTGCCAGGGTCTCCAGCTCCTTGATTAAAGTATCTGTTTCTATATCCTGTAATGGTCGTACCTAGTCGCTCGCCTCTATCCAGTAAGAATAGCTGCGGCCATAAATCTATTAATCCATTCGGTGCTGGAGTTCCCGTAAGCCCTACTATTCTTTTTATTAATGGTCTTACCTTTCTTAAAGCTCTAAACCGTTTAGAAGTATTAGACTTAAAGCTTGATAGTTCATCAATCACTACCATGTCAAACGGCCATTTCCCTTTAAAATGGTCTACTAGCCATACAACATTTTCACGATTAATCAGATAAATATCTGCTTGCTTGTTTAGTGCTGCAAGTCTTTCTTTCTCTGAACCTAGAATTTGTGAAGTCTTTAAGTAGCTGATATGCTCCCACTTCTCTATTTCATCTGTCCAGGTATGCTTGGCCACCCGTAAAGGTGCTATAACTAATGTTCGTTGCACATCAAAATAATCATGCATTAGATCAGCAACAGCAGTTAGTGTTGAAATAGTCTTTCCCATTCCCATATCAAGGAACAGTCCTGCTTGCTTGTTCTCTATTATTTTATTGATTGAAAACTCCTGGTAATCGTGCGGAATGAAGTTAGTCACGTACTCACTCCTTTTATATATTGGTCTATTCCAGCAACTGAATTGATAACTTCTACATGAAAGCCTAGTTCTCTTAAATCGGCTATTCTTTTTTCTTGAAGCGGTCTCGGCTTTCCTCCTGGAGCTTTCAGTTCGATAAACGTTAGCTTTCCTCCTGGAAGTAATACTAATCTGTCTGGAAGCCCCCTAATGCTGGAATTTAATTTCAAGGCCTTTCCTCCAATTTTACCCACTTCTTTTACTAACTTTTTTTCTATATCTGCTTCTCTCATTTTAGAATTTCCCTCTCTGGAAAAAATCAATTTACAACAGATACAACAGATGTAACAGAAATTCCATATATATACGTATATACGTGTTATAGATATTTTCCTATACGTATTATCTATATATCAATATTTATCTTTTGTTAGATATTTCTGTTGTATCTGTTACATGTTGCGTTGTACCTCAATCACATCAAGGCTTTAAGCCTACAACAGAATTTTTATTTTCTGTTGGATTGTGTTGTATCTGTTACATATGGTAAGAAATGGATGTAACGTAATTTTTAAAGTCTGTTACATTTTAAACTCTTACATAAGCTCTCTGCTGCCCGTATATTTTTCCAAAACTTAATGATGATCCGTAAGCAGTCCATCCTGGCATTTCTCTTAAAATATCGTTTATGTTTCTCGCCTCAATCGGTCTAAATAGTTTAGGGTCTCCGTTAAATACTTCTACCCATATTTCTAGTGCACATACTCGGTCACGTAATTCAGTTCCGGGGCTCCCTCCAAAATCCCCATCCATATATAAACGTCTCTCGTTTAGGTCTTTCTCGCTCCAATCTGAAGGAAGTTTCTGCTCTAAGAACTCCTGGACCAATCCAAACATAGGGTTTTCTTCTCTATGCTGCTCTTGAATCTTTTGTGCTTCGGCTTCCATCTCGCCCTCCAGATAAAGCTTTTCGCCATCATGGTAACGTTGCACGGCTTCGGCCCATAGTTGGTTAATTTCCTCTTTCGTTAAGTCCTTCCAGATGCTTTTAGTCCGTTCTTGTTCTCCTACTTTCACTGGCCAGAAACGTCTGTTACCCGTTCTATCTCTAAGGAACTCTGAATCATTAGTAGTTCCTATAATAATGTTCTGTCTAGGGAATACTGATACTTGTCGGCCATACGCTACTCTGAAAATATCTTCTCTTTTCGTTAAGAAATGTTTAATTGCATCTGTATCAGCTTTTCTTGTTGCAGTAAGTTCTCCCATCTCAATCACCCATGCACCTTGCAGCTGTTCATAAGCTTCTTTTCCTTGCACGGTGCTTAGTGAGTCGGAAAACCATTCTCCTCCTAGTTTATCTAAAATTAAGCTTTTACCTATTCCTTGTGGACCTACTAACGTAAGCATATAGTCAAACTTGCATCCAGGTTGAAAGATACGTTTCACTCCAGCCGTGAATGCTTTTCTTGTTACGGTACGTATAAAGTTAGTATCTTCAGCTCCCAGGTAATCAATGAGAAGCGTATCAAGCCTTTCTTCTCCATCCCAATGCAAACTATCTAAGTACTCTCTTACTGGATGATGTCTGTGCCGTTTCATTACTACTCCTAAAGCATCTCGTACCTTTCCAGGTGAGTCTATATCGTAAACAGACTCCAGATAATGAAACAGAGCAGCCTCATCATCATCACTCCATAAGTCTCCAGCTTTAGCATGTTCCCACGGTAGATCATCTAATATAACTGGCCTATGAGAAAACTCGTTATATACTATCTTGCCTTTAAGGTTGCTGTCGTTCTCTAATACAAGCAAAGCGTTATTCCTGGTAGATAGTATTTTTCCAGTCTTTGCGTGTCTATCTAATCGCTTCAGCCATTCGTTATCACTTTCGGCAATGTCTACTATGTCAAAATCGTTGCCAGCTTCTTCTAGCCGTTCAAGTCCAAGCGTATGCTTTACTTTATCGTCTGAACTTGCAAACTCCGTCATGGCCATATTAGAAGGTAAACGGACAACGGGAGTTCCTTCTTTTGCATCTTCATCACGTACTCCGAACTTATGCAGCCGTACCAGGTCAAAACTGTTTACTAATGAGCCACCTACTGGGTCTGTTCCATGATGAGAGTATGCGAACTTTCCCTCATCATATAAAACTAAACCTCCACTTGTGGAACCTTCAATGTAGGAATACCTGCCATCATCTTCCTGCTTGTAAACATCTTTTAAAAATGTTTCTATCGCTTCTGGAATAGAGTAGGCTCTACAAAAAGCACCAATCATTCCAGGCTTTTCATGTGGATCTCCTTGCCTGTCTGCTAAACGTTTTCTAGTCTGCTGCACTCTACTGGACTCTGGCCAGTAAGATGGGTCTGTCCAGTCTGGATAACGTTCTAATACTTCATCTGGATCTAACCAGGCTGCATCTTGCATTTCAAAAACGAACTCTGCATCATGAGACGTACTTGGCCAGTACATGAGACGTTGCGGCTCATACGTTGTATCGTCAAAGAAATCTATGCCTATATCTGCAGCTAATCGTCTACTAACTGCTTGATATTCATCTGGAGTTATTGGCCTACTTAAAGGAATAACTAAACGTATTCTAGGGTTTTTCGGAGTATGAGAGTGTGTTGAATACACTAAACAAGCAAAATCAAACATCATCTCAACACTTGTCCAGAAGTCTCCCTTAATAAAGTCTGCATCTAAAGTTAATAGCTGCCTCCAGGCAACGGCATCTGTTTTCCTGCGGCCACCTTTTAAGGAACCCCCAACATAGCCCCCTACGTCTTTAATATCATCTTGAATACTCTTAGCAGACTTTCTATATTCTTCAAATGTTTCCCCTGTTCTAGTAGTTTGTGAGAGACGTTTGGCCAAGTCTGACCAAAGCATCTCTCTATTTTTCCATTGCGTTTCTTTTCTATTTCTACCAGTAGCAATAGTAAGGGATCCATCATATTCAATTTTTTGTTTTTTATTGTCTTGTTCTATTCCCATCTGAACCACCACTTTCTATAAAACTATGGAGCTTACTATAAAACTGATAATACTTACAATACATAAAGCTGCTGCCCTTTCAGCTAAGTTTTTATTCTCTGCCCGTCCATCAATTGCGAATATAAATGATATGAAAATGATAGATAGTAGGGCAATCTTATAAGTTAAAATCATAGCTTGCCTCCTACTCAAAATACTTTGAACCTAGATGCGTTTTTATTCTTTTCATTGTTTTTTCTCCAATGCCTGGAACTTCTTCTAAGCCTTTAAACTTCTCTGCAAAGAAACTGACTGATCGTGCTATGCCTTCTCTTACACCTGCGTCATATCCCTCATCCCATTTCTTTAATAGAAGAGGGTTCTTGTTGCGTTTCCTTTTCTTCCTGGACATATGCAGCAGCCTCCTTTATCGCTTTTCTTGCCGTTCTACCTCCATCAATAACTACTGTCCAATATTCACCACGTTCATAATGTTTAGGGTTTCCATAGAACTGGAGAGCTCGTTCAAGTGTTTTTATTCTCTCTTCAAGGTCAAGTATCAGTTCTTTATCATCTTTCATAAGAACCTACCGCCACTTCATGGCTACTAGACCAGAAGCCTTTCTTTCCACTGTTGACCCGTTCGTTCACTTCCATGAAATGGCTGTAATTTTCTAATCCATAAGATAGAACCTTTTCTGCTTTATCTTCTCGTATATCTTGGAGCATGGTTTCCACTGCATCAAAACCATAATATAGCCTATCTACTCCACTGTTTGAATGCTTGCGGAAACCTGTTCTATTACTTTGTAAGTTGTAACGGTATCTGTATTGACTAAGCCCTTTATGGTCGCTTATGCGAATACTGTTACATACCCCGTAATCTAGCTTTAAGTAAATGCTTTGCGAACTCATGCTGTCATATCGTTGAATAATAAAGCCTGCTGCAAGAAGCTGACTAGCTACATACTCGGCCATTTCAACTATGGTCTTAGTCATTCATATTCGCCTCCACTATCTCTAGTAATTTATTTAAGTACCATCTCGCTTTTTCCAAATCTTCCTGCCCGTTCTTAAAATGGTATCGGCTCATGTATTTAATGATGTTCCCTACCAGATAGCCCTCCGGCCCTGGTAGGTGCTGCACGGTATCTAAAATGACATCTATTGTTTCAAAACGTCCTTGAGTGTAATGCTTAGGGCTGTTTACTACATCAATGGCCATAGTAAATCTGCCTCCTTTGTCACTTCTCCATACGGCTCAAAATGGGAAGTTAAATCATATAGCTCTAGTGTTCCTGTCCAGCTCCCGTAAGTTTTACCGTACTGAAGGATAAGTTTATCTTCAGCTATCTGTATTTCTACCTCAAAGCCTTTAAGCTTCTTTATGAACTGTTCATATATTTTATTGTTTATGATAATATCGCCAGCCTTAGCAGGCTCCATTTTCGATTTCATAAACTTTCTTACAAACATCTCAGCCCCTTCTATCTCTGCATCCCATTTAGCTTTATCGGCTGCTGTTTTTTCTTTTCTGCGTTTTTGCTTTAGGCTGGATATTTCAGCCCGTTGATCTTTAAGAAATCTATCTAAAATAGACATTTTAATATCTCCTTACTGGCAGTATTAAAGCCATTATTTTTTCATCTGGACTAACTAGAGTGAACGGCCGTAATTTCCCTGTAAGATTAAGTTCTACTTCTGCATATCCAAAGTCTTTAAACATCCGTAAAGCATCTAGCCAGTATGCAGCATTAGATGAGAACTTTCTTTCTTCTGGAATTTCAGTAGAAAGGGAGTATTTAGCTGTTACTCCTTCCGTTTCAGAGAAAAGCGTATTTTTGTTAAACTCCATAATCGTGTCCTCTTTAGATACTCTTCCTGCTACGTGAATTAAATCTATTGCTTTAATAAATTCATCTGTTTTAATACTTTCACTAAAATTAAACTCTTTAGGGATTAAGCGTTCTATGTTTGGATATTCTAAGTCTAGCGTTTTTCCCCCTGGAGTAATTACTGCATCTTCTTGCAGCTCTTTATCGTGTATCTCTTTTGCATAGTAAAGAACGTGGCTATTTGTTGCAGCTGCATCTCCATTTACCAGATGAAGCACTCCTTCTAATACTGGCCTGGCTTTTTCGTCTGTAATATCTTTAGCTACTTTCTTAGCATGTTTTATAAACTTTTTATACAATACATCCACCTCAGTTCTAATCTTTCATGTAGTAATGTGTTTCAAAACCATCTGCACCTAATGGAAGCCCTGGAGCCCAGGTCAAGGATTGCCCCATAATGCCCTCCACTTCTGCAAGTGATCCTACTCCTTCTGGAGCTTCTATGACCGCCTCATCATGCACATGGAATACTATTTTATAGCCAGCTTCATCTATTGCTACTAGCGACTCTGCTAAACAGTCTCTTGCTGTTGCTTGTACTATGTTCTCCACTAGCTTGCCTCCATACGTGCTTTCTCTGGAACGTGCACCATCAAAGAATATTGCATCTCTATCAAACTTGTTCAATTCAATTGAAGGCCTTACATATGCAAGCCTTCGGCCAGATGGTAGTCTAATAAAAAGCATTCCAGACTCGTAAGAGAAAACTAATCCGTATTGCATTTTAACTACTGTTCTATCTCTTACGGCTTTCATTGCTGCGTTGCCCACGTCATACCAAAACTGTACGATATTAGCATTTGCCGTTCTCCAGGTCTGAACAATCTCAAGCATTTCATCCTCACTCATCCCCATGCTTTCAGCCCCCATTTGTTTAAGGGCTCCTATTGCTCCCTGGTAACCTAAAGCAAGTTCAGCAATCTTCCCTTTATCTCTCAGCTCACTGCCTCGGTCTATGGACTCGATTGGAACATTAAACATGTGAGCTGCAGAAGCTTCATAAATTTTACCGTGTGAGATGAATACATCTATTCTCCACTGTTCTCCAGCAAACCAGGCTATTACTCTTGCTTCAATAGCTGAGAAGTCTGAAACTATGAATCTATGGCCTGGAGCTGGAACAAGAGCCGTTCTAATTAACTGAGAAAGTACATCTGGTACTCTGTCATATAGAAGATCCATAGTTTCAAATTGCCCATCTTTTAATAAGTTTCTAGCAGCATCTAAATCATCATACTGCATCATGTTTCTAGGCAAGTTCTGCACCTGGACTAAACGGCCTGCCCATCTTCCTGTACGGTTAGCTCCGTAAAATTGAAGCAATCCACGAACTCGGCCATCTTCCCCTTTAGCATTTTCCATAGCTGCATACTTACTTACAGACGTTTTAGACATAGCTTGTCTTAGCTGCAGCACTCGTTTTACTTTCTCGTTGTCTGTTTCATCTATTAGAGCTTCTACGGTTGCAGCTCTTAGGTTATCTGTTTCTACTCCCTGCTTGGCCATCCACTTTCTAAGCTGAGCTACACTGTTAGGATTAGCTAGTCCAGTTATCTCTTTGGCCTCTTCCATGAACTTGTCGCTTGACTCCGTATCACAAGCAATAGCATTTTTAACAAGTTCTACGTCAAGATGAACTCCTCTGTCGTTTATAATCTGGTCTAACTCCCATAAGTGTTGCTCAAACTTAGAAGGCTGGAACTTGTTCAGTTTATTCTTTATGGCCACTTCTACTACAACATCTTGAATGTTATAATCTTTATACTGCTGCCATCTCTCTAGGTCATGTTCTGGAAGGTTTCTAGTCCTTCCTCCGTTTACTTTTGTAGGTTTACAAGGCTTAGAGAAATAGTTGATTAATGCAGTTCCTGCTGTATCTTTTTGCTCTTCAATGTTCATTGCTTTAGCTACTCCTGCTAAGAAGCCTGGTAATCCTAACGTTAAAGCATGAACTGCTGTACATCTCCACTGCTTAGGGTCCATCTCTTTATTAAAATGTGCAGCTATACAAGTTCTTTCAAAGTTTGCGTTAAAAGCTGTTTTAATTATAGCTGGATCATCTAAAGCTTTTAGAATTTCATCTGGTAAAGTTTCTCCCTGGGCTAAATCAATGCAGGTTACTGAGTCATTCCCCCAGGCATATGCAAAGAGAAGTATTTCAAAATCATCTGACTCAGCATATGGATATACTCCACTTTTTCTAAGGTCTA
This sequence comes from Pseudogracilibacillus sp., assembly GCA_026169815.1. GTDB lineage: Bacteria > Bacillota > Bacilli > Bacillales > Amphibacillaceae > Pseudogracilibacillus. The sequence continues at coordinate 70,944 of JAPFDT010000012.1, forward strand.
CACTTGAGTACGTCTCTATATCTATTGCTAAGTGTTTATTTTCTAGTGTTTGGTTCATAGACGTACCTCCTTCCAGATACTTCTATCACTGTTGGTATTTTCCGTTTAATTCTTTTTATCGTAACGATAGGCCTGTATCTTTCTCCTTTTACAAATACTCTTTTCTGTTTCATGTTGGTTCACCTTCATCCAGCAGCACTTGTTCAGCAAACTTAGCTGCATAGGCAGATACTTGAATCAGTTCAGTGTATAGCTCAGTCTTATCTGTTCGTTTCGTTCCTGGCATTCTGTAATGTATCTGCAAAGCTTCAGCTACTTCTCCAAGCTCTTCCATTAGAACGGCATACATCATTAAATAATCTACAAGGCTGTTTCCGTGTATTCTGTATTGCCGCTTCTGTTCCTCTCGAATGTCATAGAATACGGTTTCTCTGCTTTCAAATCTTGCTATATCGCCAGGAGTTGGGTTATTCTTCATTCAAAATCTTCTCCTTTAAAAGAGTGTTAAAGCATTTCTCACATAAATAGCTACGGACGTTCTGGACTTCGATATTACAATTTTCAGATATGCACCGCTTCATGAGCTTTCACCTCTTTAAGTTTTTCTGCTATTGCTTGAACTACATTAACGGTAACTGCATTACCTGCTTGCTTATATAGCTGAGAATCTGAGTTCACTGCTTGAGCCTTATCAAAAGCCCAGTCTGGAAAACCTTGGAGCCTCCAGCACTCTCTAGGAGTTAGCTTTCTTATTCTTACATCTTCAGTAACTACTCCTTGCTGACAGCCTGTATCTAAAGTATTATCTATGCCCTCTCCTACTCTTCCTCTTCTAGTTTTACTGTTCGGCTGAGTGTAATTTACGCTGTCTCCAGGAGAAGCCTTTGCGTACCCTTGCTTTGTGGCTTCTTTTACCATAATCCCGTGTTTATCTTGCCCAGTTAAAGTAAACATTGGCTCTCCATCTTCTTTAAACCTTCGTCCGTTTTGCCGCTTGTTTACTCGATCTGGTGTTAATACTGGCTGAATAGTATAATGTCCTCTGCCTCCACCCTGTCCAGTATCTAAAGTTTCCGTAATCCCGTTAGGGTCAAAAACTTGAGTGTTTCTTCTGTAACCTTTTCTGTGAGCTAGGATTGAAACACCAGCCTCTGGGTTTGCTCCTTCGATAGGAAATACTTCTCGTCTACGTTCTCCTCTAAGATGTCCGACAATGAACACTCTCTCTCTCTGTTTTGAGGGGCTCCAAAGTTTTTACTGTTAAGCACTTGCCATTCTGCATCATACCCGAGTTCATCCAACGTGTTGAGGATAGTGGCAAATGTTTTTCCCTTGTCGTGTGATAGTAGCCCTTTAACGTTCTCAAGCAGTAAAATGCGTGGTTTGATTTGTTCGGCGAATCTGGCAATCTCGAAGAATAATGTTCCTCTAGTGTCGTTAAATCCTCCACGTTTTCCTGCGACTGAGAAGGCTTGACATGGGAAACCTCCTGCGATAATCTCGATTTTCTTTTCATCTCTAAGTAGTCTGATATTTTCATCTGAAACGTCTGTGATGTCATGAGCTGTCCACTCTCCTTCTGTATCATGAATTGCCTCATAGCTTGCCCTGGCAAATTTATCAAATTCAACATACCCTACACATTCATGGCCGGCCGTTTCAAGACCTAAACGAAAGCCTCCCACTCCTGCAAAAAGATCGATAAACTTCATCTTTTTCCCTCTCCCGTTTATTTAGTTATAAGAAAAGGGAGTAAGTGAAAACTACTCCCTTCCCTAGTAATCTATTAACTCAAGAAATCATCTTCCTCAAAGTCCTCTTCCACCTCAACAGCATCAAAATCATCTTCAGCTCTTGATCGGCCTCCTAAAGTATCTCCGTCACGTAACTTCTGAAGGTTGTTTAGTCCACATGCAATCCCTCTATTCCCAGATACGTTATAAGCATAGAAGTTTACTGAAGCTCGTCCATAGCAGCCGCTGTATAATTCTGTACTGTCCATGATTGGATCTACATTTGCATCAACTAAGCCTGGCTTGTTCGTACTGTTAGCATTTAAGAAGTACATGCCTTTGTACTCTTCCTGGTCTGGCCTTTCTGCATCTCCGTCACGTAAAGGAGTTTTTAAGTTAGGTGGAATCTTTCCTCCAAACTTAGATGATTGACCTGCTACCTTTGCAGCTTCAACTGCATTTTTAATCTTAGTAAGAGTTTTCTTGTCGCTCTTTGGAATTAATAAAGCTACTGAATACTTTTCTTGCTGCCCTTCTTCAATTGCATGTGGCTGGAATACGTGTAAATAGCTGAAACGTACCTCTCCCGTTACTACTTTCGTTGCTTGGTTTTTATTTTTGTTAGTCATGTTAAATTACATCTCCTTAAAATTAATAGTTTTGATTCATTATTCAAAATCTGCTTGAGCTGAAGCTGTAGAGTTAAGTTCTGGCCGTTTGTCTGTTTCTGGAACTAGTGTAGGCTTTCCAGACGGCTTAACTACTAGATCAGCTAGTAAGTTATTAAACTGACTTTTACCTATTGTTTTTTCCATTGCAGTGATTCCTTTTAGTTTTCTAGGAGCTATGGCATCTTCATCATAGTTTCCAGTTAGCTTCTCTAAAACTTTTTCTTCATCTGCATATCTTCTGTTGCTTCGACCTTCAACTAACTTCCAGCCGTCTATTTTCTTGCCATGTTTCTCTGATTGATCCAAGGCATACTTCTTTATATCTTCAGCCCATTTCTTTAGTTCATCTGCTTGGAATAGAATTTTACCTATTTCATTTAGGCCTAGCTGCGGATCTGCTGCAATCTCTTCTGGCTCTGCAAAGTCATACTTAGCCATTGCCAGGTTTTCATCTGCTCTAGCTCTACATGTAGATCTAATCTTACAAAATCTACAATGCTCTCCAGGAACAAAATCTCCCTCACCCTCCCAGGCAAGTTCAGCTTTAGGCTGCACTTCATTATCTGCCCAGACTACTAGATCAGTAGCTAGCAATGTTTCAGTTGAGATACTATCTAATCTAGGTTGAACAATTGTCATTGAAACAGAATCAATATCATAAAGCATTTCATACTGGCTATAAGCTCCAACACCATAAAGCTTTAGTTGAGGATTATCTACGGCTGATACTGCTACCCCTTTTCCGTATTTAAGGTCTATCACTTCCAGAAGTCCATCTGATATGATAACTACGTCACCCGTTCCAAAGCCTTCTGGAACCCAGTTAGAGAAGTCCAGCCTTTGCTCTAGTAGAATTACTGCATCTTCAGAACGTGCTTTTGCTTCGTTTATTTTCTCTACTACTACATCTACATATTGGAGAACGTAATCTTCCATTTCTTGACTATAAAACTCGTTCTCTTTTTTGAACTTATTCACTCTTCTGGTACGTGTAGCTTTTGCAATATCCCCTATCTCGTACATAAGGAATATTTCTGAAAGTTCATGAGCTGCCGTTCCTTCTTCTGCAAATACGCTTGTTTGATCTGGAATATCTTTTTCAAGTGCTGCACTTGGAGTACAAGCCATCCATCTGCTTGCTCCAGATGCACTTAAAACAGCATGAGCCCTTTCTGCATGATTAATTTCAGTCATTAAAGCTCACTCGCTTTCTCCAGTAACTCTGCGTATTGCTCTTCTGGTATGTCTGAAAGTTTCGCTGCTCCCATTGAAGTGATTAACTCTTTCAGCTCTTTCTGCTTTCCTGCTTGAGAAACCTCAGCAAGTTTTACTCTTACCTGTTCAAACGTTAATCCAGTAGAAGCTTTTTCCTCTGTCGCTTCTTCAGCTGCATCTGGTTCTGGCTCTGGTTCAGCTTTTTTAGCTGGAGCTGTTTTCTTAGGTTTTTCTTTCTTTGGAGCAGTTTCTTTAGCATCTGTATCTGCTACTGCTTTCCCGTCTACTTTAATCTCAGTAGGTTGAACTAAACCGCCACCATTTAAAGCTCCTGCTAGGTTGTTTATAGCAGCTGCTAACTCTGGTGCATCAATTTTTAATTTAATTTCCACGAATATTAACCCCTTTCGTGCTATAATAAGCACATAGATAGTATTTTTAAGTCCTGTGTTGCTGCACGGGACTATTTTTTACTGAAAATTTCTAGTTCATCTACCATATTTTTATCGGTATGATAAACTCTTGCAGCATCTCCCATTAAAGTAACGTCTACTTTTACAGTCTTTTCATCTTCATCTAAATGGAATTGAAACAGACCATCTTTATAGAATAAAAAGTAATGATGCTCTTCCAGGTCTAGCTCTTCCCCATGTTGATCTCTTAGCTCTTTCAAAAGCTTTAAAGTTAGCTCATCCATGTACCTCACCACCTTTCAAGATGATGGGTTCAAGTAAAGTTTCTCTTGCATATCCTTCTTTACGTGCTTGAAGGTATTCATCCTCGTTATACTGGAAGGCCCATTTTCTCCCATGAACTTCAAACATCTTCTCTCTAGCCTCTTCAACACTTGCTGCTTGAATCGGCTGTACCTGTCCTGCAAGTTTGTGACCTATTCCGAAAGTAAAGTATTGAGTTATCATTTTTACCCCTCCACCTGTTCAGATATTGCAGCAAACATAAAACCTGCGTGCTTGTCGAACGGCTTTCCTTGATAAGCTTGTACTAAATCATCTCTTAAGTTTTTCAAGCGTTTTTCTTTCAAACACTGAGCAGCTCCTAAAATCTGATTAAATCTTTGAGTCCACTGTTTCATTTCTCCAAAAGTCATTATCCATTCACCTCCAGTTCAAGCGGCTTCACATTGTTTAGGTCTGTAAAATCTTTATTTACGTTCCTTTTCATGAAGTCCTCAAGTTCAAATGTTGATACTTTTAACCTTCCTAGTTTTAAAGCTTGAAGGTGGCCATGATTTACAAGATCGTATGCATCATTTCTGCTGACTCCTAAAATCTTGACCACTTCAGATATTGGATGTAGCTTGTTTCCTTGAGTCATTTTAAGCCCCTACCTTTCGTGCTGAGTATTTCTAGTCCGTTTCTCAGCCAGCCTTTGATGGCTGTACTACTTTAACCGCTTCAGTTTTACTGAAGTCTACCCTAAAAAAATATTATCTACTTGAGTATTAAGAGCAGTAGCAATCTTCTCTATCGTCTCATACCTTGCCTTCCTCATGTTATTTACATCAACCTCATAAGCATTGATGGTACGGGAAGTAACTCCTGCCTTTGCAGCTAACTCTTCCTGGGTAAGGTCGGCCTTGACTCGTAAAATTTTAAGACGTTCTTTTTCGGCAACTACCATTTTTTACTCACTTCCTTTCTGCTGTTAAATAAGACTATACACTTCAGTTTATCTGAAGTCAAGAGTTAAATTCAGAAAAACAGATATTTATTTATGAAATATAGTTCACTTTTACTGAAATATAGTGTATAATAAGAGTTACATTAGATGAAGGGAGGTATTTTAATGAACAGCCTATTTAGTAAAAATCTTAGACATTTAAGAATTAAAAAAGGGTTGGAGCAGTTAGAGCTTGCACATCTGCTGGGCCGTAAAAGTGCTTCTTCTGTTAGTGAATGGGAGAAAGGGTCTTATACCCCTAAGACGGGTTTATTATCAGATATGGCCAGAATATTTAACGTTTCGCTGCATGACTTAATGAATAAGGATCTAACTGAAGAGAAACCATCTAATTTAATTCCAGTTAGTCCTCAAACAGTTCCAGTTCCAATTTTAGGAGCTATCGCTTGTGGGGATCCAATCACTGCTGAAGAAAACATTTCTGGTCATAGAAACGAATCTCCAGACAGTTTGCCCAGCGGTAACGTTTACTACGTTGAAGCAAAAGGCAACTCAATGGAGCCTACTATCCCAGACGGCTCTCATGTATTAATAAGAGAGCAGCCAGATGTAGAGTATGGCCAGATTGCAGCAGTCCTTGTAAATGATGAAACAGAAGTGACTCTTAAAAGAGTTAAGAAGCAAGGTGACTTAGTTATGTTAGTTCCAGATAACTCAGACCATGAACCTTTCATCATTACTAAAAACAATCCAGCTAAGATTTTAGGAAGGGCTGTAAGATTTACTCAAGATCTTTAATTTTCTAGCTAGGGAATTAAAAAAGAGCAGGCTGATCTCCTGCTCTAATTTCCCAAAATACAACACATACAACAAACGTAACAGTATTTCTCTATATATGTGTATATACGTGTTATAGATATTTTTATATGTATATATTCTATATACTACTTTTTATCTTTTTAGGTTATTTTCTGTTACATCTGTTGTAAGAGGCTTATAAAGCTATATCATTAAAGGCTTAGAGCCTACAACAGAATTTATTTTTTCTGTTGGATTGTGTTGTATCTGTTACATTTGTTAAAAAATGGATGTAACGTAATTTTATTAAAAGAAGGAGGCTTTACATTGTCTGGATATATTAGAAAAAGAGGAAGTAAGTGGTATTATTCTTTTGAAGTGGCCAGCCTTAACGGAACCAGGAAAAGAGTTGAAAAGGTTGGAGGAACTACTAAGAAAGAAGCGGAACGGGCTTTAAGAAAATCGCTCCAGGAGTATGAAGAAACGGGAGCTATCTTTGAGCCATCTGAAACAAGTGTAGCTGACTATATGAATTTCTGGCTTGAGGAGTATGTAGCTTTAAACTTAGCCCAGAATACGTATGATAACTATGAAATGGTTATACGGCTGCACATTAACCCAGCAATAGGCAAGAATAGACTGAGTGCTACGGCTCCAGAGACGTTGCAAAAATATATAAACGATAAGCAGAGAGATGGATATGCAAGAAAAACTTTATCCATCCATCATTCCATTTTAAATAGTGCATTTAAGCAAGCAGTTCATCCGTACAAGCTTATAAGAGAAAATCCTATGCAATATGTCTACATCCCTAGAAAGAAACGGGAACAGACTACAAGAGAAGATTTAAAGATACTCTCTTTACCAGATATTCAAAAGGTTATAGATTTTATAGGCAGAGTTAATACTTTCTACATCCCCTTTATGATTGGTTTTCATACTGGCATGAGAAGAGGAGAAGTCTGCGGCTTAAAATGGGATATGGTTGATTTAGATAGAGGAACAATTGAAGTAGATAAAGCAATGTCTCATAAAGATGAAGAAGGGAACTGGGTTCTTGGTCCACCTAAAAATAACAGTTCTTACCGTAAGTTCTTTATGGGTGAAACATTAACTGCAATATTAAAAGAGCATAGGTTGCAGCAGAAGAAAAACAAGCTGCGGTATGGTAATCACTATATTGATAATGACTTTGTATGCACGAAAGAGAATGGAGAGTTCGTTTCACCATATAGCATTAAATGGAGCTGCGATAACATTAAAAAGAAAATAGGTGTTGATATGGGTTTCCATTCCCTTCGCCATACACATGCTACCCTTTTATTAGAGCGTGGGGCTCCAATAAAGGATATTCAAAAAAAGCTAGGCCATGCAAGGGCATCAATTACAATTGATACCTACTCACACCTTACTGAAAAGATGCAAGATGAAACAGTCGATATTCTGAATGATCTTTCCAGTAAGTTAAACTTTTAGCCTGTTTGCCTACATCAAGACCAATGTAGGCAAAATGTAGGCAAAGCTGATATTTCAAGAAAATTTATTTTTAAGAAGTCAATTGTATCAAGGGCTTAGTCGTTTTCCAACTCTAAAACGGACATAAACGCTTCTTGTGGAATTTCAACGGAACCAACCATTTTCATTCGTTTTTTACCTTCTTTTTGTTTCTCTAATAACTTTCTTTTTCGCGTTACGTCTCCACCGTATAATTTAGCTGTAACATCTTTTCGGACAGCTCGGATATTAGATCTTGCAATAATTTTATTTCCAACAGCAGCTTGAACTGGTACTTCGAATTGCTGTCTAGGAATTAATTCAGTTAATTTCTCAACAATCTGTCTACCACGATTTGCACTAAAGTCTTTATGAATAATCATTGATAAAGCGTCAATTGACTCACCATGTAATAAAATATCCATCTTCACTAAGTCAGATGAACGATTACCGATAAATTCATAATCTAAAGATGCATATCCTTTTGTATTAGACTTTAATTGATCAAAAAAGTCAAAAACAATTTCTGATAATGGTAAATCATACATGATATTGACACGAATATCATCTAAATATTGCATATCAATAAATTGTCCACGTTTACGCTGACATAACTCCATTACAGGTCCAACGAAATCATTAGGTACCATGATAGACGCTTTTACAAATGGTTCTAGAACATCTTCTATTAACGTTGGATCTGGCATAAATGAAGGGTTATCAACTTGTAAAACTTCTCCATCTGTTTTAACAATTTCATAAATAACACTTGGTGCCGTCATAATTAAATCAATACCAAATTCACGTTCAATTCGTTCTTGAATAATTTCCATATGAAGTAATCCTAAAAATCCAGAACGAAACCCAAAACCTAATGCTTGAGATGTTTCAGGCTCATATTGTAATGCTGCATCATTTAATTCTAAACGCTCTAAAGCATCACGTAATGGATTATAATCCTCTGAGTTTACTGGATACAATCCACAATATACCATCGGATTTAATTGTCGATATCCTGGTAAAGGATCAGTTGCGCCATTTACAGCATGTGTGATGGTGTCTCCAACTTCTGTATCTTTTACCTCTTTAATAGCTGCGGTTAAGTAGCCGACATCTCCAACAGATAATATTTTTTGACTAATTGGCTTCGGTGTATGTACGCCAACTTCAATGACTTCATACTCTTTTTCATTTGCCATCATTTTAATTTTATCACCTGGTTTTACTTGACCATCTTTCACGCAGATGGAAGCAATAACACCTTGATAAGGGTCATAAACCGAGTCAAAAATTAAACTTTTCAACGGTTCATCAACACTTCCAGCTGGTGGTGGGATAACGTCCACGATTCGTTCTAAGATTTCATCAATTCCGATGTTTTCTTTTGCAGAAGCTAATATAACATCATCAGGATCAATCCCAACAATATCTACTAACTCTTGAGTAACTCGTTCTGGATCAGCGTTTGGTAAGTCGATTTTATTAATAACAGGAATTATTTCTAAATCACTATCTAGCGCTAAATAAACGTTTGCTAAAGTTTGTGCTTCAATTCCTTGTGCAGCATCGACAACTAAAATAGCTCCTTCACAAGCTGCAAGACTGCGTGACACTTCATAGGTAAAGTCTACGTGTCCTGGAGTATCGATTAAGTGAAACACATAGTCTTCACCTGCGTTACTTTCATATTCTAATTGTACTGCATTTAATTTAATCGTAATACCGCGCTCACGCTCTAAATCCATTCCATCTAAAAACTGTTCTTTCATTTCTCTATCAGTTAATGCTTTTGTATTTTCTAAAATTCGATCTGCTAGTGTTGATTTTCCATGATCAATATGAGCAATGATCGAAAAATTACGTACATTTTCTTGTCTTTTTTCCATTGTTTAGTGCTCACTCCTACCATTCATACCTCAATTATAACGCACTTATTACTTTTACAAGTATATCAATTGAACACTTTTGTTTCAATCTATATCAATTGTTTTTATTCATCACTTCATTTTCCTTTAGTAATAATGGACTAAAAAAAAAGTTCAACAAATTGATAAAGCACTCGCATACCAAAGTCATAAATAGTTATGACAACATTTTCAAACCATGAAGCTGCTTGATAGATCGGCAATTCATCATCAGTGGGTTGTAATTGTGCTTCATCTATTTCAATAATAGGGTATGTTTCCTCTACTGACGTTTCTGTAACCACTGGAGCAACGCTTGCTGTATCTTTTGCTCCATAAGAAACACCGCCTAAAAAGATAAACATACTTAATAATAATATAAGTATTGTTCTTCCCATCGATAAGCCCTCCTACTGATTCACTTTTTCCGCTTCCATGTACAGTTCACTAAATGATTCAGCTAAAACATCAGCTGTCCGATACATTTCTTCTAAAGTATTTTCATGTCCACCAACTTCTATTAATACAGATGTTTCTAGTAAGTCTTGATTATATACCCCATTGGAATTAGCGCCTTCTTTAGTTACGATACCTTTACTTAAACCTGGATATTTATCTTCTATTATATAATGTAAGTCAGTAGCTATTTCTAAGTTTTTTTCATAATTTTTATGTTCGGCACCTATAACAAATAGTAAGGAGGCATAATCTTCATCATCAATATTTTTCACTGTTTTATCCCGTGGCAAACTATCGCGATGAATGTCAAATACATATTTAATTGCTTTATTATTTGCCAATGCTTCTTCTACTACTGGTCTAGATGCATCATAAGATTGATGAAACTTCCAACCTTTCTCATGTAAAACATTCATAATATCAGTATCATCAACTAGTGATTTTATTCCATAATCTTCTAATGATTCAGCTAAGCGATCACTCACTTTTGTTATATTGACCTCTTCATGATACGCATGATTCGCTTTTGTCTCCTCAGGTAAATGGGGTAAAAAGGATTCTCTATTATGACTATTATATAAAAAGACAACAGCATCTTCGTTGTCATCTATTTCTTTTATTGGTTCCTTTTCTTCTTCTTCCTCTGCTACTGCTTTACGTTTTTCCAACACATCTTCTAGTGGTGGGCCTGATTCATGGGACAATAAATTGACCTCGTCCATTCCTTCACCTGCTATAATAATTTCATTTTCATATGTTGAAAAACCCGGTATTTCATAACCTAGTAAACTTTTAACATCATTTATTTTTATACTTGTCATCACTTCAAACACAACTGTAGGTAATGACTTTCGTTCGTTTTGTGATATCGTTGCTGTATCAAAAGCGCGACTTTCCATGCGTATTAAAGTAAGAAATATTGACTGTTCAAAATTACTCGTCCATGATGAAAAAAATGAAGAGGCTAATCGTGATGAAGGTTTTGAAGTTGTCATCATTCCAATGACTGTAAATAATAATATGTGTGCAATGAGTAATATAATAATGTGTTTATATCCTTTTTTAAGAGAAACTATCATTTTATCAATCCAACGTTGTAACATTGTATCCACCAACTTTACTCTATTTTACAAGTTTGTAATCTATCTAAATCTATGTAGCAAAAACTAGATTTAGAACAAAAAAAGACATAACTAGTTAAATCAGCACTGTTATGTCTTTATTTTCTACCTCGTATAATTTGCTTGGTCTTCCGTGGATACTTTTTCATGCAATGCTGCATTTATTGCTCTAGCTACGACAAATGCCATGTCATTCATAAAACTATCTACTTCTTTCGGGGTGACAATTAAATTTCTGCCAAGAGGAGTTAATACATCTTCTAATAAGTTTCTTTTTTCAGCTTCTGTTAAATTGCCGATTAATCCTAAAAACGTCTGCCGTTCTGATGCTTCTGGTAAATCTTTATCCGTTAAATTTTTATGCTGTACTGACATGGCCGATGATAATAAGGCCCGTTTCGGTTTTCCTTTTTCATTCCATTCTCTTCCCATATGTTTTAATACGTAATCTAATGTATCACTAGCTATCGTTACAGCATCGACAACTGTCGGTACGCCAATAGCAATGACAGGAATACCTAATGTTGTGTAACTTAATTCTTTCCGGTGATTACCTACACCTGAGCCTGGATGAATGCCTGTATCTGTTAATTGGATTGTTTCATTTATTCTTTCAATGGATCTTGAAGCAAGTGCATCGACAACAATGACAAATTCAGGTTGAAATTGTTGAATAACACTTAAAACAATATCACTTGTTTCCATTCCAGTTACTCCCATTACCCCAGGCGAAATAGCTGCGACTGGTCGATAACCACCGTGTACTGTTTCATATTCTAATTCGAACAAATGATTCGTTACCATTACTTTTTCAGTTGTCATTGGTCCTAATGCATCTGGGGTAACATTCCAATTTCCTAAGCCAACAATTAATCCTTTTGCTTCCTCAGAAACTTCTGCTTCTTGTAATAAATACTCAATTTCTTTTGCCAATACAGTTGTAGCATGCATTTGTTTTTCTGTATCTTGCTCTTTTACTCCATCAGCGTAAATCGTAATATATGTCCCGGGTTTTTTTTGTAAAGCTTCTTCCCCTTCTTTTGAGATTGTTATTGTGTTAATCTTTATATCGCTTTCGACTTTATCTTTTATCGTCACTCCCGGAACTTGATCATCTTTCTCAGTTTGTTCTACGTACATATCTTTTGCTTCAACTGCTAAATCTGTTCGTACCGAATAAAATGATTTATCTTTTTCCGTTCCGATATATCTCACTTCCTTTTTGTTTAATATGATATAGTATGGACAGAATGACAGATTAAATGTATAATTATTGAAGTATGATGCTTTATTTGATAAAATATTCCTGTCCAAAGGTATCGTTTGTTACATACAACGAACATGAAGATGAATAGAAGTAATCAAATGGACTTTTAATTCGAGGAGGTGACCTCATGGCTAATCTAAAATCTGCTGTTAAACGTATTAATACGAATAATAAGAAGAGAGCGCGTAATCAAAACGTTAAATCTGAAATGCGTACTCATATTAAAAAAGTAGAAGCATTAATCGAAGCTAACGATGTAGATAATGCAAAAACTGCATACCAATCTACATCACGAGTCATTGACAAAGCTGTTCAAAAAGGTGTTATTCACCAAAACAATGGTAACCGTCAAAAATCGCGCTTAGCACAAAAGTTAAAAAACGTTAGTGCATAACAAAAAACGATCCTTTATTGGATCGTTTTATTTTTTTGCAGTAAGTTCATATAATAACAACTCAAATGCGATACTTTTATCCATTATTCCACGCTTTATCTTCGTATCAACATTCGTTAATTCATTAATAATTTGCGATAAACGTGCTTGATTAAAATATTTACTACGCTCGACAGCTAATTTGACAACATATGGATGAACTTTTACTTCACTTTGAATTTGTTGCAATGGATAGCCTTTATCCTTCAATAATTTAACTTGGAAAATAACACGGAATTGATAAGCTAATAAAGCAATCATACCTATAGGCTCTTCATTCACTTTCTCTAAGTCTTTAAAAATCTTTATTGCGTGATGAAGATTTCTCGTCAACACTGCATCGACTAATTGTAACGCATTATATGTATTTGATGGAGAAATAACATCATCAGCAATTGCTTTTGTGACGGTCTTTCCTTTACCTACATGCAAGGCTAATTTTTCCATTTCCTTTTGTAGCATATATAAGTTACTAGCAAATTCTGATTCTAATAACATATACGTCTCATCAGTTAGATCGATTTCTAATGACCTTGCAATATCATGCATCCAACTTCGTAATGCTTTTTCCTTTAATGGTTGGCAATCAATTACTGTCGCTTGTTTATGTAGCTTTTTCGTAATACTTTTTCGTCGGTCAACCTTTTCATAAGGAGCAATTAAAACAAGTACTGTAAACGGCACAGGTTGTTCTAAGTATCTTTCTAATACAGTAATATCATGTGTAACCAATGACTTTTCTGGTGTTGTTTTAAGAAACCCTGGATGATAAGCAAAAATCACTTTTTTCTCAGAGAAAAACGGAAAGGTTTCCGCATCAGCTACAACATCTTGAATAGACGTTTCTAACAAATCATAAGTTGTTATATCTTCTGTCTCTTCTCCTTTTACAACATCAATCAAAGCTAATTTAAACTGTTCTACTATAAAATATTCTGGTCCGCTTAACAAATAAACGTCTTTCACATCATTTTTCTTTATATTATTTACAATTTGATTAAAGTTACTCATTTATTCATCCCTTTTACTACCTTTTTCCATTAACATGCTTACTTTTACATATAAATCATAGCAAATTTTTATAAACATTGATATAATTTACAACATACAATTGTTATATTACTTTTATTTTAGGGTAAAGTAGTAATATCACTAGATTTAATGTGCTTTTTAATTTATAATATTAAATAGATACAGGAGGGACATACTATGAACGAATTTGAAAATAACCCAGCTAAAAAAACGAACGATGTACCACATGCAATCCAAGGATTTGTTTATTCCCTTGTATTTTTCATGGTAATTTTCGTAATCGGATCAGCAATTAGCTTCATTAACTAATCATTACATAGTAAAAACAGAGGAGCTATTCACTTAAGAATAGCTCCTCTGTTTTTTTATTTAGAAGTCATTATTATCGTTGAATAAACCGTTTAAAATAGCTGTCTTCTTTTGTGAAAAAATACTGTACTGCCCCATCCTCATCTGTCCGATAAATATGAACACCTGCTTCTTCTAAAGTTGTGATTGTTTCGCTTGTTGGATGTCCATACGTATTATTACGTCCTGCTGAAATTAATGCATAACTAGGATTCATTTGTTGTAACAATGATTTATTTGTTGATGTATTACTACCATGGTGCCCGACTTTCAACACATCTACTTGTAAATTTGGATATGTTTGTTCAATGGACTTTTCCGCTTCTTGTTCTGCATCACCCATAAATATCCAATCTAATTCCCCTAACTCAGTAAGTAAAACTAAAGAATTTTCATTTGGATCATATTTATTTTCTTTTGGTGACAAAGCTTGAAAAGCGTGATCTTTTCGTTCAATTGTTTCATTAAAGCCCATTCGATATATTGGAATGTTATGTTTGTTCCAAATTGCTTCATTAACTTCATCTAATTCGTAAAAAGGACTAATGATAATTTCATCCACTAAAAAATCTTCTAATGCATACCTTAAACTGCCAAAATGATCAACATGTTCGTGACTTAAAAACACTGTATCAATTTTTGTAATACCTTCTCCTAATAAATACGGTTTAATGACTTGATTATATGCTCTATCTGTTCCTTCAAAAGATGGAAAAGTAGCTGGTGTTCCCATATCAATAAAAAATACGCCTTCTCGATATGGTAATTCAATAACAAAAGCATCCCCTTGTCCGATATCAAGCATCGTCACGGAGCCCACTGGAGAAAAATATGGTCTGATGACGAGTGCGATTATCAATCCTGTCATACATAACCCATACTGAAAAGCGCTATGAAGTTTTTTACTTTCTAATGCTTTCATTAACAAGACAAGTACTACATAATAAATAATCGTCATGTAAAGGGATATTTCTCCAATAACAAATGGATAATCTAAATAGCGATCAATCCATTGAATAAATTGCAACATATGTTTATGAATAAATATAAAAATCGAACCAAACGCTGAAATAATAAACGAGGGTAACCAATGAACGAGCATTAAGATAAATAAGGCTGGAATGACGAAAATAGAGAAGTAAGGTACGACGAACAAGTTAACTAAAATCGATAATGGTTGAAATATATGAAAATAATATAATTGTAAAGGTAAAATAATCATTTGCGATATGAAACTTATTTGCAATACTTTCATCGTATTAGATGCTGTTTGACTAATCCATGTTTGCGAAATAATTAAACCAAAGGTAACTGCAAAAGACAATTGAAATCCGATATGATAGACAATGTATTTGTCATATAAAATAAGCGATAAAAACACGATACTTATGACATCAGTATAATTCAATTTCCAGTTTAATTTATTTAAAACAATAACTCCTAATACCATTAAGCTCGCTCGTAAAACAGATGGTTGTCCACCAGCAATTAAAGCATAAACTGGTAGAAAACAAATGACAACCCATTGTGCATTTTCTTTAGTAAATAAACCCGTCCGTACGAGTATGACATAAAGTAAGGCAACGACTATCCCGATATGTAAACCTGAAATCGCTAAAATATGAGATAAACTCCACCTTTGAAATATATCAATTACATCTTCATCAATAAGGCTATCATCTCCTAGAACTAAAGCATGTAACCATGACACAGTAGTATCATTAATATTGTTTAATGTGCTTTGTAATAACGTTGTACGCATTGAATATATGGAATCTAACAAACTGTAGCCTTCACACGTTATCTCGTCTAAAGAATGAATAATTAATTGATAGTTAATACCTTGTTGTAATAAATAAGTTTGATAATCAAATTGATGAGGATTCGTTGCAGCGTCAGGCTTTACGATTTCTCCATGCAAAGTACAAGTTCCGCCTGAAATAATGTGAGAAGCATGAGGTGGTGTATCATCTATAAAGTAAACAGCGAGCACATCTAACTGTGTGCTAGAGTCACGGAAAGTAAATTCTACCTTTTTACTCGTCTCTTTAACAGATGATTTTATTTGTCCTTGAAAAGTTGTTTGTTGTTCAATATAAGGATTAGTCGTCTGGATATCAGATGTTGCAGGAATGTATATGTAGAAGAAGCAGAAGGCAATAAAAGAGATGAATAATACAAATAGGGAGGTTTTCTTTTGAATATAGGACACAATCAACCAACCGAAAAATAAAATAAACACGTAAAATTGTTCTGTTTGAATCGTAATAATAGCAATAACGACACTTAGCGCTACTAGATACCAATAATTTCGAATCATTATTTTATTCTTGCTTAATAAACAAGAATGTATCCTCACCTCTTTTCCTTAGCTGCCTCGTATTTTATTTTAATGATACCGTTACATCTGTTACTGCTATTTGTTCTGTCTCAATATTAGATTCAGCAAATAACTGGACTGCTAAATCATGATTACGGTAATTGTGTTCATACACTACTTTCTTAACTCCTGCTTGAATAATTTGTTTTGTACACTGTAAACAAGGAAAATGAGTAACATATAATGTTGTTTCATTTGTCGGTACACCAAATTTAGCGCATTGTAATAAAGCATTCGCTTCAGCATGGACTGTTCGGACACAATGACCATCTACCATGTAACAACCATCATCAATGCAATGATCTCCGTCCGCTACACTACCATTATATCCACTTGCAATGATGCGATTTTCCCTCGCAATTACTGCGCCAACCATTAATCTTGTACACGTACTTCTAAAAGAGACTAATTGCGCTTGAGCTAAAAAATATTGATCCCAATTGATTCGTTTCATACTTCGTTCCCTCTTTTCGTAATTTATCCATTAAATCATGGCACAATAATATCATCTTTAAAATTTTCTAACGTTTTTTCTCCGATACCATTTACTTGTAAAACATCTTCTGCTGTTTGAAAAGCTCCATTTTCCTCACGGTAATCAATAATTGCTTGAGCTTTAGAAGGTCCAATGCCATTTAATGTTTCTAATTCTGTTTCTGTTGCTTCATTCAACTTAATTTTATCACCGGTATTTTCTGTCGTATTATTACTAGATGTTGCTTGAGATATACTTGCGATTTCTTCTAATGTTTCCCCTTTTTTTGGGATAATAATGACCATTTCATCTTGAAGTCGTTGTGCCAAGTTTATTTCGGTTTCATTTGCTTCCTTCGTAAATCCACCAGCTTGATTGATAAGATCATGTATGCGGTCTCCTTCTTCCATTTCATAAATTCCTGGTGAAGTAACTGCTCCTTTGATATCTACCATCATTAGTGGAGAACTTTCTATTTCTTCTTCCGCAACAACTTCTTCTACCGGATCCTCTAGAGTAACCATTTCATCTGCTGAGTGAGCCGTATCTTTAGACGAGGAGCGCTCGACATTAACATAGATTAAACCAATGATGATGCCAATTACGAGTAATACAATACCAATATAACGCTTAATTAAATAAATCAGCTTTCATTCACATCCTTCATTGATGAAATGAAAACATACAAAAGATATGTCTATTATAATCAGTTTCTAACTAAATGTAAAACTGCAAAAAAGAAAAAAGTAGTAGAGAAATTAACTTTCTCCCACTACTTTTTAGCTAAAATAAATAATCGCTCACTATTTTCAAGTGAATTTTCGTTTTCTAATGTGAAATCAGCATAAATATTAATATTTGAAAACCCCACATTTTTTAAAATTGTTGTGTAAATAGCTATATCATATACCTTTTGGTGATGTATTTCATCGAAACGAACGTAGTGTTCTCCTACTCGTTGAAAAAACGTTAAATAATGATACATATCCGTCTGTTCATCACCTTGTTCACATTCCCATATATACGATAATTCATCCGTCACATCAACGAAAGTATTGCCTATTAAAAATTCATTTGCATAATGAGGAGCATGGATATCAAATACAAATAAACCATCGTCATTTAAACTATGATAAACTCGTTCACATACACTTTCTATATCAGTCTTACTCGTTATATAGTTCATTACATCACAGTAACTTACACATAAGTCAATGTTTGAAAATCCGGTTAATTCCGTTATATCTTGTTTGATCCAAGAAATTGGTAACTGATTTTCTGTTGATTTTACCATCGCTTGACTCAACATTTCTGATGATTTATCAACACCTGTGATAGTATAACCTTTTTCAGCTAAACGAATAGTTACTTCACCTGTACCACAACCAAGATCAAGTACTGAATTAATTTGCTTATTTGCATGTGTAATAATCTCTTCTGTAAACTCCGCCCACTCATCGTAGGGAGCATGTGTCATTAATTCATCATAAATCGAAGCAAAACCAGTGTAGGACATTTAATTTTCTCCGACAGATACTTCATCAGCATCTCCCCAGAGACGTTCTAAATTATAATATCCACGTTCTTCTTCATGGAAAATATGACAAACAATACCACCTGCATCAAGTAAAATCCAACGCGCTTGTTCAAAACCTTCCATACGTTCAATATTAATACCTTCTTCTTCTAAGGCATCCTTTACCGAGCGAGCAATAGCCTGTACTTGACGCTCATTACTCCCTTGACAAATAACGTAATAATCTGCCAATGGTGTTAAGTTTTGCATATTCAATACCGTACAATCTTCCGCTTTTCTATCTTCACACGCTTCTACTACTGTTTCTAATAATTTCAAATTATCTTCCTCCTAATATTTTTTTGTCCATTCATTGTAAGCTGCCCATGAATCAGGATGAATCACAGCATCTTGTGTCATTAAGTACATGATTGTATTTTTGATAGCTATTCTCGCTGCTTCATAAATATTTTCATTAGCAAGTGCTCGAACTTCTTCTACTCCAGGCATCGTTCTTGCTGGCTCAATATAGTCTGCAACAAATACGATCAGTTCAAGTAAACCCATATTAGGGTGTCCTGTTGTATGATAATAGATTGCTCGTATAATTTCTGTATCATCTACTAAATTAGTTACGGACAATTCTTTAGCCGCAACAGGTCCATGCCATAATTCATGATGATATTCACCTAAGGATTGCGTCAGCTCATATTGTTGTAATTTAGCTTGCAATTTAGTAGGTGATTGACATTTTGCATAATCATGTAACAAACTTGCTAGAACAACTCTTTCAAGTGGGGCTTGATGTGTAATTGCTAATTTTTTTGCTGTTTCTGCAACACGTAATGAATGTTCATATCGTTTATCATCTAATGATTGACGAATCAATTCTATAGCTTCTTGTTCATTCATACAAACACTCATCCTTTATATATTGATATACATTAAGTGGTACAAAAAATTTAAATGGTTCATCATTGTTAATGCGTTGTTTTATATCCCTTGATGAAATATCTAATTCTGGAACTTCGACTTCTAATATAGAATAGTCTGTTTGCATACTGTAATGAGGTCGTTTTACTCCAACAAACTGTACTAATGTCATTAATTCATCAATTTGATTCCAATTTGGTAAATATTCGACCATATCTGCACCAATAATAAAATAAAACGACGTATTAGGGTGACGTTCTTGTAACAGTTTAATTGTATCGATTGTATAAGACTTTCCCGAACGTTCCATTTCGATTGTATTTACCATAAAATAAGACGTATGTGCTAATGCCTTTTTAAGCATGGTTATTCTATGATCATTATTCGACATAGCCTGTTGCTTATGCGGAGGCTCATTTGTTGGGATAAACCATACTTCATCTAATTGACATGCATGTTTTACTTCATCTGCAATCATTAAATGTCCATTGTGTGGTGGATCAAACGTACCTCCTAGTATTCCGATTCGTTTCATGTCATCACCTATTTGGGCAAAATGATTTCTTTATGTTCAATGGACTCTTTGTAAAACACAATATTATTTCCAATGATTTGCACAATATGAGCATCTGTTGCTTCCGCTATTGTTTCTGCAACGACATCTTTATCTTCTAAACAATTTTGCAATACTTTTACTTTAATTAATTCACGTTTTTCTAATGTTTCTCTAATTTGTTCGACCATATTTTCCGTTACACCACTTTTACCAACTTGAAAAAGTGGTTTCTCGTGGTGAGCTTGTGATCGTAAAAATCGTTTCTGTTTACCTGTTAACATAATTATCAACCTTCCAATACTTGTTGTAGTGCGTCATCTAATTGATCCATATTAGGATGTAAATCTGTCCATATTTCATAAGCATATTGTGCTTGATATAATAACATAGTATGCCCGAAATGGATATTCGCCCCTAATTCCTTGGCATCGTGTAATAATTGTGTCATTAGTGGTTGATAAACAATATCGCTCACTATAACATCCTTTTTAAGTTGTTTTAAAGAGATGATTACTTCATGTATATTCGGTTTCATACCGACTGATGAAGTATTAATAATAATATCGTATTCTATACTATTATTTTCAGCTTCCTCTCTTGTAATTGCCTTACTTGTTGCATGATGTTGTGTTAATGTTTGTGCTTTTTCAATTGTTCGATTCGCAATCGTTATATTATCATAATCATTTTCAATGAGTGCTTGATAAATTCCTTTTGTTGCTCCGCCAGCACCTAATATTAAAATAGACTTATCTTTAGTAGCCGTTATATAAGGATATTTACTTTCTAAAGCCCGTACATACCCAATACCATCAGTATTATAGCCAATCCACTGTCCATCTTTACATAATACAGTATTAACTGCTCCAATTTTTTCTGCATAAGCATCCATTTCATCTAAGTAAGGTATAATTTTCTCCTTATATGGTGCAGTTATATTAAAACCATCCAATTGTTGTTGTTTTAAATTATCCATTTCGGCTGCAAAATCTGCTTCAGGATGTATTTCGTATATGTCATATGTCCCTGTTACGTTAG
Source organism: Pseudogracilibacillus sp. (assembly GCA_026169815.1). GTDB lineage: Bacteria > Bacillota > Bacilli > Bacillales > Amphibacillaceae > Pseudogracilibacillus. Next base: position 91,958 of record JAPFDT010000012.1, read on the forward strand.
TTCGCTTTAAAAATTGCTCGTGAATCCATGGTGATAATGAATGTTGAATTGGATAACCAATTAAGCCAAATGAAAAACTCATCTTTTTATCCCCTTTATCTAAATGATTCTCTAATTGAAACTGCAAGTCCTCTTGGCATATGAACTTCGATTGTTATATCTGCATCTAAAACAGTTATCCAACCGAGTCCTGGAAATACAATATCTGTATTCGGTTTTTCTATCCGGTAAGCACTTTTCACTAATTCTGGTAACGTCTCTTTAGTTTCTTCGTTCGGTGGTTGTAATAATTCACCAACTTGACGTTCATATAATTGATCAGCATTGTCGAGTTTTGTGCGGTGAAGATGAATCCGATTAGAGAAATAACAAACAAATGACTGTTTATCTCCTTTTATAAAATCAAATCGCGCCAATCCACCAACAAACAAAGTCTGTTGATCATGTAATTGATAGTTACGTGCTTTAATTTCTTTATTTGGTGTAATTAACTTTAAGTCATCTTTTGAAACATAATGTGCCATTTGTGCTGGATTAATAATTCCAGGAGTATCTACTAATGCACTTTCGTCATCTAACGGAATTGAGATAAAACCTAATGTTGTTCCTGGAAAGTAAGATGTTGTAATCATATTTTTTTCGCCGGTAGAACGTTGAATGAATTGATTTATAAACGTCGATTTTCCTACGTTAGTTACTCCAACAACGTGGATGTCTTTACCATTTCTTGCTGTATCCATAGAAATAGCTAATTCATCTAAACCGTCTCCTTTAACAGAAGAAACTAAATAAACATCCATTACTTTCAAGCCTACTTCTTTTGCTCGTCTTAACAACCAGTTTTTCAATTGTCCCTTATTTGTCGATTTAGGTAATAAATCCACTTTATTACCAACTAATATAATTGGATTATTTCCAACGATACGAACTAAGTTTTCTAATAATGTACCGTCAACATCAAAAATATCAATTAAATGGATGATTAAACTGTCTGTTTGTCGAATCGTACTAACAAGTTGTAAAAAATCATCACTATTTAAATCTACGGTTTCATTTTTGTTATAGTGTCTTAATTTAAAACACCGCTGACAAAGTACATCTTCATTTTTAAGTGAAGATGGTGGTGCATAACCAATTGCTGATTTATCATCGGTTTGTATTGTAGCTCCGCAACCTAAACATACTAATTCGTTCATTTATCCATTACTCTCCTCTTTAACTTTCCTTTTCGGTAAAAATGGTTCAAAATCATTCGTTCGACATTTCGATTAAATGTCGTTATTTTTGCGTCATTTGTAACAAGTGGATCGACAAGGATTGTATAATAACCTGCACGATTTCCGCCTAAAATATCAGTTAACAATTGATCGCCAATGACGGCAATTTCCCACTTCTCTAATTCCATTTGTTTGCGTGCTCGTTCAAATGCATGACCTAATGGTTTTCTAGCCTTATAAATATAAGGAGTATCTAAAGGGTCAGCAAACAATGTGACACGTTCTTTATTATTATTTGAAAAAATCGTTACTTTAATGTTAGCAGCTTTCATTTCTTCCAACCAATTAATAACTTCTTCTGTCGCATGTGCAACGTCCCATGGAACGAGCGTATTATCTACATCTACAATAATGCCTTTTATATTATTGTCCTGAAGAAATTTAGGCTTAATTTCAAATGGTTTACAAACTTGTTTATTTGGTAAAAATAAGTTTAACACGAACTCACCTCTAATAATCTCTACAAAATTCACTTACTCATCTATTATAAAGATAATCTCGGCTTTTGTATATATTTGTCTATTTTTTGTCGTAAATACAATATTGTTAATTTCCTCATTTTCTCTTTAAAGTAGTGACTTTGTGAAGGATTTTATCATTATTCCGACCTTTCGATATTTAAAAAACGTTCGACAAATTTTACTTGCCTTATTTTTTGTGTATATCTTCACTCACATTTTCAGCTTTATCTGACAACACTTTTCGACGTTATTCACACTATATCAACAACTTATAAACATGCCATTGTGCATAAGTAGGTAGTTGTTCGTGTTATATATTCATGATAAATTACATATACAATATGAAATCGTAAAGGAGTTTATGATAATGGATTTCTTATCTGATACCTTACTGTTAGAAGCATATAAGAAAGCTGTGGAATTACAATTAAATGAAGATTTTATTTCATTAATAAAAGAAGAACTAGTTAAAAGAGCTTTAGATTAATTATCTATGATATACTTAGCCATCAATAACAATGTTTGCAGTTGCATGTCATATCCTCAGGAAATTGTAGTTATTTCATGAAAAGTAGGCGTTTAAAGTAAAATCAAATAAATGCTCCCACCCACTTAAAGTTAAATGAACCGAAAAACTCCATATAATTGAATATATACTCGATGTAACGGACGGAATTCGCCGATACTCCTGTGGAAATGCAATACCCGGGAAATCAAAGCGAATTCCGGTAGTGAAGTCACGAACTATAACAATAAAGTTATATTCATTCACTTTTCAGAGTCTCCTTAAAGTTTACATGTGAGACAATAGACATCCATGATAAAATTGATTTTTATTAAGAATGTAAAACATAGATTTACTAAATTTTTCTTAATAAGAGAAGCTTTTCATTAAAGATAAGCGAACTTTATATGTTTAACCTTTATTTTTTATGCAAAACTCTTTATACTAGTCTGTACATAATATTTTAGGGAATGTAAGAATGGAGGATTTTTTTGAATGATCTTTGCAGCGTTAGCACCTTTATTTATCGCTTTATTTATTCCATTATTAAGTAAAATAAAAGCTAAAATACATACAGGATTCTTTGTATTACTTGTACCTCTATTCATCTTTTTGTATTTTATACAATTTGTAGGACTTGATTTTACACCTGTGTTACAAACATATCAATGGATACCATCATTACATATTAATTTTGATTTTTATTTAGATGGTTTATCGCTATTATTTGTTTTACTTATTAGTGGAATTGGTACACTCGTTGTTTTATATTCGATTTTTTATTTAAACTATAAAGAGCGTTTACATGAATTTTATGTATATTTACTCATGTTTATGTCGGCGATGTTAGGAATTGTTTTATCTGATAATGTGTTTGTATTATATACATTTTGGGAATTAACTTCTTTTTCATCGTTCTTGTTAATCGGTTATTGGCATTTTAAAGACCGATCACGTTATGGTGCTTTAAAATCGATGTTAATTACAGTATTAGGTGGACTGAGTTTACTTGGTGCTTTTGTTATTATGTATGTGTTAACAGGAACAGCAAGTATCCAAGGAATGATTAATCAAGCAGATATCATTTTGAACAGTTCATATTTACCACTTATTTTAGTGTTAGTTTTACTTGGAGCTTTTACAAAGTCAGCACAGTTCCCTTTCCATATTTGGTTACCTGATGCTATGGAAGCACCTACACCAGTTAGTGCTTATTTACACTCTGCTACGATGGTAAAAGCTGGATTATACTTAGTAGCACGCTTTTTCCCAGTGTTTTCTAGTTATGAGTGGTTCTTTATTACAGTCACTACATTTGGTATTATCACCCTCTGTTGGGGATCGTTTATGGCTGTTCGTCAAACAGATTTAAAAGCGATTTTAGCCTTTTCAACGATTAGTCAACTTGGAATGATTATGGCTATGCTCGGATTTGGTACAGACGTTGCTATTTTTGCCGCTGTATTCCACATTTTAAACCATGCAACGTTTAAAGGGAGTTTATTCATGGTTGCAGGTATTATTGACGTACAAACAGGTACACGAGATATCCGCCAACTCGGAAAATTGTTTACACTGATGCCAATTACTGCTACTTTAGCGTTCTTTGGTACTTTTTCAATGGCCGGAGTTCCGTTACCATTTCTAAATGGATTTTATAGTAAAGAGTTATTTTTCGAGTCAGCTATCGCGCTACAAGCACAATCTACTGGTATCGCATCTGTGCTAGTAACAATTGTGCCTTATTTAGCGGTTGCTGGTAGTATCTTTACATTTGTCTATTCGATGTATTTATTCTTTGGTCTTTTTGGAAGAAATAAAAATAAACAATTTAACTTAAGACAAAAAATCAAAGAAGCACCAATTGGTATGCTTATATCACCTGCCATTTTAGTTCTAGGCGTTATTATAATCGGTTTAGTACCTAATTTATTTAATCAATCATTTCTACAACATGCTGCAACGAGTATTCGATCGACAGCAACAATGGAAAGTGTGTCGTTCTGGCACGGATTTTCAACACCATTTATTATGTCGTTAGTCGTTGTAATTGTAGGTGCTATTTTATTTATAACGTTATCGAAATGGCAAAAAGTGTATGATGTGTTTCCTGGAAAATGGAGTTTCAACCGAGTTTATGATCGATCGTTAGAAACGTTAGATACATCTAGTGCAAAATGGACGAACTTTTACATGAATGGTTCTGTTCGTACTTATATGTCACTAATTTTAGGAACACTATTTACGATTTCCTTTGTATTTATGTACATTACAGATGGATTTAGTATTGACTTCTCAGATTTAGCACCTGTTACTATTTTAGAAGTCGTCGTCGTATTATCTATTATAGTCGCAGCTGTCGGGACGATATTTACGAACAATAATGTTGCAGCAATTTTAATTCTTGGTATTACAGGATATGGTGTGACAATTCTATTTGTCTTATACCGTGCGCCTGACTTAGCTTTAACACAGTTAGTTATTGAAACGATTACTGTTACATTATTTTTACTTTGTTTTTATCATTTTCCAAATCTCAAAAAACGAACAGAATCTGTTACAACTAAATCAGTCAATCTTATAATATCTGTTGGGTTCGGTTTACTGATGACAATGATTGGTATTTCTGCATATAGTGGCAATGCATTTGCTAAAATATCGGATTACTTTATTGAAACCTCTCTACCAATCGGTGACGGAAAAAATATCGTAAACGTAATTTTAGTAGATATGCGAGGAATTGATACATTATTTGAGATTACCGTTTTAGGTTTAGCAGGTTTAACAGTGTTCAGCCTCATTAAATTAAAAAATGACAAGGAGGCTAAATAAATGGAAATCATTATTTGTATATTAGCAGGCATTCTATTTGCAACTGGTGTTTATAATATTTTACAAAAACAATTACTTCGAATTGCAATTGGAACAGGGCTAATTTCACATGCTGCACATCTATTTATTTTAACGATGGGGAAATTGAAACGTGGTCAACCTCCTATTATTGAAGAAGGAATTACAAATTATACTGACCCACTACCCCATGCACTAATTTTAACTTCAATCGTTATTAGTTTCGGTGTGACGAGTGTTGTATTAGTCTTAGCTTATCGAACGATTAATGAAAATAAGACGGATAATATGGATCAATTGCGAGGTAATGAATATGAGTAACTTGGTTGTACTACCTATTATAATTCCATTATTAGCTGGAATCATAATAGCGTTCTTTCACAAAAAGCTACCTATTGCAAGGGCGCTTTCTAAAATATTTATTGTAATCAATCTAATCGTTGCAGCATATGTAACTTATCTTGTCTTTACAAATGGAATGATAGTTCTTGAAACAGGAAGTTGGCAAGCGCCTTATGGAATCGTCTTTGTAGCAGATCCGTTGTCCGTTATTTTAGTACTAACTACGAATATACTGACAACAGCTTGCTTATTCATTGCACCTAAACTAGTCTCAGACGTACGTGAAAAATATTATTTCTATACGTTTACATTTTTACTAGTTAGTGGTGTATCAGGTGCCTTTTTAACAGGTGATTTATTTAACCTTTTCGTATTTTTTGAAGTGTTATTAATGGCATCATACGGTCTAATTGTTTTAGGTGGAGGTAAAGTTCAATTACGTGAATCACTTAAGTATTTACTAATCAATTTATTTTCTTCCATTATATTTGTAACGACTGTTGCATTTTTATATGCGGTTGTTGGAACAGTAAACATGGCTCATATTGCTGAACGTGTACAAGAAGTCGAACAAACTGGTGTTTTAACGACTATTGGTATTGTATTATTCTTTGTCTTTGCAACTAAAGCGGCATTGTTTCCATTGTACTACTGGATGCCTAAGTCATATACTGTACCTAATCCAGTTGTTTCTGCATTGTTTGGAGCATTACTTACGAAAGTCGGAATTTATTCCATTATGCGGATTTACACATTAATTTTTGTTACAGATGAGTTAACTAGTAAATTTTTCATTATTATTGCTGGTTTATCAATGCTCTTTGGAGTAATTGGTGCGTTATCAACGAATGATATTAAATTATTAATGAGTTATAACGTTATTCCATCAATTGGTTTTATTTTACTAGGTATTGCTTTAGCAAATGAAAATGGTCTTGGTGGAGCTACTTATTATTTAATGCATGATATGATCATTAAAACAGCGTTATTCCTTATCATTGGTGTCATTGTATATGCTGCAGGTACTGCCGATTTACGAAAACTCGGAGGTTTAATTCATTATTATCCTGGTCTTGGATGGAGTTTATTTATCGCCACAGTTGTATTAGCAGGCATTCCACCTTTAAGTGGCTTTATTGGTAAACTACTTTTACTAAGAGGCTCTGTTGAAAATGGTGAAATCATTATTATCATTGTAGCACTTCTTTCAAGTTTACTTATTTTGTACTCTGTGATGAAAATTTTCATCCAAGGATTCTGGGGAGAAAAAGATGCTTCATTTAAACCAGTTTCTATTAGAGGTATGTTAGCTCCAATTATTGGATTGCTTGCTGTCTCAGTTTTCTTAGGTATTGGTGCTGAATTTGTTTATCCTTACATTAATGAAGTAGCCGTTTATTTACTCGATCCAGAAATATACATTCAAGCAGTGTTAAAGGAGTAAAGATATTATGACCTTTCAAATTGTCCTAAACATGATTATTGCATTAATCTGGATGTTTTTAAGTGAAAGTTACACACTTATCACTTTCCTATTCGGATATATAATCGGTATTCTATTATTAACGTTATTACACCGATTTTTACCTGGTAAATTTTATATTAAACCAGTTTATAAGATTATTGTTTTATGTCTCATTTTTATTAGAGAATTAATATTATCTAACTTAGAAATTGTTAAATTTGTTTATCGTAAAAAGAATAATTTCGAACCCGGTATTTTCGCATTACCTATTGAAGTTAAAAAAGATTGGGAAATTACTTTATTAGCTAATTTAATTACCTTAACTCCTGGTACATTAACTGTTGCGGTTTCAGAGGATAATACAAAGTTATTCATTCACGCAATGCATATAGATGATATTGAAGATTCCATTAATGATATTAAAAATACGTTTGAAAAAGCAATTATGGAGGTGACAAAATGAGTGCTGTATTAGAATGGACTGAAGTAATTTTACATTATACGACACTTTTATGTTTAATTGGATTAGCTGTTTCGCTCGTTCTACTCATTTATCGTATTGTAGTTGGGCCTTCAAACCCTGACAGAGCAGCATCATTAGATGTTATTGGAGTATGTGTTATGGCAACTGCAGCAATTAGCTCTATTTTACTTGTCACAACAAAGTTAAATGATGTTATTTTATTAATTGGAATTTTATCATTTATCGGGACATTAGCTTTAGCTAAATATATTGAAATGGGTGTTATTATTGAACGCGATGCTGATTAGTATTATTATGAATCTCATCATTATCCTTTTGTTACTTTTTGGAACGTTTTTTATCTTCTCTAGTGCATTAGGTATTATTCGTTTTCCAGGTGTATTTACAAGATTACACGCAGCAACTAAAGCACCAACACTAGGTATTATTTCAATCTTGTTGGCAGCATTTTTATTCTTATATGGTTCACATGAACTCGTTAGTGGTAAATTGCTTCTTGCTATTCTTTTTATCTTCCTATCTTCACCTGTAGGAGGACATATGTTATCAAGAGCTGCACATAAAAGTGGTGTTAAACCCTACTTACGTCACCGCGAAGATGAATATGAAGAATATTTAAGCAGTAAACAAGAACAACTTAATAAATAATAATAAAACTCCTTGTGATGTTATAAATTACAAGGAGTTTTTTGTACAACAATATGAAAGTCTAATTTAAATACGAACCATTCAATATATTTCCATTTAAATTCTTTCCAATGGGACAGACAACTTTATTCATCATCATCATATAGTAATAATAAGTGAAAAACTGTTTAATGGAGGTGAATGAGTGGGAGGTTTCTTAGCTGCCTTAACGGTACTAATTAAAGAAATGCTGTTTTTCGTATCCTATATTAAAAACAATACATTCCCGCAACCTTTATCTAAAGAAAAAGAAGCTATATACTTACAACAAATGACTGAAGGTAATGATGATGCAAGAAACAAATTAATTGAACATAATTTAAGATTAGTGGCTCATATTGTAAAAAAATTTGATAATACTGGAGAATATACCGAAGACCTAATATCGATAGGAACAATTGGGCTTATTAAAGGCGTAGAAAGCTTTAAACAAGGTAAAGGAACAAAGCTGGCTACATATGTCGCCCGTTGTATCGAAAACGAAATATTAATGTATTTAAGGACTTTAAAGAAAACACGAAAAGATATTTCTATTTATAGTCCAATTGGGCAAGATTATGAAGGTAATGAAATAAGTTTGCTTGATGTTATGGAAGCTGATACGGAAGATATTTATGAATATATGCAATTAAATATGGAGTTAGATAAATTAAAAGAACATTTTTCTATATTAACAGAGCGTGAAAAAAACGTTCTTATCTATCGTTTTGGATTAAATAACGAAAAAGAATTAACTCAGAAACAAATAGCAAAATTGTTAAACATTTCTCGAAGTTATGTATCCCGTATTGAGAAAAGAGCTTTAATGAAAGTGTTTCGCTCTTATTTTAAAAAAGAAAAAAATCTATAAAAAGAAGCTAGGTTATTTTAATTAACTAACCTAGCTTCTTTATATTTAGTCAATGACTACCCCTTCTTTAATTAAACTCATAATTAAATTAGCAGCATTTTTTGCCGCAAGTGGTAAAAATTCATTGAAACTTATCGATGATTCAACACCTGCAATATCAGATAATGCTCGGATAATAACAAATGGAACATCATATTGATAACATACTTGCGCTATTGCTGCACCTTCCATTTCAGCAGCTAACATAGATGGAAAATGATCTAGTACATTGTTTATTTTTTCTGGATTATTCATAAAAATATCTCCCGTACCAATTAAACCAATTTCACTATGTATTTTCTCGTTTGTTAACGTTGATTTCACTTGCTCCACTAATGATGGGGCGGATTTAAATGTAACAGGCATACGGGGTACTTGTCCTAATTCATAATCAAACCCAGTTACATCAACATCATGATGAACAACATCTGAACTAATTACGATATCCCCTACTTGTAAGGTTTGGCTAAATCCACCAGCTGATCCAGTATTAATAACAACTGTTGGTTGAAATCGTTCCATTAAAATAGTAGTTGCCATTGCTGCATTAACTTTTCCAATACCAGATTGTAAAAGGACTACTTCTTTTTCTTCTATCATTCCTTCATAGAATACACTGTTAGCTACTTCATGTTTTGTATGATTTGGCATTTGTTCTAGTAAATGTGCAACTTCTTCTTCCATTGCACCTATAATTCCATATTTCACAACAATTCTCCTCATTTACTCCATATTAATTATCATGGTATGTCATTTAATTCCTCTACTTTAGTCACTAACCAACCTTTTTCATCAACCCAATCTAAATAGACACGATGAATATTGTCCATATTCGTATCAGAGACAGTTGCTATTACTTGTTGGTCTCCACCACGACCTATCCAATATTCGATCATCTCATCTTCATCCATTTTAATGGCTTGTGCTACCGCTTGTTTAATTTCAATTCGATCAGAAGAGCCAGCATCATACGAAGTAGTATGTTCACCTGTTTGTTCTGTTCCTATTGGCTTCCAATCACCTGTATATGCTTTTTTAACATTAGGGTCATCTGAAGAAACTTCTTTTGTTGTAACTTCTTTTTCTTCTTCTTCTTTTTCTTTCTCTAATTCAAGCATTTTATCTTTTGGTTTATGATCTTTATCTTCTTCAGACTTGTCTTCTTCCTCAATCTCTTTATCATCGTTTTCTTCATCTTGATCTTCTTTTTCTTCTTGTTCTTGTTCTGCTTCTTCTTCACTTGAAGTAACTGTATCTTCTGTTGGATTACCTTTACTTCCGAATATAATTAATGAACTAAATATAATAAGAAATAATATTGCAAGGCTACCAAAAATTAATATTAATTTATTTTGCTTTTGACGTTTACCATGTTTATCAGAGCGAGTCGTTCGTCTATAATCTGACATCGTTTTCCTCCCTATCGGTGTTTTGTCTCTACAAATATATTTACTTAGTACTTTCATAAGTGATGTAAAAAGCATGATATGAAAAAGAGAAACGAGTTTTGACTCATTTCTCAGTTCTTCTTATTACTGCACATTAACAATTTTAACTTTAATGTCGCCACCTGGTGTTGGTACGTCAACTTCTGTTCCAACTTCTAATCCTAATAAGCTTTTTGCCATTGGCGAGTCGTTAGAAATTTTTCCTTCAAATGGATCTGCCTCAGCACTTCCAACAATAGCATATGTTTCTTCTTCCCCGTCTGGTAGTTCAATAAACGTTACTTTTCTTCCTAAGCTTACAACGTTCATATTTTCATCGTCACTTTCAATAATGACAGCATAACGAATCATTTTTTCTAATTGTGCAATACGAGTTTCAACAAATGCTTGTTCTTCTTTCGCTGAATCATACTCTGAGTTCTCAGATAAATCTCCGAAGTCACGAGCAATTTTAATTCGCTCAACTACTTCAGGTCTTTTTACCGTTTTTAGTTCGTGTAATTCATTTTCAATCTTTTCTTTTCCTTCTTCTGTCATATAAAAGCTTTTTTCATTCGTCATCATATAACTCCCCTTTATTTCTTTTCCCTTTTACTTTTATTTATTTAATTTTACACTAATCGAAACACCATCACCAATTGGTACAATGGATGAATGGTAATTAGGATTTTGCATAAGTTCTGCATTGAATTGTTGGATTTTCTTTGTCAATGAACGTAATCTTTTTTGTTCGATTTTTGATTCATCGACTACATATCCTTTAAATAAAATATTATCACAAACAATCATTGTTCCTTTTTTCGTTAGTGGCTGTACTGCATCAAAAAATCGTTGATATTGTGCTTTAGCAGCATCAATAAATATAAAATCAAATGTTTGTTCATTCGCCACCAATTCAGCGATTACTTCTAACGCATCACCTTGCAATTGTACAATAGAAGACTCTTTTTGATGTTTAGCTATATTACTTTGTGCAAGTTCGTACATTTTTACATCTTTTTCAATTGTTGTCAACCTTGCTGCAGGGTTTGCATCTAACATTCGTAAAGCAGAATAGCCTATTGCTGTACCTAATTCTAAAATTGTTTCTGGTTGATGAATGCGGACAAGTTGCGTTAAAAAGTTCATACTTACTGGTTCCATAATTGGTACGCGATGTTCTTTAGCGAAAGCTTCTAATGCTTCAAAATCATCTGTTCGTTTTGTTACGTGCTCCGTTAAATATTGTTCTAGGTTATTCATATGTGCTAGCTCCAGTTTTTATTTCAGTCATCTTTATTTTTTTCTTTATTTTGTTCTTCATTTAATTCGTGCCACTCATGTTCATATTCTTCTTTTACTTGCGTATGTTCCTCTAATGTTTTTCTATAAAAAGTTTCACCGCTCGGGCGAGCATAGAAGTATAACTCAGTAAATTCTTTTCCTTCTGGTTTTAAAACTGCTTGAATAGAAGGTAAACTAGGTGAACTAATTGGACCTGGTGGCATGCCTTCTTGAACATATGTATTATAAGGTGAATCGGTACCAATATCATCGTATGACATAAGTACTTTATGTTCCCTATTTGCATACGCTGCTGTAATATCACTTTGTAATTTCATATCTTCATTTAGACGATTAATAAAAACTTGGGCTACTTTAGGTCGATCTTCATCAAATTTTGATTCTCTTTCAATAATCGAAGCTAGTGTTAATATTTCATGAATAGTAAAATCACTTTTTTCAATAAGATCTTGTTCTGATGATAATGCATCGTTCGTTTGCTTAACCATCATATTTATAAGAGAATCTATGGAAGGTTCCTCTTCAAAAATCTCATACGTACCTGCATATAAATAGCCTTCTAACGGAATTAATAATTCACTATTATCTAAATCATCGGTAATTAATTCTGGAAAGTTTTCCTTTAACGATGAAATTAATTCTTCATCTTGTAAACGTTCTAGAAATTCCTCTGCTGAAATATCTAATTTTTTTGCTAATATATCACCAATTTGGTCAGCAGATTTCCCCTCAGGAATTGTTACTTTATATATTGGTTCTTCCATCACTTTTCCACTCTGTAATTCTTCGATAATACCATCGATATCTTGACTTGGACTTATTGTGTAATTTCCAGCTTGAAAATCTGCCGTATTTTTAAATTTAATATAAAACTTAAAAATAGTACTATTTTTTATTAGTCCTTCTTTTTCTAAAATAGTAGCAATATCAGATGTTGAAGAACCTAATGGAATATCTACTTCGATTTCTTCTTTATTGTTTTTGTCAACAGGACCGATTGCAGACTTAATATAGAAAAAACCTGAAATAATGGTAATTAAGAATATCACAATGAGCGCACTAATTGTAATAAATACAATTTTCCTCGTAGTAGATACTTCATTTTGTTTTGTTACACTTGATTGGTTGTCCCAATCTTGTTTTTTTGTCATCTTTACTTTCTCCTCTTACCTGATGCAACGAACAAAACAGAAAATGACAAGGCACACTTAAAAAAGTGTACTTGTATTTTCCGACTATCATTTCATCATTCTTTAACGTGTATGGATACACTTTAACAATATAAACAGTATGCATGGTGTATGAAGACACCATGCATGCTGTTATTTATATATAATTTTATTCAGATATAAGTTAAATTTGACCTTCATCTTCTAATGTGTAAAGAATTTCTTCAATCATATCCCATTCTTCGTCTGTTTCCACTGGGAATAGTTTTAAATCATTTTCATCGTCTTCTTCGTAGCGGAAAACGTACACTTCTACTTCTTCATCTTCTGTTTGTTCAGCTGGAATTGTTGCTACGTATGATTTATCAGATTCTAGTGTAAATACCGTTAATACTTGAAATAAATGTTCGACACCTTCTTCATCAGGTATGATGATTTGCTCTTCTTGTTCTAAACTCATTGTAATCCTCCTATGCTTTCTTGATCTAAATATGTTTGTAAGATAACTACTGCTGCCATTTTATCAATGACTTTCTTACGCCCTTTACGACTTACATCAGCTTCAATTAATGTTCTTTCAGCTGCAACGGTAGATAATCTTTCATCTACTAAGTGAACGGGCAAGTCAAACTTCCTACCGATACGTCTAGCGTAAATTTGGGAAATTTCACCACGTTCTCCTATTGTTCCATCCATATTTTTCGGGAGTCCTACAATAATCTCACTTACTTCGTGTTCATGAATTAATTCACTTAACTCACGATCAGCAGATGACATATCATGCTCATCCCAATGAATCGTTGTAATACCTTGAGCAGTTATTTTTAAGGCATCACTAATAGCAACACCGATTGTTTTTGACCCTACATCTAGTCCAAGGATTCTCATTCATTATCCTTAGTTAAATCTTTTAAATAATATTTCACAAGTTCTTCGATGATTTCATCACGTTCTATTTTACGGATGAGATTACGGGCATCTTTATATCTCGGTATATATGCAGGGTCACCTGAGATTAAATAGCCGACGATTTGGTTATTTGGATTGTACCCTTTTTCTTTTAATGCTTCATGAATTGTTAATAAGGTTTCTTTAATATCGCGATCAAATGATTCATCATGGAAATTAAATTTCATTGTTTTATCAATTGAACTCATCGTAACACCTCATTCCCTTGTTTACTATAAACATTTTACCACGTTTACATACTTTATAATATCTTTTTTCATTTAAATTGTTATTCTGTTAGTGCTTTATGAACATATTCTGCAACAAATGCGAGTACTTCATTAATTTTTGTCGCATCTTTACCACCTGCTTGAGCCATGTCAGGACGGCCTCCACCACCACCGCCTACAATTTTAGCAGCTTGTGATATTAAATGACCTGAGTGTAAATTTTGTTTGATTAAATCTTTTGTCACACCTGAAATCAATTGTACCTTTCCATTATTTTCCGCTACTAACAGTATAACACCTGAATCAATTCTTTGCTTCAAGTAATCCATCATATTACGTAATTGATTCATATCTTTTACAGATACTTGCTCTGCTAATACTGGAATATTATCTACTTTCGTGAATTTATTCAGTAATTCCTCTGTTTCTTCGTTAGATAATTTTGCTTGTAATGATTCATTTTCCTTTTCCAACGATTTTAATTGAGAAAATGTCGCCTCAATTTTATTTATAACGTTTTCTTCATTTGCTTTTAAAAGGGCTGCTGCTTCTTCTAAAATTTTACCTTTGTTTTCCATCCACTCAAATGCTTGTTTACTTGTTACAGCTTCAATTCTTCTTACACCTGCGCCAATACCGCCTTCGGAGACAATTTTAAACAAACCGATTTCAGCACTATTTTCAACGTGACAGCCACCACATAACTCAATACTATAATCATCTAATTGAACGACTCTCACTACATCACCATATTTCTCACCAAATAGTGCCATTGCTCCAAGCTGTTTCGCTTCATCTATATCCATATTTTCGATAACGACAGGAATACTTTGCCAGACTTTTTCATTGACAATTTGTTCGATTTTTTCTAGTTCTTCGTTTGTCGTCGCTTGAAAGTGAGTAAAGTCAAATCGTAATCGTTCTGGTGTTACTAATGATCCTGCTTGATGGATATGATCGCCTAAAACATCTTGTAATGCTTGATGCAAAATATGAGTGGCTGTATGATTTTTTACTACTTGATTTCTAAATACATCATCAATAGTTGCTGTTACTGTATCATTCACACTTAATGTACCTGAGATGATTTCTACATGTTGAATATGTTGGCCATTTGGTGCTGTTTGAACGTCTGTTACTTTAGCTTTTCCATTGTCTGAGTAAATCCAACCGATATCTGCAGTTTGACCACCACTTTCAGCATAGAAAGGTGTCGTTTTTAAAATAATGGTTCCAGTTTGACCTTCTGTTAATTCATTTTCTATTTCATCAGCAATGACATATAAAACAGTTGTTTCTACTGACGCTTCATCATAACCAACAAACTCTGTTTCATCTGTAATATCTATTAAAACTTCATTTTGTACTTGCATTGAACCGACATTTTCACGCGCAGCACGAGCTCTTGTTCTTTGTTTTTCCATCTCTGCTTCGAAGCCTTCATTATCAATCGAAAAACCATACTCTTGCACGTACTCTTCTGTCAATTCTTTAGGAAATCCATAAGTGTCATATAGTTTAAAGACATCTTGTCCTGATACAACTGTTTCTTTCGTATCTTTTAATGTCGCAATAATTTCAGTTAATCTTGCTAATCCATCGTTTAATGTTTCATTAAATCGCTCTTCTTCTACTTGGATTATATTCATAATATGATCTTGTTGCTCGACGACTTCTGGATAATATGATTCCATAATTTTTCCGACAGTGGGAACTAGTTTATACATAAATGGTTTTTCTATCCCAATATATGTTGCATAACGAACTGCTCGACGGATTAAGCGACGTAAAATATAGCCTCGTCCTTCATTAGAAGGTAAAGCATGATCGCCAACAGCAAATGCAACTGTACGAATATGGTCAGCAATAATTTTAAATGCTGTATCTGTTTCTTTCGCTTTACCATATGTTGTATTTGCAAATTCTTCTGTTTTCTTAATAATTGGTACAAATAAATCTGTGTCAAAATTCGTTGGTGCATCTTGCAATAAAGAAACTAAACGTTCCAATCCAAGCCCTGTATCAATATTTTTATTCGGAAGTGGTGTATATGTATGGTCTGGATTATGGTTAAACTGAGAAAACACTAAGTTCCACACTTCTAAATAACGTTCGTTTTCTCCGCCTGGGTATAGCTCAGGATCATTTTCATCATTGCCGTAAGTTGGGCCACGATCATAAAATATTTCTGTATTGGGCCCACTTGGTCCTTCACCGATATCCCAGAAGTTTTCTTCTAAACGAATAATTCGATGTTTCGGCAATTTTATGTCATGTAGCCAAATATCATATGCTTCATCATCTTCAGGATGGACTGTTACAGATAATAACTCTGAATCAAAACCAATCCACTTCTCACTCGTTAAAAATTCCCACGCAAATTCAATTGCTTCTTTCTTAAAATAGTCACCGATAGAAAAGTTTCCTAACATTTCAAAGAACGTATGGTGACGAGCTGTAAAACCAACATTTTCAATATCATTTGTTCGAATTGCTTTTTGTGCATTAGCAATCCGTGGGTTTTTCGGTACAATCGTTCCATCAAAATATTTTTTTAATGTTGCTACTCCACTATTAATCCATAATAATGTTGGATCATCTTTTGGTACTAATGAAACACTTGGTTCAATAGCGTGTCCTTTTTCTTTAAAAAAGTCTAAAAATAATTGTCTAATTTCTGCTGAAGTTAATTCCGTCATCTTATTAGCCTCCATTTTTTCATTAAATCCTGTATAAACATAAAAAAACCCCTCCACTGCTATCATAATGCCTGCAGGGACGAGAATTCATCGCGGTACCACCCTATTTATAAATACAACTGTATTTATCACTTAAACATGATAACGGTATGAAACCGACGGGTATTAGCCGTACTCTAGTATAGCTTTCCATCATTGCATGTTAGAATTTATTACAGCCTATGTAAATTCCTCTCTTAAACATGACCAATCATGTACTTTTTACCTTCAACGTTTTCGTATATTAGTTAATAATAGTATAAGAAACTGTCTGTTAAATGTCAATTGCATTGCTGTTTGAACGAAAAACTTCTACATAAATCGCTTTTAAAATTGTTGTTAAAGGAATAACGACAATCATCCCAATAACTCCTCCTAGTTCAGCTCCTATCATTAACATTAAAATAATAATTACAGGATGAATCTGGACGCTTTTCCCCATAATATAAGGCGATAAAAAAGAGTTTTCAATGATTTGTATAATGATATTCGTTACCATAATAATAACGGCTAAATGCCACGATGTCGTTAATGCAATTAAAATAGCAGGTACAGAACCAATAATTGGTCCAAAATAAGGGATAACATTCATTAAGCCCATTATAATTGCTAACAGTAATGCATATTTTAATTCGAATGTATGATACATTAAAAAGGTAATTAACGCGACAATCGATGAAATAGCAATTTGCCCACGAAGATAGCTACCTAAACTTTTATCAATCGCTGTTAAAATTTTTTCCGTTTTTATTAAAGAAGTTTTCGAGAGTAATTGGAATAAGCTATCTTTCATCCGTTCATAATCAATTAAAAAATAAAATACCAATACAGGAACAATGACTAAAATAAATAAAACATCTAATATACCCGTAATTTTATGAAAAAAGCTTTCTAATCGATTTTCTACTTTTATTTCGATTTGCTGAATAACAAGCTTCATTTTATCATGAAATACTTCAGGCAAAAAAGCTGTGTTTTCAAATAAAGCATATGTACCATCTTCATACATCGTAATAATTTTCGGTAATTGTTCACCTAATTCTTCAAGTTGTGCAATTAGTATCGGAAACCCTTTATAAATGACTAAAGCTAATAAACAAAAAAAGCTAACATAAATAGAAATGACAGCTAATGCTTTATTAATATTTAGTCTCGCCAATTTATCGATTAATGGATATAATAAATAACTAATAAATGCCGCTAAAATAAACGGGATAAATATAATTAAAAGCAATTTAAAAAACGGAAAGAATAATGGCAAGAATTTAACTATTAGATATGCTAATAAAATATACAATATAATCATCACAACGATATACAACTGTCTAACATCGCGCATCCACTCTCCCCCTTTAAACGCTCATAGTATGTGTTTAAAGAGGGAAATTATTCTATTGAATACACTCATGTTTTTAAGTCGAAGTTTTATATACTTATTCGAATCAATTTCATATTAGGATAATTCATTTGAAAACATGAACGATTAAATTAAATTGAAAAAAATGTTTATGTATTTAAAGGAAACGGTGCTATCGTCGAACGTAAAGTTCGGGTTTGATGAACTAGATATGAATTAAGATATTGATTCATTCATAAAAACATAAAACACTATTGTTCTTCTTCTATTATCTTTTCTTGTTCCTCATCTAGATGACCATTTCCCGCTTCTATTGTATTCTCATTAGATATTTTAATTTCTAAACGTTCCTTTAATGTCGTATAACGCATATTAGAATCAAATGTGGCAATACCTTGCATAAATGCATCGATTTCACCACACAAAATTAATGACTGTTTACTGCGGGTAATAGCTGTATAGAGTAAATTCTTTCTTAACATTCTACGATACGACCTTACAACAGGCATAATTACGATTGGAAATTCACTACCTTGTGATTTATGTATCGAAATACAATAAGCATGCATGAAGTTTAAATAATTTCCTCGTGAATATAATACTTCATTTTCTTCAAAAGCAATTAAAATTTGTTCTTGTTTATCTTCTGTTTCTCTAGCAGTAAATATTTGAATAATTTCGCCGATATCTCCATTATAAACGCCATCTTCTGGTTGATTCACTAATTGAATAACCCGATCACCAACACGATAAACCGCATCATTTATTTTTCGTTCACGTTTATTTTTTTCTTTCGGATTAACAATTTCTTGGATGTTTTTATTAATTGCATTAATTCCTGCTTCAGTACGATACATCGGAGCTAGTACTTGTACGTCATTTATGTCAATCCCTTTGGCGATTGCCTTTTTCACGATAGTTGAAACAACGTCAACTACTTGATGTGTCTGACAAGATATAAAGCTAAAATCCTTATCTTTTTCTAAATCATCTGTCGTTAAATCATCTTGTTTGATTAAATGTGCTAATTGAATAATTTTGGATCCTTCTTGTTGTCTGTACACTTCATTTAACGTCACACTAGGAATTAACTGACTACTAAATAAATCCGCTAGCACTTCACCTGGACCTACAGAAGGTAATTGGTCTTCATCTCCAACCATGAGCACTTGCATGTCATTTGGAATAGCTTTAAATAAATGATTAGCAAGCCAAACATCGACCATCGAGAACTCATCAATAATGATAAAAGAGCCTGATAGTTGTTCGTATTCATTTTTCTCAAAGCTTTTATGCCCGTCCCAACCTAATAAGCGGTGAATCGTCATTGCTTTCATACCTGTCGATTCTTGTAATCGTTTTGCGGCTCGCCCTGTTGGTGCCGTTAAAACAAATGGAAAGTCTGCTTGTTTATCATAGTCATGGCGATCTAATGAAACATTATGTATTTCTGAATATACTTTTAAAATCCCTTTAATAACAGTCGTCTTTCCTGTTCCTGGACCACCTGTTAATAACATTAATTTTGAATGGATCGCTTGTTTAATGGCGGCAAATTGTTCTTCCCCATAACTTAATGCTTCTTCTTCTTCAATTTCACCTGTCCACTTCATTAACTCGGCATCAGTTGCTTCTATTTCTGTCTTTTTAGATAGAATTCGTTCAATATGACTACTAAAATGATCTTCGGCGTAGTAAAGCATTGCTAAATAAATAAATTCATCTTGTCTTATAATCCGCTTCTCTGATTCTAAATAGGCAATATGTTCAATTAGCTGTTCATCCGTAACAGACGGTACTGCAATGATCTCTTTCATTTTACTAACACATTCATCAAGAGGTAAATATACGTGTCCGTCATTAATACTCATTTGTAGCGCATATATACAACTAGCTCGTAATCGATGTTCATCTGCACGATCCATTTGATTAATCTCAGCAATTTTATCAGCCGTTAAGAAGCCAAACCCTTCTATATCATAAATAAATTGGTATGGATTTTGATAAATTAATGTTAAGGTTTCTTCTCTATATTGTTTATAAAGAATTTGCGCCATTTTTAACCCTACCCCAAACCTCGTCAGTTCAACAGCAATCGATTCAAATCCTTGATTTTCTTGTAATGTTTCTACTAAATCTTTTCGTGTCTTTTTATTTAAAGAAGGGACATCTTCTAATACATCAGGATTATCTAATATACGTGTAATAGCATTTTCACCTAGTTTATCGACAATTGCTTGAGCTGTTTTCTTCCCGACTCCTTTAAACGTATCACTCGATAAATAAGCAATCATTGCTTCTTTCGTTTCCGGTACGTACGTTTGATAGGCTGATATATCATATTGCAAACCATATTTAGGATGTTGAATTAGTTGTCCGAAAAATTGATACGCAACGCCTTTTTGTAAATTAGAAAAATGCCCCTTTCCAACAATTTCCTTTTCATCATAACCTTCATTTGTATCATGTATTTTAATTTTTGCTATCGAAAAATGTTCAGCGGCGTTTTCGTAAATGGTGAACATAATTTCTCCTTGTACAAATCCTTTTTCATTTGATTTGTCTTCAGTTTCTTCATTCTCCATCTCGTTAACCTCCGCTTCTCTATTGTTGGTCATGTAACTAAACTTTGTTTAGCTTGTTTTGCTAATTCATGATTTGGTTGTGCTTGTAATGTTTGATCGAAATAATCTATTGCTAATTGTGTATCCTCGTTTTGCACTGCGATAATGCCTAAATTGTATAATGTATCTGCATGTGCTGCATCAAACTGTAACACTTCTTGCCAGATTACTTCTGCTTCATTAATAAAATCCGCCTTCGCTAACGCAAGCCCATATTGAAATAAACTCTCAGGCTGTTTTTCTAATTCTGTCGCCGTCTGCAAAAACGGTAATGATAGCATCGTATCTTCGCGCATCACATATGTCATTCCTAACATAAAGTATATATCCGCATCAGCTAATCCTAACGATAATCCTTGCTTATACATCGTTTCAGCTTCTGCATATAATGCTTGGTCATAATATAAATTTCCTAATCCGTAATAAGCCGTTGCCGATTGATCATCTAATTCAATCGCTTTTAAAAAAACTCGTTCCGCTTCTTCTAATTGATTGGTTACGGCTAATAAATTTGCAAAGTTAATATAACCAACCGGGTCTGTCGGTTCCTCATCAATATATTCAACGAAAAGTTGTGCAGCCGCCTCATAATCTCTTTCTGATACGCACTTAATTGCTCGTTCTAATTTAGTCACGTTATCCCTCGCTTAATTAACAAAATGCAAAGACAAGACTATGTAAATATTTACATAGTCTTTATCCAACATATAATAATCGTTCATCATTTTTTAAAATGTCTTCAATCGTACCGCCACCTAGACATACATCGCCTTGATAAAAGACAACTGCTTGCCCTGGTGTAATCGCACGTTGCGCTTCCGCAAATTCAACATGAACGTTACCATCTTGTAAAACAGTCACATTCACTTCATTATCTGCTTGACGATAGCGGAACTTCGCTGTACATGTAAATGAATCTTCTACTTCATTAATCCAATTTACATCTGTCGCTACAAGTGCATCAGAATATAAAAAGTCATTTGAATCACTTTGTTCTACATATAAAATATTATCTTTTACATTTTTACCAACGACAAACCATGGATCACCTTCGCCACCGATACCTAATCCGTGACGTTGACCAATAGTGTAATACATTAAACCGTCATGTTTTCCTTTTGTTTCTCCGGATATTGTTTGCATCTCACCAGGTTGTGCAGGTAAATATTCACTTAAAAACTCTTTAAAGTTTCTCTCACCTATAAAACAAATTCCAGTACTATCTTTTTTCGTCGCTGTAGCTAATTCATGTGCTTCGGCTATTTCTCTTACTTTAGGTTTTTCTAAATGACCGAGTGGAAATAGTACTTTTTCTAAAATATCAGATGATAATTGATTTAGAAAATATGTTTGATCTTTCTGATGGTCCACTCCACGTAGTAACTCTGTCTTTCCATTTTCACGACGAACTTGTGCATAATGACCTGTCGCTACGTAATCAGCACCAATTGATAGTGCATAATCCATAAATGCTTTAAATTTAATTTCTTTATTACACATGACATCAGGATTAGGTGTTCTTCCTGACTTATATTCATCTAAAAAGTAAGTAAACACTTTATCCCAATATTCTTTTTCAAAATTTACCGCATAATATGGAATGTCAATTTGCTCACATACTCGTCTTACATCTTTATAATCTTCTGTTGCTGTACAAACACCAAATTCATCCGTGTCATCCCAGTTTTTCATAAATACGCCAATTACTTCATATCCTTGTTCTTTTAACAAAAGCGCTGCGACTGACGAATCAACACCACCACTCATGCCAAGAACAACTCTCATTTTTTCTGTCATTTTTTACCTTCCTTCATTATTTGTTAATCTATGGACTACTTCCGCTATTTTTTTCGCAGCTGTTACAATATCTTCTTCTGTATTAGCTGTACCAAAACTGAACCGAACTGCATTTTTTATTCTGTCATCTCGAAAACTATAGATTGCTTTTAACACATGAGAAGGCTCTAGTGTACCTGAAGAACAAGCACTACCACCTGAAGCTGCAATACCTGCTAAATCAAAATTTGTTAATAACACATCTGTTTCTGTACTAGGGAAGCTTAAATTTATAATCGTTGGAATTGCATTATCTATATTTCCGTTAATTGTAAATTCAACTTCTTCATCTTGTAATGTTTGAACGAAAAGTCTTTTATACCCCTCGTATGTTGTATAGTTTTTTTGCTTATTTTTCTGTGCTAAGTTCACCGCTTTTTGAAAGCCAATCACACTAGTTAAGTTCTCTGTACCTGGTCGCATGACATTTTCTTGAAAACCACCGTATTGTAATTGTTGCAACAATACATGAGACCTTTTATATAAGAAACCAATCCCTTTTGGACCGTTTAATTTATGAGCTGATGTCGTTAATAAATCAACTTGTAACTCATCTACATCTATATCCATCATACTATACGCTTGAACAGCATCAGTATGAAATATTGCTTGATGATCTTTTAATAACTCGCCAATTTCTTTAATTGGTTGGATGACGCCTGTTTCGTTGTTAGCTGTCATAACCGAGACTAAAATAGTATATTCTGTTAAAGAACGTTCTAAATCATACACATTAATTTGACCTTCTTGATTAACAGGTAAATAAGTTACGTGAAATCCTTTTTTTTGCAAAAACTCCATCACACTAATATTAGCACGATGTTCTTGTTGAGTTGTAATAATATGATTACCATTGTATTCATTCTCTAATGCTGATCCTATTAAAGCTAAGTTATTTGCCTCTGTTCCCCCACTAGTGAATATAATATCATTTTCATCTGCTTTAATGCTTTTAGCTAAATCACGGCGTGCTTCATTTAAATAAAATTTAGCTTTACGTCCTATTTTATGCACACTAGATGGGTTACCAAAATGTTCTTTATCAAATGCATGCATCGCATCCATTACTTCTGGATGTACGGGAGTTGTCGCAGCATGATCTAAGTAGATCAACGTCATCATCCTTCCTATTCCTATATCCAATTAAACTTAATATGAAATTAAAAATGTTCATATTTAAATATAAAACATATATTCTTTATGCTTTTCACGATCATCATGGTCAATCAAATCTTGTAAGGTTGTTTTGTCTAATACATCTTTTACGACATCACGAATCCGTAGCCACAATTCTTGTTGGGCTGGTTCTTCTTCTTCTATTCCTTCAACAGGAGTAATTGGACCTTCTAAAACACGAATAATATCTCCTGCAGAAATTGCTGTAGGTTCATCATTTAAAATATATCCACCATATGCACCACGAATACTTTTAATCAACCCAGCATTCCGTAGTGGCGCTGCCAATTGCTCTAAATAATGTGCCGACAAATCCTTTTCTTCTGCAATTGATTTTAATGAACGTGGTCCATCACCGTACTTCCTAGCTAACTCTATCATTACCGTTAGCCCATATCTTCCTTTTGTCGATATTTTCAATCCGTACACCTCGTTTAATACTTTTCTATTATAAATATTTTAACATACTTTTCATTATAACTGCCATTTCTTAATTATAGCATGAACATTGTTGTTCTTGCATTTTAACAGATTCAAGACTACGCTTAAACTAATAACTTTATTAAAAGGGAAGATTATGATGAAACGAACACCACTCGCAATCAAAATGCGACCTACACATATAGATAATATTATTGGACAAGAAGATTTAGTTGGCGAAGGTAAAATCATTCGCCGCATGGTGGAATCAAATAATATTGCTTCTATGATTTTATTCGGTCCTCCAGGTACAGGTAAAACATCGATGGCTTTTGCGATTGCTAAAAGTCTTGACCTACCAGTTAGAAAATTGAATGCTGTAATTGATAAAAAGAAAGATATGGAAATCGTTGTTGAAGAAGCTAAAATGTCTGGACAAATGATTTTAATTCTTGATGAGGTGCATCGCCTAGATAAAGCAAAACAAGACTTTTTATTACCACATTTAGAAGATAACCTTGTAACGATGATTGGTTGTACAACAAGTAATCCATATCATTCCATTAATCCAGCGATTCGAAGTCGCTGTCATTTATTTGAATTACACAATTTAACGACAGACCAAATAAAAACGGCAATTGATTCTGCACTATCTAATAAGGACTCAGGTTACGGCAACTTAAGTGTTACATTAACAAAAGAAGCTTATGATCACTTTGCATTAAGTACAAATGGCGATGTACGAGCAGTGTTAAATGGACTAGAATTAGCTGTTAGCTCAACGCCACCTAATAATGATGGTGTTATTTATATTTCTTTAGATATTGCTGAACAATGTATGCAGAAAAAAAGTTTCTCCCATGATAAGGGTGGAGATGCGCATTACGATGTTTTATCAGCTTTTCAAAAATCGATTAGAGGAAGCGATGTTGATGCTTCGCTCCATTATTTAGCTCGATTAATAGAAGCAGGTGATATTGAAAGTATTGCCCGTCGTTTAATTGTTATTGCCTATGAAGATATTGGTCTAGCAAACCCACAGGCTGGGCCTAGAGCTATTGCATCTGTTGAAGCTGCAGAAAGATTAGGTTTTCCTGAAGCTAGAATACCACTAAGCGTCGCTGTTGTCGAATTAGCTTTATCTCCAAAATCTAATACGGCTTACAAAGCATTAGACGCAGCATTAGCTGACATTAGAAATACCAATACAGGAGAAGTTCCTGCACATTTAAAAGATGCGCACTATCAAGGTGCAGCGAAACTTGGTCGCGGTGTCGATTATAAATATCCGCATAACTATAGTAACCATTGGGTAAAACAACAATATTTACCTGATAATATTAAACATCGGTCATACTATGAACCAACCGATACAGGGAAATTTGAACGAGCATTAAAAACAGTGTATGAAAATATAAAAGATTAATAATAATCTTATTAACTGGATAAGGTTGGGACAAAACTTATTCTATACATAAAAATTGGATTGATTAAATTAAGTGTAGGAAATATACGTAGACTCTCGCGAGGAGGTAAGAGCCTATGTGAGACCCCGTAGGGCATAGCCCGAGGAGCTCACTGCTCGCCCGCAGAAAGCGGAGTATATTTCCGAAACGATTTATTATCATTCCATAATCATGTATAAATACAGTTTTGTCCCAGCTTTTTTTTATTTTTTTATTAGAATGATAAGTTATCGATTAATTAAAGTATAAATTCAATGTAAAAGGACATAATACATAACAGATTTCTACCTATAGAAATATAAATCATATTTAGTTTTATACGTAGATACATATGAAAAGGAGTGAAAAATATGGCTAAAGTAAGACAAGATGCGTGGTCACATGAAGATGACCTACTTTTAGCTGAGACTGTTTTACGTCATATACGTGAAGGTAGTACGCAATTAAATGCATTTGAAGAAGTAGGTGATTATTTAAATCGAACATCTGCTGCGTGTGGGTTTCGTTGGAATGCAGAAATAAGAAATCAATATATTAAGGCTATTGATTTAGCGAAGCGCCAACGAAAAGAAAGAAAACGGGAGTTAGCAAAGCACAATCAACAACCACCTACTTATTCTCCTCAAAAAGTAGTGTCACCAACACTAGAAACGGAGAATACGTTAATAATGGAGGAAGCTAACGTAATAGATGACGAACCGACTATGACGCTACCTAATGTTATTCAATATTTACAATCTATTCAAAGTGATTTATTTCAGCAACAACAACGCCTAACTAATGCAGATAGTTTACAACAATCAAATGAACAATTACAACAACATGTTACGTCTTTGGAACGTGAATTATCTATAACAAAGAAAAAGCTACAAACGGTTGAAGAAGATTATCAAACTTTCATGCAAATTATGGATCGTGCCCGTAAAATGACGGTATTAGAGGACCAACACGACAGTCCGTCTCCGGCTTTTAAAATGGATAAAAATGGTAATTTGGAACAATTAGCACAAGGAAATAGTAAATAAACAAAACAAAATCCCTCTTCTACTTTTATATAGAAGAGGGTTTCATTTACTTATAGAGAATACATTAATTCCAATGATGCCGTTTACTTAAATTTTGAGCCCGCTAATTGCAGGTGGGTGTTTTGTTCTGCGCTTTTATTATCGCGAATAAAAGATTATAAGGATAATAATAATAACGTAGAAACGTTCAAACTCCCAATGTTTAGGTGTTAGGTCAAAATATAGTTCAACGCACATCCTAGAATTAATGTTTCATTACATATACATTAACATATGTAAGCGCTTAATACAAACTTTTTTACAATTTTTTTTAATAATAGTTTTTTACATTATTTTACAAAAAATAATAACAATTAAATAAAAGCTGAGACAAAATAATTTTATAGCTTCAATAAGGAAAGGTGGTTCTTTGTCAAATAGTGTTGATGGCTAATTAAGCGACCTAAAATAATGTATAATTATATATTGTTTCAGCGTGAGCTACGCTCCAGAAACCTACTTCGCTGTAGTTTGCCGTTAATTATAGTTTTGTATCCAGACACATGTCATTTAGTGGTTTAAGCTACTAAATGAAATGTGTCTTTTTAATGTCTTTATACTTGTTTTTCTATTTTTATAAAAAGAAAAATGGCGTCAGTGGATTTCTCCACCAATACCATTTATTGTACAACCGGAAAGATTAAATATTAATAAAGCATAATATGCTTTATTAATATTTATCCATTTTTATCGATGTAAAAATAAATTTTGCCCTAGCTTTTTAATTCATTCAAACAATATTATTCTTCGTCTTCTACTAATGAAGCAATTGATAGTTCTTCTAATTGTCTATCGCTTACGTTGCTTGGTGCTGCTGTTAATAAATCTGATGCTGTAGCTGTCTTAGGGAATAAAATAGTGTCTCGGATATTCGTTTTGTTTGCTAGTAACATAACGATTCGGTCTAAGCCTAATGCTACCCCGCCATGTGGTGGTGCACCAAATTCTAAAGCATCAAGTAAGAAGCCAAATTGTGCACGAGCTGATTCTTCCGTAAATCCTAATACGTTAAACATATCATCTTGTAATTCTTTCTTATTAATACGAACAGAGCCTCCACCTAATTCAAAACCATTTAATACGATGTCATATGCGTTAGCACGAACGTTTTGTGGGTCTGTTGTTAGCTTGTCCATATCTTCCTCTATAGGTGATGTAAACGGATGGTGTGCTGCGACATATCGCTTAGAGTCTTCATCATACTCTAATAATGGCCAATCAACAACCCAGAGGAAATTGAATAACGATTCGTCAATTAAATTTAAATCTTTACCTAATTTAACTCGTAAAGCACCTAAACTATCATAAACTACTTTCGCTTTATCAGCACCGAATAATAATAAGTCGCCATCTTCAACATTAGCACGTTCGAAAATTTGTGCTTTTTCTTCATCAGAGAAGAACTTAGCAATTGGTCCTGTCATATCTCCGTCTGCTACTTTTACCCATGCTAA
The DNA here is from genome assembly GCA_026169815.1 of Pseudogracilibacillus sp. Taxonomy (GTDB): domain Bacteria; phylum Bacillota; class Bacilli; order Bacillales; family Amphibacillaceae; genus Pseudogracilibacillus. Next base: position 120,132 of record JAPFDT010000012.1, read on the forward strand.
CCCTTTAGCACCGTATGTAGCTACATATTCTGTTAGTTCGCCATCAATATCACGGCGTGTAAATTTATCTGCATTACCTTTTACGTTTAATAGAGCAACTTTTCCACCGCTTTGAGCTGGGCCGCTAAATACTTTAAAGTCACTGTTTTTCACAATATCAGTTACTTGAATTAATTCCATGTCAAAACGTGTATCAGGCTTATCTGAACCATATCGCTCCATCGCTTCATCATAAGGCATACGTTTAAATGGCGTCGTTACTTCTTTGTTTAATACTTCTTTCATCACTTGCTTCATCATATCTTCTACAAGTGTCATAATTTCATCGCTTGTTAAAAATGCTGTTTCAATATCAATTTGCGTAAATTCTGGTTGACGATCTGCACGTAAGTCCTCATCTCGGAAACAACGAGCAATTTGATAATAACGTTCAAATCCACTCATCATTAATAACTGTTTAAACAGTTGTGGAGACTGGGGTAAAGCATAAAACTCACCAGGATGCACACGACTTGGAACTAAATAATCTCTAGCTCCTTCTGGTGTACTTTTCGTTAATATTGGTGTTTCCATATCTAAAAACGCCCGATCGTTTAAGAAATTACGAATTGATTGCGTAATTTGATGACGAATTTTGAATGTATTTTGCAAATCTTCACGGCGTAAATCTAAATAACGATACTTTAAACGTAGATCTTCAGATACGTCTTGTGCTTCATGAATTAAAAATGGTAAATTTTTTGATTTATTCATAATCGTAATGTCTGACACTGTTACTTCAATTTTACCTGTTGCAATATTTGGGTTAATCGTCTCTTCATCACGCTTAATTACTTTACCTCTTACTTCAATAACGAACTCACTTCGTAACGTCTCGGCAATGCGTAATGCTTCTTGAGAATAATCTGGGTTAAATACTAATTGGACAATACCTGACTGATCACGAAGGTCAATGAAAATTAACTCTCCTAAATCACGTCTACGATGTACCCAGCCTTTCAATAATACTGTTTCATTCTCTTGTGCTTCTGATAATGTTCCTGCACTAATTCTTTCTGTCATTATTGTTCCCCTCCACATTTCTCTTTCATTGTTGCAACTAATGATGCCATATCAATTTCTTCTTCTTCACCAGATTCCATTTGGCGTAACTTTACTTTACCTTGTTCTAATTCTTCTTCTCCTAAAATTGCTACATACTTTGCTTTGAGACGATCAGCAGCTCTAAATTGAGCTCTCATTTTTCGTTGTTGATAATCTTGATCCACGCGAATGTTGGCTTCACGTAATTGTTGAACAAGTTTTACAGCTTTTGTTTTTGGGTCATTTCCCATCGAGATAAAATATAAATCTAAGCTATCATCAATTGGTAATGTAATGTTTTCGGCTTCTAATGCCATAAGTAATCTTTCAATTCCCATTCCAAAACCAATTCCTGGTGTATCTGGACCACCTAATTGTTCAGCTAATCCGTTATATCTTCCCCCACCGAGTAACGTCGTAATAGCACCAAATCCTTCTGCATTACTCATAATTTCAAATGCAGTATGATTGTAATAATCTAAACCACGAACGAGCGTTGGATCAACGACATATGGAATCTCCATTTCGTCTAAATATTGCTTCACTTGAGCAAAGTATTGTTCAGATTCTTCATTTAAATAATCTAACACTGATGGTGCTGTAGCCATCGCTTCATGATCCATATCTTTTTTACAATCTAAAATACGTAATGGATTTTTCATTAAACGACTATTACAGTCAGCACATAATTCATCTACATGTGGTGTAAAATGTTGAATTAGAGCATCACGGTGTGCATGGCGACTTTGATCATCACCTAAACTGTTAATAACTAATTTTAACGAAGATAAACCTAACTTCTTATATGCCATCATTGCTAATGCAATAACTTCTGCATCAATTGCCGGATCAGCACTGCCTAATGCTTCAATTCCAAATTGGTGGAGCTGACGCATTCTTCCTTGTTGTGGGCGTTCATAGCGAAATAATTCCATAAAATAAAATAATTTCGTCGGTTGAATTGGTGAACCGTATAACTTATTCTGTAAATAAGCTCTCACTACACCTGCTGTTCCTTCAGGTCGTAATGTAATACTTCTATCACCACGATCTTGGAATGTATACATTTCTTTTTGAACAATATCTGTCGTATCTCCTACACCACGTTGAAAAACTTCTGTATGTTCAAATGTCGGTGTACGAATTTCTTCATAATTAAATGAATGACTTAAATCTCTAAGTAAAGCTTCTACATATTGCCATTTCTTTGTTTGTTCTGGTAATAAATCGACTGTACCTCGAGGTGCTTTTAAACTCATAACATAATTCCTCCTTAAAAATAGGTTGTAACACAAATCGTGTTGAGGCAGTGACCACCGGAAAGCAAGCGTCATGAATGGAGATCATAAAACAAAATGTCATTTTAAACATCTATAATAGAACTGCTGAAAAGAAACCACTTTATTTTACTGACCAACACTATTTGATAAAGCGACTAAAAATAATAAAATCTCGCCCCTTATTCTACTTACAAGAATAAAGGGACGAGATTTACCCGCGTTGCCACCCTAGTTAATGTATCTTCATTCACTACATTCGCTTTCACAGTTAACGCCTGTTTTACGACTACATTTACTTAGGTTCAATATAGTTCTTCATGGAATGTCTTTCATTAGTTGATTCATGTAAAAATAGTTTCAGCCTAGCTATTTTCTCTCTGTTCATGTCATGACTAATTACTTTTTCCGTCAATAGATTATTATTATTAAATATTATAAATCCTTTTTATCATAAAATGTTCATTTGTAAAAGTCAAGTATCTCTACTAGTTTACTCCACTCGACATATTTTATTCAGAAGTAATTAAATCAATTTGGATCGATAATGCTACCATTTTCGGTTTCCATTATAATTGTAACTGGTCCATCATTAATTAACTCAACGTCCATCATTGCACCAAAAGAACCCGTTTCTACATGTACGCCTTGTTCTTTAAGTTGTTCGTTAAATGTATTATATAGTTCGCGAGCGATATCAGGATGTGCTGCTTTTGTAAAACTAGGGCGACGTCCCTTTCGAATGTCAGCATATAAAGTAAATTGTGAAATAGATAAAATACTACCGCCTTTATCCATTAACGACTCATTCATTTTATCTTGCTCATCTTCAAAGATTCGGAGATGGATTAATTTCTGTACAAGAGCTTGAACGTCTTTTACTGTATCTTCTTTCGTGATACCTAATAGAACAACAAGACCTTGATCAATCTCTCCAATCGTCTCACCTGCGACTTTTACATTTGCACTTTTTGCTCGTTGGACAACTGCTCTCACTATGACTAACTCCTTTTTAATCCTTTATTGCACTGTTCTAGTTACAGCATAAATATCTTTCACTTGTTTAATACGATCAACGACATGATGTAAGTGATCCGTGTTTTTAATAAGGACAGTAATATGAATATGGGCAATTTTATTTTTATCCGCCCTACCGCTAACAGAACTTATTTGCGTATTTGTTTCATTTACTACTTGTAACACTTCATTTAATAAACCATGACGATCATAACCTGAAATCTCTAAATCTAAATGATATTCTTTATCACTATATTGCGCATTTTTCCAATGTACTTCTAAGAAACGTTCTTTCGCTTCTTCTGTTTGGATATTCGGACAATCACTCCGGTGAACTGACACTCCACGACCTTTTGTAATATACCCTACGATATCGTCATTAGGCACTGGATTACAACAGCGTGCTAAACGCACTAACATACCATCCATACCTTCTACGATAATGCCAGAATCTGTTTTCTTATTAGAATGGGATTTATCTTGGACGCTTTGTTGCGCTTCCACGATTTTTTCCTCTAAGTTTTGTTCTGTTTTTTCTTGTTTCCGAATTTTATCTGTTAATCTTGTAATAATGAGTGAAGAAGTAATGCCCTGATAACCGACAGCTGCATATAAATCTTCTTCATTTACAAAGTTAAACTTTTCACAAACTCGTTTTATATTTTCATCTGTTAAAACTTCTTTCAACGTATAACCTAGTTCTTTTATGCCTTCTTCAATTTCAGCTTTACCTTTTTCTATGTTTTCTTCTTTACGTTGTTTTTTGAAAAATTGTTTAATTTTACTTTTCGCTTGTGAGGATTGAGTTATTTTCAACCAATCTGGTGATGGTCCATAAGAATGACGTGACGTAACAACTTCAACAATATCACCATTTTTCAATTGATAATCTAACGGCTCCATTTTCCCATTAATTCTTGCTCCAACAGTTTTATTACCAATTTCTGTATGAATCCTATAAGCAAAATCTAATGGAATCGAGCCAGATGGCAGCTCAATTACATCACCTTTTGGTGTAAAAACATAGACCATATCTGAGAATAAATCCATCTTTAATGATTCAACAAACTCTTCAGCATCATGGGTGTCATTTTGCCATTCTAAAATCTCTCTAAACCATGATAACTTCGCTACTAACGATTTTTCATTTGGCTTAATATCTTTTCCTTCTTTATAAGCCCAATGCGCAGCAATACCATATTCGGCAATTTGATGCATTTCCTTCGTTCTAATCTGTACTTCTAATGGATCACCTTTAGGACCAATGACAGTCGTATGAAGGGACTGATATAAATTTGGTTTCGGCATTGCTATATAGTCTTTAAATCTGCCTGGCATCGGTTTCCAGTACGTATGAATAATACCAAGAACAGCATAACAATCTTTAATACTATTAACGAGAACTCGAACAGCTAATAGATCATATATTTCATTAAATTCTACGTTTTGTGATTTCATCTTGCGGTACGTACTATAAATATGTTTCGGGCGTCCGGAAATATCTGCTTCAATTGATACTTTATCTAATTCACTTTCGATATCAGCCATCACATCATCTATATATGTTTCTCGTTGCACACGTTTTTGCTTCATTAATTGTACTATTCGATAATATTCTTGCGGATTTAAATAGCGTAATGCTGTATCTTCTAGTTCCCATTTAATTTGTGACATCCCTAGACGATGGGCTAATGGAGCAAATATTTCTAACGTTTCATTTGCTATTCTACGCTGTTTTTCAACAGGTAAATGTTTCAATGTTCTCATATTGTGTAAGCGATCAGCGAGTTTAATTAATATGACCCGAATATCATTTGCCATGGCGACAAACATTTTTCGATGGTTTTCTGCTTGCTGAGCTTCTTTGGATTTATATTTAATTTTCCCTAACTTTGTCACACCATCTACTAACATAGCAACTTCTTCATTAAATGCTTCTTCAATTTCTGTTAACCCAATATCTGTATCTTCAACTACATCATGTAAAAAGCCACCAGCAATCGTTTCATGGTCCATTTCTAGTTCCACTAAAATACTAGCTACTTGAACAGGGTGAATAATATACGGCTCCCCTGATTTTCGATATTGATGTTTATGTGCCTCTTGTGCAAATTCATATGCACGATAAATAAAAGCTATATCTTTTTCACCTAAATATGTTTCGGCTTCATCAATTATTTGCTCAATTGTTTTATTTTTATTTTTTGACACATGATCACCTTTATTCATCGTAAAATATTAATTATATGTCATTAATGTTAACACATCATAGTCTTTTAGTTTACTCATTCCATCTAAATAAGCTAATTCAATTAAAAAAGCACATCCTACAACGATTCCACCAAGTGATTCTACAAGCTTAATCGTCGCTTCAATTGTACCACCAGTTGCAAGTAAATCATCTGTTATAAGTACTCTTTGCCCTTCTGTAATTGCATCTTTATGAATGGTAAGAACATTTTCACCATATTCTAACCCATAATCGACTTCAATTACTTCTCTAGGTAATTTACCTGCTTTACGAACAGGAGCAAATCCTGTTTCAAGTGCATAAGCAACCGGGCATCCAATAATAAAACCTCTTGCTTCTGGGCCGACAATTAAATCTGCCTTTTTTTCTTTTGCATAAGCAATAATATCGTCGACAGCATTTTTGTATGCTTCTCCATTTGCCATTAAAGGTGTTATATCTTTAAATTCAACCCCGTCTATAGGCCAATTGTCTACGATTGTTATATGTTCTTTATAATCCATGAATAACTTCCTCCTCGATGTTTTCACGCTTCTGTATTAATGGTTCAAACCACTGTTTTATTTCAGCGTATGTTGCATAGTATAGTGTTTGTTCTGTTTTACTTTGTTGGATCCTTTGTTGATATGTGCGTGATTGATCGAGTGCTTGCTTATCTGCATCGCGATTAATATATAACACATTATCTTTAATCGTAATAAATTTTAAGTCTAAAAATACTTTTAACATAAATATTACTTTATCACGTGACCAATTTTTATTCTGCATAATACTCCCTATATCGACCTTTAATTGAATCGGACTATATTTGAGAGAATAGCCATATAACCATTTAAAATCTTCTCGACTTGGCATTGCTTGGAAGTAGGCACTATTTTCAACGTGATAACTAATATGGATACTTTTTGGTTGTAATTGCTGAACGATTTCTTTTAACACATCCATATCTTTAGGTAAATCACATATATACAAAATGTCAGTCTGTTCTAATGATGTAATGTCTGATTCATATGTGATATATTGAGCATTTTCATCATCAACTATAGCACGCATCTTTTGTATATCCTTTCCTAATAGCACATTTCTATCATATTGCGCTATAAAAGGAGTGAAAAATTTACTTTGTTGCTTACCACGATAATCAAACAATTGCCATTCATTTACAGCAACATCTTCTATTAACATTTGTACTGTTCGATTCCCATTCCATTCATTTACTTGTAGCGTTCCAACGATAGAAACGTCTGTTCGCTCTGATAACAGTGCACCAACTGAACCATAACGAAAACCAATAGCATCTACAGTATGGTCATTTGATTTAAATTGTAGCTTTAAATGTTCTTCTTGTTTCCCTATTTGCCTAACTTGTGTTGGTTCTGATTTTAATAAAAATACAGGTTCTTTATTTCCCATTCCAAATGGAGCAAAATCATTAATTTGCTCTACTAAACGTTCTGTCATCTCAGACAATGATATTTCTTTTGTAATCTGAATTTGTTGTTTAAACTGTTCTTCCGTTAATTGTTCGCGAATCTGTTCATTCATTGCTCGTTTTATTTCTGTTACATTCTCATATGGAAAAGTAAAACCTGCTGCTTGTGAATGTCCTCCGAAACTCGTAAATAAGTGTTGAAGTTTCATACCATTTTCAAACAAGCTAAAGCCAGGAATACTACGTGCAGAACCTTTTAGCACGTTTTCATCTTTTTTATAAGCGAGCATAATAACAGGTCTATCGAATTTACTAACTAAACGTGAAGCAACAATTCCTAATACACCTTCATGCCAATTTTCATCATAAAGAATGATAACATCATCAGACTTATCTACTCGTTTTTCTGCTTCAAAAGCGATTTGTTGCACAATTTGTTGACGTTCTCGATTTAACGTTTCTACTTCTTCAGCAATTTCTGCAGCACTTTCTTCATCGTCTGTTAACAATAATTCAACAGCTAACATCGCATTTTCTAAACGTCCAACAGCATTTATTCGTGGACCGAGTTTAAACGCAATATCTTGTGCTGAGATAATATCTGACAAACCTGCAGATTCTTTTAACGCTTCTATCCCTACGTTAAGTGTGTTTGTTATTGATTCAAGTCCATAATAAGTGAACACTCGATTTTCGCCTCGTAGTGGAACAAGATCGGCTATCGTTCCAATTGCAACAAAATCGAGTAATTCAACTGGAAAATATTCTAATAAATAATGAGAAAATTGAAAAGCAACACCAACACCGGCAAGTTCTTTAAACATATATTCATCTGAAAGTTTCGGATGAATAATGGCATAAGCATCTGGTAATGTATCTTGTACTTCGTGGTGATCAGTAATAATTAAGTCAATCCCGACTTGTTTAGCAACTGATGCTTCATGAACGTCAGCAATACCATTATCCACTGTTACTAATACAGTATAGCCTGCTTCAGCAAATGAACGGATTGCAGACTCGTTTAAACCGTAACCTTCTTCAAATCGATTAGGAATATAATAATCTGCTCTTACACCTAACTCCATTAATGTAGTCATTAATAAGGCTGTAGAAGTTACACCATCCGCATCATAATCTCCATATACCATAACTTTTTCTTCATTTTCAAGTGCTTCATATATACGTTCTTTTGCTTTATTTATATCATGTAAATATTCTGGTGACTGAACATGTTCTAACTTCGGATGTAAAAATTCTTCTTGTTCTTCTTTCGTCACTAAACCTCGTTCTTTGAATAATTGTTCTACAATGGAGCTGTCTTCATTAGATTCGCTCCAGAGCCAATTTGCCTTACTCTTTAACATTTAGTCACTCCTTCAATAGCTTCATACCATCATTTGAGTAAGGAGTCCTTACCTTTTATTATCTTCTGGATCAATAATTTCAATATCTGTATCCATTTCTACTGGTGAAGTAGTATCATGCATATCAACATCCATTTCTAATTTACGAATCATTTCTCTCAAACGTTTGTTTTCGCGTTTTACTGTTAAATATTTCATACTACCTACTGCCATTGTTAAAACGCCTCCTAACAAAACGGAGAATAAAATAACAAACACTAGTGGAGAAGAACCACTCCAAAATAAATAGTTTACTTTCACTTCATCAATATTTAAAACGGCGAAAATAGAAATAATAATAATAAATATAATCGTTAAAATAACATACGTTTGATTTTTCATTTTCTGCACCTCTTTCATGATTGTGTTATGTCATTACAATTAATACGTTTATGAAACACGAACAAATTAAAAATTGTTCGTGTTTTATTAATTAACGTTTATTGCTCTATATAAACATAATAGTTGTTTTAAACTTGTGGTCCTTCGACTCGCTTTTTCTTGCGGAAGTCGATTGGTTTTTCTTTTAAATTCTTTCCACGAAATGCTAACCACAATTGAGATGCTAAGAATAGAGATGAATATGTTCCAGCTACTAGGCCTACTACTAACGCAATTGCAAAACCAAATATGGACTGTGCTCCTAAAATCAAAAATGCTAACACGGCAATTAATGTCGTAGTAGTTGTATTAATACTTCTCATAAATGTTTGCATTAAACTATTGTTAATAACCTTAGCTAATTCTTTTGTTGATTTAATCGGTTTGTTTTTCAAACGAATATTTTCGCGAATTCGATCAAATACGACGATAGTGTTATTAATCGAATAACCAATAATCGTTAATATTGCCGCTACAATCGTTGCATCAAATTCTATTCGAGTAAAACTGAAGACAACGAGCATAAAAAATACATCGTGCAATAGTGCGATAATGGCTGTAATCGCAAAGAAAATCTCAAAACGAACTGTTACATAAAGAATCATACCAACTGCAGCAATCGCAAGAGCAAACATAGCGTTTCTCACTAATTCTTCTCCAACTATTGGTGAGACAACACTAACGCTCGGTTCATTATCATATTTATCTATGAAATATGTTTTTACTGCTTTAATATCTTCTTCACTTAACACGGTATCATATCGTATGACCGCAATATCTTCATCTTCCCCTGAAATCACAATTGATTTAGCTTCTAAGTTTAATTCTTCTAAGTCTGTCTCAATTGATTCAGTTGTTAAATCATCGTCACCTAGTACTTCTATACGTGATCCACTCGTAAAATCAATCCCTGGATTCAATTTAAACGTAAATAATGAGCCTATCCCGATGACTAACAAAGCAGTTAAAGCGATAAATATTTTCTTACGATGTTTTACAATATCAATATTTTTATTGAAAAACTTCGTCTCAATTTCTTCGTTTTTCGCAATATCTTGAATTTGTGATTTTTTCACACCGAACCATGATTTACGATTCCTTAAGAAACCGCTGTTAACCCATAATCCGAGTAACAGTCTTGTCCCATAAACAGCTGTTAAAAAGCTCACAAAAATACTGACGATTAACATTGTGGCAAACCCCTTAACAGAGCTTGTTCCGAAGTAAAATAATACTGCTGCTGCAAGCAATGTCGTAATGTTAGCATCTAAAATAGTAATGAGTGAGTTTTTTCCACCAGCTTTAAATGCAGCTGATACAGATTTACCTTGCTTTAACTCTTCTTTAATTCGTTCAAACGTTAAGACGTTCGCATCTACCGCCATACCGATACCAAGGATAAGAGCAGCGATACCTGGTAATGTTAAGACACCATTCATAAGTTGGAAAATAACTAATATAAAATAAACATAAATAGCGACATTAATTCCGGCAATGAGACCTGGAAAACGATATGTCACAATCATAAAGATAAAGATTGCAATCATTCCAATAATCCCAGCAAATACCGTTTGATTTAATGCTTGTTCTCCAAATTGTGCTCCAACTGAAGTGGAATACAATTCTTCCATATGTACAGGTAATGACCCTGAATTAATAATGTCAGCTAAACGTTGTGCTTCTTCAATAGAGAAATCGCCTGTAATTTGTACGTTTGTCGTTTGGAGCGGTTCTGACACTTGTGGCGCTGAAATATATTTTGGCTCACTTTTTTCTGCTTCTGCTTCAAAAGAATCTCCATCTTGATAATCCATCCAAATGACAAGTAAGTTATTTGGAATTCCTTTATTGGCAATTTCTGTTGTTACTTCACCAAATTTATCTGCACTCTTTAATTGCAATGTAACCATTGGCTGGTTAGATTGAGCATCAAAATCTTGTTTCGCACTACCCTCTTTAATATCTGTTCCATCTAAGTATTCTGTATCATCGACACCGCGGAAAGATAACCTAGCACTCGTTGATAACATTTCTCGCGCTTCAGTTTGATCTTCAACCCCCGCTAATTGTACACGAACTCTATCCTCGCCTTCAATATCAATGACTGTTTCACTAATTCCTAAACGATTCACTCGATCATTTAACGTTTGTACTGTTGCCTCTAGTAATGAACGATCTACCTTTTGTGAATCATCTACAGGTTCTACCTCATATAAAACTTCAAAACCACCTTGTAAATCTAGCCCTAAATTAATCTTTTTACTAATTCCTGAAACAGTCGTACTAATCGTTCCAGCAAAAATTAATACAATTAATAAAAAGGCAATAATTCTACCTCTTTTTTGCATACAAGAATTCCTCTCTCTTTTCTATATTTTCTTTTATTTTTCACCATCTGTAACTGCTTGAATCGAAGCCATTAAATCATCTTTATCTGATTTTAAAGCTTTAACTGTCATAAAGTTCATATATGATGCCGTTGATAAGTGAAAAATATCTTCTACTACTTCATGTAGACGTTTTTTTGGATTGTTTTTCCACACTCTTTCTTCTAAGCATTGCCAAATTTTTTCAGTTGACACATCTGCATAACCAATTAATTTAAATTCTCCTTGTTTACTACGAAGGGCAGGTGCTACGATATCCTTCCACTCTTGAACTGTTTTCTTTTCCACCGAAATCACTCCTTAACATATGATTGTTCTTTTGAATGCTTGTCATACTCTACTAGTTCATTTGCATATAGTAAGTAATAGTTAGTGTTAATGATAGAAAGTAGGCGTTGATGTGACAAAGCAAACTTTTATCCGTGGAACTATGATGTTAATCATCGCAGGGATGATTACACGTTTACTAGGTTTTTTAAATCGGATTATCTTAGCTAGATTAATGGGTGAAGAAGGTGTTGGCCTTTACATGATGGCACTACCTTCACTCTTTCTTCTCATTACGATAACCCAGATTGGTTTACCTATTGCTATTTCAAAACGTGTAGCAGAAGCAAACGCGAAAAATGATCCTTATAAAATAAAACAAATTATTTCACTATCTTTCCTTATTATAGCATGCACAAGTATTATTTTTACCTTAAGTATGCTTTTTTTCGCTCCTTTTATTGCAAATCATTTATTAACTGATAATCGTACACTATATCCTTTATATTTTATCAGCTTTGCTGTCCCTTTTATCGCTATTAGTTCGATTATTAAGGGTTACTTCCAAGGTATGAAAAATATGAAGCCACAAAGTTATTCTATTGTTATTGAGCAAATCATCCGAATTAGTGTTGTCTATTTTCTTATCAAAGTGCTCATTCCATATGGAGTTGAATTTGCAGCTGCTGGAGCAGTTATTAGTGTAGTTATAGGTGAAATTGCATCGTGTACTTATTTATTCATCATTTTCAAACGAAATAAAATTATTCCAGTAAGAAAACAATTTTTCACCTTTTTAAAAAACAGCACAACAACTCGTAAACAAATGATGTCTATTGCTATCCCAAATACTGGAAGCCGTTTAATTAGTTCATTTGCTAATTTTTTAGAGCCGATTGTTGTTGCCCAAAGTTTAGCACTTGCTGGATTTCAGTCAAAAGAAGCGACGAAACAATATGGAGAACTAACTGGTTATGCCATGCCGCTCTTATTTTTACCTACTTTTATTACTAATTCTTTATCGATTGCATTAATTCCATTTATATCTGAAGCCATTGCACATAACGATTATAAACAAGTACATAACCGAATCCATCAAGCTATTCGTATTTCTTTTGCTTCAGGTGCTCTTGCAACGATCGTTCTTTCTTTGTTTTCCATTCCTATTTTAACATATATGTATGAGACAAGTAACGCAAGTCGTTATATCATTTTAATGGCACCTTTTTTTCTCTTACTTTATATTCAAGCACCATTACAATCTGCTTTATATGGACTTGATTTAGCGAAACAGGCAATGTGGAATAGTTTTATTGGTTCAACTTTTAAATTCATTGTCTTATTCCTACTTGCTTCTAATGCTGCAATTGGAATTATGGGAGTAGCTATTGCCATTAGTGCGAGTGTTGTCTTAGTAACATTATTACATTTAGCAGTTTTGTATAAAGAAATTAAATTTAAACTTTCTCTACTCGACCTTATAAAAATGACGTTACTAATCGGAATAACTACAATTTCAGGACTTATTTTCAAAAATACTATGCATGGATTTGAAGCAAATATTTTTATTTTTATTTGTGTATTACTGGCATTAACTGTCATTTATGTATGCTTACTTATTATTTTAAAATTCATTACAAAAGCTGAATTAAAACAAATTCCTTTTTTACAACAATTTATTAAATAAAATTTATTAAGGAGGAGAAAAAGGTGAAACAAAAACAAATGATGGCCATTTTATATGGCTGGATTACGATAGTCATCTTACTTATATTCAGTAGCGCACTACTTGCTGTTTTCATTCGTTACATGTTCGTTACTAAAGAAAACATCTTCACTGTATCATTAGTTATTGGTTTAATTATCTTATTTATCAGTGGATTAGTTAGTGGATTAAAAGGGAAGGAAAATGGTTTGTTACTAGGAAGTTTTGTTGGATTAGGTTGTATAGGGATGACTTTTTTTATTCAATATGTCGGACTTAATGTACCGTTTACTTGGACACAAACAATTTATCAAATAACTTATATCCTTGCTGCTATTACTGGCAGTGTGTTAGGAGTTAACTTAAGCAATAAATCATAATATTTTAGTCTATTACTTTGCGTTTCATAAAATATGAAATACATTACTGCGTAGTAGACAGAAACAGCGACATAATTGCTATAATTCATAATCTACAAATAAAAGATATTGCGAAACTCTCGCTACGGAAAAGCACTGCGCTTTCCGTGGGCTCGCGATTAGCCTCCTCGAAAGAAAACCACTTTCTGCGGGGTCTAATCGTCTTCGCTTTCCCACAGGAGTCTCCGTGCTTTTCCTTCGCTATATTTGATGCATTGAATATTATTATAGGTTTCATTTAATTTTTTTAAGTATGCAAATTAACAACATATTTCTACTGTAAATATTGATAATTGAAAAGTGGACATAATTAATTTTAGAAACGAAATTTAGAATCACTGAAAAAGTGTCATTATTAAATAAAACTACAAACAGCAAATACAAAGCAGTCCGAATATATGTAGACTCCTGCGGGAAGTAAGAGCCGATGTGAGACCCTGCAAGGCGAAGCCTGAAGCGGCTCACTGCTCGCCCGCGGAAAGCGGAATATATTCGGACTGCGATGGTTATTTTCTAACTATTTAATATAAATTAAACCTTTTTCAGCTTTTGGAAATCAATAAAATCACTAATTTCAAAACGAAATTATTTTTTTTACGTCACAGTCTACGTTAACTATATAAGTAGTTTATATCATTTCAGGAATTTGCTATGTATCAGCTTAATGTGTGTATCGTTATAAGCTAGTTTTCCATTTTACAAAAAGTGAATATAATACAAAAAAAGAAGTGCTTCGTGATAAACGAAGCCTTCTTTTTTTATGTATGTCTTTATTTCAAGTTAGTCAACTTTCACTTCACGGATTGCCGCACGGTCAAAAGTTAATTTTGACGCGCCACAATTAACGACGACAATATCTTCATCAATTGCATCAACTGTTCCGTGGAGACCACCAATTGTTACGATGTCATCACCTTTTTGAATGTTTGCTTGCATTTCTTTTACTTGTTTTTGTCTTTTCTGTTGTGGTCTAATTAATAGAAAATAGAAAATAACAAACATTAAAATTATCGGTGAAAGTGATAATAGTGTTTCCATTCTGCATACTCCCCCTTTCTAAAAGTTACGTGGATTTGCTTTATTGAAACCATATTGTTCAAAAAAGGCCTCTTTAAAATCTCCAAGTCGATCCTCATAAATTGCTGTTCGAACTTGCTTCATTAATTCTAACAGAAAATGTAGATTATGATAAGTAGTTAGTCTAAAACCAAAGATTTCATTTGTATTAATTAAATGACGAATGTAAGCACGTGAATAATTTTGACATGCATAACACGTACAATTTTCATCAATTGGCCTAAAATCACGAGCATATTTAGCATTACGAACGACTAAACGTCCATTTGAAGTCATGCATGTCCCGTTTCGAGCAATTCTTGTCGGTAAAACACAATCAAACATATCAATACCACGAATCGCCCCATCAATCAATGAATCAGGTGATCCTACCCCCATTAAATAACGTGGTTTATTACTTGGCATTAAAGGTGTTGTGACATCTAATACATTATTCATAATATCTTTTGTTTCACCAACAGATAATCCCCCAATAGCATATCCAGGAAAATCTAAAGAAATAAGGTCTTCCGCACTTTGTTTTCTTAAATCGCTATACTCCCCACCTTGAATAATCCCAAATAATGCTTGATCAGCTTTTCTCTGATGAGCATTCAAACTACGCTCTGCCCAACGTGACGTTCTCTCTACTGATTGCTTCATATATTCATATGATGCAGGATAGGGAGGACATTCATCTAATACCATCATAATATCTGGCCCTAAATCATTTTGAATTTGCATTGCTGTTTCTGGTGAGAAAAATAACTTTTCTCCACTTAAATGATGTCTGAAATGGACACCTTCTTCTTTAATTTCACGAATTTTACTTAAACTAAAAACTTGGAACCCACCTGAATCAGTTAAGATCGGGCGATCCCAGTTCATAAACTTATGTAGTCCACCCGCTTCTTTTACAATATCTTCACCTGGACGTAACCAAAGATGATACGTATTCGCTAAAATAATTTGTGCATTCATTTCAATTAGCTCTTCAGGACTCATTGTTTTTACTGTTGCTAGTGTACCGACAGGCATAAACATCGGTGTATCAAAGCTCCCGTGTGGTGTATGAACTTTTCCTACTCGTGCACCTGTTTGTTTACACGTCTTTATTAATTCATATGTTATTGCCATTTAATCATTCCTTTTTGGTAAAATAAACATCGCATCACCGAAACTAAAAAAGCGATATTGATGTTTAATTGCTTCCTCATATACTGCTAACATATTATCACGACCAGCAAATGCACTGATTAACAAAAGTAAACTCGATTTTGGTAAGTGAAAATTAGTTAATAAACCATCTATCGCTTGAAATGAGTAAGGTGGATAAATAAATATGTCAGTCCAACCTGTACTCTTTTGAAATAATCCATCATTATCTCTAGCAATCGTTTCTAACACTCGTGTAGAAGTCGTTCCAACTGCGATTACGTTACCACCATTCGCTTTTGTTTCATTTAAAATAGCAGCTACCTCAGCATTCATCGAATAATATTCACTATGCATTTGATGATCTTCCATATGTTTTGCTGTTACAGGACGAAATGTACCTAGCCCCACATGGAGTGTTAAATAAACAATGCGCACACCTTTTTTCTCAATTGCCTCTAATAGAGGTTCGGTAAAGTGTAAACCAGCTGTAGGAGCTGCCGCAGATCCTTCTTCTTTCGCATACACTGTTTGATAACGTTCCCGATCATCGAGTTGTTCTTTAATATAAGGTGGTAGAGGCATGTCTCCTAACTGATCGAGTACTTCTAATAAAATACCATCATACTGAAGCTCTAATAGTCGTGCTCCTTCTGCTCGTTCTTCGACACAAACTGCTCTTAATCTTCCGTCACCAAAAACAATTTCTGCACCTACTTTTATTTTTCGAGCTGGTTTTACTAAAGCTTCCCAAACATTCTTTGTTGTTTCATGTAAAAGAAGGATTTCTATTTTAGCTTTCGTATCTGCCTTCTCTCCAAATAAACGCATTGGCATAACACGAGAATTATTCAATACAAGACAATCACCGGCCTTTACATACGTTAAAATATCTGTAAATGTACGGTGAGAAGTTTGTTCTTTAACTTGATCCCAAATAAGTAATTTCGACGCTGTACGATCTGCTAATGGTGTTTGTGCGATTAATTCTTCTGGTAAGTGATAATTATAGTCTTCCATTTTCATTATTTTGTACTCCCTATCTATTAACGAAACCTTCCGATGACATAAAATATAATAGTCAGTACAATACTAACAACAATTGATGTCATAATTGGAAAATATACTGTTGTATTACCTTTTTTAAAAATAAAATCACCTGGTAATTTACCGATAAATGTCCATAATACTCCAATGATAATAAAAATGACACCAAGTAGTAAAAACATTTTACCGATATGCATTATTGTTCACCTTTTTCTATTCCAAAGTGTGCATATGCCTTGTCTGTTGCCATCCTTCCTCGTGGAGTCCGTTGTAAATAACCAATTTGTAATAAATATGGTTCATATACATCTTCTATTGTTTGTGACTCTTCACCAATTGTCGCTGCAATTGTATCTAACCCAACTGGACCACCTTTGAAGCTATCGATAATCCCTCGTAATAACTTATGATCAATGTGATCTAATCCCACATTGTCCACTTGTAACA
This sequence comes from Pseudogracilibacillus sp., assembly GCA_026169815.1. Lineage (GTDB taxonomy): Bacteria > Bacillota > Bacilli > Bacillales > Amphibacillaceae > Pseudogracilibacillus. The sequence goes on from JAPFDT010000012.1 coordinate 137,459, forward strand.
TATCGAGAGCTATTTTTGTCGTTTCTAACGTTATTTCTGTCTCACCTTTTACTTGTGATATATCCCGAATACGCTTCAATAAACGATTCGCTATTCTCGGTGTTCCACGTGAACGATGGGCAATTTCATCTGCTGCCTCTTGTTGAATCGGCATATTAAATATCGAAGCCGTTCGTTCGATAATTGCTGTTAAATCAGTCGGTTCATAAAACTCTAAACGAGATAACACCCCAAAACGATCACGTAATGGTGCAGACAACAAACCTGACCTTGTCGTTGCTCCAACTAATGTAAATGGAGGTAAATCAATTCTAACGGATCTAGCACTAGGACCTTGTCCAATAACTATATCTAAAAAATAATCTTCCATCGCTGGATAAAGAACTTCTTCTACTGCTCTTGGCAAGCGATGTACTTCATCAATAAATAATACATCTCCCGGCTCTAATGAAGATAGTATAGCCGCTAAATCCCCTGAACGTTCGATAGCTGGTCCAGATGTCGAACGAAACTGTACTCCCATTTCATTTGCGATAATAGCAGCCAATGTTGTCTTCCCTAAACCGGGTGGGCCATATAATAAAACATGATCTAATGCTTCTTCGCGCATTTTTGCTGCTTGTATAAAAATACTTAAATTTTCTTTTACTTTATGTTGACCGATATATTCAGCTAGTATCGTAGGTCGTAGACTAAGTTCAACAGCGGACTCTTCTTCTATTTGTTCGCCTGTTACAATTCGTTCATCCATCATAGACCCTCACTATTCTCTTCCTTAATTTTTAACTAACAATGCTAATGCTCGACGCACTGCCTCATCTGTTTGCGTAATTTCTTCTTTTTGCAATGTCGGCATTACAAGTTGAACTTCTTTTTCTGTATAGCCTAATGCAAGCAATGCTTCTTTTGCTTCTAAAAACTGACTAGCATGTGTAGAACTTATTGGTTCTTTTTCTGATTGATTTTCTACTGTAACCATATTCGTTAATTTACCTTTTAAATCAAGAATAATTTGGCGGGCAGTTTTTTTACCTACGCCTGGAAATTGGGTTAAATATTTTTCATCTTCTGTCTCTACTGCTGCAATAAAATCTGGAACATGCACACTACTTAATATACCGATGCCACTTTTTGGACCAATTCCCGAAACAGAAATTAATTTTGTAAATAAATATTTCTCATCTTCATCTTTAAAACCATATAATTGTTGAACATCCTCACGTACATGATGATACGTATGGACAAACAACTCTTCATTCAATAATTTTTGAAACACAAATGGGTTCGGACAAAGAATTTCATAGCCGACACCTTGAACGTCAACTACAATCGTTTCTTCTCGAATGAAAACAAGTTTCCCTCTAATATATGCAATCAATGATGTAATCCTCTCTCTTTATGCTTCTTGTAAATTATGGTGAACGTCTTGTACGTCTTCACTTTCTTCTAACATATCAATCAATTGATCAAATTGTTCTGCTGCAGTTTCATCTAATTCAGTACGTGTCTGTGGAATCGCAGTAATTTCAGCATCTTCTAATTTATAGCCAGCTGCTTCTAAATTAGCTTGAACTCCTTGAAAGTCTGCTGGATCTGTCATAATTTCATATACATTATCTTCAAACGTAATATCTTCTGCTCCTGCCTCAATAGCCTCTAACGTTAATTCATCTTCATCTAATGCATTTTCTTCGTCTAAAATAACGATAATTCCTTTTCGATCAAACATGAAAGAAACACAACCACTTTCACCTAAGTTTCCTCCATGTTTACTAAATGCATGACGTACTTCTGAAGCTGTTCTATTTCGATTATCTGTTAAGGTATGTACAATGACAGCTGTTCCACCAGGTCCATATCCTTCATAAGTTACTTCTTCATATCTTGCACCATCTAATGTACCTGTCGCTTTTTTTATAGCGCGTTCTATATTGTCATTCGGCATATTATCTGCCTTTGCTTTATCAATCATTGTTCGTAAGGCAGGGTTCATATCAGGGTCTCCGCCACCTTCTTTTGCTACTGTATATATATTTTTCGCATGACGCATAAAAATTTTACCTCTTTTAGCGTCTATTGCACCTTTTTTTCTTCGTATATTATGCCACTTTGAATGTCCGGCCATCCTTAACTCCCCTTTTCAAATCCTGTCTAAAATCCTTATCTAGTATATCAAATCATCCTCTTTTAATAAAGAAGATACGAATAACTGCTTATTTTAGGCGAAATTGTGTAGAAATATTTCTTTTATGCGCTGTTCGTTGATGTAAGTTTTCGATTGTTTTTCTATGCTCTTTGGGAATTTCTTTTCCTTTTAAATGAGCATCTATATATTCATATGTTGTTCCCATTTCTTCTTCATCTGTCTGACCTTCCCATAAATCTGCACTCGGTTGTTTATATATAACAGAATCTGGAACTTGTAGAATTTTAGCCATTTCTTGTACTTCTTGTTTCGTAAAATTGATAATCGGTTGAATATCTACTGCTCCGTCTCCATATTTCGTAAAATATCCTGTGTACCATTCAGCAGCATTATCCGTTCCAACTACTAAATATTGATGGTTCGTTGCGATTGTATATAGTGTGCTCATTCGAAGTCGCGCACGTAAATTAGCATCAGATATACGATCTTGTTCCTCATTCCACGCATTATCCTGTTTAATTTCTGTAGTAATCGTCTGATATAATAAATCATGTGTAGCCGTTAAATCAACATTCATGTAATGAATCCCACATGATTTTACTGTTTTATTCGCATCTTCCATATCAGCAGGATTACTTTGAATTGGCATAATAACTGCTAAAGAATTATCTGGACATGCTCGCTTAATTAAATTGGCTACAACTGCCGAATCTAACCCGCCACTAAGTCCGACTAGTAAGCCTTTCACATTAGCTTGTTTAACTTGCGTTTGTAACCACGCTACAATTTGGTCTATTTTTTGTTCCATCATGTCTTCATCCTTTTTTGTGTTTTGTTTCTTCTATTATATATTATACACTTTTTTTACTTTGAATAAATCTCTTACTTGAACTTGCATGAAAATTTGCTTACTTCTGTTGGAAAATAAAGTGAAGATGCCCTAAAAGAATTTCTTTTGCTTCTGGGCACCAAAATCAAACTCACCGAAAAAGTGATCCTTGTTTAATAGGTAATATAATAATGTGGCTGGTGACAATGATGACAGCTTTTTTTGAGGTCATAAGCTAAAAAGTTGCTGGCAGAAACTATTTCAAATTGATATGCATTCCATTTTTGATCATAGGTTATATTTTTATTAAACGGACGTTCATGTACATGGGCACGTCTAATATTGCTTTCGTCGTCTTTTATCATTTTCCCTTCTGATGATTTAGTGCGTTCAATAGGTATAGAAGATGGATAGTGGAGCACCTTTGCTTCAGATGTAATTTTGATTTTCATTCCTGATGGTAGTAAAGCAACATTAGCGATATGAGGGTTCGCTTCCTCAATTGATTGTTTTGTTATACCGTATTGCTTCATAATTGTAGAGAGCGTGTCTCCTTGTTGAACAATATGAATTTTAATAAAGATCATCCCCCTTTTTATAATAAGACTTCTCTTTATTATATGTGAGGATTCTTGTCCTTATTGCATCAATCAGCTTTATATACAAACAAAAAACAAACATGCGATAACATTTTCTGCTTTCGTCATGTTTGTCTTTAATTTATGGTGTATCAAATTGATAGACTGGATAGCTACCTAACATTGTTACTTGACAGTCTAATGCTTCTAATTCGCCTTTCACACCTGGGAATAACACATCGTCGTAAGGTTCATCAACATCGATAATGAAGAAGTAATTACCTAATCCTGTTTTCATGGGACGTGATTCAATTTTAGATAAGTTCATTTTTCTCCATGCAAATGCTGACAATACTTGGTGTAACACTCCTGCACGATCCTCTGGTAACGTAATTAATAAACTTGTCCTATTTAATTTAACTGGATGATTGATTTTGACTAAACTTTCATCTTTTGCAAGCACGATAAATCGTGTATGATTATTTGGATAGTCATGAATATTTTCTTCCATCATATTTAAGTTGAATTCTTTTGCAGCAAGACGATTTCCAATTGCAGCTATTGGCTCATCCGTTTGACTTACCATCTCTGCAGCACTTCCTGTCGAGTTAGAAAAATGAATCGTTGCCTGCGGTAAATGGTTATGTAAATATTGTTGACACTGTGCTATTGCATGACGGTGAGAATGTACCCTTTTAATGTCTGTAATATCACCTGTAAATTGTTTGTTTACGAGTAGATTTTGTTGAATTGGTACGACAACTTCTGCAATAACTGGTAAACGAACTTGGTGCACTAAATAATCAATCGATAAATGCACAGTTCCTTCAATAGCGTTTTCTATTGGGACGACACCTATTTGAATATCTTCATTCTCTACAGCGTCAATACATTGAGGAATAGTTTTAAATGCTACTTTCTCATCCCCATTAAATGCTGCGTCAACTGCTAATTTTGTAAATGTTCCTTTTGGGCCTAAGTAGCCTATTTTTGTTGTCAAAACATATCCTCCTCATTATCAAGCAATACCATTTGCTAAGTAACGTTTCCATTATGTAAATTTTCACATAATAATAGATTAACAAAACGGTAGAAAGATATCTACCGTTTCGCATCATTATTCAATAAATTCAAATTCAAAATCTAATATTCTTACGACATCACCATCAGTTGCACCTTTTTCTCTTAGTGACTCATCAACACCCATTTGCCTCATTTGACGGGCAAAGCGATGAACAGCTTCGTCTGAATCAAAGTTCGTCATCTTAAATAGACGTTCAATTTGCGGACCTTTTAGCATAAATGCACCGTCATCATCACGCGTAACGATAAATGGAGCTTCTTCTACTTTAGGTTTAATGATTACTTCTTCCTCTATCATTTCCGCCTTTGGAAGCTTCTCTAATTCATCTGCTATGGCATACAATAATTCATCTAATCCTGTCTTCGTTATGGTTGAGATTGGATAAATAGTGACATTTTCTTCTGTCAATTGTTGTTTAAAGTTTTCTAAATGCTCATTTGCATCAGGCATGTCCATCTTATTAGCTACGACAATTTGTCTCTTGTCGCGTAACTGATGATCATATTCTAATAATTCTTCATTAATCGTTACATAGTCTTCATAAGGATCTCTACCTTCCGTACTTGCCATGTCAATAATATGAACAATCAGTCTCGTTCGTTCAATATGCCGTAAAAATTGATGCCCTAGACCAACGCCTTCATGTGCTCCTTCAATTAACCCTGGTAAATCTGCCATTACAAAACTACGACCATCCTGAGTATCAACAACTCCGAGATTCGGTGATAATGTTGTAAAATGATAATCAGCAATTTTAGGTCGTGCTGCACTTACAACAGATAATAGTGTTGATTTTCCGACACTTGGAAAACCTACTAAACCAACGTCAGCAATTACTTTTAACTCTAGACGAATATTTCTATCTTCACCTGGTTCTCCATTTTCTGACATACTTGGTGCAGGATTACGTGGATTGGCAAATCGAATGTTTCCGCGTCCACCTCTTCCACCTTGTACAATTGTTGCTGTGTCATCATGTTCAATTAAATCAGCAATTGTCTCATTTGTATCTTCATCATATACAGTTGTTCCAGGAGGTACAGGTATAACATATTGCGTGGCGTTTTTACCGTGCTTTCCTTTGCTCATGCCATTTTCGCCTCGTTCAGCTTTGAAGTGACGGTTATATCTAAAATCCATAAGCGTATTTAAGCCTTCATCTACTTTAAATACAATGTCGCCACCGTTACCTCCATCGCCGCCTGCTGGCCCACCTTTAGGTACGTATTTTTCCCTGCGAAATGCGGCAATTCCGTTTCCGCCATCTCCTGCTTTAACATACACACTAACCTGATCGACAAACATATACTCACCCCATTCTTTTCAAAATAAATTATTTACATCTTAATGAATCATTTTCATAATTCATTTTAGGATCATAAACACGAACTTTACGTTTGAAGGTAAATCCGTTTTCTTTCATTACAGCCGCCTGCTTTCTGCGGGCATGGCCTCAACTCTTGATACAACACTAACGTGTTGTATCAAGGATTTTCGGACTCATGCTTTTCCCGCAAGAGTCAGGCGGCTTTCATTCAAGTAAACTTAGTTACATGAACGAAACATGTATGATTGTAAACATTTATTATTAAACGCTCGAGTTTTTAATTAAGTTATCCTATTATGAAATTGATTCACTTATATAAACATTCTCTGTATAACATCTTGTAAAGTCGGATTAATTATCTGACTATATTATACTCACTTACATACAAAAAACTCCAATCATGACTGATTGGAGTTTTATCATTATGCTTCTACTACTTCTGGGTAAACACTAACTTTTTTACGGTCACGTCCGTAAGCTTCAAATTTAACAACACCATCTACTTTTGCAAATAATGTGTCATCTTTTCCACGGCCAACATTTTCACCAGGGTAGATTTTTGTACCACGTTGACGGTATAAAATTGAACCACCTGTTACGAATTGTCCATCAGCACGTTTAGAACCTAAACGTTTTGAGTGTGAATCACGTCCGTTACGTGTACTACCAGCACCTTTTTTCTGAGCGAAAAACTGTAAATCAAGTTGTAACATTAGGAAGGCACCTCCTTATTTCCTCTGAATTTTAATAAATTTACTATATTCACGTTCGATTGTTTGTAATGAGACAATCATTGCTTCGAAAATAAGTTGTGCTTTCTGTCTTTGTGCTAATGGATATTTTGTCGGGATGGAGACATATAAATAGCCACCTTCCCCTGCTTGATCGACTTCTAAGTCAATCTCACATAATTCAAAAACCGCATTAACAGCACCAAATGAAACAGCTGACACTCCTGCACATACTAAATCGTAACCGTAAGGGCCACTATTAGCATGTCCACTTATTTCAAATGCAACAAGTTGATTATCTTCTTCATATATGATGACATCAATCATTACAACAATCCTTATAAGTTAATTTTGTCGATTACTAGTTTCGTGTAAGGTTGACGATGACCTTGTTTACGACTGTAGTTTTTCTTAGGCTTATATTTGAAAACCGTAATTTTCTTTTGACGACCTTGCTTTTCTACTTTAGCATCAACAGAAGCACCTTCTACATATGGAGCTCCCACTTTAACGTCATCTCCACCTACGAATAATACTTTATCAAATGTAACTGTTTCTTCAGCGTCTGCTTCTACTTTTTCTACGTAGATTTCTTGACCCTCTGTTACTTTGATTTGTTTTCCACCAGTTTCAATAATTGCGTACATTTATTTGCACCTCCCAATAAACTAAGACTCGCCATGCAGGTACTTAATGAATAAGTTTACAACCTGTTCTGAGCGGTTGTAGCAATGGTGCTACATTTGTATAACATAAAAATAATAACATACTAATCTTTCTTTTGTCAATCCTTTTCATACATTATTATTTTTATCGTTTACTTCACTCATCGTTGCTGTAATATTTTTATGAAAGAAATATGTATGTAAACACGCTTGCTCACTAACTGTACGATGAGTATTCAAATGATTTTCTATTTTAAAAATGTGTGTCCGTGTTCGTCTAATTTTTTTTAAGATATGAAGGAGACGTGCATCTTCACCTACCGTTGATACAACAAGTTGCTTACGTTCTTCAGAATGATATCTATTTAATAAAAATCGTATAAAAGTAAAAAATAAATCTTTCCACGCTCGTACATTTTCAAGTAATAAAAACAAGCTTAACGCAAAAGCACTCCATGTAAAAGGGTAAAAACTAAGATGTGTGATTAACACTAAACTACAACTTAATATCGAAAATAGATACGTTGTTCTTAGTGAAGCATAATAAGCCGTAAATGCAGAATAACATAATAACAACAACTTCCCACCATCTAATGGATATATTGGCAATAAATTAAATAATAATAAAATAACATTATAATAATGTACTTGCTCGATTAACTGTTCAGGTAGAACTTGAAATAAACCGATAACTTGTAGTATTAAATAAATAAAAACATGTTGCAAAGGACCAGCTAACGTTACAATTAGCTCTTCTTTCACCGGACGATGTGATGCTTCATCTGTCTTCATTACTCCCCCAAACACCCACAACATAATATAGTCAATCCGCCATTTATAATAAACAGCCGCGATATAGTGCCCAAGCTCATGAATGAAAACAAGTAATAAGATAATAAATAATTGAACAAATGTACCTGTCAGGAAAGATAATAGTATAAAAATAATTAACAATGGATGAAGCCGAATGTTAGCGAACATCGTCAACTGGAATCACCTGAGCTGGATCAATAAATTGTTTATCCTTTTCAATGGCAAAATAAGCTACATCTTCCTCTTCTGACGGACTAAAAGTACCGATCACTTCATCAGCTTGCACAAACTGATATAAATGAACATCAATATCACTTAACAACCCATACGTCGTCTTACTACCATCTGGATGTTGGATAATCAATGTTTGTTTTGTCTCTTTATCATTACCTGAAAAAATAACAATACCTTGTTTCCACGCCCTCACCTTCGCTTCTTCTTCTGGTGAAATCATAATACCTGTACCATTTGTCGCAAATGTTTCCATCACTTCCCCATGGATTGGAAAAGTACTATCTGCCACATTATTTGATTGATCTACTGGAAGTTGTGGGGTGAGTGCTAATGGGGCTCCTAATGTCTCAACATACCAATGGTGCATTTTAGCAAATGGAAAATCTTCTGTAAACGCATCTTGTGCCATGTTTTTTACATGAGATGATGGGATGAGCGTTGTTTTAAATAAGACAACGAAAGCAATAAATAATAATACTGAAAAAATAGCTTGCCGAAAAGAATTAAAATATGTAGTAGATTTTTTTGAAGTAAAAGATGGTGTGTCTGTTCTGTCATACATTGGTAATGGTAATCCGTGTTTTTCTTCATCAGAAAATAAAAGTGGTAATTCTTTCTTTTCTTGTCCAATATTTCTTCTCGTCTCTCTTTTTTGTTCTTTTTGCCGTTGTTTAATGCGCGCCCTAACTTTTCGTAACCCTTTATCCATCTTTTTCATCCTTTATTATTCGTTTATACAAAGATATGTTGTATATGGACAAGATATGTTAAAGAAAAAAGTTATGACATTAAACCGACATGATTATACGAAAAAACTCTTCAATATTCATATTCTGAACATTGAAGAGTTTTTTAAGTTACATTTTTATTAGCATGTTAAAGAAATCTATCTTACTTGATTAGCGACGCTCTTTAATACGAGCTGCTTTACCACGTAAGTCACGGATATAGTACAGTTTAGCACGGCGTACAATACCTTTGTGAGTTACTTCAATTTTATCAACACGTGGAGAATGTAATGGGAATGTACGCTCAACACCTACACCGTAAGAAACTTTTCTTACTGTAAATGTTTCATGAATTCCACCATTTTGTCTTCTGATTACTACACCTTCGAAAATCTGAATTCTTTCTCTCGATCCTTCAACAACTTTCGCGTGAACTTTTACTGAGTCACCTGCACGAAAATCTGGATGATCTGTACGTAGTTGATCTTTCGTAATGTCTGCAATTAAATTTTGCATGTCTTTCACTCCTTCCAAACTAATGCTCTTACTTACATTTATGTAAATAGCGGAACATCGCTTTAGCGGCTTAAGTCAATTAAGCACATCTTATAATATACCATATGTTTCTAACAGATACAACTTTTTTTATAATATTTATTTAATCTTCTTCCTCTTTCATTACTATTTCTAACAATTGTTGATCTGCTTCTGATAGTTGAGTCTTCTTTAATAAGTCAGGACGGCGTTTCCATGTTCGTCGTAAAGATTCTTTCTTTCGCCATTCGTCTATCTTAGCATGATTACCTTCTAATAAAACATCTGGTACTTTCATGCCGCGAAAATCTGCTGGCCTTGTATAATGAGGATGTTCTAATAATCCTGTTGAAAAAGAATCTTCTACAGCAGATGCTTCATTTCCTAATACTTCAGGAATAAGGCGAACAACACTGTCAATGACAGCCAAAGCCCCTATTTCTCCACCTGTTAATACGTAATCACCGATGGAAATTTCATCTGTTACGACATGTTCCCTTATCCGCTCATCATAACCTTCATAATGACCGCAAATAATAATTAAATGTTCTTCTTCTGCTAATTCTTCTGCTTTTTGTTGAGTATATGTTTCCCCTTGAGGACACATGAGAATAACACGTGGTTTCGCATTACTTTCTTCTTTCACTGCTTCTACAGCATCAAATATTGGTTGGGCAGTGAGAACCATCCCTGCTCCACCACCATATGGATAATCATCAACCTTTTCATGCTTATTCGTTGAATAGTCACGAAAATTTACAAAACTGTAGTCGAATTGTTCTTTATTTTTCGCACGTTTTAAAATTGAATTTTCTAAAGTGCCTTCCATCATTTCAGGAAATAGCGTTAAAATATCGATATGCATTACTCTAATAATCCTTCCATCGGCTCAATAATGACCCGTTTATTTTTAACATCTACTTCTTTAACAACATCTTGGATATAAGGAATTAATATTTCTTTATTAGTAGCATCTTTCACTACCCAAACATCATTTGCACCTGGTGATAAAATATGATCAATCACGCCGACTTTAATTTCATCAGTCGTCCAAACGGTACATCCGATAATTTCATAATAATAAAATTCATTTTCAGGTAAATCCGTTAATTGTTCTTGTTTAATTTTAAGTAATAATCCTTTAAAACCTTCTACATCTTCAATGGAGTCATAACCTTTAAAATGAATTAATAAATTGTTATGTTGCGTTCGAAACCCATCTATTTCTAATGGTTGTGCATTATTATCTTGATCAATAACATAAATGATAGAACCTTCATCGAAACGTTCGATAAAGTCTGTAATTTGTTTCACTTTCACTTCGCCTTTAATACCATGTGTATTCGTAATTTTGCCAATCGTAAACATTATTTTATCACCTTTATTAAGTATCTATTCGGATGACGACATCATCTTTAACAATAATGGAAGCAGGTTCATTTAACTCACTCCATTTATCACCTATGTCGACATTAACTATTGCATCAATTTCCTTCTCTATTACTTCACTACCTAAATCTAACAAGGAAAGTTGTTCTAATTTAAAATCGAGTAAATTTATTTGATCTTTACGTTGTTCTAATTCATGATTAAATCGTTTTATTATATCGTGTTTTGCCGCATTGTGTTTACGACTTAATTTTCGTTGTTCAAACGAGAGTTGCTCGCATTCAAGTTCTAATTGACGTTTATCTTGCTGTAGTGTGTCATGTAATTTTGTTTTACTCTTTTCAGTTAACACTTGTTTGACAATTACTTTTTTGATTAACTGCATGATTTCCACCACCTTTAAGAAGGTTGTAGTGATATTTTTATTTTATAAATTTTTACCCATGTCAATTATAGCATAATTTAAAAAGAAATGAAGATGAGGTTAATGTATGAGGAGATGTTAAGTATTCGTAAAAAATACTTGGATAACAAACATGAAGCCTCAGACTATTTAATAAGTATTTTTACTAATATTTATTAGTGTATTACACATTCAACGTAAACTGCGACATAAGTGTTGTAACTCATATTGCGTTAAAAAAGATACTGCGAAACTCTCGCTACGGAAAAGCACTGCGCTTTCCGTGGGCTCGCGATTAGCCTCCTCGAAAGAAAAACACTTTCTCCGGGGTCTAATCGTCATCGCTTTCCCACAGGAGTCTTCGTGCTTTTCCTTCGCTATATTTTTAAGCACCGAATATTGTTATAGGATTCATTTTAATTTGTTAAGCATGTAAATTAACAATGTATTTAAGCTGTAAATGTTTTTCAGAATATGATAACTAACTCTTATAATTATTTAAAAAGTGATAGGAAGTTTATTGGATATCTCTACTTTCAATATTGGCAGTTTGTTGCGAAGGATTGTTGACTCCTGTGGAAATAGAACGAGTCTGAAAGCCCCGCAGGAAGCGAACTTTGCTTCCGAGGAGATTGAAGCCGTTCCCACGGAAAGCAACAATCCGGAGCGACAAACTGCCTAACGCTAAACTTAATTATCAAGGATAGAAAGTTATTTAAAAATAAAAAAAGAGAAAAGATTGCTCTTTTCCCTTTTTATTACATAATATCTAAATATACTCGTTTATTTGTTTGTGTTTTTGCCGAATAAACAATCGTCCTAATGGCTTTTGCAATCCGACCATTTTTACCAATTACTTTTCCGACATCTGTCTCATTGACAGTCAAATGATAAACGACTTTTTTCTCTTCGTCTCGTTTCTCGATTTTAATATCATCTGGAAAGTCGACTAAAGGAGTGACGATTGATTCAATTAAAGCTTCCATGAGATCACATCACTTTACTTTTGATTTTTAGAGTCATGAAATTTCTTCATGATTCCTTTTTCAGAGAATAAGTTACGAACTGTATCACTTGGTTGTGCACCATTAGCCATCCAGTTTAATGCTTTCTCTTCATCGATTTCTAAAGTTACCGGCTCAGCAACTGGGGCATACGTTCCGATTTGTTCGATTAAACGACCATCACGTGGTGAACGTGAATCAGCTACTACGATACGGTAAAATGGATTTCTTTTTGAACCCATTCTTTTCATACGAATTTTAACAGACATGTTACGCACCTCCTACATATATATAAATCAATTAAAATAAGCATAGTTAACAACTTTCTTATTTACCATAATACATATTATCATGAACACTTTAATCTGTAAAGTGTTTTTACATGACACTTACATAAATGGAAGTTGAAAGCCGCCACCCTTCTTACCTTTTTGCATATTTGTCATTTGTTTCATCATCTTTTTCATTTCATTAAATTGTTTTAAAAGACGGTTTACTTGCGATACATTTGTACCTGACCCTTTCGCTATGCGTCGCTTTCGACTTGCGTTTATAACAGAAGGATCTTGACGTTCTATCGCTGTCATTGATTGAATAATGGCTTCAATTTGTCCAAGCTGTTTTTCATCAATTTGAGCATTTTTCATGCCTTTCATTTTATTTGCACCTGGAATCATTGCTAATAAATCATCAAGTGGCCCCATTTGACGAACTTGTCCCATCTGTTCTAAGAAATCATCAAATGTAAATGACATTGTTCGCATTTTTTCTTGTAATTCTTTCGCTTGGTCTTCATCAACAGTTGCTTGAGCTTTTTCAATAAGACTCAAGACGTCTCCCATACCAAGAATTCGAGAAGCCATACGTTCTGGATGGAACTCTTCTAGTTCATCTAACTTTTCACCTGTACCAATAAATTTAATCGGTTTATCAGTAACAGCTTTAATAGATAGTGCTGCACCACCACGTGTATCTCCGTCAAGCTTTGTCAAAACAACGCCATTAATATCAAGCTGATCGTTAAAGTTTTCAGCTACATTAACAGCATCTTGTCCTGTCATCGCATCTACTACTAAAAAGATTTCATCTGGATTTACCGCTTCTTTTACGTCGGCTAACTCTTGCATTAAGTCATCATCCACATGTAATCTACCTGCTGTATCAATTAAAACATAGTCATGATGTTCTTCTTTAGCGTACTCGATAGCCTCTTTACTTATTTCTACAGGACTAACATCAGTACCTTTTTCAAACACTGGCATATCTAATTGTTTTCCTAATGTTTGTAACTGTTGAATCGCAGCCGGACGATAAATATCACAAGCAACTAGTAATGGTTTCTTATTATACTGTTTACGTAATAAGTTAGCTAACTTACCTGTTGTTGTTGTTTTACCTGCACCTTGTAGTCCAACCATCATAATAACTGTTGGAGGACGTTCACTTGTTGCAATCTTACTTTGTGAGCCACCCATTAATTTCGTTAATTCATCTTGAACAATTTTAATAACTTGTTGGCCTGGAGTTAAGCTATCAAGCACTTCTTCACCGACTGCACGTTCTTTAATTTCATTAATAAAATTACGAACAACTTTAAAGTTAACGTCTGCTTCTAATAATGCTAGACGTACTTCACGTGACATTTCTTTTACATCTTGTTCGCTTACTTTCCCTTTACCTGTTATCTTCTTCATCGTTTCTTGTAAACGATTGGATAATCCTTCAAATGCCATAGAAGATAGCCTCCTAATCTATATTCTCAATCTGTTTCACTAATTGTAAAATCGTTGCTTTATTTTCATCTTGATTAACCGATGTCGTTAACGAGTCTAACAAAAGCTTTCTTTTTTGAAACTTCTCATATAAAGATATTTTTTCTTCATACGATTCTAATACTTTCTCTGTGCGTCTAATATTATCATAAACTGCTTGTCTTGACACATTCTTAACATCGGCAATTTCTCCAAGAGAGTAATCTTCTAAATAATATAGCTCTAAATATTCCTTCTGCTTCTTTGTAAGTAAAGGAGCATAAAAATCATACAACATATTCAGTCGTGTTGTTTTCTCGAGCACTAAACTTCTTCCTCTTCTTGCTGTTCAATCATATCAGCAAATAGACCAAAAACGAACCCATGTGCATCAAATGGTTTTAAATCGTTGATTCCTTCTCCAAAACCTACAAGTTTAACGGGAATGTCCATTTCATTTCGAATCGCTAATACAATACCGCCTTTAGCTGTCCCATCTAATTTCGTTAACACTATTCCTGAAACATCTGTTGCTTCTGAGAATGTTTTCGCTTGGCTTAATGCATTTTGTCCTGTTGTAGCATCTAAGACAAGTAATACTTCATGAGGCGCATCTGGTACTTCTCGTTTAATAATCCGTTGAATTTTTTCTAACTCATTCATTAAATTCACTTTATTTTGTAGACGACCTGCTGTATCACAAATTAACACATCAGCATCTCTTGACCTTGCTGCCTTGATTCCGTCGAAAATGACTGCTGCTGGATCACTTCCTTCAGCTTGCTTCACGACTTCAACTTCTGCTCGCTTACCCCATTCTTCTAATTGATCAATTGCACCTGCTCTAAAAGTATCTCCTGCAGCTAGAACAACTTTTTTGCCATCATTTTTTAATTGAGCAGCTAATTTACCAATTGAAGTTGTTTTTCCTACACCATTTACTCCAACTACTAAAATAACCGTTAAATCATCTTCTTGTAAGTTTATTTCTTCGATATCTTCATCGTCTTCATTATAATAAATGTCGACTAATTTTTCGGAAATAACATCTACTACTTCTGCAGTATCTTTAATGTTACGACGTTGAACTTCAAATCGTAAATCCTCAATTAAATCCATTACTGTTGCCACACCAACATCTGACATGATTAATGCTTCTTCTAATTCTTCAAAGAAATCCTCGTCAACTTGACGATAGCGGGCAATTAAATCATTAATTTTTTCTGTGAAAGATTGTCGGGTTTTTTTCATCCCCTCTTTATACGTATCTGTCTCTTCTTTATCTCTTGTAAATCTACTTGTTAATTTTTTAAAAAAGCCCATTCACTATTCTTCCTCTCGCCATGTTTTTATTAATTATTTACTTAGTTGAATCAATCACATCATTCATTTTAGTTTCTCAAACACGAACTTTACGTTTGATAATAGTCTCGTTTACTTTCATTACAGCCGACTGCTTTCCGGTGGGAACGGCCTCCACTCAAGTAAACTTAGTTACATGAGTTAACAACAGTAGTTCATAACTTTTTGTTTCTAATCGTTCGTGTTTTCAAATGAATTATCCTATTAAGAAATTGATGAAGTTATGTTTTTACTAAATCTGCTGTTTCTTCTAATTTAACTGATACAAGTCGAGAAACACCTGATTCTTGCATCGTTACCCCGTATAATGCGTCTGCTTCTTCCATTGTACCATTTCGATGGGTAATAACGATGAATTGTGTGTCTTCACTAAAATCGTGTAAAAAATTCGCAAATCGTTCCACATTTGTTTCATCAAGTGCTGCATCTACTTCATCTAATATACAAAATGGGACAGGGCGAACACGTAATATCGCAAATAACAAAGCAATTGCAGTTAAAGCTCTTTCTCCACCAGATAATAAACCTAATGTTTTAAGTTTCTTTCCAGGAGGGCGTGCTGAAATTTCAATTCCTGTTTCAAGTAAATTTTGCGGTTCTGTTAACGACAATTCAGCATGTCCACCTCCAAATAACTCCTTGAACACTTCAGTAAATGAGGTTTGAATATCGCTAAATACAGCTTGAAAACGATCTGTCATTTCTTTATCCATTTCTTGAATAACGTCATATAAAGTATTCTTTGCTTCAATTAAATCAGTTTGTTGCGCTGTTAGAAATTGATGGCGCTCCATTAAACGGTCAAATTCATCAATTGCACCTAAATTTACCGATCCCAACTGTTTAATTTGTAACTTTATTTGATCAACTGTTTCTCTAGCTGTTGCTGCATCTTCTACAGGTTCATACAAGTTACATGCTTTTTCATATGTCATAACATAATCCGTTTGTAGTGTTTGTAACAGATTTTCTAAGGTAACATCAAGTCGATTTACTTGGACTTCTTTTTCTTGTACTTGTTTTGCTGATTGTTCATGTACTTTAATAAGTCCTTTGATTTCTTGTTCGGCATCGACTACCGTTTGTGTTAATTGCTTTCTCCTTGTCCGCTTTTCGGATAATTGCTGTTCTGTTGTTTCTCTATTAGCTCTTAACTCTGCAACTTCTCTCGCTAATCGTTCATGTGATTGAAGTTCATTTTCTTCATTTATTATATTAGTTAACTGTTTGTTTGCTTCAGCAAGCTGTTGTTTAACATCATTTAATTGTTGTTTAAATGATGTTATTTTTTCTTCGTAATTTTGTTTTGATTGTTGTTGTTGGGCAGTTTGAATATCTAATTCATGAATTTGTTCACTAATTTGACGTTCATCTCGTTCCATTGTTTCCATAGAATGAGTTAATTGCTCCATCTTTTGCTCAGTTTTTGAAATCGTATCATTTAATTCGGTTTGTTGAACCGTAATTGTCTTTCGTTCATGTTGCAATTCAAAAATTTCTTTCGTCAATTGATCCATCGTTACTTGCGATGTAGATAATTCATCTTTTGTTGTTTTCCATTGCATGACAAATGAATGATAAGAATCTTTGAGTTGTTGAAATTTTTCCTGTTCAGATTCTTTATCCTTTTCCTTTTTAGATAATGCTGATTCTAACTCGGCTATCTTTTCTTTTCTCTGCTTTACTTCAGCAGTATAGTTCGTTGCACGTTTTCTAAAACGCGTCACTTTATCTGATAATGTTTGTAACTCTTTCTCTCTTGTAAAAACAGATTGATTGTTTTTCCGTTTTGCACCACCTGACATCGAACCGCCAGGATATACCATATCACCATCTAGTGTAACGATTCTAAAGCGCCTATTTGTTTTCTGCGCAATATTATTCGCTACTGCTAATGTATTGACAACAATGACATTACCTAATAGATGACGGGCGACCACTTGAAACATCTCTTCTGTTTGCACTAATTCACTAGCTACCCCGATAAATCCATCTATTCCAGATATTTGTTGCAACATTGCATTAGGAATCATTCTTGGTTCAATAGAGGCTAACGGTAAAAAAGTTGCCCTTCCTTTATTTTCTTTCTTCAACCACGCAATCGTCTCTCTTGCTATTTCATCACTTGGAACAACAACATGCTGTGCTTGTGCTCCTAATACTGTATCAAGCGCAGTTACATATGTTGATGGAACTTCTAATAAGTCAACTACTGCCCCATAAATATGTTGTAATTTATTCGCTTTTCGTGCTTGTAATATCTCCCTTACACCATAAAAGAAGCCTTGGAATGAGTCTTTCATTTCTTCTAGCATTTCTTTTCTAGATTGTAAACGAGCTATTTGTTCATTACCTTCATATAATTTCTGACGCATTGTTTCATATTCTTGTTGTTCTGTTTCTATAGTTGCTTTTTGTTCTTCGATTACCTCTTCTTGTTCTTGCAACATAGTTTCCATTTTCGTCAATTGACCTTCTAATTTTTCTTTTTCTGTTAGAACGTTCAGTTCTGTTCTTGATGATTGCTCATGTTCAGCTTGCTGCACTTCTTTTTGTTTCGTAAGTTGTTCCATTCGACGTTCAATAGATTGAAATTCATTTTGCAAAACTGCACGGTCATTTAAATGTTCAATATAATCAGCTTTCAGTTCTTCTACTTCTGCTTCTACTACTTCTGCGCCATGATTAAGTTCATTATTCAATTGCGCCATTTTAGTTGATAGTTGCTGAAGTGATTCATTCACTTTCTTTAAAGACGTTTCCTCAGCGAAAATTTGCTCCTGAATAATTTTCTGCTCTTTCTGTAAAGCTGACCTATTTTCATATACTTTTTGCTTATTTTCTTGTAAATGTTTATCACGTTCAATTGCAACATTTCTTTTTCCATCTACTTGTTCTACTCGTTCCGTAATCGTAAGTAATGTCTGCTGTAAGGAAGTTATTGTATCATCGATTCCTTGTAATTGTTGACGTTCTTTTTCAACAGCTGCTTCTTTTTGTTGTAAATGAGTTCGTTCTTCTACTTCATTCAATTGATCTTGTTCTAATGAAGTTATTAAAGCTTGCCATTTACTGTGTAATTCATTAATTTCTGTAATTAATAAAGCAATTTCAGTTTCTTTTAATAAGGCTCGATATTTTTTATATTGTTTAGCTGTTTCTGCTTGTTTTTCTAATGGGCCTAACTGACCGTTAATTTCATAAATAATATCTTCTACACGATCGAGATTATCAGCGGTTTCTACTAGTTTATATTCGGCTTTATTTTTACGTTGTTTATATTTTAAAACGCCTGCTGCCTCTTCAAAGACTGCTCGTCTTTCTTCGGCTTTTGAACTAAGAATTTCATCAATCTTACCTTGCCCAATAACAGAGAATGATTCCCGACCTAATCCTGTATCCATAAACAAATCAACAATGTCTTTTAAGCGACAAGCTTGTTTATTAATATAAAATTCACTCTCACCTGACCGATATACTCGTCTCGTTACGTTTACTTCTTGATAATCAATTGGTAATTTACTTTGTTCATTATTTAAAATTAGCGATACTTCAGCATAGTTTAATGGATTACGTGATTCACTTCCTTGAAAAATGATATCTTCCATTTTTTGACCACGTAACGATTTAGCGGACTGTTCTCCCATTACCCAGCGAATGGCATCGATAATATTACTTTTCCCACTTCCGTTTGGACCGACAACAGCAGTGACACCTGAAACAAATTCAATTTGAATTCGTTCAGCAAATGACTTAAAACCAATTGATTCAAGCCGTTTTAAAAACATAGACATTCTCCTTAAAAAAACAAATCCAACCTCAAGTAGCATACTTTAGAAAAATATTGTCACAATATTTACTTTAGTTGTAATCTATTATGTATCATTGTAAACTAAACAATAGTAATTTAATATATTTTATAAATAATAATGAGGTGTACATATGAGTTTAGATCAACCTACCCAGGAAAACCTTAAAATTCTACTCGAACAACTAGGTGATCGTTTAGGGGTGGCGAATCGTATTTTATTAGATGAAAAAGATTATGATTTAAATCGTTACGATGATTTAAAGTTTCTCCATGATCATGTGATGTCATCAGATAAACTAAGTCCGTCTGAAACACATGCTTTCATCGATGAATTGCGTTCCGTTCGTAAAAAGTAAGCAACATATAAACGATAAATCGGCATCGTGTTGGCTTTATTTTTAATTTCACGAACTTTAACGTTTGATAAGAAATGTATTTACTTTCAATACAGCCGATTTATCGGATTCTATTTTTTAGTTTTGTAATTTAATTAACATATTTTTTGCTGCGTCTTGCTCTGCTTCTTTTTTTGATTTACCAATTCCTCTGGCAGATTCTTTATCATTTACAACCACTTCAGCATGAAACTCTTTCGCATGGGAAGGACCTTTTTCTTCTACAATGCGATACTTTAAAAAGCTATCTCTTTCTTCTTGGATTAATTCTTGAAGTTTCGTTTTATAATCCATCACATGTGAAAAAGTATCATCAATAATATGTGGGAAAATGAATTTCTCTAAAAATTGCTGGCTTACATCCATACCTTGATCTAAGTAAATCGCACCTAAAAAAGCTTCAAACACATCAGCTAATAGCGCTTGTCTATTTCTTCCGCCTGTACTTTCTTCTCCTTTACCGAGTAAAATATATTCATGTAAATGAAGTATGTTAGCAAAACGAAATAATGACTCTTCACAAACAATATTGGCACGTAATTTTGATAACTCGCCTTCACTCATCGTCTTATGTTTGCGATATAAATAATCTGACACAGCAATTTCTAACACTGCATCTCCTAAAAATTCTAATCGCTCATTATCATGCAAATTTGCATTTGGACGTTCGTTCACATAAGAGGAATGCGTAAAAGCTTGTTTGAGTAATGATTGATTAGTAAATGAAATATTAAATTTTTCTTTACATTGTTGTATATCCATGAATGGACTCCTTTAATAAAAAGTGAAAAGTCCCGCGCTTGCGAGACTTAACTTTTACTCATTATGTCTATGTATATGATATGAAATACATCCTATTTCTATCATTTACACTTATTGATTATCTTCAATAAATTGCACTGCATCTCCAACAGTATTGATGTTTTCTGCTTCTTCATCAGCAATTTCAATATCAAACTCATCTTCTAATTCCATAACAAGTTCTACTACGTCTAATGAATCTGCTTCTAAGTCATCTCTGAAAGAGGCTTCCATCGTAATTGTAGACTCTTCTGCATCTAATTGTTCTACAATGATTTCTTTTACACGATTAAATACTTCTGACATTTAACTCACCTCCTAATAATATTATATGTGAATCCTTGAAAAAATTCTAGTCAAAATCATCCATTACATGACCATACCGCCATCAACATGAATTGTTTGACCAGTTATATATTTAGCATCATCTGACGCTAAAAAGCAAACAACATTTGCTACATCTTCTGGTTCCCCTAATTTTTCTAATGGGATTACATTTAATATAGCAGTTTTTTGACCTTCTGTTAATTCATCTGTCATATCAGTCGTAATAAATCCTGGTGCTACAGCATTTACATGAATGTTACGTGAAGCTAATTCTTTTGCTGTTGATTTTGTTAAACCAATTAAACCAGCTTTAGCTGCAACATAGTTTGCTTGTCCAGCATTACCATTTACTCCAACAATCGAAGCGATATTAATAATGTCACCACTACGTTGTTTCATCATTTGACGTGTGACAGCTTTTGTACATAAAAATGCACCTTTTAAATTCGTATTAATAACATCATCAAAATCTGCTTCTTTCATACGCATTAATAAACCATCACGAGTGACCCCCGCATTGTTTACTAAAATATCGATTGAACCAAATGTTGTTACAACTTCTTTCATCATCGCTTTAACTGCTGCTTCATCCGCAACATCGGCTTGAACTTTAAAAGCTTGTACTCCTAATGCTTTTACTTCTTGGACAACTTCTTCTGCTTTATCTTCGCTACCTGCATAGTTTATCGCAACATTTGCTCCGCGTCTAGCTAATTCTAATGCAATCGACCGCCCAATTCCACGTGATGAACCTGTAACGATAGCATTTTTACCATTTAATGTCATGACGATTCTTCTCCTTTATACCACTCTAAAAAGGCTTGTAATGACTTTTCATCTTGTACAGAAAATGTCTTTGTTTTACGATCAATTTTCTTCACAAGCCCTGATAATACATTCCCTGTTCCAACTTCTACAAACGCATCTACTTCCTGTTCCATCATATTTCGAATAGATTCTTCAAAACGAACAGGAGAATATAATTGTTCAATTAATAATTGTTTAATAGCCTCTTTGTCAGTAACAGCATTAGCTGAAACATTTGCATATACCGGGATAATAGCATCTTGTAACGTAACTTCTTGTAAGGAAGCAGCAAACTCCTCATTTGCAGGCTTCATTAACCTAGAGTGAAATGGTCCACTTACATTTAATGGCAACACTCGTCTTGCTCCAGCTTGTTTTAAGATTGTTTCCGCTTCTTCAATGCCGCCTCTAGAACCAGAAATAACAATTTGACCAGGACAATTTAAATTAGCAATATCAACAACTTCATCATCGCTAATATTAGTAAGTGCCTCTTTTATTTCCGCTTCTTTCATACCTAAAACAGCCGCCATTGTTCCTTTACCTTTTGGAAAGGCTTGTTCCATCAACCTACCTCTCGTTGCAACTAAGGGTAAAGCTTCCTCTAAAGTGAGCGCACCTGAAGCTACTAATGCACTATACTCACCTAAACTATGCCCCACTGTCATCATTGGCTTAATCCCTTCATTTTGTAACAAAGTAAAAGCAGCGATACTGCTTAATAATAAAGCAGGTTGTGCATTTTCTGTTTCTGTTAACTCTTCTGTGAGACCATCAAACATTAATTGCATTAAATTTTTGTTTAATACGCTATTTGCTGTTTGATATAATTCTTTGACATCTGCATACGTATCAAAAAAATCTTTTCCCATTCCTACAGTTTGTGACCCTTGACCTGGGAACATAAAAGCTACTTTTTTCATTTTACTCCTCCTTCGCGATATCTAATGACGCTACTGTTTCTTGAATTGTTTGTATCATATTTTGTTCAATCATTTGGCATGCTTGTTGTATCGTTATATAAATTGCTCGACTTTCAGATGAACCGTGCGATTTAATAACAGGTGCTACTAAACCAAACAATGCTGATCCACCATGTTCTGCATAGTCCATTTCTTTTCTTAAAGCCGATAAATCCTTTTTGATAACACTTGCTGCTAATTTAGCTTTTAAAGAAGACGTTAATGCTCCTTTAAACAATTTCATGACATGTAATGCTGTTCCTTCAATTGTTTTAAGTGCAATATTTCCACTAAATCCATCTGTTACTACAACATCAGCAACGCCATTCATCAAATCGCGCCCTTCAATATTACCGATAAAATTAATTGGCGCATTACTTAATTGGTTAAACGTTTTTTTCATTAACGTATTTCCTTTTGTATCTTCTGTACCTACGTTTAGTAAAGCAACTTTAGGGTTGTTAATCATGCGAACTTTCTCACTATAAATGGACCCCATTATCGCATATTGCACGAGGTTATGGACATCTGCTTCCACATTTGCTCCTGCGTCTAACAATAAAAATCCTCTACCATCTGCTGTAGGTAATGTCGGACTTAATGCTGGACGATCTATTCCTTTCATGCGACCAACTACAAAAAGTCCTGCAACAACGAGAGCTCCGGTATTTCCTGCAGAGATGCATGCATCCGCTCTCTTTTCTTTCACTTCTGTGGCAGCTAAAACGAGGGAGGATGTTTTTTTACGACGAACAGCTCTTATTGGCTCTTCATCTCCAGCAATTTGTTCTTCTGTATGTATAATCTCAATTCGTTCTTCGCTTGTTAAATATTGTTTAATCTTATGTTCATCACCGACTAAAGTAATGTGAAGTTTTTTATTATCTTTAATGGCGTCCATTGCTCCTTCAACGATAGCTTGCGGAGCGTTGTCACCACCCATTGCATCGATTGCTATTCTCATCTTTAACACTCCCTTATTTATCGCTCGTTCGATACATTTGGAATAAACCAGTAAATACAAGCTCATTTTTTACATAACTGTTTACTTGCACATTCGTTAAGCCTGTATCAGTTTCGGGTAATACTTCAGCTTTAGCAACAACTTGTTCACCAAGTTTCACTTGTCGTTTAAAACTAATTTCCGACTTTTTTGTTAAAGCAAGTTCATCGTTAATAACAGCGACTGCTAACGAATTAGCTTGGGCAAATAAGTGATGCCCTCGTGCAATTTTATTACGAGAAAAGACTTGCTCTGTTTGAATCGTAACAATCGATATTGCACGTTGATCCAACTCTAAATCTATGACATCTCCTATTACTTCATCCAAAGGCAATGATTTAACCGTTTCATTCCACTGACTTGTCGCGACTGATTTAATGCGTTCTCGTAATTCTGGTATCGCTAATTCTAAACGATCTAGTCGTATCGTTTGAATACTGACGTTAAAATGATTTGCCAATTCTTCATCTGTAATAAAAGGTGTCTGTTCAATTTTATTCAATAATAATTGTTGTCTTTCACTTTTTTTAATTTTCATTATCCCACATCCATAACACATTGATTATGACTAGGTACTAAAAGTAATATATAACAGCACATCTAATAATGCAAGTAGTAAAGAGATGATTTTTATTTAATCAAATCGTTGGTCAATTGCTTCATCACTTACTAATAGTTGCAACTCTTTATATGCTGGGTCTTGTTCTAATAAGTCATTCTGAACAATATTAGCCGCATCTTGTCTTGCTACTTCTAACGCACGATAATCATGAACAATATCGGCAACTTTAAATTCCGGTAAACCACTTTGTTTTTTACCGAAAAAGTCTCCGGGACCACGAAGCTTTAAATCTTCCTCCGATAAAACGAAACCATCATTTGTTTCTGTCATAATGCGCATGCGTTCTTTTCCTACTTCACCTTTTGGATCTGCAATTAAAATACAATAACTTTGTTTATCTCCTCTACCAACCCGACCTCTTAATTGATGTAATTGGGACAAACCAAATCGTTCGGCATCATAAATGACCATCAATGTAGCGTTCGGCACGTTCACCCCAACTTCAATAACAGTTGTTGCTACTAAAACATGAATCTTGTTAAGTGCAAAATCGTTCATAATCGCATCTTTTTCTTCTGCGGTTAATCGTCCATGTAATAAACCAATATTTACTTCTTCTGGATAGTAATCTTGTAATTGCTCATATAAATCAATTGCATTTTGATAATCAAACGCTTCTGACTCCTCGATTAACGGTGAAACAACATATGCTTGCTCACCACGATCAATAGCTTTTTGAATAAACTGTAAAACGCGATCTAACATATTTTCCTTTACCCAGTATGTTTCAATTTCTTTTCGTCCTGCAGGTAATTCATCAATAATCGATACATCCATATCCCCAAAAGCAGTAATCGCTAACGTTCTTGGTATTGGTGTTGCTGTCATAAATAATACATCTGGTGATAACCCTTTTTCTCTTAATGTTTGTCGTTGTTTCACTCCGAAACGATGTTGTTCATCAATAACAACAAATCCTAACTGAGCAAACTTCACTTCTTCTTGAATGAGCGAATGCGTACCGATAACGATATCTACCTTTTGTTCAACGATTTCTTCTAATATTTCTCTTCGCTTTTTACCTTTAATCGAGCTTGTTAACAACGTAATATTAACAGCATCACCTAACATCGATACTAATGATTCATAATGTTGTTCTGCTAATATTTCAGTTGGTACCATAAAAGCTCCTTGAAATCCTGCTGTAACAGATGCATATAAACAAATAGTAGCGACAGCAGTTTTTCCTGACCCTACATCTCCTTGTAGTAAACGATTCATTTGAATTGGTGAAGTCATATCACGTTTAATTTCTTGTAATACTTTTTGTTGAGCCCCTGTTAAAGCAAATGGCAATTGTTCGATAAAACCCTCAACAATAGGGATATCTATTTGTTGCTCTATCCCACCTGCATCAATTTTATGACGTTGTTTCAATAAATTCATTTTTAGTTGGAACAACAACAATTCTTCATAGACAAATCGTCGTCGCGCATGCTTTAATGTTGTTGGACTATCTGGTGTATGTAATTGTATAACAGCATCTTTACGATTGGGAATTTTATATGAATCCAAATAACTTTCAGGCAAAATCTCTTCGATTGATTCAGCATATTTACTCAAACTCTGTGTAATTAATCCTTTAATCTTCGCATTTGTTATATTACCTTTCACAGAATAAAACACTTGAATTTTAACATCTGATTCTGGTTCACCAAGTTGATAATAATTCACTGTTATTTGTAAGCGATGTGCATCCCATTTTCCACTCAATGTCACTTTATCGCCTTGTTTCAATTGTTTTTTTGCAAAAGCTCTATTAAACATGACAGCTTTTACTGCAACATTTTCTATTCCTACAGTTAAGGTTAATCGTGATTTTTTAGGTCCATAAAACTGCAAATTGGGTTCATGCATAATCGTTCCGACAATCGTCACATTATCATCATGAATCAACTCTTGTAACGGCTTTATTTCCGCCATATCATAGCGCGAGGGAAAATACATCACGAGATCTTCTATCGTATTAATTTCCATTAACGCTAAATCTTCTTTTGTTTTTTCTCCCACTCCTTTTAACACTTCAACTGAGTCTGTTAGCACATTATCCACTCTTTCTTCATTCCATTTAAATTAATCTATCTCTATTTATTATAACAAACATAAATCTATAAAAACAAAAAAGACTGCATGAGCCTAATCTATACTAAATAAAAAACGAGAAATACATCTTTAATTAGATATATTCCTCGCTAGCTTATACAATCACAAATTACTCTACCATAATAATAAATGAATAAATTGGTTGATTTCCTTGATAAAATTCTACTTCAACTTCGTCCATTTCTGAAGCAGCATAATCTTCTAATGCACTCACTTCTGCTTCATCAACATCTTCACCATAAAATACAGTTACTAATTCATCATCTTCATCTACCATAGTTGATAATAAATTTATAGTCGCTGTAACTTTATCAGTATGTGTAACGACGATTGTATCATCATTCATGCCCATGTATGAGTCTTTTTTAATGTCAATATCATTAATCACTGTATCACGGATCGCATACGTAATTGATCCAGTTTTCACTTCTTCGATTGCCTCTAACATTGCTGCTTCATTTTCTTCATTTGATTGATCAAGGTCGAAAGCAAATAATGCACTAATCCCTTGAGGAATCGTTGTTGAAGGAATAATAATAACTTCTTTGTCTGTTAACTCTTTTACTTGGTTTGCTGCCATAATGATATTTTTATTGTTTGGAAGCACATAAGTACATGTTGCATTTGTATTTTCAATTGCTGCAAGTAAATCTTCAGTACTTGGATTCATCGTTTGTCCGCCTTCGATAATCGTTGTTGCTCCAATACTAGTAAACATATCTTTTAAACCATCGCCCATAGATACAGTTACAATACCAAATTCTTTAGCTTCTTGCACTTTGGTTTCTTGTTCATTTACAATCGATTCATATTGTTGACGCATATTTTCGATGTCAATTTTTGCAAGATCACCATAACGTTGCCCTATTGTCATCACTTCACCAGGATATTCTGTATGAATATGAATTTTTACGAAGTCTGTATCTGAAGCAACTAGTAACGAATCTCCATGCTCGCTCAATTCTGCGCGAAATGCATCTTCATTAAACGGATGTTTAGCAACTTTATCTTCATCAAACTGGACAAAAAACTCTGTACAATAGCCATATTCAATTGATTCTTTATCAATAAAAGACTGTACAGATTTCTCATGTTCAAGTTCAACTAATGTGTCGATATCAAGTGTATCTTGTTCAGGTAATGCTTCTCCTTTAAGTGAAGCAAGAAATCCTTCATAAATAACAAGAAGTCCTTTTCCACCAGAATCGACAACTCCAACTTCTTTTAATATTGGTAATAATTCAGGAGTACGATCTAATGATGCTTTAGCTTCTAGAACTATTTGTTCCATTAAATCAATTATATCGATTGGTTCTTGAACTAACTCTGTTGCTTTATTTGCTGCGTCTTTAGCAACAGTTAGAATTGTACCTTCAACAGGTTTTGTAACTGATTGATAAGCAACTTTGACACCTTGAGCTAATCCCGCTGCAACATCTTCACTCGTTAATGTTGTTTTTTCGTCTTGAGCTTGGGCAAAACCACGGAATAACTGAGATAAGATAACACCTGAATTACCACGCGCGCCCATTAACAGGCCTCTGACAAATGCATGCAATACTGTATGTAAGTTCTCACCTTTTACTTTTTTTAATTCTTCTACACCAGCAGTTAATGATAAATTCATGTTCGTACCTGTATCTCCATCTGGTACTGGAAATACGTTCAATGTATTAATTAAGTCTCGATTGTTTGATAAGTTAGTAGCGCCCATTTTTACCATATGAATAAATGTAGCACTATTGATATTTTTCAATGTGAAATAAACCTCCTAGAATAAACCAATATATAAATATTTTTAATATATAATGGACGAAAACAGTACTACTATATTGTACATATTTTAAGACAGATGTGAAAGAATAACCTTTACTTTTACGTTGGTTGAGATAAAAGTTTGTGTGAGAACGATTATTTATCCATGTCCATAAAACTATTATGCTACACATTATAACTCAATCGTTATGAATACGCTATGTATTTTTATTTTCAAATTGTACCAAAAAGCACCTCTACAACATGCAGAAATTAATTTAACTTTTTCAAAATAAAAATTAAAAAAGTTAGTAGACAGAAACAGTGACGTAAAAAAATATAATTTAGTTTAGTGTTAGGCATTTTGTCGCTCCGGGTCGTTTCTTTCCGTGGGCACGGCCTCAACTTCTGTAGCAACACTAACGTGTTGCTACAGGGATTTTCGGACTCGTGCTGTTCCCACAGGAGTAAACGACCCTCCGCTCCAAACTGCCGATATAAATAGAAAAGATACCGAATATAGCTCTTTTCACTTTTAAAATCAATTGGAATTAATATTATCTTTTTATTACCAAAGAAAAATAAACGTTAGTATTGTTAATTCTACAAACAAGGAAAAACTGTCACTGAAAAAGTGATTACAGCAAATAAAACTAGAAAAACAAATACAAAGCAGTCCGAATATATGGAGACTCCTGCGAGAGAAAAGAGCCGATGTGAGACCCTGCAAGGCGAAGCCTGAAGGCAGGCAAAGATCGTCACGTCCTGTGCTTCGCGGCTCACTGATCTCTCGCGGAAAGCGGAATATATTCGGACTGCGATGGTTATTTTCTAACTATTTTATATAAAACAAACTTTTTTCAGCTTAGTGCAAAGTGCAATGGTTTTCTATAATGTTCCTGCACAGTTTACGTTTACTCTGCAATCACTTATTCTATGTTCTATGAAAATTAACTTTGCTTTATTTCTTTCAATGTGGTAAATTAAATAAGTATGCAATGAACACATAGTAAGGAGGGGTTTGTATGTCAAGAAAATGTGTGATCACAGGACGTAAAACTGGTACAGGTAATAATCGCTCTCATGCGCTTAACTCTTCGAAACGTAAATGGAAAGCTAACGTACAAAAAGTTAGAATTATGGTAGATGGCAAGCCTAAACGTGTTTATGTTTCAGCACGTGCTTTAAAATCAGGTAAAGTCCAAAGAGTATAAGTTCGATGATGACTCAAATGTAAAAAGCACCTCTATAGGTGCTTTTTTTACGTTTGGAGTCAAAATTAACGAAGCTCATTTAATAAAAGTGACAAATAATGTAAATAAATTCAGTTTATTTAATCTTTCTTAATCATTCCTACCATCACCCGGACAATACTTCCTATAAACCTTGGGAGTTTAATTGTATAAAACTTCATGTATTCCTCCTCCTTACTACTAAAATAATCAAAGTTAACTTAGATTAGTCCCTTTAAAATAAGAAAATTCCTTGAATCATCTCCTATGGAAAAGCTTCACAACTATCTAATAATAATCGTATGCGAGCTTTACGGAAATAATACAAGGAATTCAAGGTTTAATAGAAAAGATATTTATATTTTTATAGAATAGATTGGCGAATCGCTGTCATAGCTTGTGTGCGATCACTTTCATTAAAAATTGCACTTCCTGCAACAAGTACGTCAGCACCTCTGTCGGTACATAATTTTGCAGTTTCTACATTGACGCCCCCATCAATTTCAATTTCGTACGTATAATTACGTTCTTCTCTTAATTGATTTAAGCGTTCAATTTTAGTTAATGCTTCATGAATAAATGATTGGCCACCGAATCCAGGATTAACTGTCATGACGAGTACCATATCAACTAAAGGTAAGATTTCCTCAATAACAGATACAGGTGTAGCTGGATTAATGACGACACCTGGTTTTACACCTTCATCTTTAATTAATTGAAGCGTACGATGTAAATGCGGACAAGCTTCTTGATGTACGGTAATAATGGATGCCCCTGCTTTAGCAAACTGTGGAATATATTTATCTGGATTTTCAATCATTAAATGCACATCCAACGGTAAATCAGTTATCGGTCGAATTGATTCTACAATTAATGGGCCAATTGTAATATTCGGTACAAAATGACCGTCCATGACATCAACATGAATATAATCTGCTCCGCCTTGTTCTACTTCTTTAATTTCTTGACCTAATTTTGAGAAATCTGCTGACAAAATAGATGGTGCGATTTTTATCATGATGAATACCTCGGCTTTCTATTTTTAATTTCATCTAAAAACTGAATGTAATGATCATAACGATATTGTTTTACTTCACCTGACTCTAGTGCTTTTTTCACTGCACATTGTGGTTCTTTCACGTGCAGACAAGAACGAAATTTACATGCAGGTCGAAGTTCTCTCATCTCAACAAAACAATCTGATAACTCTTCTTGTTCTAATGTATCAAATTCTAAAGAGCTAAAGCCAGGTGTATCAGCGACTAATCCATCATTTAAAGCAATTAACTCTACATGCCTCGTCGTATGCTTTCCACGTCCTAAACTTTTAGAAATTTCACCTGTTTCGATATTTAAAGAAGGATGAATAATATTTAGTAAAGTCGATTTACCAACACCAGATTGCCCCATTAAGACTGTCACTTCATCAGTTAAATGTTGTTTAATTTTATCTAGTTCATCTATTGAATCATTCATACCTATAAAATATACTTCATAACCTAAAGCTTGGTAATCAGCGATGTAATCGTTCATTGTCGCAATCTCTTTTTCAGTTGCTAAATCTTTTTTCGTGACGACGATAATCGGTTTTATTTGTTTTGCCTCTACCTCTACTAAAAATCGATCCAGTAAAAGCGAACTAAATTTAGGTTGGCATACTGTCGTTGTTATAATCACCTGTGTTACATTTGCAATTGGTGGTCTGACTAGTTCATTTTTTCGTGGTTCTATCGTTTGAATATAGCCTTCTTTATCTTCTGTATGATCAAATGTTACGAAATCACCGACAAGCGGGGTAATGTTTTGATTACGAAACACACCCCGACCTTTGCATGCATAAACTCCATCATCTGCTTGAACATAGTAAAATCCACTCAATGCTTTTACTATTCTTCCTTCTGCCATTTAGTCACCTTCCCCATAAGCTACTTTCTTTTCTAATATTACTTCACCATCACGAACAACTTTGTATTTTGCTGTTTTACCTTCTTCTATAACGAGCGTTAATTCATAATCTTGATCTTTCGTAATGACGTCTTCAAGAAATACATCTGAATAACTTTCATTCATATCATCTACATAAACTTGAATAGACTGTTCTGTTTCTAACTCGCCGTCTTCATCTTCTTTTGGTTTAAATGGTACTGTGAATGTCTTTTTGTGTGATTTAGGTGGTTGTTTTTCCGGACCTATTGACACTTCTACTGAAATCGAACTTCCAGCCGTTAATTCTGTATTTTCTGTTGGAGACTGACTGACAATTCGTCCCTCTTCAATCGAATCAGAATGTACTTCACTTACTTCTAATTTTAATTCATTTTCTTTTGCGTATTCTTCCACTTCACTTAACTCTAAATCACGTAACTGATTTAGCTTAATTGTTTCAGGACCATCGCTCGTTTCGAAAATAACTGTACTATCACTTGGGACAACTTCTTCACCTGGAATCGGTTGAATTTGCGTAATAATTTCACCAACTGGTTCGTCAGATGTCTTTTCATATGAACGTACTTCTTTATATCCTTCTTCTTCTAACATTTTTTTAATTTGACCGTAATTATCTCCGACATAATCTTCAAATTCCACTGTTTCCTTTCCATCACTTACAAAAACTTCGACAGTTGAATTTTCCTTTACTGTTCTTCCTGTTCCTGGATCTGTTTTTATGACATGGTCTATTTCAATGTCTTCAGAAAATGTTTGTTTCTTTTTCACTTTTAAATTCAATGCTTCTAATTCTTCTTTTGCAACATCATATTCTTCTCCTGCTAAATCAGGTATGACAACGTCATCTGGTTTAATAAGAAAAAATACGACGATGCCTCCTATTGCAATTAAAAGTAAGATAAGCAAAAACCATTTTGTTTTACGAAAACGTTTTTTCTTTTTTGGCTTTCCATCTTTTTCCTCAGGTACAGGTTCCTCTGACGTTATATTTTTTGTCGGTTCAGAATCTTGGTGTATTAATGTTTCACTTTCCTCTGCATCAGCATGACTCATACGATCGTTAGTTATAATCGGAATCGCTTTTGTTTCCTCTCCTTCTTCAAGTGGAGGGGTATAAATCGCTTCGTTCATATTTTCAGGATTTAGTGCAACATCGAGTGATTGCTCCATTGCATATACACTTTCGTAACGGTTAAATGGATCTTTCGCAGTTGCTTTTAGAACGATATTTTCAACACTTTGTGGTACGTTCTCATTTAATTGACGTACGGATGGTGTGTCATTTTGTAAATGTTTTAATGCGATTGATATAGGTGATTGTCCGGAAAAAGGTAATTGAGCTGTTAATAATTCATATAACACAATTCCTAAAGAATATATGTCTGACTTCTTTGTCGCCATTCCTCCTCGAGCTTGTTCAGGAGATAAATAATGGACAGAACCTAAAATAGAATTCGTTTGCGTTAATGATGTTGCACTCAATGCAATCGCTATCCCAAAATCAGTTACCTTTACATGTCCAGTAGAATCAAGTAAAATATTTTGCGGTTTAATATCGCGATGAATTAATCCGTTAGCGTGAGCATGTGCAATTGCATCCGTTAATTGCTTCATTATATCAACAGCTTCGTTTACTGCAACAGGACCGTGCTGGACAACATACTCTTTTAATGTTAATCCATCAACATATTCCATTACCATGTACAAAATATTCTCTTCTTCGCCGACATCATAAATGTTTACGATGTTTGGATGAGAAAGACTTGTTGCTGCTTGCGCTTCACGATCAAATCGCTCGATAAATTCGGGATCGTTAGCAAATTCTGGTCGTAATACCTTAATAGCAACTTCTCGATCTAAAATTATATCATCCGCTAAATAAACATTTGCCATCCCACCGCCACCAATGAGATGTTTAATCTGGTAACGCTCACTTAATAAATGGCCTTCTATCATGAAGTCTCACCAACTTCCGTGTTAGAAGTATTTTGAATGACCGCTACAGTAATGTTATCTTCGCCACCACGAACATTAGCAAGTGTAACTAGTTCATCTGTTAATTGTTCAATACTATTCATTTTCTGTAATAATTCTGCCAATTCATCATCGCTTACTTTATTGGAAAGTCCGTCTGAACAAAGTAATAAACGATCGTGCTGTTTCCAATGAATTGTTTTAGAATCTACCTTTGTTGACTGTTCTGTACCAATTGCTCGGATGAGTACATTTTTTCGAGGATGTTGTTCTGCATCTGTCTCTGATATTTGTCCTGTTCGCACTAATTCATTGACTAATGAATGATCATTCGTTACTTGTTTTAAATGATTATCACTAAATAAATAACATCGACTATCCCCAACATGAGCAATCGTGACAAATTCATCTGAACTTATCGTAATAACTGCCGTTGTTCCCATTCCTTCATATTCTTCTTTTTGTAAAGCATAATCATAAATGTCACGATTCATTTTATCTATTAAATGATTGACCCACTCTTCTGTTTCAGCAGGAGTTAGTAATGTATCTTGATTTTCCCATTGTTCTTTCGCTATCGCAATAGCTAACTCACTTGCTACTTCACCTGCTTGGTGTCCGCCCATTCCATCAGCTACAATCGCAAGTATTTGAGCCGCTTCATTGTAAAAGATACCCGCAGCATCTTCGTTCACTTCACGCACTTTACCACGGTCTGTCTTAAAATGACTTTCCATCTTATCACCTCATCTGTTTCCATCGTACCCATTTCATCACTTTCTAATTAATCTTGTCATAAAAAATCCATCTGAATTAAATGTATGTGGAAATATTTGAATACCATAAGCTGTTTTATTCGCTCGTTCAAATAGTGAGTCATCTATTTCAGTTAAAAATGATGCATCCACTTCAAATGTTGAATGATCCTGTAAAAACTGTTCAACGACTTCCTCGTTTTCTAATGGATTTATAGTACAAGTACTATAAACTAGTTTACCATCTTTTTTTAACAACTGGGAAGATTCTGCTAAAATATTTATTTGAATCTGTTGCAAACGTTCTATATCGTCGATACTTTTATTATATATAATATCAGGTTTTGATCTAATGACGCCTAATCCAGAACAAGGAGCATCTACTAATATACGGTCAAATGTAGCTGCTTCATGAATCTCTGTTAATTTTCTTGCGTCTTGACGATCGACTTGAATATTCGTTAAACCTAATCGTTCGGCATGTCCTTCAATTAACTTTAACTTGTTTTTATGAAGATCATATGCATATACTTCCCCTGTATTGTCCATTGCTTCTGCTAAATAAGTCGTTTTTCCACCAGGTGCACTACATGTGTCTAACACTTTCATTCTTGGTTCTACTTGCATAAATTTAGCTGCTAACATAGAGCTAATGTCTTGTACCGTAACATATCCCTCTTGCATTAGCTCTGATTGCACGATATTTCCTTGTACTATATTAATACCATGTTCAATCACAACAGAAGGTTCTGCTTCGATTTCTGCCTCTTTTAACATAGATAAAATTGTTTCTTTGTTTGCTTTTAATCGATTAGCTCTAACGTTAATTAACTTTTTTTGTTTATTTGCTTCACAAATTTGTTCAGTAATTGTAAGCCCGTACGCTTCATTCCATAATTCAACGAGCCATAATGGATGACTTGTTTTAATCGATAATCGTTCAAGCGGATCTTCTATGTCTTTAATATCCCGAACACCTTGACGATTAACATTACGTAACACGCCATTCACTAAAGAACCAATACCTCGATGTCCTTTTATTTTAGCAATTTCAACCGCTTCATTTATAACAGCATATGCCGGAACTTTATCTAAGTATAATAATTGGAATAGTGACATACGTAATAAAATATGCACCCAGTCAGCTAACTTTTTTTGTTTTTGAATAAACGGTTGTAAATAATAATCTAATGTTAATTTATGTTCTAACGTTCCGTAAACAATTTCCGTTAATAAATTTTGGTCAATTTCTTTCAC
Source organism: Pseudogracilibacillus sp. (assembly GCA_026169815.1). Taxonomy (GTDB): domain Bacteria; phylum Bacillota; class Bacilli; order Bacillales; family Amphibacillaceae; genus Pseudogracilibacillus. Next base: position 172,788 of record JAPFDT010000012.1, read on the forward strand.
ATTTTCTCGTTCGATCGCTTGAGAAATAACAAGGTGACTAAATCCACCTTGTTTTTCTATATGCATTAATAAATCTAATGCAACATATCTTACATTACTTTTCTCCATTCCATTCACTCCAATATTACGCCAACGTTCATACCTTCAGGGTTACCTCGTAAAAATTCACTAGCTGACAGACGTTTTTTTCCAGCAGGTTGTAGTTCTGTTATGCGGATACCTTTGTGATTCCCACAAACTACGATAAAAGCTGTTTCATCTTCAATTTCTACAATTTCTCCTGGTTGTTTATTATTAAATTCTGTGTTTGTTTGTTCTGCCCACCATATTTTCATTCTTTCGCCAGCAAATATAGTATAGGCGACAGGCCAAGGATGTAAACCACGAATTTGATTATACACTTCTTCATCCGATTTATGCCAATCAATTTTTTCTTGTTCTCTCGTAATATTTGGTGCAAAAGTAGAGTCTTCCTCTTTTTGTTCAATTCGTTCATTTGTTCTTTCAAAAATAGCAGGTAATGTTTCGATTAATAAATCTGCCCCTACTTTAGATAACTTATCATGTAATATTCCTACATGGTCTGTATGTTCAATTGTCACTTTTGCTTGAGAAATAATATCTCCTGCATCTAGTTTTTCAGCCATGTACATTATTGTGATTCCTGTTTCTTTTTTACCTTGTAAGATGGCATAATGAATTGGTGCACCGCCTCTTAATTCAGGTAATAAAGAAGCATGCACATTAATACAACCAAATGGAGGTGCTTCTAACAACTCGTTTGGTAGTAATTGTCCATAAGCAGCTGTAATAATTAGGTCAGCATCATAAGTAAGTAATGTTTCGTATTCGTTTGATAATTTTTCTGGTTGGAATACCGGAATATCATGTTTGATCGCCGCATCTTTAACCGGTGGAGCTGTTAATGTTCTTCGTCTCCCTTTTGGTCGATCTGGTTGCGTAACGACTAATACAACATCATAATTAGCTTCAATTACTGCATCTAGTACTGGAACAGCGAAATCAGGTGTTCCCATAAATATAACTTTTTTCATAATATATGTCCTTTCTACATAAGTTGATATGGATTCATATCAACAATTATTTGTACGTCTTGTTGTCTTTCCTTTTTAAAGTCATCTAATACTTCTTGAATAATCGATTGTAAATGTGGTTCTGAGCGATATTTAATCATTAATTGATAACGATAGCGATTTTTAATCCGTGCAATTGGTGAAGGAGTTGGACCTAGTATGACGGAGTTCGGCTGTAACATAGTCGACAGTTTTTGACTTATTTTTTGTATGACTTCAAATACTTTCATCTCATTTTCGTGTGAAACGGTCATTAATACTAAAAATACATATGGTGGATATTGAAATGCGCGACGTATCTTCATTTCTTGTTCGTAAAATTGGATAAAGTCGTATTTACTAGCAAGCTCAATACTATAATGATCTGGTGTATATGTCTGTACGACTACTTCTCCAGTTAATTCATGTCGTCCAGCTCGTCCACTTACTTGAGTAATAAGTTGGAACGTTTTTTCTGATGAACGAAAATCTGGTAAATGTAACATGGAATCTGCAGCCAAGACACCTACTAATGTAACGTTTTCAAAATCTAATCCTTTTGCAATCATCTGTGTTCCTAGTAAAATATCTGCTTCTTGTTGTTGGAATTTACGAAGTAGTCTTTCATGAGCCCCTTTTCTTCTTGTCGTATCAACGTCCATACGAATAATTCGTGCTTCAGGGAGTACTTTCGTTAATTCTTCCTCTACTCTTTCCGTACCTGTTCCGAAAAAGCGAATTAAATGACTTTCACAAGCCGGACACGTCGTTGGCATTGGTTGTTCATGGTTACAGTAATGACATTTCAATTGATGATCTCGTTTATGATACGTTAGTGAAATATCACAATTCGGACATTCTTCAACATGACCACAATCACGACATAACGCAAACGTTGAATATCCCCGTCGGTTCAACAATAAAACAACTTGTTCTTTGTTATTCATACATGTTTTAATTTTATCTAATAATGTTCGGGCAAACATCGTCCGATTGCCTGCATGTAATTCTTCACGCATATCAACAATGTCAACATCTGGCATTGGTTGCTCATTCGTTCGTTCTGTCAAGGTAAGTAAATGATACACTTCTTTTTTAGCACGGGCATAAGAATCTAATGTTGGTGTCGCACTTCCTAAAACGACTGGACAGCGATTAAGTTCACTACGTTTTATTGCTACATCACGTGCATGATATCTTGGACTTTCCTCTTGTTTATATGTTGTTTCATGCTCTTCATCAATAATAATGATACCGAGATTTTCAAATGGTGCAAAAATAGCTGAACGCGCTCCGACAACTACTTGTACTTCTTTTCGTTGAATTTTTCGCCATTCATCATATTTTTCACCAGCGGATAATGCACTATGTAACACAGCAACATTGGAGCCAAAACGCCCTTTAAATCGTTCCACCATTTGCGGAGTAAGAGAAATTTCCGGAACGAGGACTATCGCCTCTTCTCCTTTACCAATGACTCGTTCAATTGCTTGTAAGTAAATCTCCGTTTTCCCACTTCCCGTTACACCATGTAATAAAAATGTCTCTGCTTTTTCTTCTTCAATTGACTCGATAATTGGTTTAATCGCAACTTCTTGTTGTTCTGTTAATACTAAATTCTCCGTTTTTTCAAACTCCCGATCATATGGATTACGATACATTTCTTTTTTTTCTTCTTGTAATAATTCTTTTTCAATCAGACGTTTAATCTGACTACGATTTATATTTAACGTGCGGTATAGGGCACTTTGATCAATTGGCTTTGGAGATTCAATAAAAAACTCTAAAATTTCTTTTTGTTTTGTTGCTTGTTTAGGTAGTGCGTCTACTGCCTTGTGCAACATGTCTTGGGATGCTGGTGTAATAATCGTTTGATAACGTTTCGTTTCCTGTGATTTCACTTGGTATTGAATATATACATCGCCATTTTCGACATACTTTTGTAATGTCCGATGTCCAATTAATTCAATAACTTCATCAAAATCTAATTGCTCAGTATTTGCAAAATAGGCTTCTAATAGTGGTGATATTTCTTTGTCTTTCGTTTTAACAACAGATTTTTTATATTTTGCTTTTAATACTTGAGGTAACATCGCTTGAAACGTCATAATATATAAAGAAAGTGTTTCATCTGCTAGCCACTGTCCTACATGTAATAACTCATCTGTTAGGACAGGCGTAACATCTAAAACATCAATGATTGCTTTTAAATGTTCAAAATCTGATTGCGCAATCCGCTCAATGACAAATCCTGTTATTTTACGTGGACCAAACGGGATAATTACTCTCATACCAGGACGTAACATATCTTGAAATTGTTCTGGAATAAGGTAGTCGAATGTTTGGTTTACCATACCTGCAGGAACATCCACGATAACACGTGCTATATTCACTGTCGTTCATCCTTCATATCTCGCTGGATTAATGTTAAAATTTGCTCGGCAATATTGCGCTTAGATGCTAAAGGTAGTTCTTCTTTATTAAGCTGTTTATTTATATACGTCACAATGTTTGTATCATGTCCAAAACCAGCACCTTCTGCTGATACATCGTTTATGACAATCGCATCTAAATGTTTATTTTTCAACTTTTTCTGTCCGTACTCTAAAATATTAGACGTTTCAGCAGCAAAACCAACGAGAAATTGGGATTTCTTTCCATCACCTAAAGATTGTAAAATATCTTGCGTTCTTTCCATTTCTACAACATATTCCCCTGGTTGTTTTTTCATCTTCTCGTCATAAGTAGCTTTAGGGCGATAATCAGCAACTGCAGCTGATTTAATGACAATATCAGCAGAAGCAAACTCTTTCCACATTGCATCATACATATCTTGTGCTGATACGACGTCAATTCGTTTTATATTTGGATGATGGACGTCTAATTCAACTGGACCCGCAACAAGTGTCACCTCAGCTCCAAAACTAGCTGCTGCTTCAGCAAATGCAAACCCCATTCGACCCGTCGAACGATTGGAAAAGAAACGTACAGGATCAACTACTTCTCTTGTCGGACCTGCTGAAATAAGTATTTTTTTACCTGATAAAAGTTGAGCATTTTTTTGATGATTTTTTACTGCTTCAATAATAGATAGCGGTTCTTCTAAACGACCTTTTCCAACATAACCACAGGCTAAATAACCTGCTCCTGGTTCAATGAAATGATGCCCCCATTTATCGAGTTTTTTCATATTTTCCATTACAGCTGGGTGAGCATACATATGTACATTCATTGCTGGTGCAATATAAACGTCTGCTCTCGTTGCTAAAAGAGTCGTCGTTAACATATCATCGGCAATACCATACGATAATTTACTAATAATATTCGCAGTTGCTGGAGCAATAATTGCTATCTCAGCCCAATCTGCTACATCAATGTGAGCAATTTTACGAGGGTCTTTTTCATCGAATGTATCTATATAAACATCATTTCTTGATAAAGCTTGAAATGTTAATGGCGACACAAATTTAGTCGCACTTTCTGTCATCATTACTCTTACATCAGCACCTTGTTGCACAAGCTTACTCGTTAAGTCACACGCTTTATATACAGCAATTCCACCTGAGACGCCTAAAAGTATTTTTTTATTTTGTAACAATGTTTACACCTCTTATTTAGAAATTGTTGCTAATTTGTTTAGTAGAATAGATAATTAAGTGGCAAAAACCCTTGCAATTATTTAGCAAGGGTTATCAAGTTTATTCAGTTTCTTTAACGAATAATTTTTCATTGTATATTTCTTCTAAAGCTAGTCCAACATACGTTAATGCTTTTGGCTCTTCCAATAACGTCTTGGCACCGTCTTGTAAATCTCTTGCTCGACGTGCAGAAATTGTAATTAACGTATATTTTGAATTAATTTTCTCCTGTAGACTATCAACTGATGGTTCAAGCATTCAAATCATCCTCCAAAATTGTTTTGTATTCTGTTTCAATTCGTTCTCGCTTGCAATGTTCACTTGTAATAATAGCTTGTACTTTAGAAACAGCTCGATTTACATCATCATTTACAACGACGTAATCATATTCACTCATCATATTAATTTCCTTTTTCGCTTCTTTTAAACGATTCATAACTAAATCGTTCGATTCTGTACCACGATTAACGATACGATTTTTTAATTCATCTAAACTTGGTGGGAACAGAAAAATGAAAACTCCTTCAGGAAAATTCTCCTTTACTTGCATGGCACCTTGTACTTCTATTTCTAAAAAGACATCATTTCCTAAGTTAAGTTGTTCTTCGACGTAAGCTCTTGGTGTCCCGTAATAATTGTTTACGTACTGTGCATGTTCTAGTAATTCATTTTGTTCAATCATACTTTCAAATTCTTCGTGAGATTTATAAAAGTAATGAACACCATGTTCCTCACCAGGTCGAGCCTCTCGTGTAGTAGCAGAAACGGAATATTTCAACTCTGTATCTTGTTCAAATAATCGTTCTCTAACTGTTCCTTTACCTACACCTGATGGGCCAGATAAAATAAATAATATACCTTTTTGTTCAAACAAAGCTGTTCCTCCTATATTAATCATCTGATAGTTCATCTTGATGAATCATTCTTTGTCCTACCGTTTCTGGCTGAACAGCAGATAATACGATATATGAACTATCTGTGATAATCACTGCTCTTGTACGTCTTCCATATGTTGCATCAATTAAATAATTATTATCTCTCGCTATTTGTACAATACGTTTAATTGGTGCAGATTCTGGTGATACAATCGAAACAATTCGATTAGCAGAAACGACATTTCCAAATCCTATATTTATTAATTGTAAGCCCATTGTAATACCCCTCCGCTAATCATTTATTAAGACTCTATTCTATATTTTGAATTTGTTCTTTAATTTTATCGATTTCGCTTTTTACTAAAACGACATGTTCGCTAATTTTGATATCAACTGATTTGGAACCTATCGTATTTATTTCACGATGCATTTCCTGTGTAATAAAATCTAATTTACGTCCAGTTGGCTCACCTTCACGTTGTATCGTTTCAGTAAAGTGTGCTAGATGACTATGTAATCTCGTTATTTCTTCTGCGATATCGCCCTTTTCAGCTAATAAAGCAATTTCTTGTAACAAATGACTTTGATCTACCGAAAGTTTGTTTCCGATATGTTCTTCTATTCGTGTTTGAATTCGCTCACGATAGTGATAATAAATTACTTTTTGTTGTTCTTCTATTAATGATACCATATTTTTTATCTCTATGATTCGTTCATTAATATCTTTTTGTAAAAATGATCCTTCTCGTTGTCTATTTGCTTCAACTCGTTCGGCAGCAATTTTAACGCTTGCTAATAATTTATCTTGTAAAGTATTCATTTTCTTGTCTGTTTCAACTACTGTTATGAATTCTTCTTTATTAGTAATGTTCGCTAAGCTAACTTCATCCTGTATGTTGTAACGGTTTTTCATTTCATTTAGTCTTGCTATGTAATGATCTAGTAGCTCCCAATTTACAGTTAATGATTTATTCGTTAATGAATCTCCTGTTACTGTAACATATACTTCAATTCTACCTCGAGAAAAATAGGTTTGAACCATTTTTTTAATATCGACTTCAAATTCATGAAACGAACGGGGCATTTTAGTAACAAAATCTAAATAACGACTGTTCACACTTCTAATTTCAACTGTTATCGTTGATTCTTCTATGTGAAATGTATCTGAGCCATACCCAGTCATACTCATAACCATCATAATCACTCCGATAATCGTATTATACATATTTGTACAGAAATACTCTATCAAAATGTCATGTAAATAGGAATAAAGATAGTAAGTGCTTAATTTTTGATAAAAGATGAGAAATGTTTAGTTCCTAAAGGGTAATAATTTTTATGTAGGATTTAATATAGAAGCTGATTATGACGTAGAAGACAGAAACTGCGATGTAAAAACATTAGGTTATCCACTGAGCTGAAAAAGGTATTATTTATATTATATAGTAAGAGAATAACTTTCGCAGTCCGAATATATTCCGCTTTCCGCGAGCGAGCAGCGAGCCTCCTCGGGCTTTGCCCTGCGGGGTCTCACATAAGCTCTTTTCTCTCGCAGGAGTCTCCATATATTCGGACTGCTTTGTGTTAGTTTTTTTAGTTTTAGTTACTAAAACTACTTTTTCAGTGACTCTATTTCATTACTTCGAGATTTAATTTAAGAATATTATATAAACCTTATAAATTCTTAAAGTATTAAAAGAAATTAATTTTATATATCCATTTTCAATATTGGCAGTTTGTAGCGGAGGATTGTTGACTCCTGTGGAAACTGAACGAGTCTGAAAGCCCCGCAGGAAGCGAACTTTGCTTCCGAGGCAAACTGAATTCGCGACGTCCTGTCGCAACGTTTGCATTTGAACGTCCTGTACTTCGAGATTGAAGCCGTTCCCACGGAAAGCAACAATCCGCAGCGGAAAAATGCCTAACGCTAAACTAAATTATTAAGAATGGAAATTACGTCGCTGTTTACGTTTACTATATTAGCTCATTTTATTTTTTACTAAACAAACCAAATATAACACTCGGAATCGCGCTTAGTATGATAATAAATAGCCAGTCAATGCCTAATAATGGTGTGGTATGAAATATTGGTTGTAGTGATTCAATATAAATCGCCAGTAATAACATAACTACTGAAGAAAGTACGGCACCTAACAAATATAAGTTACTAAAAGGATTCCTTGAAAAAATTCCTTTATCACTACGACAATCAAAAACATGAATTAATTGAGCTATCACTAATGTCGCAAAAGCTACTGTTCTTGCATATTGTAAATTATCCGCTTCATGGTCGTAAGCCAAAATGAAAGCAAATAAAGATACAATTCCAATTAACATGCCTCGTGTAATAATTTTTGTACCCAATCCTCGAGCAAATATCCCTTCATTCTGTTTCCGCGGCTGTTGTTTTAGAACATTTTTTTCTGGAGGATCTAAACCTAACGCCATTGCAGGTAATCCATCTGTTACTAAATTCACCCAAAGTATTTGTACAGGTACTAATGGCAGTGGTAAAGCTAACATCATCGCAACTAACATCATAAAAATTTCTCCTACATTAGATGCGAGTAAATATCGAATAAATTTCCTTATATTTTCATAAATATTACGCCCTTCACGAATCGCTTCTTTAATTGTATTAAAATTATCGTCTAACAAAATTAAAGATGAAGCTTCCTTCGTGACATCTGTTCCACTTATTCCCATACTAATTCCAATGTTACTCGCTTTAATCGCCGGTGCATCATTTACACCGTCACCTGTCATTGCAACAATATGTCCGACTTGTTGATAAGCTTGCACAATTTTCAATTTGTGTTCAGGTGTTACGCGTGCAAATATGGCTACTTTGTCAACTTTTTCACTTAATTCTTGCACTGTCATATCATTTAATTGTCTACCTTCAATTACTACACTATCCTCTTCCATAATGCCAATTTCATCAGCAATCGCTAAAGCTGTTGTTTGATGATCCCCTGTAATCATCACAGTTTTTACACCAGCTTCTTTACATTGAGCAATCGCTTTTTTCACTTCTTTTCGTGGTGGATCTTTTAATCCATATAAGCCGACAAATGTAAGGTCTTGTTCCATATTAATTTCTGTTAAAACGTCATTTTTTGAGATTGGTTTAATAGCAATGGCAATCATTCGTAATGCTTGTTTCGCCATCTTGTCCATCTGTTTATTTATATGAGACGTATCTTTTAGTAACGCTCGACTCGTATCTGTTATTTCATACGTACATCTTGGTATGACCACTTCTGGAGCCCCTTTTGTAATTAGAAATCGTCGTTTATTTTCATCTTCTATAATTACTGTCATTCGTTTTCGGACGCTATCAAAAGGGAACTGTTTAATAATTTTATATTGATCTTTTATATGATGAGGAATTCCGAGTTTTCGGGCTACTACTAACAAAGCACCATCTGTCGGATCACCATCTACAATATAGCGACCCTTTTTCAAGTATAAAGTTGCTTCATTACAAAGTGCTCCGTACAATCCAATTGCCTCTAAATTTGAATGAGCGTTCTCTATCTTTTTATTATTGTAATAGAAGTCACCTGTCGCTTTGTCCCCTTCTCCCGTTACTGTAATGTGTTGCTTATTGATATATAATTGTTGGACAGTCATTTTATTTTCAGTAATCGTTCCTGTTTTATCTGTACAAATAACCGTGGCACAACCTAATGTTTCAACAGCTGATAATTTTCGCACAATCGCTTTACGACGAATCATCCGTTGTACACCTAAAGATAGCGCAACTGTAACAATGGCTGGAAGACCTTCTGGAATAACCGCAACGGCTAAAGAAACCCCAGCGAGTACCATATCATACAAAGGTTGTCCATGATAAATTCCAATACCGACAGTTAAAACAGTAAGTAAAAACACAACAAAAATTAAAATTTTCCCAAGTTCTGTTAATTTTAACTCAAGTGGAGTTACTTGGTGTTTTGTTTCTTTCATTAATGACGCAATTTCACCGATTGCTGTATTCATTCCTGTATGAATTACTATTCCCGTCGCATTTCCTTTTGTTATAAGTGTACCTTTAAAGCCAATATTAATCTGGTCTTGTAATGTTATATTACTTTCATGAATTGCTTCTGACTTTTTACTAACTGGTACTGATTCACCTGTTAGAGCAGATTCTTCTACTTCTAACGCGTTTGCTTCGATAATGCGAATATCTGCAGGAATTCTGTCTCCTGTTTTAACTTTTACGATATCTCCGACTACTGTTTCCTCAGACGGAATTGTTTCCCATTCTCTTTCTCTTAATACCCTAACTTTTGGGGCAGATAGTTCTTGTAATTTTTCTAACGATTTTTCTGCTTTATGTTCTTGAAAAAAGCCGATACAACCGTTGATTAATACGATAGCCATAATCGCAATCGCATCAATGTATTCTCCTAAAATACCGGCAATTAAGGTTGCCCCTAATAACACAAGCACCATAAAATCTTGAAATTGCTTAATAAATAAAAACAATTTTGATGGTTGCTCATTTGTCGTTAATACATTTTGACCAAATTGTTTTCTACGCTTCGTCACTTGTTGATGAGTTAATCCTTTGCTCGATAATACATGTAATTTTTGTTCGATAGCTGTTTTATCTAATTGATACCATTTCACGCTTCATTCCCACCTCTTTCTGTTCATTCTGCTTATCACTTGTACAATATATATGCAGACTTGTCCGAAAAAATGCTATAATACAAACTGAGGTGATTGTATTATGCCATTTGACGGAATCGTAACAAGGGCAGTAACAAATGAATTACAACATGATATTGTAGGAGGTAGAATTAACAAAATTTACCAACCGACAAAAACAGAAGTCGTATTAACCGTACGAAATAATCGCAAAAATTATAGTTTACTTCTTTCTATTCACCCTTCTTATGCTAGGTTTCATTTAACTAAGGATACATATCGTAATCCAGATGAACCCCCAATGTTTTGCATGTTATTAAGAAAGCATTTAAGTGGAGCTATTATTGAAGATATTACCCAAACAGATTTAGAACGAGTAGTTACAATAGATTTTCGTGGAGTAGATGAAATTGGTGTACATGTTAATAAAACTTTAGTAATAGAAATAATGGGTAGGCATAGTAACGTTATTTTATTAAATGAAGATAAAAGCACGATTATTAACTGCTTAAAACATGTCCCACCATTTCAAAACCGGTATCGCTCCCTTGTTCCAGGTGCTCCATATATTGAACCACCACCTCAAGATAAATTAAGTTTACTAACCGATGATAGTGAATCTTTTATAAAAAAACTTGATTTTAACCAAGGTAAAATGGATCGACAAATCGTCCAAGCTGCTTCTGGAGTATCACCTTTTATTGCTAAGGAAATTGTCCATAGAGCAGGTTTAGGTTCAGCAAAAGTGTATGAAAAAGAGTTAAAACAATTTCAATCGGAAGTGAAACAATATGATTTTCAACCGACAATTTACCGTGAAGAAAAAGAGGATTTTCATGTTATTCCTATTTCTTATTTAACAAACGGAGAGGCTTATTCTAGTACAAATGAGATGTTAGATGGCTTCTATTCTAATAAAGCCGAACGCGATCGTGTGAAACAACAAGCGAAAGATTTAGATCGTATTGTAAAAAATGAACTATCAAAAAATGAACGCAAAATAAATATTCATGAAAAAACATTATCAAAGTCAAAACAAGCTGCAAAGTATCAAAAGCTCGGTGAATTACTAACAGCTAATCTTCATGCTGTTAAACGAGGCGATGAGTCGATAACTGTTGTCGATTACTACGACCCTGAACAAAGTGAAATTACTATTACATTACAATCAGATAAAACACCTAGCGAAAATGCTCAACGATATTTTACTAGGTACCGTAAATTAGAAGCCTCACAAGCAAATGCAAAAAGAGAATTAAGAAAAGCAAAGTTAGAGCTTAATTATTTAGAACAAATTGCACAACAAATTGAAACAGGACGCGATGAAGATATAGAAGATATTCGTGAAGAGTTACAAGAGCAAGGATATATTCGAAAACAAACTAAAAAACGACGTAAACGTAAAAAGCCAACACCAGAACAATTTACTGCTTCAGATGGCACCATCATTTATGTCGGACATAATAACAAACAAAATGATTATGTTACCCATCGCATGGCACATCGTAACGATATTTGGTTACATGCATTAGATATTCCTGGCTCTCACGTTGTTATAAAATCAAATAATCCTAGTGAAGAAACAATTTACGAAGCGGCCCAACTTGCAGCATATTTCAGTAAAGCTGGTCAATCTGCTTCTGTCCCAGTAGATTATACTGAAGTTCGTCACGTTAAAAAACCGTCAGGAGCTAAACCAGGATTCGTTATTTATACAGACCAGAAAAACTTATCCATTACACCTGATCCAGCGCTCATTCAGCAGTTAAGAAAAAACAAATAAAAACAGGGTGATTATAGCAGTTAATCTATAATCACCCTGTTTTATTCTCTCTTTACAAGTCACTCATCAAATTCCTCACTTAAAAGCAATTCAATAAAACTATTAACTTGAGGTAAATTTCTTACACCAGGTTGGTAACTTAACCATGTCTCTCTCGTAATAGCTTCACCTTCCACTTGTAATGGAACATGCGGATATTTTTCCATCAAAGTATGTGAAACACTTTTTGGTAAAATAGCCATTCCTAAACCTTGTTTCATGAATTGTTTACACGTTTCAATTTGGTCTACACTAATTTTTTGCATCGCTTTAATTTCTTTTTGATGATAAAATAACCAATGATTAATTAAATCTTGTAAACTATCATCACTTTTAAATGAAATTAGCGGACGATCTTTAACAGTTCGAGACTCAAATGGTTCTGTGTCAAAAATATACAACGGATCTTTAAATAGCAATATAGATGTGTTGTCTTTCGATTTTTCACCACGAACAATTGTCACGTGGTAATCACTGTATTCTTGTTTAATAGCTTCGCTCATGCCAGTTACTAAATCGATTGATACATTCGGATACATGTTCATGAATTTAGCTAATATGCTTGGTAAATATCGCTGACTAATTACAGATGAGCAGGCAATAGATAATGTTCCTCTAACTTCTGTACTCGTTGCAGCTAATGTATTTTTAATTGTAGATTCTCGCTCGATAACTTCTTTTGCATGGTCTAAAATTTTCTCTCCACTTGGTGTTAATTTTAGTCGTTTCGATGTTCGAATAAAAATTTGTTCACCGAAGTATTCTTCAATAAATTTCAAGCGTTGTGATACGGCAGGCTGTGAAATTAATACTGCCTTCGCAGTCCCTCGCACTGTGCCAATTTTTTCTAATTGTAATAATAATTCATAATCATCTATTTTCATTATTTAAAACCCTCTGCTTATAAGTTATATGAATCACTTGTTATTATATATCATTATTTAACTTATTTCATTACATTAGCAGAACTTTTTAATTAATTTTCACACTAGAGTAAGTAGCTTAATTATACAATAAAAATTCAGGATTTTAGTAGACAGAAACAGCGACGTAAAAATGTTACGTTATCCACTGAGCTGAAAAAGGTATTATTTATATTATATAGTTAGATAATAACTATCGCTGTCCGAATATATTCCGCTTTCCGCGAGCGAGCAGTGAGCCGCTTCAGGCTTTGCCTTGCAGGGTCTCACGTCAGCTCTTCTCTCTCGCAGGAGTCTCCATATATTCGGACTGCTTTGCATTTGCTATTTGTAGTTTTATTTCATAATGACACTTTTTCAGTGACTGTATTTCATTACGTCGAGATTTAATTTAAGAATATTTTAAAAGCCTTATAACTTCTTAAAGTGTTAAAAGAAGTTTATTTGATATATCCACTTTAAATATTGGCAGTTTGGAGCGGAGGATTGTTGACTCCTGTGGAAACAGAACGAGTCTGAAAGCCCCGCAACGAACGGTTTCTGTGAGTGAGGCAAACTAAAACCGCGACGTCCTGTCGCAACGTTTGCATTTGTACGTCCTGTACTTCGAGATTGAAGCCGTTCCCACGGAAAGCAATAATCCGAAGCGGAAAAATGCCTAACACTAAACTTAATTATCAAATATAGAAAATACGTCGCTGTTTACATTTATAATAAACTTACTTATACACTTTCTCCATATAATATTATATCTATTACAAATAGCCTTTTTCTTTTAGTGAAATAAATGAATTGTCGCCTATGACTAGATGATCGAGGAGTTCGATTCCCATGATTTTACCCGCTTCAACTAATCGTCTTGTCACATGGATATCTTCTTGTGATGGGGACGGGTCTCCTGATGGATGGTTGTGGGCACAAATGATTGAGGCGGATGAACGTTTTACTGCTTCTCGAAATATTTCACGGGGATGAACGATACTTGCATTGAGTGAACCTACAAATATCGTTTGTCGATGCATAATTTGATTCTTAGTGTTCAAAAACAAAACGACTAGGTGTTCTTGTTTTAGGTCACGCATTTCTTCCATGATATAATCTGCCCCATCTTCTGGTGACCTTACTGTGTAACGTTCTTCTGGTTTATATTGCTGGATTCTCCTACCTAATTCAATCGCCGCTAACATTGTCACTCCTTTTGCTGTGCCAATTCCTTTAATAGCGGTTAATTCTTCTATCGTTGCATCACCTAATAATTTTAAACCTTCAAAATGCATTAATAATCGATTTGCTAATTCCATTACAGATTCTTTTCTTGTCCCACTTCCTATTAAAATAGCTAAAATCTCTTGATTAGATAAATGATTTTCGCCGTAAGTAATTAATCTTTCGCGTGGGCGTTCAGAACGTGGGACATCTTTCATTTTTATCGTAACATTCGTATCCATTTTTATCCTCCCTGTATGATTTTCTATATCATAGACGATAATGAAAAAAGATGCGAATGACGAATTTTCATTTTTGAGGTACTTTATAACAGCAAAAAGTATTTTCTCTCTAGGGAAAATACTTTTTTCATAGACTATTGTTAGACTAATTTTCTATTTTACATCTTTTGTTAGTTTTTCATAATATGCTAAAACTTCTAAGATCAATTGTTCTTCTGGCATGCGTTCTTGTTCTAAAATATCTTCTAATGATGTTTGCCAGTCTAGATATTTTTCATTTAACTGCTCTTCTAATAAAGGTGTCCACTCTTCTTGTTTAATATTATTTTCCTCGAGTGATGATAATAGTAATATTCGATACGTTTGTAACCATTCTCTTTCTGTTGTTTCTAAAGTTAATGTCGCAGCTGGAATCTCCCACGGTTTTACATATACAGTTATTCCTTGCTTATCTAATTTTTCGGCTAAATTCTTTGCTTCTTTTTCATTTAGTGTAGGATTCATCCAAATAAAATACTGCTCGTCCGCTTCACGAATAATATATGGGATTTGTTCATTCTCTAATGATATCGCATATTTTGTCGCGTTTTCTTTTTCAGAAAATACACCTGCTTGTTGAATATACAAAGATACTTCTTCTAAATCAGTTTGCTCCGAATCTTGCTCCGAATCTTTTTCTGACTTAATATTTGCCGTATTTATATCTGTTACAGCTTGATTCTTTTCTACAGATATCATTTGTAATACGATAAATCCAAAAATAAAACCAATGCATAACGCTGCGCCAACCGTAACAATCATTCTTTTAAACTGTGTATGTGATAAGGTTTTTTTGAAATTTTGCTTGAAATCATTTAGTTTACGATATTTTTTCATGACACTCACCTTTTAACAGAATTTCTGTAAGTTTATCATGAATCTTAGTAAAAAATTGTGACCTTTTGTCATGTGCAGTGAAACAAATTTAGGAGTAATGTCTGTTTTTTCGCATTAAGATAAATTGGCGTACCAGTGTAATAAAATGGAGTGATCCTGAAATAACATAAGTTTTTTCTTTAGGTCCATTAAACATGTCTAGCACTTTTTGCTCCCATTGTTCAATAAACAAATCGTAATCTAATGTTTCTTTTAATTGTTTCTCTGTCGCTGCACGTTCATGATCAAAAGTTGTCACATATACCTGCTCGAATAAAGGTCGTAATATCGTCATCATCTCAGGTAGTTGTTTATCTGAAAATCCGGCAAATAATAATATCTTTTCATCTTGTGAATAGAGATTTTCAATTGTTTTAGCTAACGCTTTTACTCCTGCAACATTATGTGCACTATCTAATATAATCGTTGGGTGTTCGTGAATCACTTCTAACCTACCAGGTAACGTTGTTTGTTGTAATGCTTTCTTTATGTAATTTGTTTCCAACTCCCACCCTAACTTTTGTAATAAAGTAAAAACCATAAGCGCCACAGATGCATTTTCTTTTTGATGTACGCCTAATAAGCCTAAATGAGTTGTATCATATGATATTGCTTCATTTTTTATCGTAACGTTTTCTCCATCAAGCTGGAAATCCACTCCATAGGCATATACAGGAACAGCTAATTTATTAGCTTCTTTATCAATAACCTTCCGTACAGCTTCTGTCACTTTGCCGATGACTAAAGGACGTTCTTTTTTCATAATTCCTGCTTTATGAAACGCAATTTCTTCTAACGTATCTCCTAAAAATCCCATATGATCATAATCTATTGATGTAATAACTGATATAAGTGGCGTAAAACAATTTGTTGTGTCATAACGCCCTCCCATCCCTGTTTCTACTAAAACAATATCCGTTTGTTCTGAAAAATACATCAATCCAATAACGGTTAAGATTTCAAACTCTGTTGGATGATTATCTCGTCCATCGAGTAGTTGGATATGTGGTAACAATTCATTTAATAACTGTAAAAAGTCATTTTCCGATATCGTCTCACCATTAATGAAGAAATGACCAGTTATACCTGTAAAGCTTGGTGAAGTAAATACGCCAACACGATATTGATGTGCTTGCAGTACTTCATCCACTATTTGAATAGTAGAACCTTTTCCATTCGTTCCCGCGACATGAATGCCGTTAATTTTTTGTTCAGGATGATCTACTTGCTCTAATAAAAATTCGACACGATCAAGTCCTGGTTTAATCCCAAATTTCTGGCGTTCGATAAAAAACTGTGTTACATCATTTATTGATTCAAACATACAATCATCACTTTCTCTTGTAATTTAATTAGAATACTTTAAAATAATTATAGCGAATATCGTCAGTTTTTAACAGAAGGGATGCATTTGATTGAGTTATAATGCGTGGATTATTTACAATGGATTTTTACGAGCGGAATCTTTTTATGATTTTGCGGACATGATTAAACAAGCAGCGAGTCATAAAGGACACGTTGCTACCATCTATTCAAATAAAGAAATAATAAGTATATTAGACACGAATTTAACGACAGTTCCAAGTGAGTTACCAGATTATGTTGTGTTTACAGATAAAGATTTATATTTAGCGCGACAACTTGAGCTACTAGGTGTTCCTGTTTTTAATTCATCTGCTGCCATTACAACGTCAGATGATAAAATTAAGACATATCAGTTACTAGCTAAAGCAAAAGTTCCTATTCCTAAAACAATTTTTGCACCAAAAACATTTGGACTCCCACATGCTTTTGATGCGTCTTACATCGATAGAATTAAGGAAACTTTTGGTTTTCCATTAATCATTAAAGAAGCGTATGGCTCGTTTGGGGAACAAGTATATTTAATTAAAAATGAACAACAATTATATGAAAAGGTTGCTGAAATAGCAGATAGACCGTTTATGTTTCAACAAATGATCCATTCTAGTCACGGAAAAGATTTACGACTCCAAGTTGTTGGTGACCAAGTCGTGACAGCAATGAAACGAATGAATGAAAGTGATTTTCGAGCGAATGTAACGTCAGGTGGGACAATGCAACGATATCATCCAACAGATGAAGAAAAGCAAATTGCTATTAAAGCGAGTCAATTAATTGGTGCAGATTTTTCTGGGGTAGATTTGTTATTTGGTGAAGCAGGGCCGATTGTTTGCGAAGTGAATTCTAATGCTCATATTCGTAACATCTTAGATTGTACTGGAGTTAATGCAGCTCCTTATATTATTGATCATATTGAAAGTATTCTCGGTGCATACAAATGATTGGTTGGTTAATTTATCAGCAAAAAGATGCTGGACAGAATGAGAGTTATATTAATTGGTTTTTACATGAAGCACAACAACAACAAGTCGATTTAAAACTAGTTTATCGCGAAGAACTTTCGATTGGTATTATCGATCAATCACCTGTCGTTTATCTTAATCATCAAAAACAAACATTACCTCATTTTGTCGTAAATCGTTCGATTGAACCTATCGTGCAACACTTTTTTACACAGTGTAATATACCTGTTTTTAATACAGCTGACACAGCAAAAATTGTTAATAATAAAGCTCGAACCCATTTAGAATTAAGCAAACTACATATTCCAATGCTCCCAACTTTATTCATTCACGGGCGAGCACTACCAGAAAAAGCTCCTTTTCATTATCCTGTCATCGTTAAAGCTGTTGCAGGAAGAAGTGGTACGGAAGTGTTTTTTCTAGAAGACAAACAAGCATGGCAAACATTCAAGGAACAATGTACTAATCAAGAATATATTGTTCAACCAACAAAAGTACAATTAGGTAAAGATGTACGAATATTTATAATTGGAACCGAGATTGTAGCTGCTGTATTACGACATAACGAAACAGATTTCCGGGCGAATTTTAAACTTGGTGGAAAAGCTATTCCGTATCAGCTATCAGTAGAGGAAGAAAAAATGATTCTTAAAATTATTAACCATTTCGAGTTCGGCTTAGTCGGGATTGATTTTCTCATTGATGATCATGGCAATCTTTTATTTAATGAAATAGAAGATGTCGTTGGCTCAAGAATTTTAAGTGAAACGAGCGACATTAACCTCTTGGAAAAATATGTGACTTATATAAAAGAAACAGTGAAAAAACAAGAAAATGAGATGTAACTATTAAAGTACTTTTTGAAGAGTTGAATATAAATTAAAATACATTTACTATCCGTTCAAGTTATGTAACACCTTCATAAATATAAGCTCAAATGTGGAGTGATTTTGTTGAAAAAAATCTATGTAATAAGACATTGTAAAGCAGAAGGACAGCCATCCGAATCTCCTCTTACTGAAGAGGGTTTTAGACAGGCAGAAGCTTTAAGTGCCTTTTTTGATAATGTTAAAATCGAACGAATCATTTCTAGCCCATACAAGCGTGCTATTCAAACAGTAGAGCCACTTTCAAAACGACTAAATCTTGAAATTGAATTAAATGACGAATTAAAGGAACGGGTGTTAAGTAATGAATCATTATCAGATTGGCTTGAAAAGTTAAGAAAAACATTCGATAATCCAAACTTAAAATTTGCAGGTGGGGAATCTAGTAAAGAGGCTGTAAATCGAATTGTAAAAGTAGTAGAAACTGTGTTTAAAAGTAATTTTGAAAATACGATAATTGTGACTCACGGTAATTTAATGGCATTGCTTTTAAATTATTATAATCAACAATTTGGTTTTAAACAATGGGCGACACTAGACAACCCGGATATATACCTTTTAAAAGCAGATGGAAACGAGATAACTTATGAAAGAATAAAAAATAAGTGACTGAAATAAGTTGGAACTTTTTTCGGCAATAATTATCTTTAGAATCAATTTCATAATAGGATAATTTAATTAAAAACACGAATGTTTAGTTATAAATATGTATCATCATAGGTATTTAGCTCATCTAACTGAGTTTATTTGAATGAAAGCCTACTGACTAGCATGAGTCCGTCGGCTGTAATGAAAATAAACGGGTACAAATCAATTAAGATTTAGTACCCGTTTTGCAATATAATCTATATACTAGTATTTTCTACATTAAGAAACTCCGTTATTCTTAAGTCTGTTTACTTCTTTAATTCCGCTAAACGTTTTTCAACCATTTCGCGCTTTTCAAGATAATCCTTTTCCTTTTGACGCTCTGCTTCAACTACGTTTTCAGGTGCTTTAGCGACAAAACCTTCATTACTTAATTTCTTTTGAACAAGGTTTACTTCTTTCTCCCATTTTTCTAGTTCTTTTTCTAAACGAGCAATTTCCTTTTCAAAATCAATTAAACCAGCTAAAGGTAAAAATAATTCTGCACCTGTTACGACAGCTGACATCGCTTCTTCAGGAACATCTATATTTGTGCCAATCGTCAGTGCTTCTGTATTACAGAAACGTTCTATAAACAAACGATTCGCCTCTAGTTCTTCTGCAATCGTATCAGTTTGTGTTTGAATCATCATCGTTACTTTTCGAGACATTGGCGTATCTACTTCTGCCCTGATGTTTCGTACAGATTTAATAATCCCCATTACTCGATCCATCTCAGCAACAGCTGTATCATTTTGATACGTTGGATTGACCTGTGGCCAAGCTGCTACAGTAATTGATTCCCCTTCATGTGGTAATTGTTGCCAAATTTCTTCTGTAATAAACGGCATATATGGATGAAGCATACGTAACGTTTGATCTAATACATGAGCTAAAACAGAACGTGTCGTTTGTTTTTGTGCTTCGTCTTCACCGTAAAGGGAAATTTTTGCCATTTCAATGTACCAATCACAAAACTCATCCCAAATGAAGTTGTATAAATAACGACCAGCTTCACCAAACTCATATTTATCTGTATTTTGCGTGACATGTTCAATCGTTTCATTTAGACGGGTTAAAATCCACTGATCTGGTAATGATAACTCTCCAGTTAAATCAATATCTTCGTATTCGAATCCTTCTAAATTCATTAAGACGAAACGAGATGCGTTCCAAATCTTGTTGTTAAAGTTCCATGTTGCTTCTACACGTTCCCAGTGGAAACGTAAATCTTGTCCTGGTGTCGAGCCTGTTAATAAGAAGTAACGTAATGCGTCTGCTCCATATTTATCGATGACATCCATTGGATCTACACCATTACCAAGTGACTTACTCATCTTTTGTCCATCTGCATCACGAATAAGTCCGTGAATTAACACATCTTTAAATGGCGCTTCATCTGTAAATTCAAGTGATTGGAAAATCATTCTCGCAACCCAGAAGAATATAATATCATAACCTGTAACAAGTACATCTGTTGGGAAATAACGTTTAAAATCTTCATTATCTTCATCTGGCCAGCCCATCGTTGAAAACGGCCATAAAGCAGATGAGAACCAAGTATCTAAAACGTCTGTATCTTGTTCCCAATTTTCACTATCTGCTGGCGCTTCTTTTCCAACATATACTTCGCCTGTTTCCTTATGATACCAAGCTGGAATACGGTGCCCCCACCATAATTGACGTGAAATACACCAGTCACGAATATTTTCCATCCAATGTAAATATGTTTGTTCAAAACGATTTGGAACAAAATTTACTTTGTCATCTGTTTTTTGTAATTCAACCGAACGGTCTGCTAGTGGCTGCATATTTACAAACCATTGTGTCGATAAATAAGGTTCAACGACAGCGCCGCTTCGTTCAGAGTGTCCTACTTGATGTGTATGATCTTCTATTTCGAATAACACACCTTCAGCTTGTAAATCAGCTACAATTGCTTTACGACATTCAAAACGATCCATACCATCATATTTACCTGCATTTTTATTCATCGTTCCGTCTTCATTCATAACAAGTACACGTTCTAAATTATGACGATTACCAATATCAAAGTCATTTGGATCATGAGCTGGCGTTATTTTTACCGCACCAGAACCAAATTCCATATCAACATAATCGTCCGCAACGATGTCAATTTCTCGGCCAACAATTGGTAAAACAACTTTTTCACCGATTAAATGTTTATAACGCTCATCTTCTGGATGAACGGCAACTGCAGTATCACCGAGCATTGTCTCTGGTCGTGTTGTTGCAATCTCAATTGTTTCTTCACTACCTTTAATCGGATAGCGCATATGGTAAAATTTACCTTCTACTTCTTCATAAATAACCTCAATATCAGATAATGCTGTTTTTGTAGATGGGTCCCAATTAATAATATATTCTCCACGATAAATGAAGCCTTTTTCATAAAGCTTAATAAATACCTCTTGAACGGCATTTGATAAACCTTCATCTAAAGTAAATCGCTCACGTGTATAATCTAAACCTAACCCTAATTTACCCCACTGTTCACGGATAAAGTCAGCATACTCTTCTTTCCAATCCCAAACAGTATCAATGAATTTTTCACGCCCTAAATCATAGCGCGATTTACCTTCTTCTTTTAATTTTGCCTCAACAACAGCTTGTGTGGCAATACCCGCATGATCCATCCCTGGCAGCCATAAAACATCGTATCCTTGCATTCGCTTCATTCTAGCTACTGTATCTTGCATTGTCGTATCCCAAGCATGTCCTAAATGAAGACGACCTGTTACGTTTGGTGGTGGAATGACGATAGAAAACGGCTCCTTTTCAGGATCACCTGTTGCCTCAAAATAGTTTCCCTGTAACCAAAATCCGTAACGGTCTGCCTCAATACTTTTATGATCATATTTTGGTGGAAGATGTTTGTTATTGTTCGCTTCCATATTGTGTTCCTCCTTTATGATATATAGACAAATAAAAAAACCTTTCATCCCTAATAAGGACGAAAAGTTGTTATTTCCGTGGTACCACCTTTGTTTACAAGTATGAACTTGTACACTCAAATTGGTAACGGTAATAAACCGACTTCTCCTACTCATCGTTCAAAGAAGTTGTTCAAGGGCTACCTTCTAAAACCTATTTTGAAAAACTTACACCAATTTGTTTTTCTCTCTGAAAAAATAGCATTTTATACTCTTCCCTATCCTCACATTATGATATGTAATTAATCATAGTGTAATGTTTTTTTTCGTTATTTGCAACTTTTATTCTTTATTTTAGCACGTTTATGCCTATTTCATACATATAGTAAAAATAAACGGGGTGATTGTGTGCCAAATAACTATCGATATCGTCTGCCATCTTGGTTATGTAATGTTATTTGCATCGTAGAAAGAGCGATATTACCTATATTAGTCTTTCAATTAATTCGTACATTGTTTTTTACAACAACATTTGATCTCATTTTGTTATGTATATTTATTGGGATTTTTATCGCTTTTTACTTACGATGGTTGTAAAGAAAAAGAGGTTGGAACTTAACGATAGACATTATATCGCACTGATTCCAACCTCTTAATATACTAAATGTTATTTATTTTCTATATAAATGAGAGCACCTGGCTCCATGTCATCCGCATGAATATTATTATCTTTCATTAGCTGTAATGTTGATATATCATAGCGTTTAGCGATTGATTCTATCGTATCTTCTTCTTGGATGATATGGATCTTCATCGTTGTAACAGATGCCTCTTCCACCTCACCAAATAAGTCTGTTAAAAATAGTACATCACTTACTTCTTCATCTGCTACTTCTGCTGTTGTTTCGCTGTATTGTATATCAATGACTTGATCATCTGTTGCTTCTATCGATTCGGAGATAATTTTTGCATCATCTTGTAAAGATTCTGAAACGTCGGTTTGGATTGCTTGCTCTTCAGTAGCTGGCATTTCTTTTTCTTCTTCAGCTGCTTGAGCTTGATCATTAACAATATTATGTTCTTCAGATGTTGGTGCTGTTTCTTCGATTACAGCCTCTGCTTCTTCTTGTTTCACTTCTTTTTCTTGTTCTACGTTATCTCCTTTAATACCATGAATATGTAATGTCGCCTCGATATTTATGCGATCATTAGCTGGTAATTCATAATCAAACGAAATAACTTCCACTTTTACTTCAGCTATGTTGTCAATGCGGTTTCTAGCTACAGATACTTCTACTGGAAAACGATGTGAAAACATCATTTGGTTCACTTGCGTATCAATAACTTTTTCCATATACACCGTTGCATCGTTTTGTTCAGTTGCTTCGTCATCATATTTATCTTCTGTATTATTCGCCTTACTACACTCACCCTGTAGAATAATAAGCCCTCGTATTTGCATATACTCTTCAAATGTTTCTATTGCGATATCTGGTTCGATAGATATTGATAACATCTCTTCTATTTCTTGTCCTCTTTCCATATGCAGTGATTCATTTACCGTAAAAGATAACACGCTCTGTTGTTGGTCCAATCTGCAACCTCCTCTAAATTCATCGTAATTCAAACTATTATCTGATTAATTGTATGTTATGACATGTCTCTTTATGAATACGAATAAAATATTAAGCGAAAATTGCTTCCCTACTTGTTCGATTATCATCCTTATATTATGATAAGAGATGATTCATCTATTAATAAGGAGATTATTATGAAAAAACAAGACGATTTTATAGCATATATTCTAATAGGTATTGGTATTTATTTTTTAATTAAACAGTTAGATTTACAACTATTTTCATCCTTTTACTCATGGCCGACTTTTTTAATAATTGTTGGTGTAGCCTTTTTAATCCATAGTTATTCTACTAATGAATTTGATCATATTTTTACTGGGGTATTATTACTTGGTTTAGGAATTCATTTTCACGGATTAGAAAATTATGATTTCTGGTTTGATCATTGGTCTGCATATGCATTAATAACGGGAATTGCCTTCATTGTACGTTACTTACGAACTAAAAAGGGATTAGTTCCTGGTGCCATATTAATCGGAATTGCTTTATTGATGATTTTTTCCGTTACGTTACCTGATTGGTTTCAGTGGATTTACGGGCTAGTTGATTTTCTAGAAACGTTTTGGCCAGTAGCAGTAATAGGATTTGGAGTTTATCTATTACGTTTTAAAAAATAAACTTCAGATACGAAATTGAAAAACGGCTGTGAGCTAAGCTCCACAGCCGTTTTTAAATTATATATGTGCTTCGATAGCACCCCATATTTTATCTTTATTTTCACGTGTTTCTGATGAAAATGGAACTACCCCTACAGTTTCATAAGGGGCGAGTATTTTTTTCGTTGCCTTTAATCGTTTCGCTCGTTTGCTTTGCGGGACTTTATCCAGTTTCGTTGCGACTATTAATAATGGAATCTCTAAATAATTGATATATTCCATCATTTGTAAATCATCGCGTGTTGGATCATGGCGAAAGTCAATAATTAATACAACAAGATTTAGCGGGTCACGTGTTTGAAAGTATTCTTCCATCATTTGGCCCCATTTTTCACGCTCTTGTTTTGATACTTTTGCATAACCATAACCAGGTACATCAACAAAATAAAATACATCATTTATTTTATAAAAGTTAAGTGTACGAGTTTTCCCTGGTTTAGCTGATGTACGAACTAAATTTCTTCGATTAATAATTGTATTAATAAAGGACGACTTTCCAACATTAGACCTACCAGCTAATGCTATTTCTGGTAGGTTTGATGTTGGATATTGCGCTTCACTGACGGCACTTATTTCGATTTCTGCTTTATTTACTTTCATCTTTATCCCCCACCAAAGCATGTTCTAACACTTCGTCTAAATGCTTCACAGGTATGAAAGTTAAATCTTCCAATACACTTTCAGGAATATCGTCAATATCCCGTTCGTTTTCAGCTGGAATAATAATCGTTGTTATACCTGCTCGATGTGCACTTAATGCTTTTTCCTTTAATCCACCAATTGGTAAAACACGTCCTCTTAATGTAATTTCCCCAGTCATACCAACATCTTTTCTAACCGCACGTTCTGTCAGAGCAGATACTAACGCTGTCGCCATCGTTATTCCTGCTGATGGACCGTCTTTCGGAGTAGCACCTTCTGGTACGTGAATATGAATATCATATTTCTCATAAAACTTTGGATCAATATTGAGCTCATCTGTACGAGAACGAATATAACTAAATGCTGCTTGCGCCGATTCTTGCATGACATCGCCCAGCTTACCAGTTAACTTTAAATCTCCTTTACCTTGGTAATGTGTCACTTCAATTGAAAGTGTGTCACCACCAACAGCAGTATAAGCAAGGCCTGTAGCTGCACCAACTTGATCTTCTTGTTCCATCATGCCATAGCGATATAATGGTTTACCTAACAACTCTTCTACGCGTTTTTCCGTCACAATAACACGCTTCTGTTCTTGAGCAATAATAATTTTGGCAGCTTTTCTACATAATGTCGCAACAGTTCGTTCTAACCCACGAACACCAGCTTCACGTGTATATCTGCGGATTACTTTTAATAAAGCTTCATCACGAATTTGAAGGCCACCTTTTGTTAGACCATTTTCTTCTAATTGTTTTGGAATTAAATGTTCTTTTGCGATGTGAAGCTTTTCTTGTTCTGTATAACCTGCAATTGAAATTAATTCCATTCGATCTAATAGTGGTCCAGGAATATTATTAACATAGTTCGCTGTTGCTACAAAAAGCACATTCGATAAATCATATGTCTCTTCAATATAGTGGTCACTGAAATTATGATTCTGTTCAGGGTCTAACACTTCTAACATCGCAGAAGCTGGGTCACCCCTAAAATCATTCGCCATTTTATCAATTTCATCTAATAAAAAGACTGGATTTACTGTTTCAGCACGTTTCATTCCTTGAATAATTCGACCTGGCATTGCTCCGATATAAGTACGGCGATGTCCTCTAATTTCTGCTTCATCACGTACCCCACCTAAAGAAATACGGACGAATTTCCGACCAATAGAGCGAGCAATTGATTTTGCTAATGAAGTTTTTCCAACTCCTGGAGGACCAACTAAACATAAAATAGGTCCTTTTATGGAGTTCGTTAACTTTTGAACAGCTAAATATTCTAAAATACGTTCTTTCACTTTGTCTAAACCGTAATGATCAGCATCTAAAATTTTCTCTGCTTGATCAATTTCGATTGTATCTTCTGTTGTTTCGTTCCATGGCAAATCAATTAACCAGTCTAAATAGTTACGAATGACTGAGCTTTCTGCTGAACTTTGTGGTACTCGTTCAAAACGATCGAGTTCTTTTAATGCCATTTCTTCTACATTTTCGGGCATATCACGTTCTAATAATTTTTCACGTAATTGTCCAACTTCTGTTAACTTACCATCAGTTTCGCCTAATTCTTTTTGAATAGCTTTCATTTGTTCACGTAGATAGTATTCTTTCTGTGTTTGTTCCATCGATGTCTGGACACGTTTACCTATTTTCTTTTCCAAATTAAGCACTTTTTTCTCATTGGATAAAATGTTTAATAGATGTTTCATCCGCTCTATCACATCATCAAATTCTAAAATCTTCTGTTTTGCTTTAATTTTTATCGGTAAATGAGAAGCAATCATAAATGTAAGTCTACTTGGATCTTCTATATCAGCAACTGTTGCTGACGTATCTTTTTTATTTTTACGTGTTAATTTTATGTATTGTTCAAATTGAGTTATTAATTGACGCATTAATGCTTCTTCTTCGTATGCGTCGCCTCGTTTTTCTGTTATTTTTTTATATGTGACTTCATATTGTTTATCCTTATCAACGTATTCAATAATTTCAACCCGTTCTAAACCTTCTACTAATACACGAATTGTTCCATTTGGTAATTTTAACATTTGATTAATTTTTGCTAATGTTCCAATTCGATATATTTCTTCAGGTTTAGGGTCTTCAACGGCAACCTCTTTTTGTGATGTTAAGATAATTGTTTGGTCACCCATCATAGCCGCTTCTAAGGAGGCAATTGATTTTTCTCTTCCTACATCTAAATGTAAGACTACAGTAGGATATACAAGAATTCCACGTAGTGCTAGAAGAGGTGATGTCAACTTTTCATTTGTCATTTGTCATTCCTCCAAAAAAATCCTTTTCCAATCTCATATGTATAACTATAGCTTTCCCGTTAAATAAAGCAAATAAACAGTAAAAGAAAAGACTGACAACGAAAATACATACTCCTTCATCATCTATAATGAAGGAGTAAGATAACGATGAATCAGTCTTTTCTCATATTATTTCTGTTTTATTATGCACTTTCTTTAGGAAATTTCTTTTTTCCTTCTTCAATTGTACCGTCTGTGTAAACTAATGTTGGTCCAACGTCTTCACTAATCACTGATTCTTTCGTAATAACACATTTTTCAATATCATCACGTGACGGTAAATCAAACATTACTTCTAACATAATATTTTCAATGATAGAACGTAAACCACGTGCACCAGTTTTTCTTGCCATTGCTTCTTTGGCAATCTCTACTAATGCCTCATCTTCAAACTCTAATTCTACATCATCCATTTGTGATAATTTCTTATATTGTTTAACAAGTGCATTTTTCGGTGTTGTTAAAATTTCGATTAACGTATCTTCATCTAATGGTTGTAAACTAGTAATAACAGGTAAACGACCAATAAATTCTGGAATTAAACCGTAATTTAATAAGTCTTCAGGTAATACTTTCTCTAGTAATTGACCAACTTCATAATCTTCATGTTCTTGATCATCACCGAATCCAATTACACGTTTACCTAGACGACGTTTGATGTCTTGATCAATACCATCGAAAGCTCCTCCAACGATAAAGAGAATATTCGCTGTATCAATTTGAATAAACTCTTGATGAGGATGTTTTCTTCCGCCTTGTGGTGGTACGCTCGCAACAGTTCCTTCTAAAATCTTTAGAAGTGCTTGTTGTACCCCTTCACCTGAAACATCACGAGTAATCGATGGGTTTTCAGATTTTCTAGCTACTTTATCAATTTCGTCAATATAGATGATCCCTTTTTCTGCACGATCAACATCATAGTCAGCAGCTTGAATTAATTTTAATAAAATATTTTCAACGTCTTCTCCGACATAACCTGCTTCTGTTAATGACGTTGCATCAGCAATCGCAAATGGTACATTAATAATACGCGCTAATGTTTGCGCTAATAATGTTTTACCACTTCCTGTAGGTCCAATCATCGCAATGTTACTTTTTGATAGTTCTACATCATCACTCGTTTTAGGTGAATTTACACGTTTATAATGGTTATAAACAGCTACAGATAAGCTCTTCTTCGCTTGTTCTTGTCCGATTACATAATCATCGAGAATATCACAAATTTCTCTTGGTTTAGGAATTTCTTCGATTTCAACATCTTCTTCCATACCAATTTCTTCTTCGACAATTTCCGTACATAAAACAAGACACTCATCACATATATATACACCTGGTCCTGCGACCAATTTACGAACAGATTCTTGATCTTTTCCACAAAAAGAACATTTTAGTTTTCCTTTTTCATCATTGAATTTAAACATTCATTTCACCCCTAGATGTTTAACTTTTCATTAAACTTCAATCTTATAGCAATCATATCAGATACATTTTGGAAAATAAAACAATTAACACTATATAGATTTTTCTTCCAACATATGATATCTAATTTTTGTTCTTTAGACACACAATGATAGCTTATTCATGTTTTTTCATTATATGTAAACAAAGTAAAAATATACTTTTCTACATATGAGAAAAAAACAAGGTGCTTCTTTCATGGTGCACCTTGTTTTTTGTCTGTTTTCTTCTATTATACAGCTTTACTTTCTTCTACAAGATAGTTAATCGCTTTTTTAATCTTTAAATCTTCTTTTAATACATCTGGATTGCCGCCTAACATGCCAAGAATTTGTTCTTTTTCCATACTGTACATCTCAGCCATTTCTGTTAGTTCTGCATCGATATCTTCCTCAGACACTTCTAATTCTTCTACTTCAAGAATTGCTTCTAACGTTAAGTTTGTCTTAACACGCATGAAAGCATCTTCTTTCATTTGTTCTTTTAGCTGTTCTTCTGTTTGACCAGAGAACTGGAAGTATTGCTCTAATGCCATACCTTGCATTTGTAGACGTTGTTCAAATTCTTGCATCATTTGATTTAACTCTGTGTCTACCATTGCTTCTGGAATATCTACTTCTGCACCTTCTGTTACTTGCTTGATTAGTGCTTCACGTTTATTATTATCGATTTCTTGTTCTTTTTGCTTTAATAGCTCATCTTTTTTCTTTTCTTTTAATTCGTCTAACGTTTCTACTTCCTCATCAACGTCTTTAGCGAATTCATCATCTAACTCAGGAATTTCTTTTTCTTTAATTTCATGAATTTTCACTTGGAAAATTGCATCTTTACCTGCAAGCTCTTCAGCATGATAATCTTCAGGGAATTCGATAGGAACTTCTACATCTTCACCTGATGCTTTGCCAACTAGTTGTTCTTCAAATCCAGGAATGAATTGACCTGAACCAATTTCTAGTGGATGATTTTCACCTTTTCCACCTTCAAAAGCTTCTCCGTCTAAAAATCCTTCAAAGTCGATAACTGCTGTATTACCTTCTTCAACAGTTCCTTCTTCTTTAATAACTAATTCTGCTTGATTTTCTTGTAGTGTTTTTAATGCTTCTTCTACTTCTTCGTCAGTAATAGTAGCCGTTTCCTCTTCTACTTCTAACCCTTTGTATTCACCTAAAGTAACTTCAGGCTTAACTGTTACTTCACATACAAATACTAAGTCTTTCCCTTTTTCAATTTCTTCAATATCAACTTGTGGTTGATCAACTGGGAAAATATTTGTCTGATCAATTGCTTCACCATATGCAGTTGGTAAAATATAATCTACTGCATCCTGGTACAATGATTCAACACCGAAACGCTGTTCGAAAATCGGACGAGGTACTTTACCTTTTCTAAACCCTGGTAAGTCCACATCTTTTACTACCTTTTTGAATGCTTCATCTAATGCTTGATCAAATTGATCAGCTGAAACTGTAATCGTTAAAATTCCTTCATTTCCTTCTTTTTTCTCCCAATTAGCTGTAATCGCCATATTGATTCCCTCCAACTTCTATTTAACAAAATATTACTTTAATTTTTAAGTATGTTTATTAGCAACATAAATTCAACCATTAAAGTATAACACATTCATAGCAGCTTTCAAATAAATCACTTTATATTATTGAATTTACAATGCTATTATATAATTCTAAACATGTTTCTATATTATAAATGTGGGTGGCTGTTTCATCATCTACTTGTTTCATTTGCATAATAGATGATAAATGTTTTTTTCCTACTATTACAAAAGCTTCTCTTATAGAAGCAATGTCTGTTAAGTCTTTTTGAAAAGGATACATTACATACACATATTGTTTAATCAACTCTTCCATTATTTCAAATAAAGATGGATTGCTTTGTTCAATATGTTCGATTGATTGTCTTAATTCATTTACTAAATTTGCTTCATCAGAATAAACTAACTCATTCGGTATAACAGTCACTTCTTTACCGAATTTCTCTATAGTTATTTCCTCTTTATATTGATGGTAGATATATAACTCTAACAATTTTGTTTTAATAACTGGATGTACTTTAGTATCATTTAAATAGGTCAGAAATGTTGGATTTGTATGTACGTAAGAAAAGTGTGTTTTTTCTAATAGAAACCATGCTTTTTGATGTGCACCTTGTTTTATAGCATTATGTAAATCTGTTAATGTCTTATCATGCGATACTTTATTTTGTTCATCAATGATCGATAATATTGCAACTATTTGTTGTCTAGAAGTTTTATCTAAATCTAATTGTAATAACTCCCGAATGTATAACGCTGTTTTCAAATAGTCTTCCTCTTCTAACATAATAGCAATCGCAAATTCAGCAATAAAAAACTGTTCTTCCCCTGTATAATATTCGGAAAATTCCTTAGCATATTCTACCGCATCTTTTACTTGGTCATTATTTCGTAAACTAATCAAATAATTCCAATGTAATTCAAAAGAAGTAATACCAAATATAAATAGCTTTTCATATAAATTAATTGCTTCTTCGTAATCTCCAGATAAAAAAGCGTCATTAGCTTCTTCAATTAAATTCTCTTTTGAGATGGAAGGAAACAAAATAACTTTCTTCATACAAATCCCTCTTTTCACCATACCTATTCGTATGTAAAACTTACCGAAAACGGTATTATAATTCCTAGGATAATACTACCATCTAAATGATTTCCTTACAACTATCATTTGTTAAGTTATCCCTATTTAATAACATTTCATCAAATATTGTTAAACTGATATTGTAATTTCTGTAATATATTGTAAAATGAATGTAAGCGCTTTTACACGATGTAAATTAGGAGGATAAATAAATGACGAAAAAAGTATTAATTTTAATTGGAGATGCTGTTGAATCGTTGGAAATCTATTATCCGTATTATCGTTGTTTAGAACAAGGTTATGAACCTGTCATTGCTGCAAGTAGTGTGAAAAAAATTCATACTGTCGTCCATGACTTTACAGATTGGGAAACATATACAGAAAAGCCGGGTTATTTAATCGATGCCCATATCGCTTTTGAAGATGTTAAACCAGAGGAATATGATGGACTTATCATTCCAGGTGGACGCTCACCTGAACATGTTAGGATGAATGAACACGTTCCTTCTATTGTAAGTTACTTTTTTGAAACGAATAAACCAGTTGCCTCAGTTTGTCACGGGAGTTTAGTGTTAACAATGGTACCTGAACATATTAAGGGGAAAGAAATGACTGCCTATATTGCCTGTAAACCTGAAGTAGAAGCCGCGGGTAGTACGTATATTCATGAAGACTTACACGAAGATGGCAATTTAGTATCAGGACATGCTTGGCCAGACTTACCAGGATTAATGAAAATGTTTATTGCGAAGTTGGAAGAGTAATATATTTATTCTTAAAAAAGCACGCATCAGAATATAATGGTGATGCGTGCTTTAGATATGTTATTTTTTCAAATAACCTTTTGATTGAACAAATTCCTGTAAATGCGGACGTTTCTCAACAGATAGAAATTCGCGCATCGTTTCACTCCATGTAAAATCTTTTCGATTATTCGTTCGCTTTTTATAATAAGCTCGTGTCACTTTATCATATGCTTCTAATTGTGCTTCATATTTCTCACTATCATAACTATCTTCATGAACAATCGCTTCGACCGGCAATCTTGGTTTTACTTCATTTGTTTTTACTGGCACACCTACTGTCATCCCAAACAATGGAATAACGTGTTCAGGTAACTCGAATAACTCACTAATTTCTTGTGGATTATTTCTCACCCCACCAATATAACAAACACCATACCCTTTCGACTCTGCTGCTAATGCAAAATTTTGCCCAAATAATGCTGTATCAACTGTTGCTACTGTAAAATTTTCTAAATTACCTTCAACCATTTTTTCTCCGTGCTTTTCCACTGCTTGATTAGCACGTTGTAAATCTGCACAGAATATTAATGAAAGTGCAGCAGTTGAAAATTGGAAAGCATTTCGAGATAATTCTCCAAGTTGTTCTTTCTTTTCTTCATCTTTCACTTGGATTACCGAATATGCTTGGACAAAATTTGAACTCGCGGCATGTTGAGCTGCTGCAATCAATTCATGGAAAACGTCATCTGAAATCGATTCATCTGTGTACCTTCTCACCGTAGTATGTGACTTCATTACATCTAACATATTATCCCATCCTATTATCTATACTTTACTACGATAATTTTATCACACGTCTCATAAGTAGGACAACGAATGAACGCTTACACTATTGTCATAAAAAATTCCTGAAGCAAGATTTTAAATCTCACTTCAGGAATATATACCAATATATGTTTTTAAAATATCACACTGCTTGTTGTGCACGCTCCAGATCTTTTTCCTTTTTATTCCGTATAAATTGAAAAACTAACATGGTAATAAAGACAACGAATCCAACAATATCGGTATAGCCACCTGGATAAATTAATAATAATCCTGTTATAACAGCAATTATTCTAATAATTACATTTAACGATGTGTACCAGTAACCTATCATTCCAGCACCTATCGCAATCATTCCCATCAGAGCTGTAGCTAAAATAAGTATTAATTCACCAAAATTCGTATCAATCATCAATAATGCAGGTTCTAATACGAACATATACGGAATAATAAATGCAGCAATCGCTAACTTTGAAGCATTTACCCCGGTTCGAATTGGATCTCCTCTGGATATCCCGGTCGCAGCAAAGGCTGCCAACGCTACAGGAGGCGTAATATCTGCGACAATACCAAAGTAAAATACAAACATATGACCAGCTAAAACTGGAATCGCAACTGGTAATAAATCATTTAACGCTAATATCGCCGGTAACGCAATCGTTGACGTTATAATGTAGTTCGCTGTTGTCGGTGAGCCCATTCCAATAATTAGTGAAGTTATCATCGTAAAGAAGAGCGTAAGCATTAGTTGCATTTGTGTGTTTGCCGCTAAATTCCCTGCCATACTTACCAATCCATTTCCTAACTTTAATCCTAATCCAGTTTTTGTTACAACTCCAACAATTATTCCCGCACATGCTGTAGCAGCTGCAACTCCTAAAGCTGTTCGAGCACCTGACGTTAAGGCATCAATGAATTTTTTCAAATTGATTCTTGTTTCTTTTAAAAACATACTTACTACCACAGTAGATAAAATACCTAATAAAGCTGTTCGCTCAATACTGAAACCTTTAAATAATAGGTAAACAATAAATACAATAGGAAACAATAAATGAATCTTTTTTAAAACAACTTTTACTTTCGGAATTTTATCTTTAGGTAAGCCATGTAATCCCTTTCGTTTCGCTTCAAAATGCGTCATGATCCAAATACCAGCAAAATATAAAATCGCTGGAATAAGCGCTGCTTTAGCAATATTCCAATACGTTTCACCAGCAAACTCTACCATTAAAAATGCTGCAGCTCCCATAACAGGAGGCATAATTTGACCACCAGTTGATGCAGCCGCTTCTACAGCCCCAGCAAAATTCCGATGATAGCCTAATCGTTTCATCATTGGAATAGTATAAGATCCTGTTGTGACAGTATTTGCAACAGAACTTCCTGAGATCGTCCCTTGTAAAGCACTTGAGAAGATGGCTACTTTTGCTGGTCCACCTACACGTTTTCCTGCAATCGTAATCGCTAAATCATTAAAATAATTACCAACACCAGTTTGCACTAGAAAGGATCCAAATAATAAGAATAAAAAGATATACGTAGAAGAAACTTGTAACGGAGTACCTAATATTCCTTCCGTTGTGAAAAACATTGAATCCACTAGTTGTGCCAATGTTAATCCCCTGTGACCTAACATCCCTGGCATGTAGGGACCAAAATATGCGTAAATTAAAAACAAGGAAGCGATAATTGTAATAGGAATACCGACTGCTCTTCTTGACGCTTCTAGTACAAGCAATATCGCAATACTTCCGACCACGACTTGTTCTGTCGTAATCGTTCCAATTTGTTGTACTAACGTATCATAATAAACCGGCCAATATGCACTAATAACAATCGATAATAAAATTAAGACAATATCATACCAAGGAATTGAATCTCTCGATGTCGTTTTTCGTGCTGGAAATAGTAAAAAGATTAATGTTAAGGCAAACCCTAAGTGTACAGTACGTTGAATGTAAGCTGTGTACTGACCAAATATACCTGTATATAATTGAAACAATGAAAAAGATAATAATAAAATAAATACAATTGCCGCTGTTTTCCCGCGAACATTTCGAGTATTCGACTCAGTATCAAACTTCTTTAATAACTCTGCTTGTTCTTCTTCCGTTAACTCTCTAGTTTCATTACTTTCTTCTTCAACTGACTCACTTAATGTCTGCTCTTTTCCCTTATCATGACTTTTTGAGTCACTCATGTATCTTCACCTCTTTCCACATATCTAAAAGTGTAATCTTTGCTACTTTTAATATGAAAGTTTCCCCTGGTGCTATATAATCATTGATGAATACTTCGTGTAATTCTTCTCCTTGTAGTTGCCATCTAAATCGATGTTCAGAGACTGTTTTCCCATTGCGAATATGTAGCGTATCAAATATATTATTTATCTGTGTTAAATGGTAAAATCCGTCCTTATATTCGATTACTTCATGTTCTTCCACTTCTGATGGCATGCCTATCCCAAACTGGCTGAAAATCATTTCATATTGCTTTATTTTTCCTTCAGTTATTATTTCATATTTTTCCGTCACATCTGTTAAATGTATCGAATGAACAAAAACTATTTGAAATGTATCCTCTATTTTTAACGGACGATAAGCAATCATTTCGTCTGTTGTATCATCGTAAAAACCGAGTACAGTTATAATTGGAAGTTTCACAACGAGAAGAATTAATAATAAAGTAATAACTATAAAACTAATCAAACGTCTACTTATCATATAATCAACCTTTAAATGAAGGAAAAGACCGGTCTTCCCTTGTCATTTACGAGGTATCTACCGGTCGATTATTTTATTTCTTTATCTCAATCTACTTCTTATTCAAGACCTTCTTCATCATAGTACTTCTGTGCACCTGGATGAATGTCAATACCAATTCCATCTAATGCTGAGTCAATAGAAATTAACTCTGCCTTTGCATGAGCTATGTCGTCTGAATTTTCATAGATTGCTTTTGTCATATCATAGACTGCATCTTCTGATAAATCTTCCGTTACGACAATCATTGCTAATACTGCCACTGTATGAAGGTCTTCTTCTAAATCATACGTTCCTTCTGGAATAACATCTGTTGCATAATATGGATATTTATCAATTAACTCTTCTGCCTTATCTTCATCAATTGGTAAAATAACAACATCTGACGTTGCTTGTAATTCTTCTACTGCACCTGTAGGCGTTCCAGCTGTAATAAATGCTGCATCGATATTTCCATCTTTAATTCCACCAGCTGATTCCCCGAAATCTAAGTTTTGTGCTTCGATGTCGTCCATTGTCATACCGTGCACTTCTAAGATTTGCTCTGCGTTAATATATGTTCCTGACCCTGGGGCACCGACAGATACCTTTTTACCTGCTAAATCATCTACTGTTTCGATACCAGAACCATCCACTGTAACAATTTGAATTGTTTCTGGATAAAGTGATCCAAGACCCAAAACGCTTTCAATTGGTTCATCAAAAGCATTGATACCTTCCGCTGCA
This sequence comes from Pseudogracilibacillus sp., assembly GCA_026169815.1. Lineage (GTDB taxonomy): Bacteria > Bacillota > Bacilli > Bacillales > Amphibacillaceae > Pseudogracilibacillus. The sequence continues at coordinate 209,272 of JAPFDT010000012.1, forward strand.
TCAGCTGCAACATCTGTCTGTGTGAAGGCAATTTCTGCCTCGCCATCTCTTAAAGCAATAATATTATCTGCAGACGCATTTGATGACACCGCATCAGGTTGGATATCTGTTTCATCAGAAATAATTTTAGCAATTGCCCCACCTAATGGATAATACGTTCCGCTCGTCCCACCTGTTAAGAAACTAATGTATTCTGGATCTGCTCCTCCTGTGTCTTCTGAATCACCTGAATCCCCATCACCAGATGCCTCCTCATCTCCAGAGTCACCACAAGCAGCTAAAAAGAGTGAAAGTACGAGTAAAAGTACGATAGTTAATAACCAATTTCTTTTCATTGATAAAGCCCCCTTTTTTATTTTAATTACTTTAAAAATATCACTAAATTCTCACAATTACAAGACTTTATTGTAATATTTAGCCAAAAGGTCGTTTTCGCTACATCACTTGCCACAGTACTGAGTAAGCGTTATCAAATTCTTGGCATTTTTATGATTTCACATTTGATTCAACTTCATAATTCATATTTTTCGCCTCAAACACAAACTTTATGTTTGATGATAATTCCGTTTAGTTTCCTTCAAGTAAACTTGGTTACAGGAGTTAAAAACGTACGTTAGTAACACATTGTATATAATCGTTCGTGTTTTTAATTATACTTTCCTATTATGAAATTGATTCATTTAATTACTTTCCTAACAATAGACATAATAAAATGAGGTGCAACATAACTAAAAATGACTGTCTTTTTCACCGTTATGTTTGCACCTCATGTTGTTATTTAATTTATTACTTTGTTGCTCTCGCTCGTCTTCTACGTTTTTCTGGAATATCAGCCATTTCATTCACTGAAACAACTTCATCTACTTTCTTTTCAGGTTGTTGCCAGTATGCTTCATTACCTGGTAAATCATCAAACCATGCAGCATCTTTCGGACAATCTAATACCATAAACTTACCATATTCATCATCTCGCGACTGATGGAATTTCAAATAAGCTTTTCCATCTTCAATTGCTAATATCTCTACTTTACCAGCAGTATGGCTCATTGATAAGCGAACACGTTTTCCTAAGCCTGACGTTTTTGCTTTTGCACCTTCTACAATATTATATGCTTCCTCTAACGACAAGACAAAATCTTCATTTCCACGTACCGGTCGATTTATAAAGAAATAATATGGCGTGACCCCTGCCCAAGAAAGCTTGTCCAATAATTCACCTAACACATCAGGATCATCGTTAATTCCTTTTAATACAGGAGTTTGGTTAACGACAATCGCTCCCGCTTCATGTAAAGCTTGAAAAGCTTTATAAGCTTCAGCTGTTATTTCGCGTGGGTGATTAATGTGCGCCATAATATAAATTCGTTTTTCAGGTGTAGAATGTTTTTTAATTACTTCTAATAATTCTTTGTCTTCATAAATTCGCATTGGATTAAATACTGGTAATTTGGAACCAATACGAATAATTTTCACGTGATCAATCGCACGCAATCGTTCAAAGATCATATCCAATTTCTTAGCTGCTAAAATTAATGGGTCTCCTCCTGTTAATAGCACATTATTAATCTCAGGAGTTTCTGCAATATAATTTAAGCCTGGTTCTACATCAATCATTGCTTCTTTTACATCATTTCTAAATAAACGTTTACGGAAACAATAGCGACAATATGCCCCACATACTTCAGAACAAATTAATAAAGCAGTTGTAGCATACTTATGTTGGCATCCTGGTACGACGTAATTCGTATCTTCATCTGATGCATCCCAACGTCCGTAATCTTCTAATTCATTTTCATTTGGAATAATTAACTTTTTGATTGGATCATTCGGATCGTCCCAATCAATTAAGCCGAGGTAATAATCGTTAACACGAAAGACGAATTTCTCAGTTATCGCTTTTAACTTTTCTCTTTCTTCTTCAGGAATCTGTGTAATACGGTCAATGTCTGTGATATATCTTGGTAAAGCCATTTATCCATCTCCTCCAATATTGTAATTTGGTAGATTTTAATAATGCCTAAAGCATGTGAATTAAAAATCTTGATGTATATATATCTACCATAACTGACGTCTCACAGTAATCAGCTCATTATTATAAAAAATAACACACTTTGAAAGCGAATACAAACTAGATTAAGAGGTTAAAATGGCACGAAGTGAGTAGTAGAGCGAACCCTTACACTTTTTAACAAATTTGAAAACTTTTACTATTGTGTCATTTGCATGATTACGTGATGTGTCGCATAAGCTGTCAATATATGTTCTGAATTATGAAGGGAGTGTGAGGTTTATTTTAAATAAAATGAAAGCATACCGCAAGCGCGAACAAGAAATGAAATGGGTAGGAACCTTTGCAGAGTATTTACAAATGTTAAAGGAAAAACCAATCATTGCCCAATCTGCTCATTCGCGTGTGTATGAAATGATTAAACATGCTGGAATTAAAGAGCGTAATAATAAGAAGATGTATGAATTTTTTGGAGAGGAAATTTTTGGTCTAGAAGATGCCTTAGAAAAATTAGTAGAAGAGTATTTTCACCCAGCTGCCAAACGTTTAGACGTTAAAAAGAGAATTCTTTTATTAATGGGACCGGTAAGTGGAGGGAAATCTACTATTGTAACACTATTAAAAAGAGGATTAGAAGCATATTCTCGAACGGAAGATGGTGCTGTTTATGCAATTAAAGGATGTCCTATGCATGAAGATCCATTACATCTCATCCCCCCTGCATTAAGGGATGACTTCTATGAGGAATATGGTGTTCATGTTGAAGGAGCTTTATCCCCTTTAAATACGATGCGTCTGAAACAAGAATATAACGATAAGATAGAAGATGTACTCATTGAACGTATTTTCTTCTCTGAAGATGAACGAATTGGGATTGGTACATTTAGCCCTTCTGATCCTAAATCACAAGATATTGCTGATTTAACAGGTAGTATTGATTTTTCCACTATTGCGGAATACGGTTCAGAATCTGACCCTCGCGCTTATCGTTTTGACGGGGAATTAAATAAAGCAAATCGTGGCATGATGGAATTTCAAGAAATGTTAAAATGTGATGAAAAATTTTTATGGCATTTATTATCATTGACACAGGAAGGGAACTTTAAAGCAGGAAGATTCGCTCTCATTAGTGCTGATATGTTAATTGTAGCCCATACAAACGAAACCGAATACCGCCATTTTATTTCTAATAAGAAAAATGAAGCACTCCATTCTAGAATGATCGTCATGCCGATTCCGTACAGTTTACAGGTAAAAGAGGAAGAACGAATATATGAAAAGCTCATCCACCAAAGTGAAATGGGAGATATTCATATCGCCCCCCATGCATTAAGAGTAGCAGCGATATTTTCTATTTTAACTCGACTGAAACCATCAAAAAATAGTCAAATAGATTTAATGAAGAAAATGAAAATCTACGATGGAGAAAATGTAGAAGGTTTTAGTGAAGTACATCTTGAACAGTTAAAAAATGAATTTCCTGATGAAGGGTTATCTGGTATTGACCCAAGATACGTCATTAATCGGATTTCATCTGCTATCATTCGTAAAGACGTACCAGCGATTAATGCGCTTGATGTGTTACGCTCCTTAAAAGATGGCTTAGATCAACACCCGTCTATTTCAGATGCAGAGAAAGATAATTATTTACAATTTATTGCACTCGCTCGTAAAGAATATGATGAAATCGCGAAAAAGGAAGTACAAAAAGCATTCGTTTATTCGTATGAAGAATCTGCTAAAACATTAATGGATAATTACTTAGATCATGTTGAAGCATATTGTCATCAAAATAAATTAAGTGATCCATTAACAGGTGATGAAATAGAACCTAATGAAAAATTAATGCGCTCAATTGAGGAACAAATTGGCATTTCTGAAAATGCTAAAAAAGCTTTTAGAGAAGAAATTTTAATCCGTATTTCTGTATATGCACGAAAAGGTCAATCATTTGATTATCATTCCCATGAACAATTACGTACAGCTATACAAAAGAAGCTATTTGCTGATTTAAAAGATGTCGTAAAAATTACGACAACGTCCAAAACACCAGACGAATCACAATTAAAGAAAATCAATCAGGTAATAGAACGATTAGTTGATGAACACGGCTATAATTCTACCTCAGCAAATGAATTACTACAATACGTTGGTAGTCTACTGAATAGATAAGATAAGACACTGATAAAGACAACTTGCATAACATAAGGTCACAGAAAATATTTTTTTCTAGTGACCTCTTAATTAAAAAAAGTGAGAAGGGAGCACATAATGTGACATCACATAAAGATGAACCGATTATTACTGAGGCAGATTGGTCCCTTCACCAAAAAGGCGAACAAGATCAAAGACGCCATATGGAAAAAGTAAAAGAAGCGATAAAACAAAATCTTCCTGATATCGTTAGTGAAGAAGAAATAATGACAACTGATGGCAACAATATTGTTAAAATTCCGATACGATCTTTAGACGAATATAAAATTCGTTATAACGCCAATCAACAACAACATATCGGGCAAGGTGATGGTGACAGTCAAGTTGGTGATGTTGTAGCACGCGATGCTGATGCTACTGCAGATGGAGAAATGGGTGAAAACGCTGGTGATCAACCTGGCGAAGATGTTTATGAAACTGAAATATCGCTCACTGATATCGAGGAAGCATTATTTGAAGAATTAGCTTTACCTAATTTACAACAAAAAGATGAAAGTGAATTAACCATAACGGACATTGAATTCAATGATGTCCGAAAAAAAGGCTTAACAGGAAATATTGATAAAAAACGTACAATTTTATCTGCCCTTAGGCGTAATAGTCGAGATGGTAAACCTACTATTGCCCCTATTCATGATGATGACCTTCGTTTCAAAACGTGGAATGACGTCATTCAATACGAATCCAAAGCCGTCGTCTTAGCGCTTATGGACACGAGTGGCTCAATGGGCCCCTTTGAAAAGAAGTTATCGCGAAGTTTTTTCTTTTGGATGACTCGTTTCTTAAGAACGAAATATGATCATGTAGAAATTGTATATATCGCTCATCATACGCGAGCAAAAGTAGTGACAGAGGATGAATTTTTTCATAAAGGAGAAAGTGGTGGTACTATTTGTTCGTCAGCGTACCGAACTGCCCTCTCTCTCATTGAGGAGAAATATCACCCGCATATTTACAATATTTATCCCTTTCATTTTTCAGATGGAGATAACTTATCATCCGATAATAAAAATTGTCTCACATTAGTTCATGAGTTAATGAAAGTGTCTGCAATTTTCGGGTATGGTGAAATTAATGCATATCGTCGTTATTCTACTTTGATGAGTGCTTATCGTCAAATTGATCATCCTAAGTTCTTACATTATATTTTACGAAGAAAACAAGATGTTTATCATGCTTTAACACATTTCTTTAAAGATAGAGCAATAGATTAATGATCGAGGTGAAATTAATTGAGCTTAAATAAACAACTCCATTATGCGATTGATCAAATTACAGAAATCGCTAAAGGATATGGGTTAGATTTTTACCCGATGCGTTATGAAATTTGCCCTCCTGAAATCATTTATACATTTGGTGCATACGGGATGCCAACTCGGTTTACACATTGGAGTTTCGGTAAACAATATCATAAAATGAAACTCCATTATGATATTGGCTTAAGCAAAATATATGAACTTGTCATTAACTCAAATCCATGTTATGCATTTTTACTTAATTCAAACAGTTTAATCCAAAACAAGTTAATTATTGCTCATGTACTTGCTCATAGTGACTTTTTTAAAAATAATTATTACTTTAGTCAAACACGCCAAGATATGGTGGAAAGTATGGCGCAAACATCAGAAAGAATTGCTCGTTATGAACAAAAATATGGTAAAGAAAAAGTTGAAGCAACACTTGATGCTGTCATATCTATTCAAGAACATATTGATCCTTCCATTATTTTCACACAACAATCCGTTACTAAGCAAGAACAAGGACCGATTAAACGTGTTGATAATTATGAAGATTTATCTGAAGATAATCAGCAAATCATTCCCCAATCAACTGAACCTAAAATAGATATAGACAATAATAAAGATTTGCTTCTATGCATTGCGGAACATAGCCGCTTTTTAGACGATTGGCAACGTGACATTGTTATGATGTTACGGGAAGAAATGTTATATTTTTGGCCACAACTCAAGACGAAAATTATGAATGAAGGTTGGGCTTCTTATTGGCATCAAACGATTATGCGTGACCTTCCACTAACATCTGATGAAACAGTTGAGTTCGCAAAATTACACGCAAGTGTCGTGCAACCTTCAACAACATCATTAAACCCTTATTATCTTGGTTTAAAATTATTTGAAGATATTGAAGCAACGTATAATCATCCAACTGGGGAAATGATACGACAAGGTATTAAACCTGGAAGCGGTCGTGCTAAAATTTTTGAAATACGCGAATTAGAGTCTGATATCTCATTCATTCGAAATTACGCAACGAAGAAATTTATGACAAAAGAAGATATGTACATTTTTCAAAAACAGAATGAACATTACGTTATTTCAGATCAAGATTATGAACACGTTAAACAACAATTAGTACAACAACTTGTCAATGGTGGCTTTCCAACTATTTTAATTAAAGACATCGACTATTTAAGGAATGGAGAATTATATTTGTATCATCAATATGAAGGAACGGAACTCGATGTCATTTATTTAGAAAAAGTACTCACCTATCTTTATACATTATGGGGACGCTCGATTCATATCGAAACTGTTATTGAAGAAAAATCTGTCGCTTTTACCTTTGATGGAAACAAACAAATAAAACGTGCAATCTATCGTTGAAGAAATCCGGCATAGAGGAGTGTAAAGCTTCGATTTGCCGGATTATTTCTAAACTAATTGCTAATTGATTATTTAGTTATTTTTTCTTATAATTAAGTTATCAATATGGATAGTGAGTTGATGTAAATGAATTTTCCAAGTAAAAAAGATGGTTTATTTCTTACAATCTTTTGGGGGATAATTATCTTTATTATAGTCGTCAGTGTTCTTAATCCTGATCCTACTGGTAAACAACTTATTACTTATAATAGTGCTTTAGGATACATCATTAATTTGTTTTTAATTAGTTTCTTACTATGGATTTGGTATGGCACAAACTATAAAGTTATTAATAACACATTACATATTCGATCTGGTCCTTTTAAAAGCACGATTGACATTCGAGCTATCCAATCGATTCGAAAAACAAAAAATCCCTTCACTGCACCTGCATTAGCAATGGAAAGGATTGAAATTATGTACAATATGTATGATGTCGTACAATTATCACCAACACATGAAGAGGATTTCATTCAATTATTAGTTGAGAAAAATCCGAACATCAAAATTAATGTTGATGAATAATAAAGACTGAATGGAACTAGTCCATTTTATTCATTACAATAAACGACAGAAAATGTTTCACAGACAACAAGTAGTTCGTCATAAAAAGCTTCGTTTATTTCATGGAACTCTTTAGTAAAAAACTCTTCATGAACTCGTCGCCAATATGCTAACGATAAGTCTCCTTCTCCTTCTAAGTAAGCATGGTGCTTGTCTACTTCATTAAAAGGAATGACCTTCACATTTGTTGTCTCTAAAACGGCAACAACCTTTCCTGATCCTTCTAATAATATATTGTGTAAACCGGGATAAGGCAGTGATTCTTTTTCTACTTGATAAAGTCGATAATTAGACGTTGTTGCTGTCTTTTTTCCAGTTTCCAGCTAAAACTAACTGAGCAAGTTCATCCGCCATTTCAGGAGAATCTCCAAAAGCACATGCTTCATACGAATTTGGTGCATGACTATGTATGTTTTTATATGTTTCCCACATTTGTTGAATCGTAACATCCTGCATTACTTTCTCTCTTTACTTATTATTTGAATAAAAATTTCCAATTGCCAGAGCTATTATACCAATCACTGACGAGCTATAAAATATTATTCTAATGTAGATAGATCATCCAAGCTATTAACAAAAACAGCACATAAAATAAGCACGATAATCAAGCCAGTATATATGTTCACTGGCATTTTTCTCTCATCTTTCTTAGCTTTATTTTATATTGATATCATAACGAGAAATGTTTATATTTTCATTTAAATTCTCTGTTCTCCTACTCTTTTCATAGGATTAATTAGTGTTATTTGTCATTTTACTATGTTACTATTTTAACAATCCTTATTATACATATGAAGAAAGAGAAAGTAGGTTATTCATGACAAGTGAACAAACATTTAATTATAAACAACACATTCCGCTCATGATCGTCTTATTATCAGGGGCATTTATTACAATTCTAAACCAAACCTTACTCGGTACAGCTTTACCTCCAATTATGAAAGATTTACAAATTAATGAAAATACAGTGCAATGGTTACAATCTATTTTCATGCTTGTTAATGGTATTATGATTCCAATCACTGCATTTTTAATTGACCGTTTTACAACACGTAAATTATTTTTAACAGCGATGGGGATATTTACACTCGGCACATTAGCTAGTGCGATCGCCCCTAACTTTGCCACATTATTAGTCGGGAGAATTTTGCAAGGTACAGGTGCAGGAATTATGATGCCGCTCTTACAAACCATTATGTTTCTTATTTTCCCAGTTGAAAAACGTGGAACAGCGATGGGAATGTTTGGACTAGTCATTGCTTTTGCACCTGCAGTTGGCCCTAGTTTATCAGGCTATCTTGTTGACCAATATCCATGGCGCAGTGTGTTTTACGTTGTCTTACCGATTGCGATTATTAATATAATTTTAGCTTATTTTTTACTAAAAAACGTAACGAAGCAAACAAATCCAAAAGTAGATCTACTATCCATTGTCTTATCAACATTAGGTTTCGGTGGATTACTTTACGGTTTCAGTACAGCAGGCGATATGGGCTGGTTAAGTCCACATGTTGGTATATCAATGGTTGTAGGTGTAATTTCACTTTACTTATTTATAACTCGTCAATTAAAATTAGACGAACCAATCTTAGAATTTCGCGTATTTAAATATCGAATATTCACTTTAACGACAGGACTTGGAATGATTGTCTTTACATCTATGATTGGAACAGCCGTTATTTTACCACTTTATATGCAAACAATGCTTGGGTTTTCAGCATTTCAATCAGGCTTAGTTCTCTTACCTGGAGCCATTATTATGGGAATGATGAATCCAATTACTGGAAGGTTATTCGATAAGTACGGTGCAAAATGGCTAGCACGAATTGGCTTTATTATTTTAACGATATCGACATTCATGTTTACTAATTTAACAACAGAAACAAGTTTTACTTATTTAGCGATTATGAACGCTGTCCGAATGTTATCCATCTCAATGGTTATGATGCCGACTACTACACTTGGATTAAATCAATTACCAGATTCACTTATACCACATGGATCAGCAATGAATAACACATTCAGACAAGTGGCTGGTTCTGTTGGTACCGCAATCCTTGTTACGATAATGGTAACAACTGCCATTCCAGATGGTACTGCTCTAGGAGCAATCCGAGGGGTTAACGTATCCTTTATCGTTGCTGGTATTATTGCTATACTTGGGCTCGTTCTATCGTTTAGAATAAAAAGCCCGGTAAAAAAGATCGTCACTTCCTAAAACTATAATTAAAAGATATTAAGAGGCGCTCCTGAACGTGATACGATTCACACTAATTTGGGAGTGCCCTCACCTCTCTTCAGAAAGTAACTTCATCTTCCTACAGTACTGAATAGCACCCCTTTTTAAATTAATGTTAACTTATCCTGAATCAATTTCATCATTCATTTTATTATCTCAAACTCGAACTTTACGTTTGATAATAGACTCGTTTACTTTCATTACAGCCGACTGCTTTCTGCGTGCATGGTCTCAACTCTTGGTACAACACTATCGTGTTGTACCAAGGATTTTCGAACTCATGGGTTTCACTATCGTTCACCCACCGAAGAACTTTTGCTTTTCCCGCAAGAGTCAGTCGGATTGCATTCAAGTAAACTTGGTTACAGGAGTTGAAAACGTACGTTCATCATTTAATATTTTCCAAACTGCCCTACTCAAATAGTACAATTAATCATTTTCTACATACGTGTACGTCCTCCTATAAGGACTAAATGAATTTGCATACTATATATTATTCTTCTAATTAAACGAAGATATACAAGAACACCTACATGGATGTTCAGCAAAAAGGAGGCGTAGACAAATGATTACAAGGGAAGAAGCTGCACAGATTGTCATCGATCGATTTGGAGGCGAAGTGCTTTATGTTGAAGAAGAACAAGGTGGTTCCATCTATGAAGTGGAAGTCATCAACAGTAGACTCGGGGATATTGAAGTGGAAGTAGATGCTACCACAGGAGAAATTGTAGACGTTGATATCGACTAATCAAATGGATAAAATAATACGTGAAGGACCTCGGTCTTATCCAAGATCCTTCTTATAAAAATTAGTATGATTTAAATAGCATTAAAAAGTGACTTAAATTAGAAAAAATAAGACATTCTCGAGCAATACTTGGATAGAATCCTCTTTTCTCCTAGTAAGACAGATTATTTCTCTAATAATTTCGAATATATAATGTTAAGTATCAAAGTGAATAATCGAAATTAGTATCATTTTCAAGCGATAAAACTAACGATTACTCTTCAATAGTTGCTCTATATCAGCTTTAATTTTTTCTGGTTTTGTTATTGGTGCATATCGTTTAACGACACGCCCAGATTGATCGACTAAAAACTTCGTGAAATTCCATTTAATTGCTTCTGTCATGATACCTGCTTTTTCTTCTGTTATATATTTAAATAAAGGATGAGCTTCCTTTCCTTTTACAGCAATTTCTTGAAATAATGGAAATGTCACACCATAATTCACTTGACATATTTCCTCTGTTTCTTCATTGGTTCCGGGATTTTGCTCATTAAATTGATTACTCGGAAAACCAAGTACACTAAATCCAGCTTCTTTATACGTTTCATATAACTCTTGTAATGCTTTAAGTTGTGGTGTAAAACCGCATTCTGTCGCTGTATTAACAATTAACACCACATTCCCAGCGTAATCTTTAAGTGATTTATCTTCTCCGTTCATTAATGTTGCTGAAAATTGATGGATACTCATTGGACTCCTCCTTGTATTTTCTATTTAAGATACATCATAAATATCACCAATAAATAAAACTGTATCTGTTGCTTCATCGACAATCAAGATGACAAATGGATGGTCAAAGGTTAATTCAAAAGGTTCTTCAATAGTTGCTGAAGTCGTTTCGATACCAACATTTGTTGCAGCAGCCGCTTCTGTTCCTGCTTCATTTATATCCAAATAAGTCATTTGCTTCACTTCTGATATATGAAGAATATCATCACCAGTAATCATCTCCGATAGTTGCGCTTTATTTTGATCGAAAGCACGTTTCATACCAAGGTTTTGTAACACGTCGTTTAATGATTGCTCATATTCTAATTCAAACTTAGGTAAGTTAACGACTCCTTTTTGTTCTTTTGCATCTTCTAATATAACGTCCATTCCTTTGTCTGCGAAAGCTCCATGAATTGCACTTATATCATGTGAATCAGTTGGTATCAATGCATACATACTCATGTCGCCCTCATCACCATAAGGCAAGCGGACACCTTTATATTGGTCTGTTTCTATGTAATCTAAATCTGCTCGAAGGTGCATAAAATCAACTTCTTTTTCTGCATAATTTACTCCGTAAAATGTATCCTTTTCCGTATTAGCTTTATCAAACGGATGCTGCCATTTACCATTAAAATAAACTACATTAAATAACATCGCTACAAAATCTTCAGCTAGCGGAGCTTCGATAATTTCGGTTAGTTTATTTTCTGTCTTGTTACGAACCCATTTATTCATCTCCTCAACAGAAGCATCACTTGTTGCGTCAATTGTAGAAATTTCTCCATGAAAATCTTTTTCAATTGTTTCAGTATAATCTTCTTTTAATTGAAACTTGTCATCCAACCATAAACTATTCGCAATCTGTAAAGTTATTTCATCTGAGTTACTATTTTGTAACTTCTCAAAAAGCTCTGCATTCGCCGCTTTCATCTCATCAAGTTTAGCATCCTCTAATTGTAAAAGTGTTTCCATCTCTGCTTTAGTTTCATCAATTGTGCTCGGATAAACCATAGATAACGCCATATATAAACTAACAGGCGAAATGAATAAATTATCCTTGTCTCCCGCTAATTCTTCTAGAACTTGAAAACCAAAATTATTACTAGCTTGGACAATTTCTTCATAACTCGAGTTTGTTACTGTATCATCTATTTCATTCTCTTCATCCGTTACTTCATTATTTTGACAACCTGAAAAGATGATTGTAAATGTAAGGAACATGGCTAACATCAAATATATCCTGCGCATTTTATCGCTCCTTCAATTATTTAAATTACATTAACTCTAAGACAACTACTTTTAAATAATTACTTTGTGGATCGTGTTGGTTAATCCGAAAATCCTCTGGCAAACGGTATTCTTCTTTTATTTGATAAGAAATGTTAGCTTTATTCAACCCTTTATTAAGTTGTGCTTTAAATTGTTTCATTGATTGTGCCGCATGATTAGTTGAAGCAATAATTATACCGTTCTTTTCTGTAATCGAAGCTACTTCTGATACTAATTTTGCATAGTCTTTTGCTGCACTAAATGTATATTTCTTTGTCCGAGCAAAACTTGGTGGGTCTAAAATAACTAAGTCAAATACTAATTTTTTTCTACGTGCATACTTAACATATTCGAATACATCCATTACATGAATTTTCTCTTGTTCATCATCTATGTTATTAACTTGTAATTGTTCTTTCGTTTTCGGCAAACTACGCTTCGCTACATCGACACTTGTCGTTTGAACGGCACCACCTAATGATGCCGCTACAGAGAAAGCACCGGTATAAGAAAATGTGTTTAATACACGTTTTCCTTCGACATATGTATCGCGAACTGCTTTTCGAACTTCTCTTTGGTCGAGGAAAATTCCTGTCATCGCACCATCGTTTAAATCAACCGCATAATTCATATTATTTTCCTTTATTATAATCGGAAACTCACCACGTGTTCCTGTCACAAAGTCGTCATCTTCTATATAAGCACCTTTTTGCTTAAAACGTTTTTTCTCATAAATAGCATGAAAGTCTACTAGTGATTCTAATGCTTGAATGACATCTTGTTTATACGTGTAAATACCCGCACTATACCAATTAATAACGTAATAACCTGCAAAATATTCAATCGTTAAACCACCAATGCCATCTCCTTCTCCATTGAAAACCCGAAATGCCGTTGTATCTTCACTTTGGTAAAATGTTGCCCTGCGATTGAACGCTTTTTTTAATGTTACTTTGAAAAAACTCTCATCTATTTTCGTCTGTTTATCTGTTGTTAATACCCAACCAATACCTTTATTTTGTTCACCATAATATGCTTTAGCAACAAAGTGTTCTCGTTCGTCTACAATATGAATGATGTCACCTTCTTGTACATTACCTTTCTTTGAGATAAGTGCATCTGCTGTTAGTAAAGACAATCCTTTTTTTATTTGTTCAGCTATTTTATTTTTAACTATCCATTTATTATTTCTACTCACATTTGTCATCCTATCTATATTTTTCCCTATTATCTCATCTTATAAACGAACAATGAAATAACAGTCATCATATTAATTGTACCATGTTGCAGATGAACGTGTATGATATAATAAAAATCGAACATTTTCTATTTTATAACATAGAGTATGTTCGATTTCGAAAGGATCCCTATATAATTATTTAATCTTATGCTTCTACTCCGAATGTTGCTAGCCATTGCTGCTCAATAGCAAACTTCTCTCCATCCCATTGCAACGTATTAATTATATAACCTAATCCATCAGCATGATATAATCCACTGATTCTTTGATAAGCTTGAATCTCATAGACATTTGATCTCAGACGATCTACTGGGATAAAGCCACTTAAACCATCGGACATCCCTACTATTTCTTCTTTTAATGTTCCATCTTCGTTATAAATTTGCTCTAAATAATCTTTACTTCGTTCACGTATTGTCAGAAAAAATGTTGTCCCTGTCGCTTTACTCTTCACCCGTACTTCGTAATCATCCAAATAAGTAATCTCATATTGATTTTCTTCATTGTATTGTTCATAATCAAAGATTTTGTCTACTTGGTTATTTTTATACGTGTAAATATAATTAAAAGTCAGTGCTCCTGAGCCACCTGAATCAATTTGAACGAGGATGTCATCTGCGCCATCATTCGTAAAATCACCTAAAAATAGGGTCGGACCATAACCGCTATTTCCGGCCTCATCTAATAAAACGGATTCAATTTCATTCGTTACTCCATCTTGAATGTGTAAAGTAATTTTCTCCAAGTAAAAACTTGTTGGATTCAATGACTTTAATGCTGTTAGAAAGACGTAATCAATAATACCATCTCCATTTACATCACCATAAGCACTACTGACAATTTCAGATTGACTACTTAAGTATGGATGATTCCTCTGCATACCTTTCACTCCTACTTTTCTACATATTTACTACAGTATATGTGAAAAAATCAAAGCGTGACTGTTATTACAAACAAAAAAATCTACAGCTTTATACTGTAGATTTTAAAAGGTTTTACTTATTATCAACGTCTTCAGATGTTTTTACTGTTTCTTTTGTTTCTTCTGTTACATCATCATTCATTAAATCATTCGTTGACTTTTTAAATTCACGAATCGTTTGACCTGCTGCTTTACCAATTTCAGGTAATTTACTCGGTCCGAAAATAATTAAGGCAACAACGAGAATTAATACGAGACTTGGAATGCCGATATTTGCTATACCCATTTCAGTCGACTCCTTTTTATTATGTCATTATTTATTTATCATTATGTAACATAATTTTATTAGACTACACCTCTATCATAGCATCTCTTGCACTATATGAAAAGACAGAACCTCGAACGACTTCCATTATATTTATCATGTCAACAAGTACATAACAATAAATATATAAACCAGCTGCAAATAAAAAACCTCTTAACATGGACTAAGAGGTTTTTTAATTATACTTATTTTCTATGATAATGTTTATCTGTAAAACCTATCTCACCTAATTTACGTTTCGTTTCTTCTGTTCCATGTGCATAAATAAATTGATAAGCTTTCATTAAATTATCATCATCTTCTACACGCATATCATCTACTTCTACTTCATTAAACGGTTTAAACGTAATGTTTTGCATTGCAAACCAAAAGTCACGTGTGTTATTAGCTGCTATATACGATTTAAAAGTCTCTAACTCATCACTATTAACGATCACTTCATACTCCGTTGTATCTCCAATACTAGTCTCATCTATTCTTTGCTTGTCCATTGATATAAAATATGATTTTCGTTCATGTACCATCATTATCCCTCCTATTCGTTATATTCCCACACTAATAAGCATTAAACACATTTTAAATAAATCGATACCTTTCTTTTTGCATAGTAATCTATACCATTGCTCATACTATGTAACAATCAAACATTGTCATGAATGGAATGAATGCTATGTCTTTTTTTAAAAAAGGCTCCAATAATGAAAAAAATTCTATATCAAGAGAAACTATTTTTCCTACTATTGAGGAAAATATCGAATATATCCAAGCTGTTTTTTGTCAGACAGACGATTTAGCTATTACAGAAACAAAATGGGGGGATGAAAAAGGTGTTGTCATTTACTTAGAAACAATGGTTGACACAGCACAATTTCAACGTATTTTCTTATCACCTGTAACGGACACTAAGTTTAGCGAACAATTCAACTACTTACTCGCCTCACCTGAATTAATGAAGACAAATCAGTTACAAGACATTGTATCAGAAATACTAATCGGTTCTTGTGTGATTTTTTTGCAAAATAAACCAGTCTGTTACGTATATAATATTGTCCAAGTTAATCCACGGTCACCTGAAGAACCAGATAGTGAAAAGTCCGTGCGCGGAGCTCATAAAGGATTTATTGAAAGCTTAGAAGTCAATTTAAATCTAATTCGAGAGCGGATTAAAAGTCCGCAATTAAAAATGGAATATATAACATTAGGAACGGAAACAAATGCAGTTGTAGCTATTGCCTATATGAAAGATATTGCGAATCCTACTACTGTGGAAAACGTGCGAACCAGGTTAAAAATGATAAAATCTGATATGATTTTCAGTCCTGGTTATATTGAGGAAAGTATAGAAGATACACCTTTTTCACCATTCCCGCAAGTACTTTATACAGAACGTCCTGACAGGGTTGAAGCAAATTTGGTTGAGGGTCGAATAGTTATTATGTCAGAATCTTCTTCTGATGCGATTATTGCTCCTGCCAGTTTCTTTTCCTTCTTCCAATCAACAGATGATTATAATTTACGATTTTGGTCAGGCTCTTTCTTCCGTTTATTACGTTTGTTTTGTTTTTGGGGAACGCTTACCTTGCCTGCACTTTATATTGCGGTCATTTCATTTCATCTAGAAATAATCCCATATGACCTTATTGGACTCGTCAAAACATCTATTGAGCAAGTACCGTTCTCTCCTTTTGTAGAAGCTGTTATTATGATCACCACGATTGAATTAATTCGCGAAGCAGGAATTAGGCTTCCTTCTCCAATCGGACAAACTATCGGTATCGTTGGTGGGCTAATCATTGGTGATTCTGTCGTTAATGCGGGACTTGTATCGAATGTCATGGTGATTATCGTTGCTTTAACGGCAATTATGTCTTTTTGTATTCCAACTTATGAAATGGGAAATACAATTCGACTGCTTGGATTACCTGTCATGCTTGGTGCTGCTTCACTTGGATTTGTTGGTATCGTATTTGCGTTTATGTTTATCTTTATTCATTTATGTTCGTTAGAATCTTTCGGCGTCCCTTATTTATCACCAATCGTTCCAACTAACCTAAGAGAATGGCAAGATGTAATCATTCGTGCCCCTAATTGGAAACGAGGTTATCGCCAAAGGGAATTACACACATTAAAGCCAATTCGAGCAAGTCGTGGGAGAGCATGGGATCAACATGATTAATAAGACGGAGATATCGGCTTTTCAACTCGTATTTTTATTAATTCACGTACAAATTGGTGTTGGGATCATTAATTTACCATATGATATATTTTTAAAAGCAAATAGTGATGCCTGGATTTCCATTTTATTATCAGGTATGTTCATTCAATTAATTATTTTAGGTTATAGCTTTTTAATCAAACGTTTTCCAAATTATACAATTTATGACATGCATTTAACTTTACTTGGAAAATGGATTGGCAGTTTGATTATAATTGTTTATATCTTATTTTATATTATGTCAGGTAGTCTCGTTTTGGCTAACTTTGTCTATTATATTAAAACATGGTTAATGCCAAGGACCCCTAGCTGGGTTTTGATAGGTCTAATGGGCTTAGGCGCTATTTTTATTTTAAAAGAAAATCTGCAAATTATTGCCCGATTTTTAGTTTTATGTTCTGTTTTTTTGATTGGATTTATCGTTGCAGCTTTTTACGCATTTAAATTTGCTAATATAACGTTTATTTTACCTGTTGGTTCAAGCGGAATAACGGCAATAACAAAAGGTATAGCACCTAGTTTCCTTTCTTTTCAAGGATTCGAAATGCTACTTATTTTTTTTCCTTTTGTAAAAGCGAGCAATAGAACAATCATTAAATCTGCTTCAATTGCCAATCTTTTCGTAACATTATTTTACACATTACTCGTGCTTGTTAGTTTACTTTTCTTTAGTAAAGATGAATTAAAACTCGTTCCAGAACCTGTTTTATATTTAATTAAAGCTTTTTCGTTTCGAATTATTGAACGTCCCGATTTATTATTTACTTCAATGTGGATTGTGCTTGTCGCCACTTCATTTATCGTGTTTGTTTATGGAGCTACGCTTGGAGTAATGACATTGACGAAAACTACGCGATTAAATTATGTTATCACCATTCTTACCGTTATTTGTTTTATTATTGCGTTAAACATAAAAGGCGTTTATAACACATCAAATGCCTCTACATTATTTCATATGTATCTCATTCCAATATTTATTTTTTTCCCATTATTTCTGCTTGTCGTATCTTTAATTCGTCGAAAAAAGGAAGTGAATAATGAATGAACTATCAAAAACTACTCCCTTTATTTTTCGTTATGACATGTCTTGTTATTCTCACTGCATGTTGGGATCAAAGACTCTTAAGGGATCAAAGTTTAATTTTAGCAATTGGCTATGATAAAGCAGAAAATAACGCACTAAAAAAAACAGTCACTTTTCCTAAAAACACTAATGCAGGAAGTCAAAATGATGAACAAAACTTATCAGAACAAGGAAGCAATACATTATCCGTAATAGGAAATACAGTAAAAAATGCTGAGAATAAAATGGATGAAAGTATTACTGAAAAATTTGACCGTTCTAAAGCAAGGGTAATTATATTCGGCACAGATTTAGCGGAAGAGGGAATTTTCTCGACACTAGATTCGGTTTATCGTGATTTGCGGGGGCCTTTACATGCAAATGTTGTTATCTTTAATGGTGAAGCAGAAGATGCACTAAATATTAAATCAGATCAAGCGGCCATCACTAGTGATCTTTATGGTGATCTACTTGAAAGTGCGGATAAAGCTGGCATTACTAAAAATAAAAGTGTCCAACATGCTTGCCCAATTATATTAGGTGAAGGAAAAGATCTTGTACTCCCTTACCTCTCAATTGATGAACCCAAAGATGAGGTAGTTGTTGAAGGAGTTGCCTTATTTCATAAAGATAAAATGGTTGGATCTTTAAATATTTATCAATCAACTATGTTTCTTCTCTTATCTAAACAACTTGCTAAATATACTTCCCTTAACTTTGAAGTGAATGATAAAGAAAAAGATCCTATCAAAAGATTCGTTGATTTTAAAGTGCAAAAAAATAAACGTCATATTGAATTAAACACAGACGATGAGGATATACATGCAAAGATAAAGATGGAAATAGATATTGAAATTGATGAATATGCTGCAAATCATTTGTCAGATGAAAAAAAGATGAATAAGCTAAGAAGAAAAATCGAACATAAATTAAACGAATTAGCGGAAGAAACAATCACTGTTACTCAAGAAGCAAATAGTGACGTATTAGGTTTAGGAGAAATGTTAAAAGCATATCATTACAATGTATGGGAAAAAATTAATTGGGAAGAAGTATATCCAGAAATGAATATCGACGTTGATTTCTCCGTAAATATTATTCGCCATGGTCTTTTAAATTAAAAGTTTATTTTGATACGTTCACTAGCATATCCCAAAATTTTTACGGATTTTGCTTTCATATCATTGAATTTGCTCTCCCGCCTCGGAACTTACTCTCTCGATGCGGGCTTCTCTTCTAGATGAAAAGCACTTTCTCCTAAGTTATGATAACATGTAAAGCAAAGGAGGAGGCTTAATGAATATTAAACCATTCTTAATTATTTTTGGGTGTTTATTTTTAGTATCATGTTCTAACAATCCATCATCCTCTAATGAAAAGGAAACAAGGAGTAACAACAATGATGCAAGTGAATTATCTACAGACAACTTAGAAAAAGCTTATTTTGCTGGTGGATGTTTTTGGGGTGTAGAAGCTTATTTTGAACAAATTCCAGGTGTGTATGAAACTAGTTCTGGCTATGCTAATGGAACAGGAACAAATCCAACCTATATGGATGTCATCCAAGGTGATCAAGGATTCGCTGAAACAGTAGAAGTTATCTATGATGCAGATAGAGTAGGATTAAATGAATTATTAGCTTACTTTTTTGCTGTGATTGACCCAACAGTTCAAGATCAGCAAGGAAATGATGTTGGTGTTCAATACCGTACAGGCGTATATTATGTAAAAGAAGAGGAAGAAGCACTCATTCAAGAAGCATTTCTCAAAGAACAGGAAAATTACGAAAAACCAATCGTAACAGAAGTATTACCTTTAGATAATTTTTACCTTGCAGAAGAAGAACACCAAGATTATTTAGCAAAAAATCCTAACGGCTATTGTCATATCGACTTAAATATATTAGATGACTTAGACGTCGATGAAAATGTTTATGAAAAATAATTTTCTGAAGCATATTCTCTACGCAATGTCTTGACCAATTAGTTAATTCCGTTTACTTAAACCAACCTTTTTCTTTAAAAAGCGAGATTGCTTCAATTCGGTTACTGACTTGGAGCTTATCTAATATAATGGACATATAATTACGTACCGTTCCTGGTGATAAAAATAATTCGCCTGCGATTTCTTTCGTCGTTTTTCCTTCTGCAACGAGCGTTAATACTTCACTTTCTCGTTTACTTAATGGGTTTTTAAATAAGTGATCGTCACTGTATATAATATCGACTAATTCAGGTGCGTAAATTCGTTCATTATTCATAATAGTACGTATTGCTTCTGCTAACTCTTCAATCGGACTATCTTTTAATAAATAACCACGAACTCCTGCTTTACGCGCACGTTCAAAATAACCAGGACGAGCGAAAGTCGTTAAAATGATCATTTTACACGGGTGATTTTGCAAAGCTTCTGCTGCATCTAACCCATTCATTTTTGGCATTTCAATGTCCATTATACAAATGTCTGGGTTATGCTCCTCTACTAACGTAACTGCTTCTTCCCCATTTTGCGCTTTACCGACAACTTCAAAATCGTCTTCCATGCTTAATAATGCTTCAAGTGCTCCAAGTAACATGCCTTGATCTTCCGCTATGACTATTTTAATCATTTATTCATTCACCTCAATTTAGTTGTTTAATAATAGCTGGAACTATAATCGTTAATGTCGTTCCATTATTAACATCTATCTTTACCTTACCATTTACAAACTCCAGTCTTTCTCGCATGCCATCTAAACCAGATCCCCTTAATCCCATTCCCTTTTGTTCAATTCCAACTCCATCATCTTTTACTTCAATAATAAACGCACTTTTATTCTGAATAAAGGTAAGTTCACATGAAAGTGCTTCACTATGTTTGACAACATTTGTTACTGCTTCTTTCATACACATACTTAAAATATTTTCAACTAGTGGTGGAATATCTTTAAATGTTTCATTACCATGATGGATGAACTCCATTTCTGCTGCTTTTAAAATTTGTTGGACACGAATTAACTCATCTTTTAGTTTTTTTGAACGCATATTTGAAACGAGTTCACGCACTTCTTTTAAAGCTGTACTAGCTGTAAGGCGTATATCACTTAATTCCTTTTTCGCCTTTTCATTTTCGGTTGTCATTAATTTCCCTACAAGGTCTGATTTTAAACCAATGAGCGAAAGCTTTTGACCGAGTGTATCATGAAGGTCACGAGCAATTCGCTGTCGTTCTTCGATGACGATTAATTCTGATATACGTTCACGCGCAACTTCAAGTTCACCTTCTAAATTATCTCGTTTATTTCTATTATATAAATGAAACGGCAATAAAACCGTTCCAATCACACATAAAATAACAAACGGTAATTGTGGTAAAAGCAAATCTAATTTAAAGAAAAAACCAATACCGACAGCGAGAATTGTTGTAAAAATATGTAACCCATACATAATAAAAAAACCAACTGTATGACGGATATTACCAATAAAAAAAGCGGTAAATAAAGCAAAATAAACAAAACCAAACAACAATGACATCGCAACATTAATCAACATCTCAAAGCTAAGCCACATATAAACTAAACCGCTTTTAGCTTTAAAAGAAAATATATACGATAGAAAAAATAAAATTAATAATGAAATCCCTAGTAAAATTTCTACAAGTGATGAGGCACGAAAAATGAAGAAGAATGGTAAAAAACAAAATGCAATCCATGTGTATATACTAAGCCACGGATTTTTCGGAAAAATACTATACCATTTATGCACGTTATCGCCCTCCTTGATTATTTCTCTATTGTACAATATTTTACCATTTAAAACAGCCATCCCTAAAATAGATGGCTGTTCATTTAATAAATTTATTTACTTTGCATCGTAGCATGTCGTCTTTTTTCATGACGAGCTATTGTGTTATCCTTGCGTTCACGTCGTTTAAATTCATTAAACGTAATAAACACTTTATTTTCTGGGTCATACAATCGATAACGCAGAGAATCTAAACTTGTCTTCAATGTAATCGTTGTTGCATAATGCAATGGTGGTGTTTGTTCATGTGCTTCTTCTAAATGATAATTAGGAACGCGCGGTGCTAAGTGGTGAACGTGATGATAACCGATATTACCCGTAATCCACTGTAAAACACGAGGCAGTTCATAATAAGAACTTCCTTCAACAGCTGCTTTCACATAATTCCAATCTGATTCCTCTTCAAAATAAGAATCTTCAAATGTATGTTGAATGTAAAATAACCAAATCCCTAATCCAGCCGCAATGTACATAGATACACCATGCACAAGTAAAAACGCTGTTAAACCTAGAAAGTAAATTAGCGCAATGACAGAGACGATTAAAATAATATTTGTTAAATACGTATTGTAACGCTCTTTTTTCTTCGCATCTTTTCGGTTCAAACGATTTGAACTAAGCACTAAATATAAAGGACCTAAGCCAAACATAACAACTGGATTACGATAGGCACGATAAGCAAATCGCTTCCATTTAGATGCTTCACTGAATTCTTCTACAGTCATAATCCAAATGTCACCGACTCCACGCTTATCCAAGTTCGAACTTGAAGCATGATGAATTGCATGTTCTCGTTTCCATTTTTCATAAGGGAAAGATGTTAACACTCCTGTAATTGTTCCTAACACATCATTTCTTCGTTTGTTATGATAAAAGGAGCCATGTGTACAATCATGAAAAATAATAAATGTTCTCACAATGAATCCAGATGCTAAAACAGCTAATCCTAATGCAAGCCATGGTGATACGGATAAACTCATGTAGGATAAAGTCCAAATTAACAGTAATGGTGGAATCGTGTTCAATAATTGTATCGTACTTTTTTTATTATCTGCTTTCGTATAAGGTTTCACGCTTTGATGTAATTCTAACATTTTTCGTTTTGACATCGTATTCCTCCTCGATTTTCATTCTACCTTTATTATATGAAATCAAAGAGAAAGTAATTAGACTTAAATGTCATGACTATTTCTTAACAAATGTCATATATGAAAAAGAGGCTGGGACAAAACTGTTTTCATATATAAATATGTATTGATTAAATAATCGTTTCGGAAATATACTTCGCTTTCTTACGATTAGTCAAGTCCTTTTTTAAAAAATATATACTGAAAAGGAAAGTTATATTACCTATAGATTGGCTTGTAACACCGCAGTCCGAATATATTCCGCTTTCCACGGGCGAGTATCAAGCCTCCTCAGGCTTACGCCTTGCGGGGTCTTGATGAACTCTTACTTCCCGTAGGAGTCTCCATATATTCGGGCTGCTATGTTGAATGTTTTAAAGTTTCATTTGTGAATACACCTTTTCAGTACGAAGAAACAAAACTTTAAAAATAGGCATACTAAATAAACCTTTCAAATGTATATTTTTTAAAAAGATTATGCTATATTAAATATAATCATTTTATTGTTATGAATGCGTTGTGGCTATTTCATAATCATATAAAATGTTGTGCTGGATAAGGTGAAGGGCTATTC
>JAPFDT010000017.1 GCA_026169815.1 Pseudogracilibacillus sp.
CGAACTTACGAAGTTAGTTGAGGTGTTGCCCGCGGAAAGCGAAGTAGGTTTCTGGAGCGTAGCTCACGCTGAAATAACATATAATTTACACCATATTTTAGGTCGCTTTAATTAGCCACCAACACTATTTGACAAAGAACCCAATAAGAGAGTCTGTTTATTATACAATATACGCACTTATAAAAGCTAAAACAAAAAATAACGTTGCTGTAATGACTGTACCTCGGTGTAATACTAAATCCATTCCTCGTGCTTTTTGTTTTCCAAATAATTGTTCTGCTCCTCCAGAAATTGCTCCAGATAGACCAGCACTTGTCCCAGATTGTAATACGATAAATACGATCATAATAATTCCATTAATGACTAATAAGACATTCATTAGTGTAGCCATGCATAACATCCTCTCAAAACGACGATAATCTACTACTTACTTTACCATACATTCAATTTATATAGCAAGTGAAATTAGCTTGTTACATACATTAATGAAAAAAGTTTATGCCACCAAAATGATAGCATAAACTTTTTTATCTTATACTGCTGTTTCCGTTCCATCTTCTTCAGCGAATTCTTCACGATTTAAACGACGATAACGAATGAAGAATACGATACCTGAAAGTAATGCAAACGTTGCAAAGTAAATAAATAACACGCCAATATTTGCCCAAACCGAAGATGTACTACCTAATGTGATTATATTTTTAAATCCATCGATTGAATACGTAAAAGGTAAAAATACACTTAGACTACGTAACCCTTCTGGTAACATATGAATCGGTAATTCTGATCCTGTAGTCGATAACTGAATTACAGCAAACGCTAGAGCAGCGAAGCGTCCAATGTTTCCAGCTAATACAACTAAGAATAAGACAATCATTAGGAAGGTTAAGCTAACCCATACAGAAAACAATACAAACTGCAAGCCGCTATGCACTTCGATTTTTAATATAAATAGTGAATATAATGAAATAATTAACGCTTGTGCGACTGCTAATAATGTTAAGTTAGCAATTTTACCAGCATACCAAGATACAGCAGATGGTGGTAATATTGCCGGTTTTCTATATGGTACAACGAATGACATTGCTAGTATCCCTACAAATAAAGCTAACGTGATAATGTAAGGAGCGTTTGCATCACGGTAAAATGGAAAACTATTAATGACTTCTCCATCTAAAACAACTGGTTCCGCAAACATTGCAATATTTTCGTCTTGAGGATCTAATGCACTTGCTTCTTCAGCACCGCCCGTTAGTCCTTCATGTAACTCTGCACTACCATCGACAACTTGTAATAAACCATCATCGATTTGTGTTGTACCATCAGTTAATTCACTCCAACCGTCTTTAACTTGGCTATTACCATCTTTAATTTGTGTAGAACCATCATGTAACTGTGTTGCACCGTCTTCAAGTTGAGCCCAACCAGCTTTAACTGTTTGGTTTCCATCCGCGACTTGTACTGCACCAGCGGATAATTCTCCTGCACCGGCGTTAAGTTCGTTAGCTCCATCCACTAATTCACCTACACCAGAAGATAATTCATTCGTTCCGGAAGATAACTCATTTGCTCCGGCATTTAACTGTCCTGCTCCAGCATCTAATTCAGCTGCTCCCGCAGTTAATTGGCCTGCACCGGCATCTAATTCAGCCGCACCGGCTTTTAATTCATTTGTACCATCTACTAACTGAGTTGCACCGGCATCTAATTCTTGTGCTCCTGCTGACAATTCTCCTAAACCGTTATTTAATCTAATAAGTCCAGATTTAAACTCGCCATCTGCATCCGCTAAACCAGCACGTAACTCTTCCCCACCTGCTACTAATCTATCTAAATCTGGAATCTTCTCTTGTTCCGCTTCTTCAATACTTGAAGCAAGTACAGCTGTTAGAGCATTAATACCTTGAATCAATTCATCATAAGCATCATCATCCTCAGGAGTATTAGCAAGGCTTTCTAAGCCCATTTGTAACATTTTTAAAGACTCTATCGATTCTATAACACCACTTCTAGCAGTTTCTGTTCCGGCTGCAAGCTCTGTGATACCTGCCCCTACTCTACCATCATTAACATCGAGGGCGTCTAATAACTCATCACTTCCCGCGCTAGCTTCGACTGCTCCAGCTTTTAATTCCGTACTTCCTGCTTTTAAATCTTGTGTTCCTTGGCTTAATTCAGATGAACCAGCTTTTAATTGGCTTGAGCCGGCTTTTAAATCATCTGTACCAGCTTTTAACTCATTGGTTCCTGCTTTTAAATCACCTGTCCCAGCTTTTAGTTCATTCGTTCCTGCTTGTAATTCACCTGCACCTGCTTTTAACTCGCCCGTTCCTGCCTTTAAGTCATCCGTTCCCGCTTTTAACTCTCCAGCACCTGCTGATAACTCATTCGCACCATCAGCAAGTTTTAGAATATCAGCTGATTTTCCTGTTAAATTTGTTAAAAGTTCATTCGTTCCTGCGTTTAACTCTTGTGAACCGTCTGCTAAACGATTAATGTCACCAGACTTTTCAGTTAAGGAAGATAACATTAAATCAGAACCATCTTTTAACTCGTTAGACCCACCGTTAATTTGTTCTACTCCATCAGCCGCTTCTGAAAATCCGTCAGCTACTCCACCTAATTTATCTACAACTGTTTGCACATACGTTTCAGTTATTTGTGTAGATAGTTGATTTTTTATTGTATCAATTGCGCTATCAGTTACTTGAGCAGCCATGTAATGAAGGCCTTCATTTTGGCTAAACTTTAATTCTGGACGTTCAGGATTATCATCCAATACTGTTAAAGCTCTCTTAGAAAAATCTTCAGGAACTTCAATAACCATATAATATTCCATGTCGTCCATACCTTTGTCAGCTTCTTCAGATGATACAAAATCCCAACCTAATGTAGGGTTTGCTTCTAAATTACCAACTAGTTCCTCACCTATATTAACGATTTCCCCTTCATTATCTGCACCTTGATCATTATTTACTACTGCAATAGGTAAATTATCAATATTATCTTGTGGACCCCATTTTGGTGATAACATAATCATTGCATAAATTAACGGTACTAATAAAACGACAAGAACAGAAATAAGGACTGACTTCTTATAAAATAACCGTTTAAATTCTGCTGATAAATAATTTGTGTCTCCCATTAAAATTCCCCCTAATGCTGATGATTTCTTTCTACATCTGCATGACGATTGTATCCGAGATAAAAGAACATCGTCCGACTCGTGCTAAGTATTATATTATACGTTCACTCCCTTTCTTGAATATTGCATATGTTTATCATATCTAGTTTGAAAGCGCTTACCAATACCTATGTTTGTCGTGTTATTATAAGCTCTATACGTATGTACCGACTAAAGTAGGGAACTTCCATTAAGCTGAATAAAAAAAGGACAGGAAACCTAAGTTCGCTGTCCTTTTTAAAAGTATTAATTTAGTTTCTTTCTACGAGCTACTAGCGTTGTTGCGCTACCAAGTAATAATAAGCCAGCACCTAACGCAATGTATAGTGGATTATTTGTAGCTGTATTCGGTAATAATCCTTTACCACCTGTATTTCCATTACCTTTATCATTAGAAACAGTCGTTACTGTTGTTTCTTTTTTATCTCCTTTATCTCCGTTTTTGTCATCATCGTTTTTATTATTATCATTATTTCCATTGTTCTCGTCGTTGTTACTGTTTTCATTATTCTCTTCATCTTCGTTTTCTTCATTATTTTTAGCTTTATCTAAAGCTTTTTGTGCCTCTTCTAAAGCTTTCGCTGCATCCTTTTTAGCTTGCTCTGCTTCCGCTAATGCTTTTTCTGCAGCTTGCTTAGCTTCTTCTGCGTCTTTTCTAGCTTTTTCTACATCCTCTTTTGCTTGCTCTGCAGCTTCTCTAGCTTCTTCTGCTTCTTTCTTAGCTTGAGCTGCTGCTTCTGTTGCATTTTCAGCTTCTTCTAAAGCTTGTTCTGCTTTAGCTAATGCATTTTCAAGTTCTTCTTTTGCTTGTTTTAGTGCTTCTTGAACTTCAGCAGCTTCATCTTGAGCATTTTCTAATTCCTTACTTAACTGTTCCAATTCTTTTTCTAAGTCTTTAATTTGATTCTCAAGTTCTTCTCTTTCTTCTGCTTTTGTTACTATGTTAATTGCATCATCTAGTGCTTCTTGAATATTTGCTGGAAGTGGATAACCTTCCTCATCATCTGGTCTATTTTCTAATAAAAGACGAGCAACTTCAGCTTGTTCATAACCGAATAGCTCACTGTATGCAGCAATATCTACTTCTAAATCTTCATTTTCTAGTGCTGCTTCCATAGCTTCTGCACTCTCTGCTTCATTTACTGCCTCAAATGCTAGCTCTTCTGGACCTTTGTTTCCTAAAATATATAATTGAAGATTAGCTGTATTTAAGGCTTTTTGAACACTGTTATCGTATTCCTCATCTTTACTATCCACAGAACCTACTTTAAACCCTGATTCAGGACGATTCTCTAAGATATGATTTGCAATATTATTTCTTTGATACGTATTCCTACTATTATAAGCTGCCAAATTCAAACCGAGTTCCTCATCCTCAAGAGCCGCACGCATTTCTCCAGCTGTCTTGGCATTATTTACGGCATTGAGTGCTTCTACTAATGGATCTTCTTCCTCTTCTTCCACAACAATTACTTCTCTTGTTACTGTTGCTTCATTTCCCGCTTCATCTGAAACAGTATAAACTACTTCATACGTTCCAGCTTCGTCTGTATTTACTTCTCCAGTAATTTTGATATCATCCGACACATCGCCATCAACATCATCTTCTGCAGAAGCACCTGGCTCCTCATATGTGTCACCAACTTCTAATTCCATTGGATTGTCGCCATTTAAAGTAATTTCAGGAGCTACATTATCTTCCTCATTACCATCATCTTTTTCTTCTACTTTAACGTTGGCGATAACGTTATCGCCAGATGGAGCACAAGTTGCATTTACTCCCCCTACCATTGTATCAATTACCGCTACAACATCACCTGTTTTTATTTCTACTTCTTCTTTTTCAACGTTAAAAGCTGTATCTGTTCCTTTTACATTAAATGGAATAATATTATCTACAGCATCTACATCATTAACATCTACTCCACCATCTTTCAGTACGTTCTCTTTACTGTCATTTACATGTAAATAAAATGCGCTAATATTTGCAGTAAATGGATTCAGTGCACCTTGCAAAAGACTTGGTGCTTCACTTAAGTCAATTTCAACATCAGTATCAATATTAGTTATAGAAAATGAACTATCAGCTTCTACAGATGAAGGAACTGACATTGTTGGTTTTATTGTCATATCAAGGTCAAAACTTTGTCCTAATGCAGATGCCTTACACACATATCCTATTGAACTAGTTACTTCTTCCGCACTCGCCTTTTCCACACCACCGTAATAAAATAATCCTAATGTAAATATTGCCATCCATACTGTAATTTTTTTATACACTTGTTTAATAATGAACTCCTCCTTATTTTGTATGTACTATTTGCTTCATACTTTGTTTTTGTATTTTCCTATATATACTTCCTCCTTTTCTTTTTCACAAATATCTTGTAAGCCCTTTCACAATCTGATATTATAATAGGACACAGTTATCAAAACCATAACTAAACATGATGTATGTAGTGTGGGCCTGTCGCATATCTATAGCATATATATAATAACTACAGTAACCAATTCCTATTATTTTCGTATATTACATTTATGACAATACGATTAATACCTACAAAATTAGGTTACCTTATTTTTTACCAAGAAAATGAATAGTCATTCATTGCATTTATTCAATTTTAACAACCTAGAAACAAAACATACAGTTCATACAACTAGAAAAAGACTTATCAGGAGTTTTTTATTATTTCTTACTATTAAGGGGAGTAGAGTAAATATGTCATTAACGTTAGATACTCATCTTGATTCTCTTTTTCATCATGGACTATCTATTATGAGAAAGCATGAGCAAGAAATTTTACAGGAATGGACGCAAATGAAGGATTATTTTGAAGAAACCGGAAAACGATCGTCAGAAGCCATTACTTATTCAGTAGATTTATTCACAAAGATCATCTTTAACGACTCTTTAGATAAAGATATTTTACTTACTAAAATAAAAGAGGGTTGGAAAAGACGTTTAGGAAATAAGCCAATTGATCAATTTATCTTAACTATGCTTGAAAGTTCCGTCCATCATGCAACTAAGTTAAAGACAGAGGATTATTATAAAAAACATCAAGCAATACAGTATGTTTTTAATCAAATAAATGAATATTTATTAACTAGCGAAGCTGAAAGTCCGTTTACTTATGATCTATTTTTACAACATCTTGTCTATTCGCAACAACTACCAATTGAATGGGTTGCAGTCATTATAAAAGAAGATGACTCATATAAAGTGTCTAAATGGTTTGATAAAAATAAATGTTTACTCGGTGCACATAATGAGATTAAAGCACAATCAATGTATAAATTAACGGAAGATTTGTTACAATTTGTCTGTCATGATCAGACAAAAAATATTTTAACTATACCATTTGAAGATAAACAATTATTATTAAGTGCTGAAGTAAATGGAACCGTTCACATTACTCCATTTATTAATCATGCTTTACAACTTTTACAAAGTGGGAAATCCACATTAACTGTCTCGAGAAAAGAACAGCAATGGAAAGATGCTGTAATTATGTTTAATGAATCGATTTTACGAGCTAGAAACTTTAATGATGCTTTAGAAACAATTACGGAAGGATTTGTCAATTATTTGCCGTTTGAACGTTGTGCGATTTTCTCTTATTCAAAAACAGATGAATTAGGTTTTGGCTTGTCTGCCCATCGGTTAGATAATGATGCAATCCAAGCGATTACACAAGATATTAACAATTTACCGTTAATTAATAATGGGATCGAATTATTGCGGATGTTTGGTAAAGCTTTAAAATATTTACAACCGCTATATATCGCTAATGCGAGTAACGAGTTTCCTGAAGAATATATTAAAAGTTTTCAATTAAAATCAATTGTTGTCACACCAATTTTCACCTCTTCAAGTAATGAATTAATCGGAGCTGCCATTATCGATCAGGGAGCGAATAAGGAATTTGAAATTTCCCAAGATATTTATAAAGCGTTAATTAAATTCGGTCAAAGTGCTGGGGAAGCTTTAGAAAAATTCCATTCAAGTATTCATGAAGTAAATAAAACAGTTCATTTTTCACCTCGTGAAATTGAAGTATTAAATTTAATGGCAGCTGGAGAGTCAACTACAGGAGCCGCAGATATTTTACATTTAAGTGAATATACAGTGCGTGATTATATAACGTCCATTATGCAAAAAATGAAAGCACGAAATCGAACTGAGGCTGTTGCCCGGGCGATACGAAAAGGGGTAATTTAATTTGTTTTATCAAATTACTCACACAAAAACTTGCAGGAAACATTATCTCCTGCAAGTTTTTTATTTTAAATGATATAATTTTATTAGATCGCTTTTTCTACTGTTCCATTCTCTTCATATGTTTCTGTAATAATATCTGCATAACTTTCTTCTAATACGTTTATTTTTAATGATAACTTGGGTGTTAATTCTCCTGTATCAATCGACCAAACATCACCGATAACGATGATTTTTTTAGGTTGAGCATAGTTTGTGAAGTTTTTCGTAAGGCGATTTACTTCTTTGTGTAAACGTTTTTGTACAACTGGATCTTTACATAATCCTGCTTTATCTTCAGTATTAATTCCTTTACGTTTTGCCCATGGAATAAGTGTTTCAAACTCCGGATTTATTAATGCAACAACATATTTTCTATTATCCCCTACAATAAGTGATTGTGAGATGTAAGTACTTTCATTTATCGACGCTTCTATTGGTGCAGGGGCAACATTCATTCCAGTAGATAAAACAAGTATCCGCTTTTTACGATCAATTATTTTTAAATAATCATCTTCATCGAATTCACCGATGTCACCTGTTTTAAACCAATCTCCTATAAATGCTTCTTCTGTTTCTTCAGGATCATTATAATAACCTTGCGTTATACTTGGTCCACGAACTAAAATTTCTCCATCATCGGCAATTTTTACTTCTAGGTTTGGTAGTACTTTTCCTACTGTTCCAACTTTTGCACGAATCATTGGATTAGTTGAGATGATTGGCGATGTTTCTGTTAGTCCATATCCCTCCATTAATGGAATATCTAGTGCCCAAAAGAACTTTGCAATTTCGGGATTCAATGTTCCCCCACCAGATACAAGCCCACGTAATCTTCCACCAAGTTTTTCCTTTACTTTTTGAAATACTAATTTATCCGCTATTTTCCATTTGCGATGAAAGGATTTAGGTAAAAATGTTTGTGAAAGATAATCGCCCATTTGGGAATGCAAATAATATTCGTACTTTTGTTCACCTATTGAAACAGCCCAATTGAATATTCTCTTTTTCGCTGATGAACCTTGATTTATTTCATCCATCACTTGTCTATATACTTTTTCAAATAAACGTGGAACACTTGTTAATACTGTAGGTCTTATTTCTTGTAAATCATCTGGAATTGTAGTGATATTTTCTGCATAACCTATTGTTACACCTACTGAAAGAGGCAAATAGTGGCCAGCTAACCTTTCAAAAATATGTGATAATGGCAAGTAAGATAACGTGACATCCTTTGGTATTAATTCAACTACCCAAAACTGAGCACCTTCAATGTTGGCTATAATATTGCCATGGGTTAACATAACGCCTTTTGGATTACCTGTTGTTCCTGACGTATTCATAATTGTTAAAAGTTGATCACGATCTAAGTCTATCCATAACGACTCCCAATCTGGATTTTCATTTTCTTCTCCTAATAATTCTACTTCTTGAAAGGATTCATACTCTCCGCTCGTAGTCTCACCTGGAAACATCATAATAATTTTTTCTAAAGGGATACCTGCAGTCATCAATTTATCGAATTGTTCTTCATCTTCAACAATCGCATAGGTAATATCGACATTATTTGCTATATAAGCAACTTGTTCAGATGGAATCGTTGGATAAATCGGGACACTGACAGCTTGAACACTTGCTATTGCAAAGTCTGAGATCCCCCACATTGGATTACTATTTGATATAATAGCAATTTTATCATCTGCTTTAACTCCTAATTGCAATAATCCGTTTGCAAAGTTCCTTATTCGCGTCCAAAATGCTTCATAGGTGATTGATTCATACGTCCCTTGGTTTTTCCACAAGAATACGGACTTATCTGGGTATTTCTTTACTGTTTTGTGTAACATTTGGACAGTATTGTTCACATTCATACATTTCACCCCTTGATAATAAATGAATTTTTTTAACCTAATGTAAGCGTTACCATTATTATATCACATTTTTATAAATTGTTGCGGTTGCCATACCAAATCCTATACACATAACTTGCAAACCGTACGTTCCTCCCTCATCTTCCAAGGTATGTAATAAACTAGTTGCAAGCCTTACGCCACTTGCTCCTAATGGATGTCCTAAAGCTATTGCTCCACCGCGAGGATTAACCCGATTCATATTCGGTTTTATTTCTTTTTCCCATGCTTTAATGACAGAGGCAAATGCTTCATTAATTTCAATAACGTCCATATCATCTATCGTTAAACCTGCTTTTTCTAAAACCTTTTTCGTTGCAGGGATGACACCTGTTAACATCATAATCGGATCTTCCCCTACAACTACTCGTGCGATTATTTTTGCACGTGGTTGAAGATTTAATTCCTTTGCTTTTGCTTCCGACATTAATAACATCCCCGCTGCTCCATCACTCATTTGACTAGAGTTTCCTGCTGTTACGGTTCCGCCATCTGGCATAAAGGCTGGGGATAATTCAGCTAACTTTTCAAGACTTGTTTCTCTACGAACTCCTTCGTCGATGATGAATGATTTGTTTACTCCATCTTCTTCTATTTCAACCGGAATAATTTCCCTGGCAAAACAACCTTCATCTATTGCTTCTAATGCTCGTTGATGACTAGATAGAGAGAGTTCATCTTGAGATTCACGACTAATTTGCCACGCTCCTGCGATTTGTTCGGCGGAAAACCCTTGAGGAATAATGGCATGTTTATCTACTAATGAGTCAGGAAATGTTCCTACATCACTTCCCATCGGTACTTGTGACATACTTTCTACCCCACAAGCGATGACAACATCCATATCTCCTGCGACTATAGCTTGTGATGCAGTATGAATCGCTTGTTGACTTGAACCACAAAGTCGATTTAACGAAAATGCTGGTATTTCAACTGGAAAACCTGCTGCAAGTACTGCTAATCTTCCAATATTAACTCCTTGTTCTCCAGTCATCGTCGCACATCCTGTTACGACATCATCAATTTGTTGTTCATCAATTTGATTTCTCTCTACTAATTGTTGTAAAACAGGTACAAGCAAATCTACAGGATGAACATCTTTAAATGCTCCATCCTTTTTTCCAATTGCTGTTCGAATTGCGTCAATAATTACGACATCTGTCATGTTATTCCTCCTCTCCAATTAAAAGGTAAATAATTCAATTCCCCCCGAGACTTGTAAACCTACTCCCGTAATATAAGATGCTTTATCTGATACTAAGAAAGTAATCGCATTAGCAATATCATCAGGTTTTCCTGGTTGTTTAAATGCCGTACGTTTTGTCATACGCTCATTCATATCGGGATTACCTAAGCGAAATGCTTCTGTATCAATAATTCCTGGAATAATCGCATTTACATTAATCTTATGACGTGCTCCTTCTAATGCCATACTTTTTGTAAAACTTAATAAGGCCCCTTTCGTCGCCGAATAACTCGCTTGCCCAAAACCACCAAGTGTTCCAGCAACAGAAGACATATTAATTATCGATCCGCCACCTTGGTCTTTCATATATGGCCAAACCGCTTTTGTACAATGGTAGGCGCCGGTTACATTTACATTAAAATCACGTTCCCAAAAGTCATCTCGCTGATTTTCAATTTGTGATACATGATCCAATGTTCCAGCATTATTAATTAAAATATCAACCTTGCCAAATTCCTTTACAACATCTGCCATTACATCTTTAACCTGATCTTGATTTGTTACATCCATTTTATATGCTTTAGAACGCCTGCCCATTTCTTTAATATCTTCTACTGTTTGGTCTGTGTAGATGACATCTGTACTTTGCATCACTTGTGCCATCGGGCCGAATTTCTCTGCCTCTTTATCACTTGATTCATCTGATTCTAGTAAAATATCTGTTACAATGACATCTGCACCTGCTTCTGCTAGTGCTAATGCATCTGCACGTCCTATACCACGAGAGGCCCCTGTAACAACAGCGACCTTTCCTTTTAATAAGTTATTCCATGAAGACATATCACATTTTCCCCCTTCATTATTACGGTAAAAATTGTGGCTTCTCTTTTTGAAAAAAAGCAGCTAAACCAATACTTGGTTCATCTGATTGGAAGGTGCGTGAAAAGGCTTTTGCTTCTTCAGATAATCCTTTTTCTAACGGTAGTTCTGCCGCATTAATTGCCTGTTTTGCTTGCCCTATTGCAAATACAGCTCCTTCTGCTAATTGTTCCGCGAACTGAGTTGTTTCTTCTTCTAAATTTTCAACTGCTTTTGATATTAATCCTTGTGCTTCCGCTTCTGCTGGAGTTAGTTTTCTGGCTAAAAATATATTTTCTAACGCTTTTGCACGTCCTAAAATCCGTGTCATTCGTTGTGTTCCCCCGGCTCCAGGGATAATACCTAACGATAATTCCGTTAACCCAATTTTACCTTGTGACATGAAACGGAAATCACAAGCTAACGCGAGTTCACACCCACCTCCTAAAGCGTGACCATTTATCGCAGCTATAACAGGTTTATTCATATCGGAAAATCGATTAAAACATGCTTGCATCGTTGTACAAGCTTGTTCTATTGGGTCAACTTCCTCGTCTGAAGCCTCTGTCCCCATCATCCCTTTTAAATCTGCGCCAGCGAGAAAAATTTTCGGATGATTTGAAGTAATAACTAATACACGTATATTAGAGGCATCTGTCACAGCATCAGCTACTTGGTGTAGTTCAGCCATTAAATCTTCTCCAATAGCATTTACAGGAGGATGATCGATTGTAACCCAAGCAACTCCTTTATCTCTTACTTCCATCGTTAAACATGAATAAGACATCTATATCTACTCCTATACTCTAATTCCATATGGTTCATATTGTCTTCTTGCAATAACTAAGTGTTGAATTTCATTTGTCCCTTCGAAAATATCAAAAACTTTTACATCTCGATACAGTTTTTCAACGATATGATCTTGAATACCAACTGGACCTAATAATTCCAAACTATTTGCACAAACTTGTAAAGCCGATTCCCCTGCATAGGCTTTACACATTGCGGCTTCTTGCGCATTCGCTATTCCCATGTCAGCCTTCCAAGCAGCTTCCCACGTTAACAACCTAGCAGCTGAAATTTGTGCGTCCATCTTAGCTAATTGGTCTGCAGCAACATGAATAAGCCTACTCTGTTTAGGATATTCTCGCTTTACCATATCTAATGTATATTCATAAGCAGCTCGTGCAATTCCAATTGCCATTGAAGCTACAATCGGACGAGTTGAATCAAACGTCTTCATAGCAGTAGCAAAACCGGATGCACCTTTTTCTTTTTGCTTATAAAGCTCTTCTCCCCCTAATAAATTTTCATCAGGAACAAAACAATCTGTAAAGAGCAGCTCCGCCGTTTCATTCGCTCTTAACCCCATTTTGTCGACTAAACGAGAACACTCGAAACCAGGTGTTCCTTTTTCAACGACAAATGCTCGTTGACCTGCTCTACCTAGTGTTGGATCAACTGTTGCAAAAACAACAACCCAACTAGCTCGTTTCCCATTTGTTATAAAAATCTTTTGTCCGTTTAAAACATAACCCCCATCGACTCGTTTGGCGCTCATTTCTACAGCAGATGCATCTGAACCCGCTTCTGGTTCTGTTAAAGCATACGCGCCCCAGCGTGGTTTATCATCTTTAAAAATCGTTAAAAATCGTTCTTGTTGTTCTGGCGTACCACTACTTTGAATAGGAGGTCCACCTAAACCTGCACCTGGTAATGACAGAGCTATTGCAGGGTCGCCCCAAGCTATTTCTTCTGTTGCAATAACTCCCATACGATTTCCTTCACGTTCCTTTTTAGATTTTTTTCCTGATTTATCGTCTTCGCTTTTTAATGAAGTCGTATTTAAATGGATGCCCATTTTATTGACTTTATCTAACCAATCATTTGGTACATATCCTAGACGATCTGCTTCTAAGGCAATTGGTCTTATTTCATTTTCTGCAAACCAATGTGTCATATCTTTAATTTGCTGTTGTTGTTCTGACAATGTAAATGAAATCATCCCATCACCACCTCTTCACTTATATCAATCAAATCCATTCCATAAGCAAGACGAAGGCGATGTTCATTTTCATATAACATTACTTGAGCTTGCGCATCTCGCATCCATTTTTCAACCGGATAATCTTGAACAAAACCATGACCACCTAATAATTGTACAGCCGAATCAGTTACATATTTTACAGCCTTATGTGCTTGAAATATTGTTTTTTTAGCTTTTTGTAGGGCATCTTCTTGTTTTTCATCTAATGCTTGTGCCGCTTCTAATACAAAGTGATTCGTCACTCTTTTTTCTATTACCATTTTTGCAATTCTAAAAGATACAGCTTGAAACTTGGCAATTTCTTGACCGAATGCCTTTCTAGTCGCTGTATATTCCGTTGCATAATGACAAGCAGCTTCCATTAAACCAACTTGTTTCGCCGCCTGTAATACTTGAATTCTCGCTTCTGCCTTTTGAATAATCGTATCTGCTTTGTCTCCTACAGCTACAATATGATCATCATTAATTGTTGTTTCTTCAAAAGTAATGCTTCCTATATTAGCTGCGTATAAGCCTAATCTACTTTCTCCTACAACAGTGCCATTGACAACATTATTCGGTAGCAATAGTAAAATTGTTTGCTGTAATTCATTTTTTACTGCTATTAAAAAGTGGGTAGCTATTTTTGCTCCTCTAATCGGTAAAGATACACCTGACAATACATTTTGTTGAAATGTTAGAGAGGGTAAAGGACTTTCTTTTGTAGCTGATATATAAGCAATTGTTGATAGTTGATTTTCTATTGAGTTTATTTTAATATAATCTTCCATCACTCTAAAAAAGGAAGCGCTGTCATTTAATCCCGGTAATCCTTGAATAATAGCTAAATCACCTGTAGCTAAAGCACGTTGAATTTGTACTTGGGTGGTCATAGATAATTCTAAGCCACCCATATTTTCTCGTTCTTCCATTTGTAAAAAACCTAGTTCTCCTAATTCTTTTACAATAGCATCTGGTACTTCTTTCGCAGATTCTACTTCTCTCATTATTGGTCGTAACGTATTTGTGGCAAATTTTTTAGCAACGTCAACAAATGCTATATCGTCTGCCGTTGGTTGAAATGAAATCAAGATATTGCCACCTTTCTATTTTTGCTTATTAAATGATGCTAATATACTTTGTAATTTTAATGCTAAACCCATATTTCCTTTAATTTTTAGTTTTCCACTCATAAAAGCTTGCGTACCATTTAGTTCTCCATTAGCTAGTTTAGCAAAATCATCACCAGCTAATTGCAATGTACAATCAGGAGTTTCTTTTTCTCCTTCGAAAGTATAGCTATCTTCACCTTTTAAAATGAGTTGATACACTCCTGGATCTTCATCATTAATGTTAAACTGATAAATTGCATTAACATCCTCTACATATGATGTATCTTCTTTTAATACATCTTCAATTTCTGAAAAGACTTCTTTAACTGCTGACATTGGTCAGTCCCCCTTGTTTATTTTATATCCTTATCGTATCGATAAACAAAGATTATTCCTATCCCGTTTAATGTCGGTTTAAAACTTTGCTTAATTACGTGTACTCCCTAAATTCATATGGAATGCTTTTCTTCACATAGTCGTAAATCCCTTCTATTTATAAGCATGAGGTATTAAATGTATATTCATAAGTCCATAAAAAAATAGCTTGAAAGAAAATAAAATCTCTCAAGCTATTTATCTCTATTATTTTCGCAACACTTCAACGACTGCTTCACCTGCTACTTTTCCAGTGAATAAACAATTACCTACAAACGTACCTTCTAGTGAGCGATAACCGTGAATTCCGCCTCCACCAAATCCAGCCACTTCTCCAATGGCATACAATCCTTGGATGGGGAATCCTGCATCATCTAACACTTGCGCTTGTAAATTGGTTTGTAATCCTCCTAATGTTTTTCTACTTAAAATATTTAATTTCACTGCAATGAGTGGCCCGTTTTTATAATCTAAAAATGTATGAGGCTTCGCTGTACGTATTAATTTATCACCTAAATAGTTCCTTGCTCCATGCATCGCTGTTATTTGTAGGTCTTTTGTAAATTTATTGGCAAGTTCTCGGTCCCTTGCTTCTACTTGTCGGCGGATTTTTTCAATACTGAGCAGGTTTTGTCCTGTCTGTTTGTTCATTTTTACGACGAGCGTTTCAATCGAATCTGCTGTGACAAAATCCTCTCCGTTATCTAAAAAAGCTTGCACAGGACCGGGAGCCCCCGGTAAAATTCGTTGTAATACTTTAGCAATACTTTTTCCAGTTAAATCAGGATTTTGTTCCGAACCTGATAAAGCAAATTCCTTTTCAATGATTGATTTTGTTAAAATAAACCACGAATAATCGTAGCCTGTTTTCATAATCGCCTCGAGTGTACCTAATGTATCGAATCCTGGAAAATTAGGTGAAGGAAAACGATTACCCTCAGCATCAAACCACATTGAAGAAGGACCTGGTAAAATTCGAATACCGTGCTTATGCCAAATCGGACTCCAATTTTTGATGCCTTCTGTATAATGCCACATTCTGTCACGATTAACGATACGTCCCCCTGCATTTTCCGTGATTTCCAGCATTTTTCCATCAACATATGCAGGAACTCCAGAGATCATATTTTTTGGTGGATCACCTAAACGAGTTGGCCAATTTTTCCGGATTAAATCAAAGTTAGCTCCAATACCTCCACTCGCAATGATTACTGCTTCCGCCTCATAAGAAAACTCACCGATAATATCACGATTACTCGCTTCCCCACGTTTTGCTCTTGTCGGTCGTAATACAGAACCAGCAACTCCAGTTATTGCATTTTTTATTTTGTGCAACTTCTCAACTCGATGACGTGATAAAAAGGTGACAAGACCTAGTTTAATAAATTGGTTGAGTTCATTTACAAACGGTTCAACGAGTCCTGGGCCAGTTCCCCACGTAATATGAAAACGCGGAACCGAATTACCATGCCCTTCCGCTAAATAGCCTCCTCGTTCTGCCCAACCAACAACCGGAAAAATACGTACGCCTTTTTCCGCTAACCAATCTCTTTTTTCTTTTGTTGCAAAATCAACGTAACGCTTAGCCCATTGTTTTCCCCAATAATCTTCCACTGCCCTATCATACCCTGCTGTTCCTATCCAATCTTGCCACGCTAACTCTTTAGAATCTTTTATTCCCATTCTACGTTGTTCTGGTGAATCTACTAAAAACAATCCACCAAACGACCACCATGCCTGACCTCCGAGAGATTGTTCTCCTTCTTGATCAAGTAATAATACTTTCTTTCCTCTACCGGCGATTTCTGTCGTCGCAACTAAACCAGCAAGACCTGCACCAACTACAATTACATCATAATCTTCCATCACAATCATCCCCTATATAAATAACATTTAAGATTATTTTCTGAATATTACGTAATTGGTTTCATTATATATGATATTGTTGGTTTAGGAAATACCACGTTATGTAGGAATAACTAAGATATTTATACGATAGTACAATTAAAATTTTGTAATGCGAGTACTAATTATGCGATGTCAGCTCAAAATAACAAGCTAAGTTCCATTCACTAGAACTTAGCTTGTTAATTTTCACTCCATATTAACCGTGTAACAACATTTCTTCTTCACCTTTAATGTACAATTGCATCCAATCATATGCTTTGTTTAAATTTTCTAGATAAGTTGCTTTTAAATCAGCTGATTCTTCTAATTTTTCGATATTTTCCTTGTACAGCTCGTATTGATCGGATAATGTCATTGCCTCATTTTCAATTAAACGATTCATGACATTTGTTTTGAAACGTTCAATATAATATTGTGTTGAACCATTCATAAACCTATTCTCCTCCTTATTTTTCGTACAAAAAAACAACCTTTTTACTACTGGAAGGTTGTTATGATGCACGATTAAAAAACATTTGCTTTCATACGATAAAACAAATTCATATACGCGCTATAACACCTCCTATCCTCCGTAGGAACTGATGCTTAAGGTTAAACAGGCAGGTCTCCTGACTTATCTTCATCGCACATTGATCCCTTCCCATTTTTAGTACACTTAAAAATAGTGGGCTTACATCAATGGACTCCAATTTACAGTTGCGGGACAGTGTCGGATTTACACCGACTTCCCTTTTAAGCAATAGAACAAGATACATTTCTATTGCACCTATTTGTCCAATATTCAGTTATACATTCTTATTATATCATATGGGATAAATAAATGGGGATAACTCTATTTTTCCATTTTAAAAAGCCTAGCTCATCATGAACTAGGCTTCAATTTTTTTATTATTTTAAGTTATAAAATGCAGCTAATCCTGCATACTCACTGACAGGTGCTAATTCGTCTTCAATACGAATTAACTGATTATATTTTGCCACACGATCTGTTCGTGATGGTGCACCTGTTTTAATTTGACCAGCGTTTGTAGCTACTGCGATATCTGCAATTGTAGCGTCTTCTGTTTCACCTGAACGGTGAGAAATAACAGCAGTATATCCTGCACGTTTAGCCATTTCAATCGCTTCGAATGTTTCTGTTAATGTACCGATTTGGTTCACTTTAATTAAAATCGAGTTACTTACACCTTGTTCAATTCCTTGGGCAAGTTTTTCTGTGTTTGTTACGAATAAATCGTCGCCTACTAATTGAACACGGTCGCCTAAACGTTCTGTTAATAATTTATGACCAGCCCAATCATCTTCGTCTAGTCCGTCTTCGATCGAAATAATTGGATATTTATTAACCATTTCTTCGTACCAATCAACCATTTCTTCAGCTGTACGAACGACTCCTTCACCTTTTAAGTTATACTTGCCATCTTCATAAAATTCTGATGAAGCTACGTCCATCGCTAATTTAATTTCTTCGTCTATTTTATATCCTGCTAGTTCAACTGCTTCAACGATAGTTTCGAGCGCTTCTTCATTCGATTTTAAATCTGGCGCAAAGCCACCTTCGTCACCTACTGCCGTATTTAAACCTTTATCTTGTAAAACCTTTTTCAATGAATGGAAAATTTCTGTACTTATACGAACCGATTCTTTGAATGATGATGCTGTAACTGGCATAATCATGAATTCTTGAATATCAACGTTATTGTCAGCATGGTCTCCACCATTTAAAATGTTCATCATCGGAACTGGTAAAACATTCGCGTTGAAGCCACCTAAATAATTGTATAATGGAAGATTTAAATAAGTTGACGCCGCATGTGCTGCTGCGATAGATACGCCTAAAATTGCATTAGCACCTAAATTTGATTTATTCGCAGTTCCATCTAGTTCAATCATTTTTTCATCAATAACATTTTGATAAGTTACATTTAATCCGAAAAGGTGTGGAGCGATTTTTTCGTTAACATTGGCAACTGCTTGTAAAACACCTTTACCATCGTAACGATCTTTATCGCCGTCGCGTAATTCAACTGCTTCATATTCTCCTGTTGATGCACCGCTTGGTACGAGCGCTCGTCCAAAGCCACCTGATTCTGTTTCCACTTCTACTTCTACTGTTGGATTTCCACGTGAATCTAAAACTTCTCGAGCATATACATCTGTAATATAAGGCATTTATCTCTCTCCATTCTTTTAGTTGAGTTATTCCTCTAGCTTACCATACATTGCTATTTAGTTAGATGATTTTAGTAAACTTTCTCCTGTCATTTCTGCAGGTTTTTCTAACTGTAATAAGTCTAACATCGTTGGTGCTAAATCTGCTAAACGTCCACCATCTCGTACCGTTACGTTTTCTTTCGTCACAATGATTGGCACTGGATTCGTCGTATGTGTCGTCATTGGCTCGCCATCATCGGTAAGTACTTCATCTGAGTTACCGTGATCTGCGGTAATAATTGCTTCTCCGCCTAATTCAATAATTTTATCGACAATCTTTCCTAAACATTCATCGACAACTTCTATTGATTTTATCGTCGGTTCAAGCATGCCTGAATGACCTACCATATCAGGGTTAGCAAAATTTAAAATAATCGCATTTAATGACCCGGACTCTAGTTCTTGTAATAAAGAATCTGTTACTTCATACGCACTCATTTCCGGCTTCAAATCATACGTTGCGACTTTAGGTGAATCAATTAAAATTCGCTTCTCTCCTGGATACGGCTTTTCCTCGCCTCCACTCATAAAATAAGTAACGTGCGGGAATTTCTCTGTTTCAGCAATTCGCAATTGTTTTAAATCATTGTTCGCAATTACCTCACCGAGCGTATTATGTAACTCACCTGAACGGTAGGCAATATCGCCTTCGACATCATCACTATATGGTGTCATTTGCACGAAGTAAATATCGTTTAACTTATTTTCACCTAAAATAAAATCGTCAAAATTTTTGTTGGCAAATGATTTCGATAGTTGAATCGCACGATCTGGTCTAAAGTTGTAAAAAATAATTGCATCACCATCTGTAACAGGACCAACTGCTTGTCCTTCCTCATTTATTATAACAGATGGTACGACAAATTCATCATATATTTCTTTTTCATAGGCATCATGAATAACTTGTTCATAACTTGTATATTGTGGACCTTCTCCTGCGCGAATGGCATCATAAGCTAATTTCACTCGCGGCCAACGTTGATCTCGGTCCATTGCATAATATCGTCCAGAAATCGTTGCTAATTTACCAACGCCTATATCCGTCATTTTTTCATCTAATTGCTTTAAATAAGTTAAAGCGGATTTCTGATCCACATCACGACCATCTAAAAACGCATGGACATATACTTCTTCTACTTCTTCTTGTTTGGCTAACTCAAGTAAGGCGAATAGATGATTAATATGACTATGAACGCCACCATCAGATAATAATCCATATAGGTGAAGTGCAGTGCCTTTTTCTTTTACTTGTTTAATTGCTTGTAAAAAAGCTTGATTGTCAAAAAAGGATTTATCTTCAATCGCTTTATTTATACGTGTTAAACTTTGATACACGATGCGCCCTGCACCAATATTTAAATGTCCTACTTCTGAATTTCCCATTTGACCATGTGGTAACCCTACATCTTCTCCACTTACTCGTAATGTATTATGTGGGTAGTTTTTCCAATAACGATCAAAATTTGGTTTATCTGCTTGTTGGACTGCGTTACCTTTTATTTCATCACGGCATGCAAAGCCGTCTAAAATAATGAGTGCTGCTAACTTACTCATGAGAGCCTGTTCCCCGCTTCCACTAATTGTTTAAATGATGCTGGTTCTAAACTTGCGCCGCCAACTAATGCACCGTCAATATCCGATGTTTGTAATAACTCATCAATATTATCTGGTTTCACACTTCCACCATATTGGATAACTACTTTATCTGCCGTTGCTTGTGATGTAATGTCTGCAACTACTTTACGAATATGTGCACATACTTCATTTGCATCTTCACTTGAAGCTGTTTTCCCTGTGCCAATAGCCCA
The DNA here is from genome assembly GCA_026169815.1 of Pseudogracilibacillus sp. Lineage (GTDB taxonomy): Bacteria > Bacillota > Bacilli > Bacillales > Amphibacillaceae > Pseudogracilibacillus. The sequence goes on from JAPFDT010000017.1 coordinate 20,843, forward strand.
AATTGGTTCATAAGCAATAATCGTTTTCGTGATTTGGTCGTCATTTAAGTTTGCTAACGCTTGTTTTACTTGTGATTCAATGTGCGATAATGTTTCATTTGCTTCACGTTGCTCCAATGTTTCCCCAACACAAACAATTGGCGTTAAGTTATGGTCAAATGCTGCTATCGTTTTTTTGTTTACTGTGTCATCTGTTTCATTATAATATTCACGACGTTCAGAATGACCGATTACAACGTGTGTTACACCAATACTGAATAACATACTTGGACTAACTTCTCCTGTAAATGCGCCGCTTTCTTCATAATGCATCGTTTGTGCAGCAATTTTCACGTTACTTCCTTTTGCACGTTCTACTAAATTTGTTAAATAAATAAATGGAGCACAAACAATTGCTTCTGTGTTTGCTGCAACTTCCATACCTTTTACTTCATCAATAAATTGTGTTGCTTCTTCAAATGATTTGTTCATTTTCCAATTTCCTGCAATAACTTTATTACGCATAATACCAACTCCTTATATTATTTATTATCGATTACTGCTATTCCTGGTAACATTTTTCCTTCCATAAACTCTAATGAAGCGCCTCCACCAGTTGAAATATGATCCATCTTATCCGCTAGTTCAAACTGTTCAATTGCTGCTGCTGAATCGCCTCCACCAATGACGGTGAATCCTTCTGTTTCAGCTAGCGCTTCTGCTACTGCTTTTGTCCCTTTACTAAATGCCGGCATTTCAAAAACGCCCATTGGACCATTCCAAATGACTAGTTTTGATTGTAAAATAATGTCACGATAAGATGCAGCTGTTTCAGGTCCAATATCTAAACACATCCAACCTGGCTTAATTCCGTCTGCTGCGACCACTTCTGTATTTGCTTCAGCGTTAAATTCATCCGCAATGACTGCATCTGTTTGAATATGAAATTTCACACCTTTAGCTTCTGCTTTTTCGATAAAACTTTTCGCTAAATCTATTTTATCTTCTTCTAATAACGAATTACCTATTTCGTATCCTTGTGCCTTTAAAAACGTACAAGCTAGTCCCCCACCAATTATTAGATGGTCAACAATATCAAGGAAGTTTTCAATAACATTAATTTTATCTTTTACTTTAGAGCCGCCAATAATGGCTGTAAATGGACGTTCTGGATTTTCTAATGCTTGACTTAAAACATTAATTTCCTTTTCCATTAATAGTCCTGCAACGGCTGGTAATTTTTCGCCAACTCCTGCTGTTGAAGCATGTGCTCTGTGTGATGTTCCAAAAGCATCATTCACATATAAGTCAGCCATATTCGCAAATGCTTCTACGAGTTCTGAGCTATTTGCTTCTTCACCTTTTTCAAAACGAACATTTTCTAATAATAATACATCGCCATTTTCTAAACTTTCAATCGTTTGATTCACTTTTTCTCCGTACACTTCATCTACTTTTTCTACTTCTTTATGTAATAGCTCACTTAGTCGTTTTGCTACCGGATCTAGACGTAATTCTTCTACCACTTCGCCTTTAGGTCGACCAAAATGACTTGCTAAAATGATTTTTGCACCATTGTCTATTAAATATTGGATCGTTGGAATGACTGCACGAATTCTTGTATCATCAGCCACCTCTCCATTTTGCATTGGTACATTTAAATCAACACGACAAAATACCTTTTTCCCTTGAACTTGTACATCTTGTAATGTTTTTTTATTCATGTTTAGAAACTCCTTTACATTCTCTTCGTACATTAGTTACTCGTATTTTTACGTACACTATTCCATTATAAGCTAGACGAGGTAATTAGTATAATTTTCTCTATATAGAATGAATTTCATAGAAGGATAACTAGTATGAAAGCTTATCTACTCCTGTGGTAAATGCATTAACTTACTGAAAATGAATATGATTTTGCCGTTATATTACGTAACTTCGCTACCGAAATTCGCCTCGCTTTCCGTGGCTCGCATTTAGCCTCGAAGCTTAGGACATGCAAATGCAGGCATTGTCACAGGACGTGACGATCTTTGCCTGCCTCGTTCACAAAGGGCGCTCACTGTTGGGTCTAAATGTCTTCGCTGTTTCCACAGGAGTCTCGGCGAATTCCGTCCGCTACGTTGTGTATATACTAATCAGTCTGTTTATACAGGGATTTTAGCGCCTTAAAAACAAATTTTGAGTCGTCGCAGAAATAATTTTTCATCAAGAATAAACTAGACCACGACATCAATAGTGGCATTTACATTTACACGTCCTATATAGTAAAAACTAATCCACACCAGCTAAAATGTAGGCGGTTATAGTGAAAGTAAACGATTTCAGCTTTAAACTTAATATTTGTGTTTAACACACTAAATATGTGTTATGCATTTTATTCTATATTAAACAATATTTTCATACAAAAAAAGGGAGACAATGCTCCCTTTTTCAATTGTTATATTTTATAGGCCTTTTTCTTTTAAAAACAGTGCTAAGTCAACACAGCGTGCAGAGTAGCCCATTTCATTATCGTACCATGATACAACTTTCACCATGTTATCTTCTAATGTCATCGTTGATAAACCATCTACAATTGATGAATGTGTGTCCCCAACGATATCTGTTGATACTAGTGGGTCTTCTGAGTAAGCTAATACACCTTTTAAGTCACCATTAGCTGCTTTTCGGAATGCGTCATTTACTTGCTCAGCTGTTACATCTTGATCTAATTCTGCTACTAAGTCTACTAACGAACCATCAGATACTGGTACACGAACTGCCATTCCATTTAACTTACCATCTAATTCTGGTAGTACTTTTCCAACTGCTTTTGCTGCTCCTGTTGATGTTGGAATAATGTTTTCAGCTGCTGCACGTGCACGACGATAGTCTTTATGTGGTAAATCTAAAATTTGCTGATCGTTTGTATAAGCGTGAACAGTTGTCATTAATCCACGTTTTAATCCGAAATTTTCATTTAACACTTTCGCAAATGGTGCTAAACAGTTTGTCGTACATGATGCATTTGAAATAACGTGGTGATTATCTGGGTCGTATTTCTCTTCATTCACACCTAGTACAACCATAAAGTCATCATCACTTGCTGGTGCTGAAATAATTACCTTTTTAGCACCTGCTTCAATATGCTTACTTGCATCTGCCCGTTTCGTAAAGCGTCCTGTAGATTCAACAACTACTTCTACTCCATGTTCAGACCAAGGAATATTTTTTGGATCTTGCTCTGAATAAACGTGTACTTTTTTATCTCCAACAATAATATCATTACCATCTACTGTTACTTCTTTTCCTAATCTACCGTGAACTGAATCGTATTTTAACAAATGAGCTAACATATCGGCATCTGTTAAATCATTAATAGCGACAATTTCAACATCACTATTATCTAATGCATGCCTAAAAATGTTTCTCCCTATTCTACCAAATCCGTTAATACCAATTTTCACTGTCATGTTAACTTCCTCCCTAATTTCTTCTCTTTTTTATATTAATTTTTTTGCTACAATTTCATTTGCTGCCGCTTCATCAGTAATGAGTACATCCGTTTTCCTTTGTTTCATGAAAGAGGCAATTGCTTTTGCCTTTGATGTACCACCTGCGACAGTGATAACAGCATCTGTACTAATTAAATCTTCCAATTGAATTCCGATTGTTCGATGTTTATGAACAATATTGCCTGATTCATTAAAATAATATCCAAATGCTTCACTAGTTGCTTCTTCTGCTAATAATTTATCTAATGTATCATTCGATGTTTTTCTTCTTTGCGCTAATGTTAATGCTTCGCCAATACCATGTAATACTATCGGTGCATTTCTAATAAGCGTTAATGTTTCTTTTATTGATTCTTCATGAATCATCGTTTGATACAATGCTTCACTTAATGGATCAGGAACATAAAGCAAACGATAGTCACCTTTTTCAGCTATTGCCATTTTCGCTGCTATCGTATTTGCCTGATAATCTACTTCTTCGCCTATACCACCGCGTGCAGGTACAAATGTACATGACGCGCTCTCCAATGGTACCATCGCATTTGCAACGGAAGCCATCGTCGTTCCGCCTGTCACTGCTATTGTGACATCTTGTTCAACAATTTCAGTTAAATATGTGACAGCTGCTCTGCCAAGTTCTTGTTTAGCAAAAGGCTCTGAATCACTATCACCACTAACAACAATCACTTTATCCACTAACATCACTTCTTCAAGTTGACGTTCTAACGTCGTTAACCCTAAGGACTCCCGAATTAACGATTGCAAATCAGTAATGATACTTTTCCCATCTTCCGTCATTTCTACTCCTTTTGTCGTAGTAGAAATAAAACCTTGATGTTGTAAAAAATCAATTTCTTTACGGACAAGTCTTTCAGGGAGTTTCGTCTCTGTCACTATTCCCCTTCTTCCTATAGGATTAAACAAATAAATAGTATAAAGTATCGAATAACGTTGTTGCATTGCTTCTAATAAATCTGGATATACCATTTTTTGTAATTGAACAACATCTTTCATACGAAAACCCCTTTAAAAATAACACACATTCACATCGGGTCATTCATATCCCGGTGAGTACGTTTTTGCCCCACTTGATCCAAAAAATAAAATGAAGCTGTTTACGTATTTATTATAGCATATGCTTCTTGCAAAAATCAATACTGTTTTTTCAGATTTTTTTAAGTAATTGTTCTATTTCAGTAAATTCAATCGCATCACCATACAATATCGTACCCGCTATATCAATGACTGGTATGTGAAGAAAAAACTCTTCTAACCAATCATCACGGTCATGAATATTGCGAATTTCAATATCAAAATTGTACAACGTTTGGAGAGTTTCTAATAAACTTAACGCTTCTTCACATAATAAACAATCAGGTTTCGTATAAAAATAAACAACCAAAACAAGGTCCCCTTTATGAACGGTTCTATATAATGAACATCACGTATCTAGTTTTTTTAATACATCAACAAAATGATAAACAATTTTTGCTGTTAATCCCCATATGACACGTCTTGGATGATAAACATAAAAAAGTTCATCCATTTCCCTTTGACGCCAATCATAATCTTCTCCATTTTGAATAAGTTCAAATGGAAAATCCTTTTCTGGAATTACTTTAAAATTAATTTTATACCGTTCTGGTTCTGTATGGAGGAAATAATTTAATGGTACGGTAAAAACTTCTGCTACTTCAAATGAATTTAAATTCAATTCTTCCATACTATCTAGTTTACCAATATACGGATAAATAATTCCTGCAACATCTGACACAATATAATCTAAAGGAATAACATCGGTAATGGCCGCTTGTGGTACTCCTAATTCTTCTGATGTTTCTCGAATCGCAGTTTCCATTTTACTTTTATCCGCTTCTTCTACTCGTCCCCCAGGAAAACAAATATCACCAGGTTGACTTCTCATTTCACTAGATCTCACTTCGAATAAAATATGTGTTTCTCCGCTAACTTCTACAAGTGGTAACAACACAGCAGCTTTACGAAATTTCTCCCGATTTAAAATATCTCGTTTTCTTCCTTGCAATGATTGCAATATATCTGAAGGATTCATCATTCCACCCCAATTAGCTATCTTTTATACTTATTATACTAACTTTTTGAGCGAAATGACAAGGATTGAATTTTCAGGAAAACAAGAACATTGCGGTGTGAAATCTTTTGCTTCAAATATTTTCGTTACTTCTTCATTTAATATTGACATTTTTTTATTTTGTGTAACAATTACATTAATAACTTAATAGATTCCTTTAAGTTAGTCCTGTGAGGCTATCAAGGTGAATGTAGCTAGGTGTCATTTATAGACATCGCTATCTTTGTGCATATAAACACCTTGACGAGAGGTGTTTTTTATTTTGCGCATGCGAAAACTTCACATCGACAAAAAAATCATCAGAGGAGATGGACAAATGGCTAAATATGATGAAATTCAAGTTCACGAAAGACCACCATTACGACAAAGTGTACCACTCGGTTTACAACATTTATTCGCAATGTTTGGATCTACTGTGCTTGTACCGATACTTTTCGGCATTAACCCAGCTACAGTATTATTAATGAACGGAATCGGAACTATTATTTATTTATTTATTACAAAAGGACAAATTCCTGCTTACTTAGGTTCGAGCTTTGCTTTTATTGCACCTGTAACAGTCGTGCTGGAGAAACATAATGGCGCAGACGGTTTTGGATATGCGCTTGGTGGATTTCTAATGGTTGGTATCGTCTTAACAATAGTTGGCGTTATCGTTAAATTCGCAGGAACAGGTTGGATAGATGTTATTTTCCCTCCAGCAGCGATGGGCGCAATTGTGGCAGTAATTGGATTAGAACTTGTTCCAACAGCAGCAGAAATGGCTGGATGGATTGCACCAGCAGATGCCGGTGCTGATTGGACGATGGATTCAGCCTCAGCACTTGTTGCTTTATTAACTTTACTCATTACGATTGTGTTCTGGGTAACCTTGCGTGGATTTTTAAAAATCATCCCTATCCTACTCGGAATTATTTCTGGTTATATTATCGCTTGGATGTTCGGTATTCTTGACGTATCAACAGTTGAAACAGCTAGTTGGATAGCGATGCCAGATATTTACACAATAAAATTCGATTGGTCGAGTATGTTAATTATTTTACCAGCGGCATTAGTATTAATTCCTGAACATATAGGACATTTATTTGTAACGAGTAATATTGTCGGCAAAGATTTAATGAAAGAACCTGGACTAGATCGTTCATTTATTGGTAATGGTGTTTCAACAATTTTATCTAGTTTAGTCGGATCAACTCCAAATACGACATATGGTGAAAACATTGGAGTACTTGCGATTACACGCGTTTATTCTACTTGGATTATCGGCTTAGCTGCTTTAATGGCAATCATCTTATCGTTCGCAGGAAAGCTCGCTGCTACAATTCAATCCATCCCTACGCCTGTTATGGGTGGTATTTCCATGCTATTGTTTGGTATTATAGCTGCAAGTGGAATTCGTATGTTAGTCGAAGCAAATGTCGATTATTCAAAATCTCAAAACTTAATTTTAACGTGTATCGTTTTCGTAGTTGGAATTAGTGGTGCAACTGTGCAAATTAAGGAAGTTGCATTATCTGGAATGGGATTAGCCACTGTTGTAGCAATTGTATTAGGATTATTTTTCAAATTGTTAGACGTATTAAACTTATCAAATGAAGATTAATCAAGGAGTGGATCAGTGTGGCAGAGGAAAAACTAGGTCAGTTTGGTGAATTTGGTGGCAGTTATGTACCTGAAGGATTGCAAGAAGTATTAGATCGTTTAGCGGATGATTTTTACAAAATTTCACAAGAACCAGATTTTATCGAAGAATTCAATTATTATTTAAAAGAATTCGTAGGGCGTGAAAGTCCGTTAACTTTAGCAAAAAATTTAACAAAAAAAGCCGGTGGAGCGAAAATCTACTTAAAACGTGAAGATTTAAACCATACTGGCGCTCACAAAATCAATAACGTTATTGGGCAAATTTTGTTAGCGAAAAAGATGGGAGCTACTCGTATTATCGCTGAAACAGGTGCTGGCCAACACGGTGTTGCAACAGCTACTGCATGTTCAATGTTTGATATTCCGTGTGTTATTTACATGGGGGAACTAGACATGAAACGCCAAGAATTAAATGTGTTTCGTATGGAATTGTTAGGAGCAGAAGTAGTACCAGTTTCATCTGGTCAAGGTCGACTCAAAGATGCAGTTGACGCTGCATTAGGAGACCTTGTAGAAAACTATGAAAATACGTTTTATTTACTAGGTTCAGCAGTAGGACCACATCCATATCCTTCTATCGTTAAGCATTTTCAATCTGTCATTAGTGAAGAAGCGAAACGACAAATTATCGAAAAAGAAGGCAAGTTACCAAAAGCAGTAGTTGCATGTGTCGGCGGAGGTAGTAATGCGATTGGAGCATTCGCTCATTTTATCGAAGAAAAAGGCGTTCGACTAATTGGAGCTGAGCCTGCTGAAGCACCAAGTTTAACAGAAGGAGTTCCTGCTGTTTTACATGGATTTAAATGTCTCACTTTATTAAAAGAGAACGGCGAACCAGCTCCAACTCATTCAATTGCAGCTGGATTAGATTATCCTGGTATTGGACCAGAGCATAGTCACTTAAAAACGAGTGGACGTGCGGAATATTACACCGTTACTGGTGATGAAGCTTTAGAGTATTTCAAAGAATTATCACGAGTAGAAGGAATTATTCCAGCATTAGAAAGTGCTCATGCTATTGCTCATGGAGTAAAAGTAGCAAAAGAACTCTCACCTGAAGATAGTATTATTATTAACTTATCTGGACGCGGAGACAAAGACGTCAACCAAGTATTTGAAATGGAACAAGAAAAAAACAATAAATAATCTATGACAAAAGCAGACTTGTTAGATAGATCATCACTCTATCAAACAAGCTGCTTTTTTATATTTTGACATAGTACACGTAAACGGCGATGTAACTAGTATTATGTAAAATATAATTAAAGAATGTTTGCACAAAGCTTCGCTGCGAAATAACACTCCGCTTTCCGTGGGCTCGCGAATAGCCTCCTCGAAAGAAAGTCACTTTCTGCGGGGTCTAATCGTCTTCGCTTTCCCACAGGAGTCTCCGTGTTATTCCTTCGCTATATTTGAAACATTTAATATTATAATATGTTTCATTTTAATATTGTTAAGTATACAAATTAACCACACATATCTACTTTAGATTTCGACAGTTAAAAGTACATATAATTATTTCTAGAAACCCCAAAACACAGTCACTGAAAAAGTGTTATTATTAAATAAAACTACAAATAGCAAAAACATAGCAGCCCGAATTTATGGAGACTCCTACGGGAAGTAAGAGTTCATTAAGACCCCGCAAGGCGTAAGCCTGAGGCAGGCAAAGACCGTCACGTCCTGTGACAAAGCCTGCATTTGCACGTCCTGAGCTTCGAGGCTTGATACTCGACCGTGGAAAGCGGAATAAATTCGGGCTGCGGTGTTACATGCCTATCAGCAAGAATAGCACCTTAACTTTTCAGTCTAAACTATATTAGAAAAAAGACTTGACTAATCGTAAGAATGCGGTATATATTCGGACTGCGGTGGTTAAACTCTCGCTTTAAATATAAATAAATCCTTTTTCAGCCCAGTGCATAACGTAATATTTTTCACGTCGTAGTTCCCATCTCCTTGCCCCTTTTCTCTACTGTATTATAACAACAAAATTTATTAGTTGATTTTATCCTTAGTTTACCAATATAATAGATATATACAATAATTAAACAAGGGAGCGAATGATGTGAACACTGTTATAGAACAATTGAAAGCAACTCCAACAACTGCGATTTCTGATGTTTTAAAAGGAATGAACAACTTAGATCCGGCAATTAAACCTTTGAAAGAAGAATATCACATTGCAGGTGAAGCATTTACTGTTGAATTAGCAGTTGGTGATAATTTACATTTATTAAAAGCTTTAAAAGAAGCAAAACCTGGAAATATTTTAGTAGTAGATGTTAAAGGTGATACATATCGTGCAATTGCTGGTGATTTCGTCGTCGGCATGATGCAAACACTAGAGTTAGGTGGACTTGTCGTTGATGGCGTTATCCGAGATATTATTGATATAAAAAAATTAAATTTCCCTGTGTTTTCAAAAGGAACGACTGTTGCCTCAGGCAGTAAAAATGGCCCTGGAGCTACAAATATCCCGATTTCTTGTGGCGGTGCTTCTGTTCAACCTGGGGATATCGTTGTTGGTGATGTCGATGGGGTAGTAATTATACCGAGAGATGAAGCGGCAACTGTTTTACAAAAAGCTCAAGAAAAAGAAGCTGCGGATGAAAAACGTGAAGCAACACACGGCAAAAACAAAGAAACGATTTTCAATTATGTGGATGGTATGATTGCTAAAAGTAAATAAACAACAAAACGCATGGAAGAAGTTGTCAAACTCTTAGTTCCATGCGTTTGTGTTTATTCTTCTTGTGATTTTTTTTGTAACCAGACCATATACGAGCCGATTACAATATAAATAACCCCTACTATTGTTCCCGCTATACTTGCTTCAAGCCACGAACGATCTGGTGTCAAAACTTTATAAATTAACAATATACTAGCACCAATTAATACTGATATTCCAATCACTTTTCCTAATGAGTCAAATACTTTCTTCTTTTCTCCATCTTCATGTTCCACTGATATTCGCATTTGCAATAAAGGAGCGACAACACCATTACTTAAAATAAACACAAAAAATAACGGTGTACCAAAAACGTCTTCTCCTGCAATAAAGTCTTTTAATAAAATAAGGAAAATCCCAATCGTTTGCACGACGTAGATAATCCGGATATTTTTTAGGTTTTTATCTTTTAACCGTTCGTCTGTTATTTTTTTATACATCGTTCTCCCCCTCTTCTACCCAAAAAATCTCATCCAACGTTTTATCTAATGCATAACAGATTGCTAAACAAAGTTGTAAACTTGGATTATAATTACCCTTTTCAATTAAATTTATTGTTTGTCTAGTTACTCCAACTACGTCTGCTAATTGCTCTTGAGTGAAATCCTTTTCTAAACGAGCCATTTTAAATGCATGCACGATACAACAACTCCTCAACTGTTAATGTAATATATAAGTTACATTATGTCAATTATATATTACATTATTTATCTTTTAAAAATTCATTGGTAACTTTTGTTGAAGAACAGAGATAACATTCTAATTAAATGTAAATCTGTGCTAGAATAGAAAAGGTATTTATTTTTAGGGAGGGAGTTCTTATGACTGGAACTTGGTTGTCTATTATTCCTCCACTATTAGCGATTGGATTTGCTATATGGACTAGAAAAGTATTTCTAGCATTATTAATCGGAATCATTAGTGGAAGTTTTCTTATTTCAAATTTATCAATTGTTGATACAGTTATTCATACATTCCAAACAATTTTCATACAAGTTGCTGATATTGAGTGGAATATACCAATTATATTATTCGTCTTAATTCTCGGTGGATTAACGAGTTTATTAGCTAATTCAGGTGCAACGATTAGATTTAGTAATTGGGCATTATCTCGTGTTAAAAATCGCGTCGCTGCGCAGTTCGTTGCTTTTTTTACAGGGATTGCAATTTTTATCGATGATTATTTCAACAGTTTAGCGGTCGGACAAATTGCTCGTCCGATTACAGATGTACATGGTGTATCTCGTGCAAAACTGGCCTATATTATCGATTCAACAGGTGCACCGATTTGTATATTAATTCCATTATCTAGTTGGGGAGCATATATTTTTTCACTGCTACACGAACCAATTCAGACATATCAATTAGGTGTAGAACCTTTTACAGCATTTATAATGATTGTACCAGCTAATTATTATGCAATTATGGCGTTATTAATTGGGTTTCTAACGATTTATTGGCGCTTAGATTTTCCGTTAATGCGTACACATGAGGAAAAAGCGTTACATGATTTAAAAATGAACCCGCACAAAGAAGAAGTTACCAAGACGAATTTTTCTGACGCTGCTGATTTACTTGTTCCGATTTTCGTACTTATTGTAAGCACTATTCTTATTTTTGTTTATTCTGGTGGGTATTTCACATCGTCGATTAGTTTAATGGAAGCTACTGGAGAAGGAAACATTGTAACATCACTTGTTTACGGGGGAATTTTTGCGATTATTACAGCAGCCACATTATACATTCCTCAAGGCAAAATTTCTGCTAAACAGTTTTTACCAGCTTTTTTAAGTGGGACAGGAAAAATGTTGACAGCTGTTCTAATTTTAGTACTAGCATGGTCAGTCGGTGCGATTATTGAACAATTAGAAACAGGTATGTTCTTATCTAGTTTAGTGCAAGACCGCGTACCTTTATGGATTATTCCACTTATTTTATTTTTATTAGCATGTGCAATGGCATTTGCTACAGGTACATCTTGGGGAACGTTTGCGATTATGATTCCAATTGGTGTTTCTATCATCGGCGTTATTCATCCTGAATGGATTTTACCAGTTGTCGGCGCAGTATTAGCAGGTTCTGTATTTGGAGACCATTGTTCACCAATATCAGATTCAACGATTCTTTCATCTATTGGAGCTGAGTGTAATTTAATGGATCACGTGACAACACAAATTCCATATGCTTTAACAGCTGCTCTAGCTTCAGCAATTGGTTACATTGTATTTGGATTAACATCACAAGTATGGCTTGGACTTCTCGGTTCAACAGTTATCCTTATTATCATTTTACTCGTACTTAAAAGTAGAACGAGACCAATATCAGTATAAATGTAAAAATCGACGCTCATCTATATAAAGATGAGTGTCGATTTTTTATCTTAAAAAAATGAGCGCATTAATTTTTCCAGTAACCATGGGGTTTCAATTAGCGCACTTCTCATATGTAAACGTTCCGTTACTTTGTGAGCATCTTTTCCAAAGGGACCGACGTTCATGACAGGTGCTTGTAATTGTTGCATGGCTGAAAACGGGATGTTATATTCTGTTCCCCAGACGGGTGTATTTTTCACATAGTTTTGCCATCCGTAATCATGTTCGTCATAATTGACATAACTTGAATCAGAAATACCGTTAAAATAGTGTACTTGATTCATCCTTAAATCAAATTGTTCCGTCGCTTCACTTTGTAGAAAGGCTAGCTTTTCTTTAATGAGCGCATTGTCTGACGAATTGACTGCTGGATAATACGGAGGTGCAAAAAACAATACCATTGCAGGTGCTAAATGCTGACATTGTAACATGAGGGCATCGACAATTCGGATTGATTTTTCCCTAATATCATAGTCTGATTGTTTTAAAACGGATTCAATGAGTTGATCGACTTTTTCACTTCCTAATGAGTCATTAGCATAGGTTAATAGCTCGGCAAAATCGATGACACGCACTTTACCAATTGAAACTGCTTGTTCTCTTTGTATGATTCGTTCATACGTTTCATTACATTCAGCAGCTGCTTCATCAGCGATTTTACGATATTTCTTCATTACGTCTTCTGCGTTTTGCTCCATCATAAATACATTGTATAAAGCTGCTGTTCGTGACACTGTTTGCGTGGAATATTGTTCCTTCAAATCTATTTGCGATAAGGTCACAGGAAGTGGCGTCCTTTCTTGTAAAACCTCTTCTGAAAATACGTCATTCCATTCCATTTTTCTCGTTAAAAAACTAGCGATAAATTGACCGGTCATCCCACTAAGTGGTTCACCTGCATGCGTTTCTTGCCCATAAAATAAAGCAGACGGCATAATTTTTCCAATACTTCCTGTATATAAATAATAATTTTCATCTCCAGGGTATTGCGAAAAGGAAGGTTCTCCATTTAAAAATAATTCGATATCAAGTTCATGATGTTCTTGTAACATTGCTATTGTTGGAATAACAGCACGCATCCCTGCTGAATTTACTTCTTCATCAGGAACAGTTACAAGCAAAATATTAATCGGCCATTTTTCTACTGTTGCTTTTTCTAGTAATTGTAAATGTAAGGCAAGTCCTATTTTCATATCCATAATACCTCGACCGAATAAATAATCATTTGATTCAATATCACCTTGCACTTCTTTTGAAAAACGTGTCTTCTGTTCTGTAAAATATGAAGTTAATTTATTCGGTTGAAAAGCTAAGTCTTTATTATCCCCGTACTCTTCAACATGCACGGTATCATAGTGACTTATGAGTACGATTGTTTTGGCAGTTTGATTTGTTTTATATAATGCAGACAAGGAGAAGCGCCCTTTCCCTGCACCAGTTAATTGCAATAGATTAGGATTTTCTTGAAAGTAGTGAAGCGTTTGCATTTTTTCTTGTAAACGAAGTGAAAATTGTTGTTCCCCTTCTGTTCCTGTTAAACTATCCCAACTGACTAATTCTAATAATAATGCTTTTAAACCTTCCTCGTCTCCCCATTGTAACTTTTTCATTTATTTACTCCTCGTATATTATATTTATTTATAGTCTTTTCATATCGTAAGTGAGTCACCTTTTAGAACATCCACCTTGATTGAATGCCTTTTTCGCTGTCTAAAAGAATTTCCTCTTCGTCATCATTTGTTTTATTCGGAAAAATATAAAAATAAACTTAGCATACATATTTTTAGTTGTCAAAAACTCCTAAAACCTGTCATTCAGAGCAAACATTGCGGCGTCAGCTTTTTATTGTGTTTTTTTCTATGCGTAATTGTACGATTTTTTTATGTATCTTTATAAAAATAATTAATATAATACCGCCAAATAAAAAGCCACTAACTATATCCGTTAAATAATGTACATTTAAAATATACCTACTAAAACCAATGAGTAAAACTAATGTTCCAAAAAATAATTGCACTAATCTCGCCTTTTTAGGGGAGGATAATTTTGTACTAATTAAATAAGCAATCAGTCCATAACAAACTATCGTTACCATAGAATGACCTGATGGATAACTGTATCCTTCTGCATTCAACAAAGCACTCACACTCGGTCTTTCACGTGCTATAAAATCTTTCAATAATGAATTCGTTAAATGTGCGCTTAACACGCCTAGTCCGAAGATGAATGCTGGCAAATAATCACGAAACGTAATCCAAAATAAGATAACGACAACAATGGTAAGAGGAAATACAACGTGAAAAGAGCCAAATTCTGTAATCCACCTAAAAATAGTATAGATCGTTGTATCCGCAACTGTATCAACATATGGTCGAGACCAAAGATCGAATGGAGGCATCGTTTCATTTTTTATTTGAATCATCCAACTAACAACAAGTGCACTCAACAAAATAAAAATAAGCCAAATCGAATAAATACGCCATTTTTTCATTAAAATCCTCCTTTAGTCTCTTACTCATTATAATTGCGTTTAGATATTTACTTTCCTTATACTATATCACTTTACTTGTTTTGTCATATACATCATACTTTAAAATAGATAGAAGGAAGTTTGTCATTATTTGTGTAAAGAAAGGATTGATTAAGATGCAAGAAAAACAATTTACGATTATATCAGAAGTAGGATTACACGCACGTCCTGCGACACTTTTAGTACAACATGCGAGTAGATTTTCATGTGAGGTTGAAATAGATTATAAAGATAAACGAGTCAATGTAAAATCTATTATGGGCGTCATGTCTTTAGGTATGCCCAAAAACGCGGTATTCACATTATTTACCGATGGCGTGGATGAAGAAGAAGCGCTAGAAAGTATTACAAACTTATTGTCTAAAGAAGGAATTGCTGAATAATGACACAAACAATGCATGGTATTGCTGTTTCTAGAGGCATTGCATTTGGTAAAGCATATGTCATAAAAGATGTTGATTTAACGTTTGATACGTATGCAACATCGGATGCAACTACTGAATTAGCAAGATTACAAACAGCTTTAGACCAAGCGGAATCTGATTTAGAGCGGATTCAGGAAAAAGTAGAACATGAACAAGGTATGAGTAATGCTGCAATTTTTGATACGCAAATTTTAGTATTACATGATCCTGATTTAATGAATACGATAAAAAAACATATTGAAGCGGACACCTATTCAGCTGAACAGGCGTTATATGAAGCAACGTCTACATATATCACCCTATTAGAGGAGATGGATGATGAGTATATGCAAGAACGCGCGAGTGATTTTAAAGATATTATGCGCCGCGTTTTATTGCATTTACTCGATATTGATGAATCGTTACCGCAAAACATTTCTGAAAATGCGATTATTGTTGCTGATGACATTACCCCATCAGAAACAGCACAAATGGATTTACAATTTGTAAAAGGTTTCATTACAAACACAGGTGGTAAAACATCTCATTCAGCTATTATGGCACGAACATTAGAAGTTCCAGCAATAGTCGGTGCTAAAAATAGCACAACAAATATTGCTCATGGTGACTTCATTATTATTGACGGTTCGACTGGGGAAGTTTTCATTCAACCAGATCGAGCAACTGAAGAAAAATTAATGAAGCAATACAAAATATATGAAGAAGAAAAGGCATCATGGCATGCGTTAAAAGATAAACCATCTCAGACGAAAGATAATCATGCAGTAGACATTGTTGCTAACATTGGCTCACCCCAAGATATTAATCAAGTCCTCCATCATGGTGCAGAAGGAATAGGATTATATCGAACAGAATTCCTGTACATGGAATCTTATCATTTGCCGACAGAAGAGGAGCAGTTTGAAGCATACCGTTATGTGTTAGAACAAATGGGCGATAAACCTGTTATCGTCCGCACTATCGATATCGGTGGCGATAAAAAACTCTCTTATTTACCATTACCTGAAGAAAAAAATCCTTTTTTAGGATTACGTGCAGTACGATTCGCTTTACAACAACCAGAAATCTTCAGAACGCAAATTCGTGCTTTATTACGCGCAAGTGCATACGGTAACTTAAAAATCATGTTCCCAATGATTGCGACATTAGAAGAGTTTCAGCAAGCAAAATCTATCGTCGAAGAAGAGAAACAGTCTCTTAAACAACATGACATAACATATAGAGAAAAAATTGACATCGGCATTATGGTTGAAATTCCTTCAACCGCAATATTAGCGAAACAATTTGCTAAAGAAGTAGATTTTTTTAGTATTGGAACAAATGATTTAATTCAATATACATTAGCCGCCGATCGCATGAATGAAAATGTTGCCTATTTGTATCAACCTTTTCATCCAGCTATTTTGCATCTAGTAAAATCAGTCGTCGATGCAGCACATGAAGAAAATAAATGGGTTGGCATGTGTGGAGAAATGGCAAGTGATTTAACTGCTATACCGCTACTCTTAGGTTTAGGTTTAGATGAATTTTCTATGAATGCTCCATCTATTTTACCTGTACGTCATTTATTAAAAAACTTAAGAAAAACAGACATGGAACAACTTGCTAACGCAGCACTCACTCTTAGTACAGCTGCAGAAGTAGAACAGTTTATTAGAAGAGAAATAGAATTATAGTAAAGAGGAAATATAGAGCAAACACATATTAGCAGACTTCTTCATAGTGATTTTATTAAATAATTGTTTAATTCATATAAAAAATAGGGTATACTATAAATAGAAGTCAATATAATAATAAAAGATCGCTCATGCTGAGAACATGAACGATCTAGTGCGTGTAATAGCCCTTAAAGGGGGCGGCTCACGTTTGGAAGATAAAATAACCATCCTTTAACGCTTGCTAGGCATTAGGATGGTTATTTCTTTTTTTCTGACAATATTGCAACGATTAACACACCAAATATAAGCATGATCATCATTGATTCAAACACTGTCATTAGGCATCACCTCCTTTTCTTTAAAATAAAGAAAAGTGATGAGCCTACCACCCATACAAACCTTATTACACTATATTTATTATAGCACATAAGTTTTGATAGATTCGTTATATAAAGTACAAAAATAGAGTACCAAATCCTCTATAATTTAGTACTCTATTCACAACTTAGACTGTGTGTCTGTGCATTTCAAGAACTTCTGTTAAGCACATTTTTTCCTGTTTTTTCTTAGTTATTAAACGAAAAAAAGTTTTTCTTCACTGTTGCTCAGGCTCAATATACGTTAATGTTTTTCCTGTTAATCCAAATAAAATCGTTAAAATTGGACTTAATATACAGAAAAAGGCAAACGGTAAATAAGCTACTGTTGGAACATCTAATACATTTGCAATAAATACACCACAGACACTCCAAGGTACGAGCGGGTTCACAACGGTTCCTGCATCTTCAGACACCCGTGCTAAATTAATCGCATCAAGACCGACTTTTTTATATTGCGCTTGATATGTCTCTCCTGTTAAAAGAATCGATAAATATTGTTCTCCAATTAATACGTTAATTCCAATCGCCGTAAAAGCTGAAGCAACAATAACCGAACGGACTTTCTTTAACGACGCTTCAATCGCTGATAACAATTTTGGCACAATCCCTAGTGTAAACAATAAGCCACCTAAACTAAGTGCTAATAAGACGATACCAATTGTGAAAAACATACTTTCCATTCCGCCACGCGTTAACAACTCATCAATTTCCTCTACTCCTGTTTCTGAAGTAAAACCACCGAATAATGTGTTAAGAATTTTTGCTAAAGGTTGTGTCGTATGGAAAAACGAAACGATAATCGCACTCACAGTCCCTGCCGCTAATCCTAATAAAGCAGGAGCTTTCATGATTGAAAAGATGACGAGTACAGCAATCGGAACCACCGAAGCGTACCAATGGACAAGCCCAGTCTCTAATAATCCTTGTTGAAATACTTCCATATTCGTCACATCAACCGCTGAAATATCTGGAGATAATATGGCGAATAAAATTAACGTAATAATAAAAGCTGGCACAGTTGTCCATGTCATATTTTTAATATGATCGAATAAATCAACTTGTAAAATGGAGGATGCCATATTCGTCGTATCTGAAAGTGGTGACATTTTATCACCAAAAAATGCTCCCGACACAATCGCTCCTGCTGTCATCGCTAACGAAATATCAATTGCACTAGCTATACCGATAAACGCTACGCCAATTGTTCCTACAGTTGTAAGGGAACTTCCAACACTAATACCGACGATCGCACAGACAACAAATATAATCGCTAAAAAGAACTTTGGTGTCACAATTTCAAAACCTACATAAATTAAGGTCGGAATCGTTCCCGCCATCATCCAAGAAGCAATAAGCATCCCGATAAAGAAAAATAAAAACGTAGCTGAAATACCGACAATTGCCCCATCCGTAATTCCTTTTTCTAATGCTTTATAGGGAACCTTTTTAATTAATCCATATAATATTAAAAATAAAACCGAGATAATTAACGGAATATGAGGTGCGGTACCAAATTGTAAAATACTAATATTAACGATGAATATAATCATCGCCGTCACAAAAACCGCCTCCATAATCGAAGGCATTTGGACTGCTTTTATACGAAACATAAGACATCTCCCAAACTTTTCTTAATATGTATCTATTTAATCAAATTCATATTTAATAGTCACACGAAATGACGTACATCATTCATTTAATTTTCATTCGTTGTAATAAATTCAAGCTTTTCTTTTATAGGTGTCCTACCCTTTGATGTCGGAATTTTTTCTGCATAGCCCATTTGCATAACTGCGGCAATTTTTTCTTTTTCTGGATCTAATCCGACAGCTTCGGCAAATAAAGGATCGTGCATATAAGGCGTAATCGTCCATAACATTCCTACATTATAAGCCCATGCTGAAAGTTGCGCATTTTGGATAAACGCACAAACTGCCGCATACTCTTCTTCATACCGAACAGGATCCGCTTCCTTTTCAAAATAAATTAACGCATGATGTGGAATTTTAAATAAAAAATCTTTAATCGACTGGATTGACTTCAAAGTTTTTGGGGAATCATCTGATTTCATCACACCTAATCGTTGGTAACTTTTAATTGTCGCATCAATAATAATATGTTTTCCCTCTTCTTGATACATTTTCACGCGCCACGGTTCTTTCATATAATGTGTCGGGGCCCATGATGCATATGTAAATATTTCGGTTAATAATTCATTTGCTACTGCTTGTTCTTTAAATTGATGAATCGATCGTCTGTTTTTAATTGTCTCTAATAAATCGATTTTCCCCACCTCCCTAACCCATTATATACAAAAAAGACTTCCATTACGAAAGTCTAGATGTTATTAATTAAAATAGAGAGATGAAAATCCGATAAAAAGCGGAAACTAGATTCGACAGTAGACGTATTCGAGTGAAACAAGAGGAAAAAATTGTAGCTTGAGCTAGTAGAACGTTCCACTGGGTCAAAGGAAGAGAATAAAACGAATACTTGAACCAGTAGAGCAGACCACTGGATCAAAGCAAGAGGAAAAAATGAATACTTGAACCAGTGGAACAGCCCACCGGGTCAAAGGAAGAGAAAAATGAATACTTGAACCAGTGGAGAAGCCCACCGGGTCAAAACAAGAGAAAAAAATGAATACTTGAACCAGTGGAGAAGCCCACCGGGTCAAAGCAAGAGAAAAAATGAATACTTGAACCAGTGGAGAAGCCCACCGGGTCAAAGCAAGAGAAAAAACGAATACTTGAACCAGTGGAGCATCCTACCTTAGCAAATATCTTTTAAAAATCAGTAAAATAACTTTCTTTCATTCTTATACATAAATGAGCCTTGAATATCTTTAAATGTAACGTGTAAGACTATTCTTACACGTGAATGAAGCTTGAATACACTTGTATATCACACATAAGAATATTCTTGCACGTAAATGATGTTAGTAATTCCTTGAGAATCAAGCGTAAGAGTTTTTCCAGAAAAAGAATCACATCTTTATATTTGCACACTTACAAAAATAATAAAGCAAATACTGTCGCAGCAGTTAACCCTATCACAACGGGGAGAAAACTTTTTCGCACAAGGTCCATAACAGGCACTTTTGCAAAGCCAGCTACAGCAACTAAGGAAGACCAAGCAATTAATGTACCGCCACCTACCCAAATCGCTCCCATCTGACCAATTGCAGCTAATGTTTCAGGTTCAATTCCCATCGTTGTACCGAGCGGACTAGCTAAGGCTCCTGTTAAAGGTAATCCTGAAAATCCTGAACCATCCAAACCTGAAATCATCCCGATTAACAAAATACCAAATGCTGCGAAAATCGGATATTGAGGTATAAAACTTTCTCCTGCAACAATTAATTCAAATAAAAAAGCTGGAGCATCTTCAGACATTCCTAAAATTTGTGCAGCTGTTTCATCATTTCCTAAAAAGAAAAAACCAGCTATCGGTAACACAATCCCCATCGCTTTAAAAGCAAAGAGTAATCCTTCTATAATATGGTTACTAACTTTTTCTAAAGCTTGCTTTGGATGATGAGTAAATGTTGCAAACAATAATAATAGTAAGGCTCCACCACCGACAATTGCTGCACCATCCCCTCCTTCTATTTCTACACTTGACGTTACTTTTGCATAAATCATGTAACCTACAATCGTCGCAAATACAATTGGGACAATAAAGGCAAATAACTTTGCCTGCTTCTTCTCTTTCACCGAAAACTCTCTTTCCGATGATATATCCTGTTCCACTTCACCCTCCATATTTTCCCATTTCCTTAAATGAGTTTCAGAAGGTTTTTTAATTTGTTTTCGTAACCAAATATAAGCTAAACCAATTGCGATAACACCTGTAACAATAGATAAAAGTAAAGCTCGATCTGCTATTAGATGCACGGATAAATCTCCTGGTGCTGCACTTAATGTTGGTGCAATTTGTATGATGTAATCTGACGACAATGCCATTCCTTGCCCTGCTAACGATATCGCAATACCTGCGCCAATTGGTGGAAGTCCTGCTCGAATCGCAACAGGGATTAAAATTGCTCCAACTAATGGAACTGCTGGTGTGGGCCAAAAAAACATTGATATAGCATACGTAACAATAACTAATATGAAAAATGATATATGACCATTCCGCATCACTCGTTGAAATGGTTGAATCATTTTCTCATCTGCACCTAAATCTTTTAACGATCTTAATAACGCTGTCATCACAGCAATAATTAAAAATATATCAAAAAGTGAACTTGCTGCCACTAAACTTGCTCTAAAAGTGGATTGCAATGCCACACCGACAGATGACGAATAGACAAAACATACGACAAATGTCGAGACAATAGCAGGTACGACGACATTTTTTCTAAATAACATTGTTAAAATGATGAGTAACGTTCCGCCTAAATATAACCAATGAGCTAAGGTAATCACATACGTCACACTCCCCTTTATTTGAAATCACTATACAATATGTAAACGGAAAGGCGAATGTGTCACAACATGTTTAGGCATATACCTACATAATTCACACAGCGAACTAATAACGGTATTCTTTTTTACTTAAATCCATTACAATATAAATAGGTGATAGTTTTTATTTGAGAGGGGAATTTTCATGACTGAATCAACAATGCGCGTCACACGTCAAGAAGTACCGACAGAAGAAACGTGGAATGTAACTGATCTTTTTCCAACCGAAGCGGCATGGGAGAATGCGTTATCCGCTCTTTTAACGAATGTAGAAGAAATCGTACAATGCAAAGGCACGTTACATACAAGTGCCGAGACATTACTACAAGCAGTACAAGCATTTGAACAA
The DNA here is from genome assembly GCA_026169815.1 of Pseudogracilibacillus sp. Taxonomy (GTDB): domain Bacteria; phylum Bacillota; class Bacilli; order Bacillales; family Amphibacillaceae; genus Pseudogracilibacillus. Next base: position 42,987 of record JAPFDT010000017.1, read on the forward strand.
TTCCAAACAGACATAATTAAAGTAGGAACATATGCAACATTACAAATTAGTACAGATGGCACAAATCCAGAACATCAAAGTAAAGTAGCGAGATTACAAGCAACTCTAGCAACTATCCAATCACAGATTGCTTTTTTAAACTTAGAAATAATCGACCTACCTGCTAATACGTTGGAACAGTTTTTACAAGCTGAACCTGAATTACACGTGTACAAAAAAATGTTCGACGATATTAGAAAGCAAAAACCTTATATGCTTGATGCAAAAGTGGAAGAAACGATTGCGGCTTTAGGTGAAACACTTGAAGCGCCGTACATGATTTATGAACGAAGTAAAGCATCTGATATGACATTTCGTTCTGTTGTTGACACATTAGGCAATACGTGGCCGATGTCAGAAGTTTTGTATGAAAATAAATACGAACTTACAGCAGATACAGTCGTGCGTAGAGGTGCCTATGAATCATTTATTCAAACATTAGATCAATATAAAAATACGTATGCAGCTATTTATGCAACAGAGGTGACGAAAGAAGTAACGATGGCAAGATTGCGTGGCTACGACTCCGTTATTGATATGTTACTACAACCTCATGATATAACACGTGAGATGTATGAAAATCAATTAAATATTATTCAAGAAGAATTAGCGCCACATATGCGTCGCTTAGCGAAAATAAAACAACAAGACTATCAATTAGAAGAACTAAAATTTTGTGATTTAAAAGCGCCATTAGATCCTTCGTATGCACCAGAGACAACATATGATGAAGCAAAGGAACTTATTTTAGAAGCATTGGAAAAACTAGGTCCGGAATACGAAGCAATAATGGAAAAAGCCTTTTCAGAACGTTGGATTGATTATGCAGATAATGTCGGTAAACAATCTGGTGCCTTTTGTACGACACCATATGGCGTACATCCATATATTTTAACGTCATGGACGAATATGATGCCAGGAGCATTTACACTAGTCCATGAACTTGGTCACGCTGGACATTTTTATTTAGCCGGTGAAAACCAACGACTCGTCAATACACGCACTTCAACTTATTTTGTAGAAGCACCTTCGACATTAAATGAATTGATACTTGGTGAACATTTAATTCAAAAGACAGATGATCCCCGTTTAAAACGTTGGGTCATTAACCAATTACTTGATACGTATTACCATAACTTTGTCACACATTTATTAGAAGGTGAGTTCCAACGCCAAGTGTATGAAAAAGCTGAAAATGGTGAACCACTCACAGCAGATGTGTTATGTGCTGTGAAAAAATCTGTCATCGAGAATTTCTGGGGAGATGCAGCTATCATCGATGATGGTGCTGGATTAACATGGATGCGCCAACCACATTATTATATGGGCTTATATCCGTACACTTATTCAGCTGGATTAACCATTGCAACAGCTGTTGCCGATAATATAAAAACAAATGGTGAACAAGCAGTAAACCAGTGGATCGATGTCTTGAAAGCAGGAGGTTCCAAGTCGCCATTAGAACTAAGTAAAATGGCTGGAGTAGACATGTCTAAACCAGATGCCATTCGTACAGCAGTAGCTTATGTTGGTTCCCTTGTCGATCAATTAGAAGCTAGTTATGAATAACATTTTTATCCTGGAGTAATTTTTATTCCAGGATTTTTTATGTATGTGAATCAATTTTATAATTATATTTAGTAATTTAAACACGAACTTTACGTTTGAAGGTAAATCCGTTTACTTTCATGCCAGCCGCCTGCTTTTTAGCGGGCATGGCCTCAAGGATTTTCGGACTCATGCTTTTCCCGCAAGAGTCATGCGGCTTCCATTCGAGTAAACTTAGTTAGATAAAGCAACTCATACATTTAAATAAAACGATAACTTATCATTCGTATTTTTAACAAAAATTCTCTATGATAAAATTGCTTCATTTTTTATAGTACAATATACAAACAATAATGAATGACTCTTGAAAATAGAAAGGATAACAATCATGACATATGACGTAATTGTAATTGGTGGAGGTACTTCAGGTTTAATGGCAGCTATTTCCGCTGCCGAATTTGGTGCATCTACTCTTTTAATTGAAAAAGGTAATAAACTAGGTAGTAAATTAATGATTTCTGGTGGCGGACGCTGTAATGTCACCAACCGTTTACCACAAGATGAAATTATTCGCAATATCCCTGGAAACGGAAAATTCCTTTACAGTGCTTTTTCTGTATTTGATAACGAAGACATTATCGCCTACTTTGAAAATCTAGGCATCGCTCTAAAAGAAGAAGATCATGGGCGCATGTTTCCAGTATCAAATTCCGCTAAGTCCGTTGTCGATACATTAGTTAGTAATTTACAACAAAATAATGTCGAAATTAAGTTAGGCTCCCCTGTCCAAGCGATTGATTACGATGCAGAAACGCATACGATTTATACAGAAAACGGACATACATTTCCGGCAAAAAGTATCGTCGTTGCTGTCGGAGGTACATCGGTTCCACATACAGGATCTACTGGAGATGGTTATCCGTGGGCAGAAAAAGCTGGGCATACGATTACTGAACTATATCCAACTGAAGTTGCCCTCACTTCTCAAGAAACGTTTATCAAACAAAAACAACTCCAAGGCGTATCTTTACGTGATGTCGCCCTTTCTGTATTAAATAAACGTAACAAAAAAATCGTCACCCACGAAATGGATATGATTTTTACACACTTTGGTATCTCTGGTCCTGCTGTCTTAAGATGTTCGCAATTTGTCGTGAAAGAATTACGAAAAAGAAAAAGTGTCACGATGGAACTCGATCTGCTCCCTTCTGTTCATCGCGACGCATTATACCGTGAATTAATCGCTTATACAGAAACACATCCAAAAAGGTCAGTTAAAACAATGGTAAAAGAACTTGTCGATGTACCAGAGCGATTTTTAATGTTTTTATTAGCTCAACATAGTATCGATGAAGATTTACAAATTAGTAATTTAGCAAAAGATTCAATTCATACACTCGTCGAACAAATAAAACAATTTACTTTCGAAGTTGACGGCTCACTTTCTATCGAAAAAGCTTTCGTCACAGGTGGCGGGATAAAAACAAATGAAATCATCCCAAATACAATGGAATCTAAAATGAATGAGCGACTCTTTTTCTGTGGGGAAATCTTAGACATACACGGCTACACTGGTGGATATAACATAACCGCCGCCCTAGTAACTGGACGACTCGCCGGCATGAACGCAGCATTTTACAGATAAATTGGGAGAGCAAGTCCCACAGCGGGAGAGCAAAATCCACAGCGGGAGAGCAAATTCCAAAGCGGGAGAGCAAATTCCAAGGCGGGAGAGCAAGTCCCACAGCAGGAGAGCAAAATCCACAGCGGGAGAGCAAGTCCCACAGCGGGAGAGCAAAATCCACAGCGGGAGAGCAAATTCCAAAGCGGGAGAGCAAATTCCAAGGCGGGAGAGCAAGTTCCAAAGCAGGAGAGCAAATTCCGAAGCGGGAGAGCAAATTCCAAGGCGGGAGAGCAAGTCCCACAGCAGGAGAGCAAAATCCACAGCGGGAGAGCAAATTCCAAAGCGGGAGAGCAAGTTCCAAAGCAGGAGAGTAAATTCCGAAGCGGGAGAGCAAATTCCAAGGCGGGAGAGCAAGTCCCACAGCAGGAGAGCAAAATCCAGAGCGGGAGAGCAACGCCCACTCTCCTTCCTCACTTCTTTTTGAATACGCTATCATGCCTGATTCCTTCTCAACCCTTGACACACCTATCTTTTCATGAGCAGATAACTTTTAATCAGTCAGTGAAAGCTCTATACTATTATATAGTGAATACTACAGAAAGAAGTGTTATATATTAGTTATCAAAAATCGCTCGTTAAACGTAATGTTAGCATTATGTGGTTTGCGAATTTTTTCGTAGCAGGTAGTATGACAATGGTTTTACCATTTATCTCCCTCTACATTGATTCATTTGGAAATTTCTCAGATTCTTATGTGCAATCTTGGTCTGGGTGGATTTTCGCCGTAACGTTTATTACTGCATTTATCTTCTCACCTATTTGGGGACGAATTGGGGATAAATACGGCCGTAAGAAAATTTTAATGATGTCTGCTACAGGTCTTGCTGTATCAGTATTTCTTATGGGTTTTGCCACTTCTGTTTGGCACCTTTTTTTATTGCGTTTTATTATGGGTATCTTTACCGGATTTATTCCGATGTCACAAGCGCTCATCTCAACGCAAACAAAAAAGGAAGATGCAGGGCGCGTATTAGGTACATTACAAACAGGTAGTGTAACAGGTACATTAATGGGACCTCTAATAGGTGGGTTCATGGCCGATATGTTTGGTTATAGCGCTGCATTTAAAACAGTATCATTTACAATCTTCCTTTCTGCGCTTTTAGTTATGTTCGGGATTAAAGAAATGCAAATGAAAATAACGAACGAAAACGAAAAGACTTCCTATACTCCAAAAGAAGTTGTTCTTCATATTGTACGAAGCCCTGTGTTACTTATTGTGATGTTAACATCAGCTCTTGTACAAATTGCTCATTTTAGTATCCAACCAATTTTATCGTTATATGTTGCTGAACTTAACGGGATTACGAATATTGCACTATTCTCGGGGTTAGCTTTTTCAGTAACAGGATTAGGTAACTTATTATTTGCGCGCCGTTGGGGAGTTATTGGTGACAAAGTAGGTTACATTAAAGTATTAATCATTTTATTATTTATGGGTGGACTCGTCTATTTCCCAATCGCATTTGTCGTCAGTCTATGGCAATTGTTAATTTTCAGGTTTTTACTTGGGATTGCGATTGGCGGTATCGATCCAGTCCGAATGGCGTTTCTTCGTCAAGAAGCACCTGTATCGATGCAAGGAGAAGTTATTGGATACAATACTAGTTTACGCTTTTTAGGAAACATGGTTGGACCAGCACTCGGTGGTGTGTTAGCAGGATTTTACGGTATTTCATCTGTGTTTTTTGTAACGAGTGCCCTCCTATTAATTACAGGGTCTATCCTACTCGTCACTTACTTCAAATATGAAAAAGTCGACGACGCTTTATTGCATAAAAGTTCTTAAGAAATACAATCGACTTTCCTTTTTAGAAGGATAGTCGATTTTTTTATCATGATTTATTAGATTCATGACTACACTTGTTTTATACTAAATAAATAAACGGCATCCTCACATTTGATTTATTGGAGGGAAATTAATAATGATTCAGACGACCATTCGGCATTCCAAACGTTATCAAGAAATTATTAACACATTTATTAAAAATGGTTTAAGTCACTTCGTTTATCGAATTGGTTTAACGAAAAACAAACAAATTTTAGTAGATGATACCCCAAGTGAATTTGATCAAAATCTCATTCACCTCGGTGATAAATTACGTAAATCTTTGCAAGAACTAGGACCAACCTTTATAAAGCTTGGACAAATAGCGAGTACGAGAAGAGATATCGTTCCAGAAGAAATCGCTAAAGAACTAGAGAAGTTACAAGATGATGTAGAACGAGTGGCATATAGTGATATCGAACAAATTTTCAATGAGACGTTTGGAAAAACTCCTCATGACTTATTCGCGCATTTTAATGAAATACCATTAGCAACCGCTTCAATTGGTCAAGTTCATACTGCTGAACTATCAAGCGGAGAAAAGGTCGCGATTAAAATCCAACGACCATTTATTCAAGAAACGATAGAGACAGATTTAGATATTTTATTTCATATTGCGAGACTTATTGAAAAAAGAACAAAATGGGGTAACACATATCAGATTGTAGACGTGATAGAGGATTTCTCAATTTCATTACAACAAGAATTAGATTATTTAAAAGAAGGTCGTAATGCGGAACGAATCAAAGAGCAATTTGCAGAAGATACAACGATTCATATTCCAAAAATATATTGGGATTATACTGCAAATAAAGTGCTGACGATGGAAATGGTTGAAGGAATTAAAGTAAATCATATTGAAAAATTGCGAGCGAAAGGGTATAACTGTCCCCTTATTGCTGAACGAATTGCCAATTCACTATTTACTCAAGTATTAGATTATGGCTTTTTCCACGGTGATCCTCATCCCGGTAACATTTATATTTTACCGAACAACACGGTTTCTTATTTAGATTTTGGCTTAACTGGACGTTTATCTAAACAGATGAAATATCATTTCGCTTCTTTACTTCTTGCAGTACAAGATAATAGTGCTGAAGCGATGATTCGAACTTTTAATGATATGGATTTACTTGAACAAGTTGAAAAAACAACTGCCCTTGAGCGTGATTTAGATATTTTATTAGAAAAATATTATCATGCCTCGATTACATCAATTAGTTTAGGACAATTACTTATCGATATTTTCGCAATTGCTTATCGTCACAAAGTTAAAGTTCCTACTGATATTACGATTTTAGCAAAAGCTATTTTAACAGCAGAAGAAATTATCGAATTATTAGATCCAACGTTTAGCATCATGAAAGCAATCGAACCTTTCGGGATAAAAATATTACAAGAACGTTATCATCCACGAACATTATTAAAACAGGCATTAGAAGCAGCCATAGATGATATTGATACATTAAGACAATTACCAGAGGACATTCACAAAACAACCGAAACGATTAATAAAGGGCACTTAAAATTTAAAATTAATGTAGAAGATGGAGATAATTTCCTACAAAGACTTGATCGAATAAGCAATCGTTTATCATTTAGTATTATTTTACTTTCCTTCAGTATTTTAATGGTTGGGCTTATTGTTGGAGCATCAATTACAGGTGATGCTAATGTCTTGTTTAAATTACCTGTTATCGAACTTGGTAGTATTGTTGCGTTTGTTATGTTTTTATTTATGCTTTTCGCTATATTTCGTTCCGGTCGCATGTAGCTTACGAATGCTAATATTATTTGTTCTGATTGCACTATAGAAATACTACAAAAGTTATTTAACGTTATAAATAACGGTGGTGAATTAATCATTATTGATTTTATAAAGTAAATCTTCCAAAGGTTCATCATGGCTTTTCACATAAAGCGCTAAAGAGAATACTATATGAGACAGGATTTACATCTACGAGAATAAACACATTTTATCAAGGTAGTCCTATCTTTATGAACCAAGATGCTGCCATGTTTATCGCTCAGATTACGAAGTGATTACTTGTAGTAGTAATTCTTCTAAATGTTTCTGCATTAAAAAAACAGAGTACAAAATCTATAAAGATGATGTACTCTGTTTCCAATTATTCTAATTGTATATTAAGTGAATCAATGTCGAAATTCAGTTTAGTATATCAAATACGAACTTTATGTTTCATGGTAGGTTCGTGTTTTCAATTAAATTATCATAGTATGAAATTGATTCAAGTTGTTAACTTTTTAAATAATATATTGTTTTCCACATGCATGTAATCCATCATTTTAGTTTCTAAGTCATTTAATCTTGCATACGTAATACGATATGAACCACATGCATGAAGTGGCGGGACAAAATTATTTGTTACTTTACGCATCTTTTTTAATAATTCATTCATCTCAACATTACGCTCTTTTAATTTGTGCACTTCTTTTTGCACGGTCTCACCATTCGTTCCTTCTTGTAGTTGGATAAGTGGTATAAATTCTGTGACTTCTTGCATTAAATGTATTTCCGCTTCCATTACAAACTCATTATATAACGTATATAATTGTTCTAAATGAGGCGAGTCATGTCCATGAACACGATATATTCTCGTAACAAATTCTCCTAAAGCAGATAATTCTTCTTGTAAAAAAGTATGATAATGTACTTTTATATATTCAACTAATTCTGCAACTGACATCGCTTCCCAATTAGTTGCGGTATTGCCTTTTTCTTTCCAGGATTTAAATGACGTATTTAATTGTTCTAAAACCTCTTCACCTGTAAGTGACTTTTCTGCAAACGTATCTTTTAAAACGATATCCCCTTTACAACAAAAGTTGATGCCATGAACTTTAAACAAATCACTCGCTTTAGGGAAAACTTTAACAATATATGCCGGAGTATGTTTTTCTGTAAATGTATGCATTGTTTTACCTCCTATATGCTTTATTATTCCTATCATATCGAATCATAGTTTTGCTTACTGTGATAATCGTCACATTTTCAAGCATACATTTTACATTTTCACTAACAAAAAACGTATGAATTCATCCGCTTTTTTGAATTCATACGTTTCTTCATTATTTTTCTTTTAAGTAATGTGCCCAGATGAGTTGATCTGGATCCCAGACAGCTGCTTTATGAATACTCGTTAACGCTTCTTTATATTCAGCGAGACTAGCATATCCTTCATCTTTCGCATCTTGTTCGGTCATATTTTTTAAAAACTGTGGGAAAACTTTTTCAACTATGAATAAATGACCAGCTAGTATAACTTCATCACCTTCATCTGCATAACGATCATTTCTTCTTTCCGATACTTTTTCACCTGATGTTATTTTGTTAATGCTTTCTTCTATTGTGACCAATTTATTAATATCATATTTTTCAGGCCAATCTTGTTTATGTTCATAAACCATACATCAACTCTCCTTTAATTATTATATACACGAAAAAGTCGATGATTAAACAATTATTTCATGTGTAAATCAATTTCATAATTGCTCTTTTAAGAAACTCTCAAAACCGTTGGTAGACATATACTAAGATTTCTGAAATTCATTCATTGGGCAAAAAACAATAAAGAAATTTTAACAAAATAATATATATAATGAAGAGTTATTTTACAACATTGCTCAACTTACCTATCTTTTCGACTTCAACGACAATAACATCTCCGGATTCCATTGGACAACTGCCAGAAGGTGACCCAGTAGCTAGAACATCGCCAGGTTCTAATGTCATTATTTGTGAAATCCAACTAATCAGGTAAGGGATTGAAAGGGACATTTGATTCGTATTCCCATCTTGCACGACTTTTCCATTTAATGTCGTTATGATTTGTAAATTTGTTGGGTCAATCCCTGTAACAATACAAGGCCCTAGAGGTCCAAATGTATCGAAACCTTTTCCACGTGTAAATTGCGGATCCGTTTTTGTGAGATCTCTAGCAGTAACATCATTAAAAATAGTACAGCCAAAAATATGAGTCATTGCATTTTCCTTCGAAATATTTCTTCCACGCTTGCCAATAATAAGGGCTACCTCTCCCTCCATCTCTACTTGATTCGTTAATCTTTTTGGTGGGAGAATAATCTCACCCTTATCAGGTATAATGGATGAACTTGGTTTTAAAAAAAGAAATGGTTCTTTGAGATTAGCAGTTCCTCCGGTTTCTCTTGCGTGTTCCGCATAGGTCCATCCAAAGTTAATAATTTTTGATGGTAATATAGGTGTTAAAATTTTTACATCATTATAGCGTACTTGTACATCGTCATATTGTAATTCGTTATTTAACAGATTAAGAAAACTATTAGATAGTTGTGAAATGACATCATTTTCAACAGTACCGTAGTGGATTTTTCCGTGAAGGTCTTCATATCGCACGATTTTTTGCGTTCTGGTCAGTACTTGCTCTATCAATACATGAGTCTCCCTTAAGTTATTTTATAAACCGTACTTGTTTACTAATTCGTTCGAATTGCTCTTCTTTTCTTTTATTGAATTCTACCTTATTTTCCTCGAACACATTATTACCTTCTGCATCAATCGAAACAATTAGCGGGCCAAATTCTTTTACCTCACATACCCAAAGGGATTCAGGCATACCAAGATCTTTCCAATGCACCTCTTTAATTCGCTCTACTTTTGTGGCAGCTAAAACAGCATTACCAGCTGGAAATACTACATGCATTGCTTTATGTTCCCGACACCCTTCTTCCGTATTTTCCCCCATTCCACCTTTACCAATTATGAGTTTAACTCCAGTTTTTTCAATAAATTCCTTTTCAAATTTTTCCATTCTCATACTTGTTGTCGGTCCAATAGAAATGATCTCATAATCTTCATTTCCGTGATCTTTTACGATTGGTCCTGCATGAAAAATTGCCATTCCTTGCAAATCGACAGGTAATGGAATGTTTTCTTCAATTAACCTACGATGTGCAACATCCCGGCAAGTGACTAATGTTCCGGACAAATAAATAATTTCACCTGTTTTAATATCTTGGAGATCTTCGTTTTTAATTGGTGTTGTTAATACTTTTTTCTTCATAGAGCCACCCCCACATGTGTACCAATTTCAAAGTTTAAATTCCGATCGAAAGTTATTTTCCCTCTCCTATGTGACCAGCAACCTGTATTGATTGCTACACCAATTGTCGATGGGTGTCTTGCTGTATTCACAACATTGACTCCCATTAATGATTTGGAGCCTTTCAAACCTTGAGGTCCAAGACCAATTTCATTTATACCATCTTCAAGTAACACTTCTAATTTTGCAGCATTTTCATTTTCATTCACACTATCAACAGGACGCATTAAAGCTTTTTTTGAGTTCATTGCTGCTGTTTCAACCGATGTACCTACACCTACACCTACAAGAAGTGGTGGACAAGCATTTAGTCCATAAGTTGTCATTCTGTCTAGTACAAATTTTACGACTCCTTCATATCCTTCACCAGGCATTAGGACGGTTGCCATTCCTGGCAATGTACATCCACCTCCAGCCATATATGTGTATATTTCTACTTCATCACTATTTTCTTCAATTTCCCAAAAAATACTAGGAGTGCCATTTCCAATGTTTTTCCCTGTATTATATTCATCAAAAGTTTCAACCGAATTATGACGTAAAGGTGTTTCTTGTGTCGATTTATATACGCTATTTCTTAAAATTTTTTCGAGCTGTCCTATTAGTGGAAAGTCCTCTCCACATTTTATCATGAACTGAAGCACTCCTGTATCTTGACATGATGGTCTTTTTAAGTCATATGCCAATTCTTGATTACTCTCCATTGTTTCATAAATTACTTTTGCTAAAGGATTTGTTTCTTCTTCACTTAGCTCTTTCAATCTTTTTTCCACATCCTTTGGCAGTTTATAACTTACAAGAGAAATGAATTTTGACATTAAGTTTGTCATCTTTTCTACATTTTGAACTTTAGACATATAAAACTCTCCTTTTAAAAATTTATTGAAGATAATGAATAGATACCGTCTATCTTTATGGATAGAACGGAAATAAAATTGGTAATAAAATAGCACTTACAATTATGGAAAGGATTACCAATGGAGCCCCAGCTTTAACAAAATCGTTAAATGTAAAACCTCCAATACCATATACCATTGTGTTTGCTGGCATTGCTATCGGTGTAGCAAATGCAAAAGATCCTCCGATAACAGTGGCCATTAAAACGGCTTTTGGATCCGTCCCTAATGCACTAGAAATCGATAACCCAATTGGCACTAATAATGCTGTTGTAGCAGTGTTCGACATGAAGTTTGTCATCACTGCAGAAATAACTAATATTACTATTAACAGCATAATTGGGGATGGATTATTGCCTAAAACTGCAAGGATTGTATCTGCAATTACTTTTCCTGCACCAGAAACCTCCATCGACCTTGCTAAAGCAAGTGATCCTACAAAAAGTAAAATCGTATTCATATCAATAGATCTAAGTGCCTCTCTTTCAGAAATCACATTTGTCGCTACTAAGATTAATGCTCCGAACCATGCAGAAACATATAATTTAACCCCAATTTGTTTTTCAAAAACCATAGCGATTATTGTAATAATTAGAACAATTAAAGCAATCCGCTGTCTCCATTTCGATACATTTGAATAGTCAACTTGTTTACTATACACAGAGTTTTTATCTAATGGATCGTCCTCTCGATTAGGTAAAAACTTATAACCAATTAAAACGAAATACAGAATACCGATAATGAGCATTGGGAGCCCAATTTTTGCATATTCAAAAAATCCAAATTCTAAACCGATATCTTGCAGTGCTGATTGGGCAATCATATTACCTGGTGCACCAATTAAACTAAGATTACCACCTAGTGCTGCCGCCATCACTAGTGGTAGCAGTAATTTAGATCGTGCAAATCCGGACTTAGCGGCTATACCTATTAAAACAGGAATAAGCACGGCGGCTGTTCCTGTATTAGAAAGGAAGCCAGACATAGTTCCCGTAACAACCATCACAGTAACGATGAGCTGTCTCTCTGTTTTTGCAAATTTTGTGACTATCACTCCAACTCTTTGGGCCATCCCAGTATCGAAAAAGGCAGCTCCTATAATAAACATCGCCATGAATAAAAGAACATTACCATCAACAAAACCTGCAAAAGCTTCCTCGGGTTTTAAAACCCCTGTTAATGTAAGTCCTACAGCCACGATCATTGCGGTGATAGAAAGCGGTATTTTCTCCCAGGCAAACATAATAATAGCGAAAATTAAAAATACTAGTGTAATAGTTTCAGGACTCACAATGAATATTCCCCCTTTAAATAATTATTCCTATGGAAGTATCTCGCTGATTAGTAGTTCTTGTAAATAAGATAAATGAATGTAAACGCTTTTACTATCCGATAATTTAGCAGTAGTTAGGAATATCTTATGTCAATTCCGTTTTTTAAGTTAGGGAGTAAAGATAAAATCATAAAAATACCCCCTATATTAAAGTTGATAAACATTCATATAGAGGGAGCCCTTAATACATATATTATTTTTTCATTCTTAAAAAATACCTTAGTCAATATTTAAGAAAATTATTTTTATTGAATTTTTTTAATTTTTAAAAGAGTGTCATGTAGAGCTTTTTCTATTTCTTTTATATATTGAGAGTTTTGATTTACTAATGTTTCTTTTTCAATAACTTCCGGGCTATCATAGTTTGGTAAATTATCTTTCTGTTTTTGCTTCAGAATCTCGTTATATTCCTTTTCTGTTAAGTATGTTTTTTCCTTTAACATATTAATCAATACCTTTCCAGTAGTTAAATACCCCCGATATTCTGAAGGTGTTTTACCAAAACTTTTTTTGAAAGTTGTATTAAATGCCTTTACTTCGGAAAAACCATGTGTTAGAGCAATGTCGGCTATTTTATCATCAAAATTTGCTAGTGCATAGGTAGCTTCTCTTAATCTAACCCTTGTAAGATAATCGTAGTAATTGATACCTAACTGTTCTTTTACGATTTGCGAAATATAGCTTTTATGGTATCCCGATACTTTTGATAAATCATCTAAAGTTATTCTCTGTTTATAATTTTCATTAATAAATTCAATAATCTCCTTCACAACTTCGGTTTTTTCTTTATGACCGGCTATATCTGTCGATGACATTTCTTTCGGAGAAAAATACATTACAAGTGTTGTCGCTAGTTGATGCAATAAGCTTTCAAAGTATATATTCTCTGGTGGTGTCTTTGCATCTATTGCTTTCATCATGTCGACTGAAAGTTTTCTTAGTTTATTAAATCGCATATCATCTCTAGTCTTGGAATTTGATATACAAGTAAAGTGTAATAAGCGATAGTTAGGATAATAAGATTGAAAATAGATTGGATCCAGATGAATAAGCATAGCAACTGATTCTGGTGTCTTGGCAAGAGTAGCATGTCCTACATTCGGATTAATTAAAATAACATCATCTTCTTCTAAAATATAGTGCTGATTGTCGATGCTTACCTCAATATTCCCACGAAGAACAATAATTAGCTCAATGGCTTTATGCCAATTATAATGATAGGCGTTTATATAATAGACATATTGAGTAACATCGATATCTCTTTGTTTATTTTTCCAACTATGATGCATTAATTTCATAAAATCACCCCAATATTAATCCTATTAAAATGGTGAATCAATTTCATAATAGGATAATTCGTTCTATAATAAATACTGTTAGTGAAAAAATTCACTAACAGTACAGTACTTTGGTGAGGACGTAGGTCATAAAGCAAAATTAGATTATATATTCATTTAGAAATTTTATGAATAAGAAAACAGCTTAATTTTTCCGATTAAAACCATTTGATAAAGGGCCCAAATTATTTTGTGAAAATTGCTTTCGGTAAAAAGGCAGACACAACTAAATTTGGCTGGTTAACGATTTGACTAATACGTAAATCGACAGCAACACTACATAACATATAAGCTTCTTGTTCTGTCATGCCGTATGTTTGTACAATATGTTCAATCATGTAGCGTATCGCACTTTGCGAGGCATTTAATAAATCGGGCCCATGTCCTGTCGTAACAAAATATCCCATGCTATCCGCTTCTGGTGTTGGTGGTCCAGATATTTCATAACGTGGTTCTTGAATCGTTTTCCCTTTATGCAAGGTAAATTTCACAGTTGCCTCCATCGACGCTTCAATTGCTGAACCACACACTTCTCCGTCTCCTTGGGCTGCGTGCGTATCACCAATTGAAAACAACGCGCCTTCCACTAAGACAGGTAAATAAAGTTTTGCTCCACTAACGAGATGTCGAGTATCCATATTTCCACCATTATGACGAGGTGGTAAAATTCCGTGATTACCCGGTTCTTCTAACGCGACCCCAATTGTTCCTGGAAAAGGTTTTATAAATAAATCAATACCATGAAGAAATTCTGCACGATGGCGATTAGCTAAATCATACGTTTTAATAGCCGCTTCAGGAAAATCATCTGCTAATAAACCGAAGCCTGGGATAATGGCCGTCCAACCCCAATCAAGCTGTTTAAAATCAATAATCTCTACTTCTAATGTATCACCAGGTTTTGCTCCTTTTACATAAACAGGACCTGCAACTGGATTGACTGTTTTAAAGTTAATATTTTCAACATCTTCTTTTGTTGACTGTTTCGTAAACTGCCCATCAGATGATTCGATAATCTGATAACTTATCGTTTGACCTGAATCCACTTCCGCAATTGGCTGAATAGAGTTATCCCAACCATAATGTTTGTGCGAATGAAAGTCATGAATCGTTAAATACGGTTGATTGTGATGATGAACTGACATATTAACTACCCCTTTATAAAGTATGTTACTTCTATTGAATCATGAAAAAGCCTTTCTGAAAAGACATGTCACTAAAAATTCATCTGTATAAATTAACAAATGGTTCAGAACAATGTATAATCTTACTTATACTATACTTTAGGAAGTGAATACATTGACGACAAATAAAAAAAGAGCATATAACTTTAATGCTGGACCAGCTGCTATTCCATTATCTGTTTTAGAAAATGCACAAAGCGAATTAACAGATTTCCAAGGAACAGGCATGTCTATTATGGAACTAAGCCATCGTAGTAATGACTATGAAGCAGTACATAATGCAGCAATCGAACGTTTAACAAAACTATATAACATTCCAGAAAACTATGAAATCCTGTTTCTTCAAGGTGGAGCAAGTACACAGTTTGCGACAATCCCAATGAACTTCTTAACACCAGATACAGAAGCGAATTATGTCATGACAGGATCATGGTCAGAAAAAGCAATTAAAGAAGCAAATTTATTTGGTAAAACAAGAATCACTGCAAGTTCTGAATCAGATCAGTATCGCTACATCCCTACAGTATCACAAACAGATATTGATAAAAATGCTGCTTATGTTCATATTACGACAAATAATACGATTTATGGAACACAGTGGCAGACGTTTCCTGAATTAAATGACGTGCCACTTATTGCAGATATGTCGAGTGATATTATGTCTAAACCTATTAACATTGAACAATTCGATATTATTTATGCAGGTGCACAAAAAAACTTAGGTCCTTCAGGGATTACAGTCGTCATTATTAAAAAAGATTTATTAGAAAAGGGAAATACAAATATCCCGACAATGTTTCAATACAAAACACATGCAAAAGCAAATTCACTTTACAATACACCACCTACTTTCGGTATTTATATGTTAGGTGAAGTATTAAAATGGATTGAAGAACAAGGTGGCTTAGAAGCTGTTGCTAAAAATAATGAAGAAAAAGCCGCGCTCCTTTATAATGTCATTGATGAAAGTGATGGATTTTACGTAGGACATGCTGAAAAAGAAAGCCGTTCTCTAATGAACATTACATTCCGTTTACAAGACGAATCATTAGAAGTACAGTTTTTAGACGAGGCGAAAGAAGCTGGCTTTGTTGGCTTGAACGGTCACCGCTCAGTCGGCGGATGCAGAGCATCAACATATAACGCAGTTCCCTACGAAACATGTAAAGCTTTAAGTGAATTTATGATAAGTTTTATGAAACGAAATAAATAACCAAACTTTCTTAAACGTCTAGGTTTAACTTCTAGGCGTTTTTTCATTTTCTTCCACTGTCAACCCCTTCATTCATCCTACTTTGAACTAATCTCTCCTCCTGCAACCTCTATAAAATTTTAGCGATTTTTGTTTAGTTTTGACAATCAGAGGGTAATCTAACGATACATATGCATATGTAGCATAATAAAATATATCTTCAAGAAAGGATTGTGTTATGAGAAAATTAACAGCTGTATTTATAGCTTCATTTATACTCTGTATTATTTTTATTTTATGGGGCGCCTTTGCACCTGATAATTTGGAAACAGTATCATCTGCTGCCCAAAGCTTCATACAAACTAATTTCGGTTGGTTCTATTTAATTTCTGCAAGTATTATTTTACTATTCGTCATTTATTTAGCATTTTCTAAATATGGTAATATTAAATTAGGTAAAGACGATGAAGAGCCTGAATATAGTCGTTTTAGTTGGTTTGCCATGTTATTTAGTGCTGGTATGGGAATTGGACTTGTCTTTTGGGGAGTAGCCGAACCAGTTTCTCACTATTTTGTCCCGCCTTATGGCGATCCCGAAACAGCTGAAGCCGCTGAGGCAGCTTTACAATTCTCCTTCTTCCATTGGGGATTTCACCCTTGGGGAATATATGCCCTCATCGCATTATCATTAGCTTATTTCAAGTTTAGAAAAGACGCACCTGGTACAATTAGTGCCACATTCTATCCATTAATTGGCGATCGTGTCAAAGGGCCGATTGGCAAAACGATTGATACAATTGCTGTTTTTGCTACCGTTTTTGGTGTTGCTACTTCACTTGGATTAGGTGCCATCCAAATTAATGGTGGACTTACTTACTTAAATGGAAATATTCCAGATAGTTTTATCACACAAATGATTATTATTATTGCTGTAACTATTCTATTTATGCTTTCAGCTATTTCAGGAATTGGACGGGGTATTAAATGGCTAAGTAATGCAAATATTGCTGTCGCTATTTTATTAATGTTTTTCTTCCTATTTATGGGACCGACAACATTTTTACTCGATTTATTTACAACGACAATCGGTAAATACATTCAAACATTACCGCAAATTAGTTTTCGTTTAGCCCCTTTCAGTGAAACTGGAGATGCTTGGATTCAAGGATGGACTGTATTTTATTGGGCTTGGTGGATTGCTTGGTCACCATTTGTCGGAACGTTCATTGCTCGTATATCACGTGGACGTACAATTCGTGAATTTATTATCGGTGTACTCGCTGTGCCGACTATTTTTAGTGCATTATGGTTTGCTGTATTTGGTGGTACTGGTATTTATTTCGAAATGTTTAATGATGCAGGTATATGGGAGGCAATGGAACATGGTGATTATACAGAAATAGCGTTATTCTCAACATTAGGTGAATTACCTTTTGCGACGATTGCTACTGTATTATCTATCGTGTTAATTAGTACATTCTTTATTACATCTGCTGACTCAGCAACGTTTGTTATTGGAATGCAAACGACGAACGGAATGTTTAATCCACCACTGAAAATTAAATTAGTTTGGGGATTAATTCAATCATCAGCTGCTGCTGTGTTATTATGGTCTGGGGGATTAAATGCGTTACAAACCGCCTCCATTGTTGCGGCCTTCCCATTCGTATTCATCTTGTTATTTATGATGGTATCCTTACAAAAAGGATTAAGCGAAGAGGAAGCAGAAAAGCGAGCAGCCGGAAAAACAAAAGAAAAGAAAACTTTTTAAACAGGAGGGTAAATTATGAAATTAATTAACGTTCGCCGAGGACAGTTTGTTTATTATGAAAATAAACTACACAAAGTCTACTCGGTTAATCCATTTTTAAGAAATTCTATTCACATTGCACGGTTAAATGATTTCGAACAAGAGTTAGTAAAAGCAAAGGAAATAAATTATTATCGTCCAAAACATCTCGATAGTTTCATTTGTAATGGTCAGCGTTTTACATTAGATAAAGACAAACGAGCTGGTGTTGGTGATTATATTCTAGTTATTAATCCACGTCCTGACTCTTTAGATCACCATCACTTACATGCCATTGAACTTGTATCATCTTTGGAAGACAATGGTGTAATTAGTAATAAATCAAACGGGATTAAACATAACGAATATTGGGTCATGCTTCCAGGATTATTAGAAGGTGCGACTAAAATTGACCATCAATTTTCTGAAGAAGAGGAAGAAGAAATCGCACACGTACTAGCAGACGATCCTGTTATCCAACCAGAAGATCCCCTTCCAAAGATTGGGGATATTTTCCAACAAAATGATAGTGATCCACTTTTTCAAGGAGTGGTCATTGCTATTGAAGGAAGAACCATTCACCTCGGTGGCAACATTGTCGTTCCTGCCGAAGAATTAGTCGATACAGACAAATGGACTTTCGTACTTAACGTATATCAACCATAAACATAATAGATAAAGAAGACTGTAGACATGCATTATTTTGTCTACAGCTTTTTTATCTGTTATTTACTTTTCAGTTTATACAAAACCACGAATAATAATAACGCCATTATTTTCTATTCAACTGAATAAGTGTTATCTATCTTTAAAATATCAAAGTAAAATGTTAGACTGTACAAGGTAACTTTAGTCCCTATTTAAAGGTATCATTCTACATCCTTTTAATTAACAAGTGGATCAATTTTTATGTAAGTTACATATATTATATTTTTTCAACTATAACAGAGAAGGGGTATCTAATTGAGGAAGTTTACACCAGTGTTTATCGCATCATTCATTTTAACATTTGCTTTTATTTTATGGGGAGCAATTGCACCTGATAATTTACAAACAGTTTCATCTGGTGCACAAAGTTTTTTACAATCTAAGTTCGGATGGTTCTATTTAATTGCAGCAAGTATCATTTTACTTTTCGTTATATTCCTAGCGTTTTCTAAGTTCGGTAACATTAAATTGGGTAAAGAAGATGATGAGCCTGACTACAGTCGTTTTAGTTGGTTTGC
Organism: Pseudogracilibacillus sp.; assembly: GCA_026169815.1. GTDB lineage: Bacteria > Bacillota > Bacilli > Bacillales > Amphibacillaceae > Pseudogracilibacillus. The sequence continues at coordinate 62,145 of JAPFDT010000017.1, forward strand.
CATGCTCTTTAGCGCAGGAATGGGAATCGGCCTTGTCTTTTGGGGAGTAGCTGAACCTGTTTCACATTATTTTGTACCACCATTTGGAGATCCAGAATCAACGGAAGCTGCTGAGGCTGCCTTACAGTTTTCCTTTTTCCACTGGGGGTTACATCCATGGGGTGTTTATGCTTTATTAGGATTGACACTCGCTTACTTTAATTTTAAAAAAGATGCACCTGCGACAATTAGTGCAACATTTCGTCCGTTGATCGGTGATCGTGTAAACGGACCAATTGGAAAAACAATTGATACAATCGCTGTATTTGCCACTGTTTTCGGAGTTGCTACATCATTAGGTTTAGGTGCTATCCAAATTAATGGCGGACTAAGCTTTTTAAACGAAAATATTCCAACTTCATTTTCAACACAGATAATTATTATCGTAGCTGTAACGATTTTATTTATGCTATCTGCTTTATCAGGAATTGGCCGTGGTATTAAATGGCTCAGTAACTCTAACATCGCAGTTGCTATACTATTATTATTTTTCTTTTTATTTATGGGTCCCACAACTTTTTTACTTGATTTGTTTACAACAACATTCGGTACATACATACAAACGTTACCACAAATTAGTTTCCGTCTCTCTCCTTTCAGTGAGGATGGAGATGCTTGGGTGCAAGGTTGGACAGTTTTCTATTGGGCTTGGTGGATTGCTTGGTCACCTTTTGTGGGAACCTTCATTGCACGAATTTCAAAAGGACGGACCATTCGTGAATTTGTTATCGGGGTTCTAGGTGTACCAACATTATTTAGTGCTCTTTGGTTTGCAGTCTTCGGTGGTACAGGAATTTATTTGGAACGATTTAACAATGCAGGCATTTGGGATGCAATGAAACATGGAGAGTTTACTGAGTTTGCTTTATTCTCGACATTAACTCATTTACCTTTTTCAACGATTGCGATTGTCTTATCTATCGTGTTAATTAGTACATTCTTTATTACGTCTGCAGACTCAGCAACATTTGTTTTAGGTATGCAAACGACAAACGGTATGTTAAACCCACCATTAAAAATTAAATTAGTTTGGGGATTAATCCAATCATCTGCTGCAGCCGTTTTATTATGGTCAGGCGGATTAAACGCATTACAAACCGCATCTATTGTCGCAGCATTTCCTTTTGTGTTTATTTTAATATTTGTTATGTTCTCGATTTATAAGCAATTGAATGAAGATTTAGCAGCAGAAAGCAAAACAGCACAAACTGATAAAAAAGCCTCTTAAAAACGATATAAAGTCATTGAAAAAGTGATTTTAATAAATATTAATAGAATAATAAATGCTTAGCAGCCCGAATCTATCTTGAATATATTCGGGCTGCGACACTTACCTGCTAATTTTTAAATATATATTAAACCTTTTTCAGCTCAGTAGATAACCTTATATTTTTTATGTCGTAGTTTCTGTACTCTATACATTAGTTATATCTGAAAACTTCTGATTAATAGTCTTTCATTGACAAATCTTCTTAAAAACTATATAGTTAAAGATGTTGAGTTCACAGAAGAACTTAGAAATCTATTTTCATTCTACGGGGCATTAGTTCAGCGGGAGAGCGCTTGGTCGACAACCAAGAAGTCATAGGTTCAAATCCTATATGCCCCACTAATCATTAACGCTATACACATCAACCTGTATAGCGTTTTTTTATTATCCTTATTTAAATGTTTATAATCCAATTTTTTAACGTTTATTTTTTTATATGGTAGAGTGAACTACATAACTGCCTACGTTTTTTAATGCACATTAAGGGTAAACTTACTTTATAAGTACTAGTAGGATAAACGTTTTAAAGGAGTTGTCTATATTGGCAAATATTCATATACCTGTATCTGCTCTAGATCTCGGACCAGTTCGAGAAGGCGAGACGATGCAAGATGCAATTGATTCAATGATTAACTTAGCTCAAACAGTCGAAAAACTCGATTATGAACGGTTTTGGATTGCGGAACATCATAATACTTCTTCATTAATAAGTTCTGCAACTACGATGTTAATCAAACACGTATTAGATAATACAGAAAGATTAAAAGTTGGTGCTGGTGGGGTCATGTTACCTAACCATTCACCTTTAGTCGTTGCGGAACAATTTGGTACGATGGCGCAAATTTATCCAAATCGCTTAGATTTAGGGTTAGGTCGTGCTCCTGGTACTGATATGTACACAGCACAAGCATTAAGAAGAGCGCAAGAAACTGATTCTGTTCATTCATTTCCAAGTGATATAAAAGAGTTGTTACGTTATTTTGGACCTGAAGATATACAAGGTCATGTGAAAGCTAATATTGCTATCGATACAAATGTACCTATCTATGTATTGGGATCTTCCCCTAACTCTGCATATTTAGCAGCTGAATTAGGGTTACCATATGCTTTTGCAGCTCATTTTGCTCCAAGATATATGGAAGAAGCTATCGATATTTATAAACGTGAGTTTAAACCTTCATCCTATTTAAAATCTCCATACATGATAGTTTGTATGAATGTTATTGCAACAGATGATGATATAGATGCACAAAAGGAATTTACAACGACACAACAATTTTTCTTAAATGTTGTGCGTGGTACTAGTGATACATTACAGCCACCTATTGACAATATGGATGCATTATGGAGTCCACAAGAACAAGCAGCTGTAGCCGCAACGACAGATGTAACATTGTTAGGTAATAAAACAGCTGTAAAAGAACAACTAACAAACTTCCAGAAACGATTCGATGTTGATGAAATTATGGCTGTATCATACATTTATGATATAGAAAAACAAAAACGTTCTTATGAAATATTAAAAGAAATCGTCAGTGGAGCATAATATAAAAAACTATCCGACCTCATTTTTATCGGATAGTTTTTTTCGCTAATTAGAAATAACTTAGCAGATTATTCTTTTTCAATTAATTCCAGATGAAAATCCCCCTCAGCACCCGCTTCATATAAATTTGTAACAGAAGTTGAGTAATTAGAAATCACGGCTGAAAATTGGATATTTTCATTTGGGACTTCAACGTTAAAATCATTTTTATATAGTAATGTCGTTATATTATGATATTGTTCGTGTGTGACGATAAAATCAAAAGTAAGTTTGTACAAATCCGCATGTTCGAGTTGAACATTTTTTGCTTCAATCGGGTAATCGTTGATGATTATTTTTTGTTGCATGTTTACACACTTCCTTTTTCCGATACATTTCTTATGATTTATCTTTGGCAGCTTGAGCCATTTGATGCCATATTGAGCCTTCTCCTTCTTTACCTGATTGGATTCGGGATAATGCCATTTTTGCTTGCATACGGACTTCAAATTCTGGATCTTCTAATGCTTGTTCTAATGCAGGGATAGCTGTTTCATCACCAACTTCATATAAAAACATCGCCGCACGCCAACGAACGATTCTACTTTTATCAGATAGTGTTTGAACCATTTCATCCATCGCTTCTTTAAAACCTAAATCTGAAATACAATCTCCTGCTGTACGTCTTACGTTTACCGATTTATCTTGCAATGCCTTATATAAATATGGCAACGTTTCTGGTTCTTCTATCATACCTAAATAAGCTGTTGCTAAACGACGAACCGAAGCATGTTCATCATCTAACGCTTTATTTAATACGTCGTAATCAGCTTCTGTCGGATCAGGCATTTGCGCTAAGACTGCGTAACGATCGCGCCATTCAGCTTTATCTAACATTTCTAGCGTTACCGCTTGTTTATATGTTTCATCAGTAGCTTGTTTTTCATTTAAAGCGATTGCTAATAATTCTTTTAAACGTGCAGCAGAATAAGTTGCCGCTAATTCTTCTACAATGTTTTCACCTATTTCCGTTATGTTTCCATACCGTGGACTTTGCTCAACCCATTTACGTTCCATTAAATAGTTATTTGAAGCTGATGCTGCCTCCATCGCTACTTCCATAAATCGTTCAGGTAAACCAAAACGTTCTTCTGTATCGCCTTCTTGTAATTTCACTTGGATAGGAATGTCTCGGATCATTTGGATATTTACTTTAATCTCACCAAAGGCATCTTCTGTTTCATTTGTATCTACAGAAAACAAATCTGTTGTTTCTTCTTCTGAACCAAGTAGATTACGAACTTCAGGTAAAATTTCTTCCCAATCTACGCGCGGATTGCGTTCAATCGTAATAAAATCAACGACGCGAAACAGTCCTTTCACTCCGTTAATAGTAAACAAATCTTGAATATATTGTGGTGCTGTTGTTAAATTATCATCTACTTTATAATTTACTGATTGACCATCAGGTAATGTCTCTGTCACATTGACTTTCATTGAATGTGGACTTGGTGTAGGTTCCATCGATACAATTTTCACTTTATCCAATCTCCCTTACTTCATTATCTATATAAATAGTAGCAAATTAATCTACTCACAACCATTAGAACAACTTATATAAGTTACTCGTAATTATTCGTTAGTTAAAAATTAATTCAAACATCTGAATGTGTACGATAAAATCAGACTCAACTTTCGCACTCTTATTACATAAAGCTTCTCTTATACCACTAAAAGAAATCAACCATTTAATATACCAACTGAATGTCAGATAAATTACTAACTAGTAGACGGAAACAGCCACGTAAAAATATTCCGTTATTCACTATGCTGAAAAAGGATTTATTTATACTAAAAGAGAGAGTTTAACCATCGCAGTCCGAATATATTCCGCTTTCCGCAGGCGAGCAGTGAGCCGCGAAGCACAGGACGTGCAAGTGCAGGCTTTGTCACAGGACGTGACGCTCTTTGCCTGCCTTCAGGCTTCGCCTTGCAGGGTCTCACATCGGCTCTCATCTCCCGCTGGAGTCTCCATATATTCGGACTGCTTTGTATTTGCTATTTGTAGTTTTATTTAATAACGACACATTTTCAGTGATCGTATTTCTATTCTTAATGATTTAACTATATCTACTTTCAATATTGGCAGTTTGGAGCGGAGGATTGTTGACTCCTGTGGAAACAGAACGAGTCTGAAAGCCCCGCAGAAAGCGTCCTTTGCTTTCGAGGCAAACTAAATTCGCGACGTCCTGTCGCAACGTTTGCATTTGAATGTCCTGTACTTCGAGATTGAAGCCGTTCCCACGGAAAGCAACAATCCGCAGCGGAAAAATGCCTAACGCTAAACTAAATTATTAGAGGTGGAAATTATGTCGTAGTTTACTTTAACTATGTATTAGTATGTTTTAATTGTAACCGTCAAGTTAGGTAGATTATGTACCTTCTAGCTAGATTATAATTTAAGTCGTTACTATTAAAAATGAATGGAAAATTAATATTTGATTTGTCAATGTTAGGTATAATATCATTTATTATATTAATCTGTAGTTTTCTTTGGACTATTTTTGTAGTAATTGCAGGAATATCTAGAGTTTTATTTCCATATTTAATCAAAGCAATAAGCAAAAAATCACTTCTCCATCTATTCGGATGGAAAAGTGATTTTTATTATAGTCGTTATGCTTTTACTTTTTCAAATTCATCTGCGTGACGTACGAGGTAATCAGCTGCACTTAATGATGCGACTGCTCCTGCACCCATAGAAATAACAATCTGGTTATAAGCTACGTCTGTACAATCTCCTGCAGCATAAACTCCAGGCATGTTTGTTGCACCACGTGAGTCAATTTCAATTTCACCAATTCGGTTACGTTCTATGTTGTCACCTAACCAGTCTGTGTTTGGTACAAGACCAATTTGAACGAAGACACCATCTAATTCGACATGTTCTTCTTGTTCTGTTTCACGGTTAATATACGTTAAACCATTAACTGTATCTTCACCAGTGATTTCGCTTGTTTGTGCATTTGTAACAACTGTTACGTTAGAGATTTGTTTTAAACGATCTTGTAAAACAGAATCAGCTATTAATTCTGGACCAAATTCAAGCAATGTAACTTCTTTTACAATTGTTGAAAGATCGATTGCTGCTTCTACTCCAGAGTTTCCTCCACCAATAACTGCTACACGTTTTCCTTCAAATAAAGGTCCGTCACAGTGTGGACAATATGCTACTCCTCTGTTTCTAAATTCTTCTTCTCCAGGTACGCCTACTTTACGTGGACGAGCACCTGTAGATAGAACAACAGCTTTACTCTTTAATACTCCACCATTTTCTAACTCGATTTCGATAAAATCTTTCTTTTCAATGCGCGTTGCACGTTGTAAGTTCATTAAATCAATATCGTAATCTTTCATGTGCTCTTCTAAGTTAGTAGCAAGTGAAGGTCCTTCGATTTGATTTGTTGCGATAAAGTTTTCAATTGTAGCCGTATCTAATACTTGTCCTCCGATACGTTCTGCAACGACACCTGTACGAATTCCTTTACGTGCTGCATAAATAGCCGCACTTGATCCACCAGGTCCTCCTCCTACAACAAGTACATCATAAGGATCTTTTTCATTAATTTCTGAAGCATCTAGTCCACCACTACCTAATTTAGCTAGAATTTCTTCAACAGTCATACGACCGCCACCAAATTCTTCACCATTTAAGTAAGCAGTAGGTACAGCCATAATATTCTCGCTTTCTACTTCTTCTTTAAACACAGCACCATCAACCATTGTGTGTGTTACATTTGGATTTAAAACACTCATTAAGTTTAATGACTGAACAACTTCAGGACAGTTTTGGCAACTTAAAGAAATATAGGAAACAAACTCATGCTTTCCTTCTAAATTTTTAATTTGCTCAATAACTTCTTCATCTACTTTTGGTGCTCGACCACTTACTTGCAACAATGCAAGTACTAGCGATGTGAATTCATGACCAAGTGGAATACCAGCAAAGACTACGCCAGTATCCTCGTCCGCTCGGTTTACACTAAAGCTTGGTGTTCTTTCAAGTTCTACTTTTTCTACTTTAATTTTCGATGATAATGCTTTTAATTCATCTACTAACTTCAACATATCACGAGATACATCATCTGAACCTGCACTTACTTTTAATACAATGTCATTCTCTAATAACTCAAGGTATTGAGCTAATTGAGCTGTCATTTCTTTATCTAATATCATTTAATAGATGCACTCCTTAAATTTTACCTACTAGGTCTAGGCTTGGCTTAAGTGTCTCTGAACCTTCTTCCCATTTAGCTGGGCAAACTTCACCTGGGTTGTTACGAACGTATTGTGCTGCTTTGATTTTTCCAACTAATGTACTTGCATCACGGCCAATTCCGTCTGCGTTAATTTCTGCTGCTTGTACAATTCCGTCTGGATCGATAATGAACGTTCCACGCTGAGCTAATCCAGCTTCTTCATCAAGTACGTCGAAACCTCTTGAAATTGTTTGTGATGGGTCACCAATCATAACGTATTCTAACTTGCTAATTGCGTCTGAATGGTCGTGCCATGCTTTATGCGTAAAGTGTGTATCTGTAGAAACAGAGTAAACTTCTGTATCTAATTCTTTTAATGTAGCGTACTGATCTTGTACGTCTTCTAATTCAGTTGGACATACGAATGTGAAGTCAGCTGGGTAAAATACAACAACGCTCCACTTACCTTTTAAATCTTCACTTGAAACTTCGATAAACTCACCTGAACCACTATCATATGCGTCTGCTTTAAACTCTACAATTTCCTTACCAATTAATGACATAACAAAATTCCTCCTAAATATTTTCTCATTATAATCATTAGTATAGAACCAATTCATTTATTTTAACCGATGAAGTTGGTTCGTAATTGATTATTTAAATGTAATAATTCTTATTACATATTCATTATTGTATATACTTGTTCTTTTGTCAAGCATTTGTGAAGAACGTCACAATTAATTCATAAAGTAATGATTTAATAATGTTTTATGAGAGTTTTAAAGCTTTTTCCATCATGTAAATGCAATCATTTTATAAAAATATCCGTTCACTATAAACAGATAAGTCTGAAAACTCTTTCTCAATTACTGTTGCTAATTCGCATTTAACATGTCAGTAAGATTACAATAAGATAACAAAATATATTACGTTCTTACCTCTCATTAAAAAACCGAACTCGGCTTTTTAGCAAGTTCGGTTTTTTGTCTATTCTTCAAATGGTAATGCGAAGTTTCGTTTATTCGGATGACGACATAACAACAAATGACTTTGAATAGCCCGGTCTTTCGTATGCCAATGATCGCTTAAATACGTTTGTAAATCATCTACGTTTTTAATACCTTCATCTTTTAATTCAGCTAATAAACGTTTTTTATATTCATCGGATAATTCAAATCCATCAATAATAACTTGTTTCATTCTTTCTTAATTCCTTTCTCTTTTGTAACTGCTTCTTGATAAAGCCGTTCATTACCTTCTGCTAATAATTGTGCGGTTTGATCCCAATCCATCGTACTTATTTGTTGCATCTCTTCATCCGTTAACTTCATTGTATATCCGTAAGAAACAATTTTACCATTAATACCGATTCGTGCGGCATGTTGTGCTTCATCACTTGAAACAGGTTCAAAATGACTTCCCTTTAAAGCTGTTTTAAAGTAATCTCGTGCTTCATTACTTTTAAATACAAGAATAAATTTATCACGTAAATAATTTGTATTGTGACGAATAAAGAATTGTAATGTTGCCAATGTATCACAAAACCTCCTCACATCTCACTTTTAAGTAGGTAAACAAGTTAAAAGTCATACATCGCTTCTTCTTCTTTCCGAATGAATTCGAATGCTTTTGTCGTTCTAACTGTATCATCTACTAAACGTTCCATCCGAAATAGTATATCATCATTTACGATTTTCTTCTCTAAAAAGTCCTTCTCTTCTATATATACATAAGTTGGTACAATGTGAGCTTTCATATAAGCTAATATTGGCTTCAATTGTTGTTCTGCGACTAAATAGTGTTTTTCTGAACCTGCTGTAACAAACGTACTGATTACTTTATCGCGAAAAGCATGAACAGGTAATAAATCAAAAATATTTTTTAAGGTTGCTGGAATAGATGCCTGAAAAATTGGCGTACCAATAATAAGTGCATCTGCTTCCATAATTGTTTCCGTCACATATTTCGTGTCACCTTCGTATTCGTGATAATTACGACCATCGCTAAATTGCAAATCATAATCAGCTAAATCTAATGTGACAACTTCATACTGTTCATCACGTTTATTAATCATTTCTTCAAGGTGTTCCATCGCCGTCTTTGTTTTACTTCCTACTATAGACCCTGATAAAATGACAATTTTCATGTTAGTGCCTCCTATTGTTTTGTATGCTTTTTGAGAGCTGGGATAATTTTATCACCAATTAATTCAACGTTCTTCATTAATTTATCAAATGGTACTCCACCAAAATCAATTTGCGCTAAGAAACGTTGCATGCCAAATAACTCATATTGATATAGTAATTTTTCAATAATTTCATCTGTACTACCTACCATTAACGCATCACGGTAATCTGGAGCTTGAGCAAACTGCTGCCTTGGATAACCTGCACCCCGAATCGCTTTAAATCCATTATCTATATGAGGATACATACCTTGCAAAGCCTCTTTCGTTGTTTCTCCAACATAAAATAAACTCGTCGTTCCAATCGGCATGGTTGTTGGATCATAACCGCTTCTTTGTAATGCTTCATGATAAGCTTCAACTGATACTTTAAAATTCATCGCCGGTCCACCAAGCGTCGTTAACATCATGGGCATACCCATATAACCTGCTTTAATCGCACTTGCAGGTGGTCCGCCTACTGCACGCCAAATCGGTAAACTACCTTCTTTAGGTCGTGGAATAATTTCTGCATTATTTAATGGCGGACGATATTCCCCTTCCCACGTTACACGATCTTCTTCATTAATTTGTTTTAATAAAGCTAACTTTTCTTCAAAAATAGCCTCATAATCTTGTAAATCAACACCTAATAAATGATATGCGCCTACACGTGAACCACGCCCAGCAACAATTTCAGCTCGGCCATTTGATAATAAATCAATCGTTGCAAAATCTTCATATACACGAACAGGATCAGAAACACTTAACACTGTTGCCGAACTAGTAATTTTAATTTTTTCAGTTGCTTGTGCGATTGCTCCTAAAACTACAGTATGAGCTTGTGTAGCAAAATAGGTTTGGTGACTTTCCCCAAGTCCAAACACATCAATACCAGCTTGTTCCGCTAACTTAGCTAATTCGACTATTTCATTTATACGTTGTTGTGCAGGAATTCTCTTTCCTGTTAATGGGTTACTTATATGATCTCCTAATGAATAAAGACCAAACTCCATTCCATCCTTTTGATTTATTCGATATTTTTCCACTTAAAATCCTCCTCAATTGGTTGTAACTTTTCTTCTATCTCTGTTCTTTTATCTTCTAAAAATGGCGGTAAATCTAATTGTTCCCCTAACGTTGCTTCATTTCCATCTACAGTAAAACCTGGTCCATCTGTCGCTATTTCAAACATAATGCCATTTGATTCACGAAAATATAAACTACTAAAATAATAGCGATCAACAACACCTGTTGTCACAAAGCCCCATTGTTTAATCTTTTTATCTATTGCTTCTAATGTTGCGACGTCTTTTACACGTATCGCTATGTGGTGCACACTACCCTTTCCAGGCTTTTCACTTTTGCCATCTTTTTCAATAGCAACAATTTCCCCAGTACCATTACCTTCAACTGCTTGAAAGATAATGTCATCCCCTGTATGATTTTTCTCTGTATAACCTAGTAATTCCGTTAACATTCTGCGAAGCTTCTCTATACGTCGAACGGTAATTTCAATCGGACCCATCCCTAATACTTGATGTTCAAGTGGCACATCTGACTCATCCCATTGTTGCCAAAAATCTTCCCCATCACCATTGGCAACGACTAAGACAAGTTTTAAACCATCTGGATCTTCAAAATGAAGTGCTTTTCGATTCGCATAAGTTGTTAGCTCATCGTGTGGCACACCGTATTGTTTAAAACGCGCTTGCCAATACGTTAAACTTTCTTGTGAAGGAACGAGTAAACCAATGCGTGTAATAGAATTCGTACCACGATACGTATTCCCAATAAATGGCATATCAAAAAATGATAATTCTGTTCCTGGTGTTCCTGTGCGATCACCATAAAATAAATGATACATCGATGGATCATCTTGATTGACTGTTTTCTTCACACGACGTAAACCCATTATTATTGTATAAAAGAAGTTGTTCTTCTGAATATCTTTCGTCATCATTGATGTATGATGGTGTCCTAATATTTTACTCACATACATTCCTCCTTAATTGATTAATCAAGTGATTACAGATTAACCTTATTTATTGTACATTTTTTCTTCACTATATTTTTGTACTTTAGACATTAATGTTAGTAATGTTTTTTGTTCTTCTTTCGTTAATGTTTCATCAAAAAAAGACGATTGAAAAGCTAGTTGTGCCTCAAATGCATCATCTAACTTTGCCTTGCCTTTTTCTGTTAATGATATTGTTTTCGTTTTCCATTCTTGTACACGGACAATTAATTCATCTTTTTCTAATCGAGTTAACATTCGTGATATTCCACCTTGTGTGACTGTTACTCGTTCAGCTAATTCAGCCTGTGTTAATGGACCAAATGTAGCTATTTGTGTTAGTACATCAAATTGAGCTGTCGTTAAATGATACTGTTTTAAAAATTCATTCGATAATAAATTACTTTGATGTGTAAATCGCATTATACGTAACCATATAAGTGAACCGCGTGTATTTCTCTTCATCGAAGTCCTCCCTCTACATATATCACTTTACAAGTTAAGTGAATGACTGTCAATTTTACTGTTTGTATTAAATAACAACTATTTTTACAGGAGTCACTTTCATTATAGCTAAGTGACTCCTATGGGAATAATGTCAAAATCACTGAAAAAATGTGTGAGGATAACTTTGCTCTTATATTTCGTGGCTTCGCAACCGAAACTCGTGTATAGACAAGGTCATGATTACTCATTCATGGTTTTAATTAGACCTTCTCATTATGAACTTGATTCCCATTATTATTTTATAAAAAATTTTCACATTGACATATGACATGTTGTCACTTAAAATGATTTAGAATCATATGACATTACGTCACTTTTTTTATCTTGTTATAATGTCGGCTACTTTTATAAGGAGGAAGGAATTATTGCCTAAGCAGACTTTTTTTAATTTATCATCTGAGAAGCGACAAACGTTAATTCAGGCAGCTAAAACTGAATTTACACGCGTATCATTATATGAAGCATCAATTGCAAACATCGTAAAAGAAGCTGAAATTCCTCGCGGGAGCTTTTATCAATATTTCGAAGATAAAGATGATTTATATTTTTATTTATTAGAAAAACAAGGAGAAGATCAATGGCAGAAATTTTTCCAAATATTACATGAAAATGACGGAGATTATTTCGTTTCCCTCATCAAATTATATGAAATTATTTTAATTAGTACAGATGACGAAGAGGAACGTAACTTTTATCGAAATGTATTTCTCAATATGAATTATCGAACAGAAGAAACATTTAACTATAATATCAACTATGAAAAATCTCGTAAAAAGTTTAATCAAATAAAAGACGTCATTCAAACAGATACATTAAATATATCAAATGAAGATGATCTATTTCATATTATCCAAATTACAACGACATTAATGTTTCAAAATATTATTATAAAGTTTGCTCATAAATTAACAAATGAAGAGGCATTTAGAAATTATCAACAACAATTAGCATTATTAAAGAAAGGATTTGTCAAAAAGTAACACTTATTAAATAAAACATGTTAGGGGAGTAAGTTTTGAAAAGAATAATTGATTTCTCATTAAATAATAAGTTGGCTGTATGGATATTATCCATTATAGTCATTTTTACTGGTATTTATTCTGGATTAAATATGAAGCAAGAAGCTATTCCAGATATTTCATTACCTAATTTATCTATTGTCACTACGTATCCTGGTGCTGCACCAGATGTTGTAGCAGATGATGTCACGACACCTATTGAACAGCTCATTCAAAATGTTGATAATGTCGAGTTAACGATGTCATCTTCTTATGCGAACGCATCATCTGTCATGGTTCAGTTTGATTATGGGACAGATATGGATAAAGCGGAGCAAAATGTAAAAGATGTATTAAGTAATTTATCTTTGCCTGAAATGGCTGAAGAACCTGATGTCATGCGAATTAGCATTGATGCTATGCCTGTTATGGCCGCAAGCATAAGTGATGAATCAAAGTCAGAGGCAGAATTAACTGAGTTAGTTGAAAATGAAATACTTCCAAAACTTGACGGCATTAATGGGTTAAGTGAAGCAGAAATTTCTGGACACCAAGCTGAAGAAGTGTCCGTTGTATTCGATGAAGACGCGTTAGAAGAACACAACTTGACAGAAGAAGAAGTAGAACAAATTATTCAAGCGTCCAACGTTGTCTATCCTTTAGGGCTAACTACATTTGATAAAACGGAAAAGAACGTTGTCATCGATGGTAATATTATCTCATTAAAAGATTTAAAAAATATCGCTATTCCTTATACACCTGACATGCCAGATACTCCAGATATGGCTGATATGGGGGAAATGTCTGACATGGAAGACATGCCAGATATGGCTGATGCAGGTGACATGATGGAAATGCCAGAAGATGCAGAACAGATGGATCCGAGCCAATTAGAAGCTAGTGTAGCTGAAGCTGCGGCAATGGATATTCCAACTGTTGCTTTCTCAGATTTAGCTGAAATTGAATTAGTTAGTAAAGCATCTTCTATTTCAAGAACGAATGGTGAAGATTCAATCGGGTTACAAATTATTAAATCACCACAAGCTAATACAGTTGAAGTCGTTAATAATGTGAAAGATACGATGAATGAATTAGAAAAAGAACATGATTTTACTTGGTCCTCTACATTTGATCAAGCTGAACCTATTGAAGATTCTATTAGTATGATGATTGAAAAAGCAGTCTTTGGAATTATTTTTGCAGTTATTGTCATTCTGTTATTCCTAAGAAATTTCCGAACGACCATCATTTCCATTTTATCTATTCCATTATCGTTATTAATGGCACTGTTTTTCTTACATCAAATGAATGTTACACTTAACATTTTAACACTTGGTGCATTAACTGTTGCGATTGGTAGAGTAATTGATGATTCTATAGTTGTAATGGAAAATATTTATCGACGGATGTCATTAGAAAATGAAACATTACGAGGAAAAGAACTAATTCGAGAAGCAACTAGACAAATGTTTATGCCAATCTTTTCATCTACGCTCGTTACGATTGTCGTATTTTTACCAATTGTATTAGTTGGTGGTTTAGTTGGCGAATTATTTTTACCTTTCGCTCTAGCAATTGTCTTTGCACTTGCTGCTTCTTTACTCGTTGCAGTAACGATTGTACCGATGTTGTCTCATACGCTATTTAAAAAGCGTTTAGCAGCACAAGCAAATGGCGATACGCGTACGCAAACAACAAAAGAAAGTTCATTAGCTCGTGGATATAAACGAATTCTAGATTGGACATTAAATCATAAGCTAATTACGTTTGGTGCTGCAGTAATTGCCCTAATCGCTAGTCTTTTCATTATTCCAGTTATTGGAGCAAGTTTCTTACCAGAAGAAGATGAAAAAATGGTTATGGCTACTTATAGTCCTGAACCTGGGCAAACAAAAGAACAAGCAGAAGAAGTTGCGATTGAAGCTGAATCTATTTTAGAGAAACGCGATGGTGTCACTACGTATCAATTCTCACTCGGTGAAGATGGTATGATGGGCATGGGTTCGATGATGGGAATTAGTGATAACGCTGCGCTATTTTTCATCGAGTATGATGATGATTATGATAACTTCGCCGAAGAAAGTAAACAACTAATCGATGATTTAAACGAAGCTTCTGATATTGGTGAATGGGGCAGTTTAGACTTTGGTGGCATGGGCGGTGGCTTAGAGCTATACGTTTATGGCGATAATATAAAAGATATTCAAACAGCGACTGATGACATTTTACCAATTCTTGAAGATAATAAAGATTTAGACCAAGTCGATTCTAGTATTTCAGAAGCCTATGATCAATATACATTAGAAGTGGATCAAGAAAAGGCAAGTGAAAATGGTTTAACAGCCGCTCAAATTGGGATGGAATTATCCAACATGAATGGCAATGACGTCTTAACAATCGTTGAAAAAGACGGTATCGATTTAAATGTTTATGTAGAAGTAGAAGAAACAACATATAAATCAATTGATGATTTAACTAAAAAAGAAATGACAACACCTCTTGGTGACACGATTAAAATTGCTGATGTCGTAAAAGTAAAAGAAGGTAAAGCACCAGAAACAATTGAACACTTAGATGGCGATATGTATGCATCGATTACTGCTGACATTACGGCAAAAGACGTTGCAGGTGTGTCCAATGATATTGATAAAGAAATAGCTGAACTGGAATTACCTTCAGGAGTAAGTGTTGACTTTGGTGGAGTAACAGAACAACTAGAAGAATCATTTACACAGTTAGGTTTAGCTATGCTTGCAGCAATTGCTATTGTGTACTTTGTACTAGTCGTTACATTTGGCGGCGGACTCGCACCGTTTTCTATTCTTTTCTCTCTACCGTTTACCGTTATTGGAAGTTTAGTAGCTCTCTGGATTTTCCAAGAACCATTAAGTGTATCCGCAATGATTGGTGCTTTAATGTTAATTGGTATTGTTGTAACGAATGCAATTGTCTTAGTCGACCGAGTCATTCATAATGAAAATGATGGCTTATCGACACGAAAGGCTTTATTAGAAGCTGGTGGTACGAGATTACGTCCAATTCTAATGACTGCTTTAGCAACAATTGGAGCACTATCTCCACTACTTTTCGGTATGGAAGATAGCGGTGGTATGATTTCAAAAGGATTAGCAATTACAGTTATTGGTGGACTAACAAGTTCGACAATCTTAACGTTAGTTATTGTACCAATCGTCTATGAAACAATTGCTAAGTTTCAAAAGAAGAAAGTAAGAGAACAGTAAAAGTAATTTAATCACTAACAAAAAAAACAAGTTCCAGCTGAATCATACGGCTGGAACTTGTTTTACTCATACGTTCACATATTATTCTTGCAACAACTTACAGTTCATTTCACTTTTAACAAAATATCATTCAACTTATCAATCATTTCACTAGCAACATCTTCTGGGATACCAGTTTCATCAAAAATAGTTCCTGGAATATCTTTTGCTTGTTCACGCATAGCTCGTCCACGATCTGTCAATGATACTAATACGTTTCGTCCATCAATAGTATCACGAACACGTTTAATTAAATTTTTTGTTTCTAATTTTTTTAACATTGGTGTTAATGTTCCTGAATCTAAATATAATCGTTTCCCTAGTTCATTTACTGGAATATTGTCACCATTCCATAATACGAGTAAGACAAGATATTGTGTATACGTTAAATTCAATTCTTCTAAATACGACTGATAGCGACGTATTGTTTCTTTAGAACACACATATAGAATAAAACTAAGCTGTCTTTCTAAAATTAAACTATCATCTTTCATATTAACACTTCCTATCTATAATTTAAATTGTACACAAGATAGTTGATTTTTCAACTTATATCATTACATTTAAATGAAGATTGTGTGACAAAGGCTATTCTACATTGACTTATAGTAGTTTTCACCCTATAATAAGATAGTGTTGTATGACACTGTGTCACTTATTAATAATCATACATGAATAAGCATATTTTGTTGCTATTTCATTACCAACTGATTGGATTAAATAATAATGTAATGTGAACAAACTATTATTAAAATATAATATATTCATTTGCTCACAACTGAACGAGTGAAGTAGCTTTTAAAAAATGCAATAGAAAGTTTGATGTATATGCATTTTTAAAAGTGTAGGAGGAAGTAAGATGAAAAACAAAAAGCATCTTTATGTGCTTATCTCAATATTAATGATTGTAGTATTATCTGGTTGTGCGCAAGTTAATGCTCCTATCGATGCAGAAAGTACAGGATTTTGGAACGAATATTTCGTATATCCTTTATCATTAGTAATAACATTTTTTGCTGATCAGTTTAGTGGCAGTTATGGACTGGCAATAGTTGTTGTTACAATTATTGTTCGATTATTTCTAGTACCATTAAATGTAAAACAAGTAAGAAGTACGATGGCAATGCAAAATATTCAACCTGAAATTAAAGCATTACAACAAAAATATACATCAAAAGATCAAGAGACACAGCAAAAACTACAACAAGAAACAATGGCGCTTTTTCAAAAGCATGGGGTCAATCCATTAGCTGGTTGTTTACCTATCTTTATTCAGATGCCAATATTTATTGCGCTTTATCACGCAATTATGCGTACAGAAGCAATTAAGACAGGAAGCTTTTTATGGTTTGAACTCGGGTCTACTGATCCTATTTTGCCTATACTTGCTGGAGGAGCAACATTTTTTCAACAGAAATTAATGATGGCTGATAATCCTCAGTCTAATAATCCACAAATGAAAATGATGTTATACATGATGCCAATTATGATAACAGTATTTGCATTTTTCTTCCCTGCAGCACTTGCGCTGTATTGGGTTGTAGGTAATATCTTTATGGTTGCACAAACGTTGTTTATCCGTCGTCCAATGTTGAAAAAACAGAAAGAACAAGAAAGTTTATCCAAATAAACTATTATGGAAAGGGTTGATTTGAAATGGAACTACTCGTGTATGGTGCTCCATGTACATCAACAAGAAAAACAAGACAATGGTTACAATCACATAAAATTCCTTTTACTTACAAAAACATTGAAAAGGAACCTTTAACGTTACAAGAATTTCGTCACATTTTACATTTAACAGAAGATGGAACAGATGGTTTAATTGCAACGCGTTCCAACGCATATAAAGAATTACAACTTGATGTAGATGCTCTACCTTTAAAAGAGCTATATGAATTTATCTATAAACACCCACGTTTATTACGTCAACCTATAATTTTAGGTGATAATAAATTACAAGTCGGTTTTGATGAACACGACATTCGTCAGTTCATTCCACGCGAAGAACGAAAAAAGTTTTTAACCAATATGTTAGCAATGAACTAACCATATAGAAAGAGCTACAACTTAGCTAATGAGTTGTAGCTCTTTTTTAGTTGCTAAAATGTAGTCATTGTTCATTCAGGCTATTAATTGCACACTCACATTAGTAATTGCGCACCCCTCTCTTCTTTCTTCACTTTTCTATCTTTCTTTAATTTGTGGTAAGATATAGCTTGGTAGTTTTTTGCCAGATTAATTTTGTGGGGGATTTATTCGTATGTGGTTTATATTTTCAATTTGTACAGCACTTGCTTGGGGTGCGGCAAACTTATTTTATAAAAAAGGGTCTGATCCATCAGATAAATTTAGTCATTTAAAAATTGTTGTAATGGTCGGGTTTGCGATGGGAATTCACGCTGTATCTTATATGCTCATTAAAGATATCCAGTTTGATCCATTTGATATGATTCGTTATTTACCGGTTTCGTTCATGTATATTTTGTCGATGACAATTGGTTATATTGGGTTACGCTATATTGAATTATCGATTGCGGCTCCCGTACAAAACTCTGCGGGTGCGGTATCTGCTATTTTACTTTTTATTTTCTTTCCTAGAGAAATGCATCCAATTGATATAGCAGGGATTATCATTGTTTCCCTTGGTGTTATTACACTGGCAGTATTTGAAAAACAACAAGAAACCGCCGTGTTAAAGTCTGAAAACAAATATATCGATCCGAAGTATCAATTGAGTGTTCTGGCGATTACTTTCCCTATTCTATATGCATTAATCGATGGGGTTGGGACATTTGCTGATGGTATTTACTTAGATGAATTAAAATTAATTAGCGAAGACTCTGCCTTACTTGCTTATGAATTCACTTTCTTTATCGTCGCAGTTTTTTGTTTTATTTATGTAAAATTCATCAAAAAAGATTCATTTTCTGTTTTTAAAGAAAAAGATAAAGGAATCGCCGCTGTACTTGAAACGACTGGACAGTTTTTTTACGTATTTGCGATGGCAGGAAATGCAATCATTGCCGCACCATTAATTGCAGCACACGGAATTTTCTCGGTTATTTTATCACGTATATTCCTAAAAGAAGTCATGTCAAAACGTCAATACATTATGATTGCGATTATTATGATTGGAATTGTTATGTTAGGATTATCTGAGGAATTATAACATTCATTAAAAAAGATGTTTAAACCTGAGTCAGGTTCAAACATCTTTTTTATTTACTCTACCACTACTGCTGTGCCATATGCGACAACTTCAGCTGCTGATTCCATAATTTGTGCCGTTTGATAACGCATGCCGATAATAGCGTTTGCTCCTAAACCTTCTGCTTCTTTCACCATACGTGCTAGTGCTTGTTCACGTGCTTCTTTCATTAAATCGGAATATCCCCTAATTTCACCTCCGACAAGTGTTTTTAAACTTGCTCCAATATCCCTGCCGACGTGTTTTGATTGAACAGTGCTTCCTTGGACTAACCCTTTAACTGTTTTTATTTCTTGACCGCCAATTTCATTTGTTGTGACAATAATCATTTAATTCGCTACCCTTCTTTTTAACGAGATTTTTCCTTATCCATGTGTGCAGACAGCTTTGTCCCAGTCTCATTTCATCAACTAATCACTTTTGTTTGATTTTTTTAACGTCAGATTAATATTGTTAAGACTAACCAAAATTAATCCGAGCATCACAAAGGTAACAATCTCTCCTGTAAAAAACGAGAGAACCCCTAATACTAAAATAAACAAGCCGTACAACCAATTATTCATGTTACCCCCCCTAATTTATCAACTCTTCTTTCTACGGGTCAAAACGATATGTCTTTAAGTCTATTTTCCCGTTTTCACTCCTTTTCACACCTTCTAGTTCAAGTAATTCTGCTTGTTCGCTTCCTTTTAACGAAATTTCTCCTTTTGCATTAATAACTCGATGCCATGGGAGTTGATGTTTCTTACTCATTGAATGTAATATCCAGGCCACTTGTCTCGCCCCACGTGGATGATCTGCTAATTTAGCAATTTGTCCATACGTCATCACTTTTCCTTCTGGTATTGCTTTAATAATCGCGATAACTTCTTCTGTAAATTGATTCATCCCTATCCCCCTTCATTCGAATGTTTAAATAAATGTTTTGCTTATGTCCTTATTCTTGTGTACAGATTTTATAGACATTAAATAATCGCTACAGAAACCTACTTCGCTTTCCGAGGGAACGGCCTCAGCCTCGAATTACAGGACGTACAAATGCAAACATTGCGACAGGACGTCGCGGTTTTAGTTTGCCTCGGAAGCAAACCACTTCCTGCGGGGTCTTCAGCTCGTTCAGTTTCCTCAGGAGTCTTCGTAGGTTTCTTCCGCTAAATTTTATTGCCTCTATTACTTTTCACACTAACATACGGACATCATCTAATGTTACTTGTCACATTATGTTATAATTTACATAATGTTAGGAGGATTCAATGAAAACTATATTTACCTTTCTTAAACCTTTTAAATTACATATTATTATTGCATATACGTTAACACTAGTCGAATTAGCGGCTGAACTTTCATTTCCATTATTTCTTGGGTTAATGATCGACCAAGGCGTTATCCCACAAAACACTAATAATATTATGATGTGGGGTGGGATTATGTTAGCAGTAACAATTATATCTTTTATAGCAGGTATTATAAATTCATACTATGCTGCTCATGTAAGTACCGCTTCAGCTTATAATATTCGTGAAACTTTATTTAATCACATTCAACAATTTACTTTTGAACAATTAAATAAATTTCCAACATCTATGTTAATTACTCGCTTTACCAATGACATTCGCCAAATTCAACAAACGCTATTTATGGCGTTACGAATTATGGCAAAAGCACCGTTAATGGTTTTTGGTAGTGTCATTATGGCACTCGTTATTAATCCACGGATTGCCTTAATTTTCCTGTTTGTCGTTCCTGTTTTAATCGCCTTTTTATACTGGGTATTAGTAAAGGGGAGCGCTATGTTCAGTAACGTGCAACATCGTGTAGATGAAGTAAACCGAGTTATTCAAGAAAACATTGCTGGTATGCGAGTCATTAAAGCTTTTTTACGGCGCAACTATGAAATGGAACGATTTTCTAAAACGAATGAAGCACTACAAACTGAAACGCGTTTTGCTTTTCGATTTGTAGAATCATCAATGCCGATTCTTTTATTTATAATGAACATGACGTTAGTGTTTATTTTATGGTTTGGTCATAAACAATCACTTGCCGGAACAGTTGCAGTCGGTGATGTCGTCGCAATCGTTAACTATGCTCTACGCACTGTCATGATGATTTCTATGTTTACATTTATCGCTTTAGCCTTCTCTCGTGCAAAAGCATCTAGCGAACGTATTGAACATATTTTACAAGAAAAAGTCGGTGATGAACATATAACAAATGAAAATACTCATCAACCTATTACAGGAAGCATTGCTTTTCATAATGTTACTTTTCATTATCCTAATAGTGCTACAGCGACGTTAGAAAATATATCCTTTTCCGTCAAACAACAAGAAACATTAGCTATTATTGGAGCGACAGGATCAGGGAAAACGACATTATTTCAGCTGCTTCCTAGATTATATCAGCCAACTAGCGGAGAAATCACAATAGATAATAACAATATTCAAACGTATCCAATCGAACAAATTCGCGCTAATATTGGATATGTATCACAAACTCCCTTATTATTTTCCGGCACAATTCGGGATAACATTACGTTCGGTTATGAAGCTGCAACAGATGATCAAGTCGTTCAAGCAGCAAAAGATGCGCAAATTCATGAAACGATTATGGACTTTACGAACAAATATGATACAGTTGTCGGACAAAAAGGTGTGAATTTATCAGGCGGGCAAAAACAACGCATATCGATAGCACGCGCCTTAATTCGAAAACCTTCTATTTTAATGCTTGATGATAGTACGAGCGCACTTGATATGACAACAGAAGCGCAATTACTACAAGCAATCGATTCATACAACAATACTATGCTAATAATTACACAAAAAATTTCAACCGCTAAACGAGCTGATCGTATTTTATTATTAGATCATGGTCGTGTGAAACATATCGGAACACACGATGAATTAATCGAGACATCTGATTTATACAAAAAAATCATCGTCTCTCAAGCACAAAAGGAGGTTTCTAATGTCTAATCAATCATTGAAACGACCTTTTCAATATGAAAAAATTCCATTAGACGATATTTCACTAGACGAACAAAAAAGTCCAACAAACACGTGGCAAACGATTAAACGTATCGGTTCCTATTTATTACAAAATAAATGGCAACTAGTTCACGTCATTATGATGGTAATCGCAAGTGCAGGTCTTGGATTATTAGGTCCATATCTAATCGGAATGGCTATTGACGATTTTATAGTTACGAAACAAACTGCTGGGTTAGTCACTCTAATTATTTGGTTAATCATTATTTTTATCGGACATTCAACTGCAATCTTTTTACAAAATTACTGGATGGTAGGTATTGCACAAAATACTGTATTCACATTACGAAAACAGCTCTTTGAACAATTTCACCAACTCCCAATTCGCTTTTATGACGAACGTCAACAAGGTGAATTAATGAGCCGAGTTACAAATGATATTGACAACATTAACAACACGTTAAATGAATCAGTTATTCAAATTTTTTCCAGTATCATTACAATTGTTGGAACATTGTCTGTTATGTTGTTATTAAGTCCTTTGCTAACAGCTATTACGATGATCATTGTTCCACTCTTATTTATCGGTATGCGCTGGATTACAAAACGAACTGGACCACTTTATAAAGTACAGCAACAAGATATCGGCGAATTAAATGGATATGTAGAAGAAGTACTGTCAGGGCAACAAGTTGTCAAAATATATTCCCAAGAAAAGCAAGTCATTCGTCAGTTCGAAGATAAAAGTAATCAACTACAACATTCTAACTTCTGGACATTAACCTTTTCTGGTTTTATTCCAAAAGTAATGAACACATTAAACTTTCTTAGCTTCACACTTATCGCTTTCTTTGGAGGGTTATTAGCAATTAACGGTCACATTACAGTTGGTGTTATCGTGATTTTTACAGAGTATGCGAGACAATTTACTCGTCCTCTTAATGAATTATCTAATCAATTTAATATTTTACTTGCAGCAGTTGCTGGTGCAGAACGAGTTTTTAATATTTTAGATGAAGATCAGGAAGAATTAGATGAACAAAATGCCATTGAATTACCTCAAACGAAAGGACAGCTTGAATTCAATGATGTTTCTTTTTCATATGGTGATACGCCCGTTTTACAACATGTTTCGTTCACCGCTAAACCAGGTGATATGATTGCTTTTGTCGGTCATACTGGTGCAGGAAAAACAACTATTATAAATTTAATTTCTCGCTTTTACGAATATGATAGTGGTAAGATTTTACTTGATAACATTGATATTAAAGATATTAAACGAACAAGTTTACGATCCCATATGGCATTTGTCTTACAAGATGCTTTCTTATTCCATGGGACCATTCGTGATAACATTCGCTATGGGCACCTTGATGCAACAAATAATGATATTGTCGAAGCAGCAAAAAAGGCAAATGCACACGACTTTATTCGCAAGCTACCTAATGGATATGACACAGTATTAGACAGTGAAGGTAGTAGTATTAGCCAAGGACAGAAACAATTATTAACTATCGCTCGAGCAATGATTGCCAATCCTGCAATCTTAATTTTAGATGAAGCAACTAGTAATATTGATACAATGACAGAGTTAGCGATTCAAACCGCTCTAAAAAGACTCATGCATGGGCGAACAAGTTTTGTCATTGCACATCGTTTAAATACGATTCAACAAGCAGATAACATTATTCTGTTAGAAAATGGACGTATAATAGAAAGCGGAACACATGATACATTGATGAAACAAAAACAACAGTATTACACATTATTTAAAACAGATGATAGGGAGAATAGATAATAATGGCTAGAAAAGGTAAAATGTACGAAAAAACGATCAATAGTAAACATTTGGATGAAGAAATGGTTTTAAAAATTTATGAACCAGAAGAATATAGTCCAATGAATCAAAATCAAATTGTTATTATGCAAGATGGTGAAGACTATTATCAAATGGGACGTGTCGCAACAGTAAGTGATCGTATGCATGAGGAATATGATTTAGAGAACACTGCTTTCGTCGGTATTCATTACATTGACCGTTCCGACCGTTTGAAAAAGTACCATCCGTCAGGCGAACAATTTGCTGCATATAAATTATTTCTAATGGAAGAAGTTATGCCGATTGTGCAAGAGATTTGTCCCATTAATCCTTTAGGAACGACAGTATCTTTAATGGGCGATTCATTGGCTGGAACAATCGCACTCATGACAGCAATTGAATATCCTGAACATTTCACTAACGTTATCTTACAATCACCTCTCGTTGACGAAGCTGTTTTACATGCAGTTGAACATGAACTTGGTGATAACAAACTCCATATTTATCATTCTATTGGTTTAAAAGAAATAAATGTGCAAACAACAACAGGAGAGACAGTAGATTTTCTAACTCCTAATCAGCAACTATCTGCTCTATTAGACAAAAAAGTATCAAACTACGAGTATAAAGAAATTGCAGAAGGAAATCATACGTGGAAATTTTGGCAACAAGAAATGACAGATGTTTTCGAAATGATGTTAGGATAAATTTAATAACTTATGAAGGAGTGAACTAAATGAAAGTATCAATCATTAATTCTGATGAAACATTACAAACAGCTTTTGACATTCGAAAAAAGGTATTCGTTGAAGAACAACAAGTACCAATGGAAATTGAAATAGACGAGTACGAGGATGAAGCAATTCATTTCATTTGTTCTGATGGTGAAGAATATGTTGGGGCAAGTCGTCTTCGTTTTGTTGATGATTATGGAAAATTAGAAAGGATTTGTGTATTACAAGAAGCACGGGGGAAGCATTTTGGAAAATATTTAATCGCTGCTATGGAAGAAGAAATTGTTCGTCAAAATATTAAAGAAGCTAGATTAAATGCACAAACCCGTGCTGTCACACTATACGAAAGTGTTGGTTATGAAGTTGTTTCAGGGGAATTTATGGACGCTAACATTCCCCATGTTGAGATGATGAAAAAATTAGATTAGACACATTAACAACTAGAGGTTTTCCGCTCTTTAGGCGGAGAGGGGTTTGCTCTCCCACCGTGGACTTTGCTCTCCCGCGGCGGAATTTGCTCTCCCACCATGGATCTTGCTCTCCCACCGTGGATCTTGCTCTCCCACTGCGGATCTTGCTCTCCCGCGGCGGAATTTGCTCTCCCACCATGGATCTTGCTCTCCCACTGCGGATCTTGCTCTCCCACTGCGGATCTTGCTCTCCCGCGGCGGAATTTGCTCTCCCGCGGCGGATCTTGCTCTCCCACCATGGATCTTGCTCTCCCACCGTGGATTTTGCTCTCCCACCGTGGGTTTTGCTCTCCCGCGGCGGATCTTGCTCTCCCATCATGGATCTTGCTCTCCCACCGTGGATTTTGCTCTCCCACCGTGGGTTTTGCTCTCCCGCGGCGGAAAGTATATTTGTATAACAATACAAGTATTCTATTTTCTATCCTTTTTCACAACATCTTGTAGTTCTTCATGCTTTTCAAGATAACTTTTAGCAAATGGACATAGTGGGATAATTTTTTTATCTTCTTTGCGGGCAAAATCCACAACGTGTTCCACTAATTTACCTGCAATCCCCTCGCCTCTTAATTCATCAGACACTTCAGTATGGTCAATAATCAGTTGAGTTGGTCCAACTTCTACATAAGTTATAACAGCTAGAGGATTTTCTTCATTATCCCCTATGTAAAACTTTTGCTCACCACTTTTAATGTCACGCATATTTTCACCTCTTTTATTTTAATTCCGGCATATATCACTATTATCACAAAATGGTTTATTATTTGAATACCCACAGCCACACAGTATCGCTCGACTTGTATCTAACATCTTTTCATCCGTTTCAATATTTAAATGACCACGAATAAACAACTTTCCACTTGAGTCTGACTCAATAACAGTTGGTGTACTCGCTTTTTCGTTCGGTTCCTTATCTTTTCTACGATAACGTAATGCTCCACTCGGACACCTTTCAACAACTTCAGCAACATGATCGGCTGCTTCATTATCAGGCGATATCCAAGGTCGTTTATCTACATCAAATACATTTGGTAAACCTTTAACACATTCAGCTGCATGAATACAAAGTTTAACATTAAATTCTACATCTATATCTTGTCCATTATATGTTCTAAACGACATAAGTTTATCCTCTCCTTATATCCGTTTCTGATACTCTGTTACATACCCTTATAATAAACATCTCAAACCTTCTATACTTGAATCAATAATAACATTTTAGTTCAAGGATTTTCGGAGTCATCCTTTTCTCGCCATAGTCTCGATCTCCATTCAAGTAAACTTAGTTATATAAAGAATATCATGACTAATCAATCGTATTTTTAATTAGACTTTACTATTATTTATGTATAAAACAAGCTATTGTAGCCATTCTATTCTTACTAGCTATAAAGAAATGAGGATGTTTGAATGGGTAATATGCTGCCAATGTTATATGAAACAGTCTTTGGAATTATTGCTTTATTTTTGTTAACGAAAATACTTGGAAAAACACAAATCTCACAACTAACAGCATTTGATTTTATCGCCGCTATTGTACTAGGTGAATTAGTCGGTAATGCTTTATTCGATAAAGAAGCAGGAATTCTTGATATCGGTTTTGTCGTTATTTTATGGGGAGTTCTTTTATACATTATTGAAATGATCACACAAAAATTTAAAGGATCACGTTTTATATTAGAAGGAAAACCATCGCTCATTATTCATAAAGGTGAACTAATTTATGAAGAAATGCGTAAAAACAAAATAGATATTAACGAAATACTACATTTATTGCGAATGAAAGATGTATTTGCATTACAAGAAGTGGAATATGCAATATTAGAAACGAACGGAGAACTTTCTGTTCTGAAAAAGGCCGCTTATCAAACACCTAATAAACGCGAATTAAATGTTGCGCCGACAGAGGTACAAATCGCAATGCCACTTATTACAGATGGAGAAATGATTAAAGATAACTTGAGTGAGGCAAATATTACAGAAGAGTGGTTATTAGATGAGTTGACACGCCAAAATTACGCCTTAAAAGACGTATTTTATGCGGAATGGTTAGAAGGTCAAAAGTTATTTATTTTACCTTATAGAAAAATTAAGGAAAAGGACTTGCAGAAAAAACAAGAATAATCATTACACTTGTAAATTCATTCGCTGACCTTTTCCTGTTAACAACGCATTCGTTTCTTGATCGACATAATATCTCTGTCCCCTACTTCCTCGGTTAAAGTTTTTTGTGCCACGTTCACGTACTTCTCTTTCCTCTTCTTCTACTTCCTCTATATTTTGATGCTTTGTATAAGGCTCATGTCTGTCTCCTTCAATTTTATTAAAATTTACTTTATATACTTCTCCGACATGGTGGGGACTTTTTTTACTTTCAATCATTCGAGCATGATAATTCACATATTCATGTTGAGTAATTGGTAAAATATATCCCATCATGGCACCTCCTTATTGTACGTTACCCGTAATCTGACTATTCTAAACATTAGTTTTAAGCTACCTTAGTCATTCGCCTACACATCCTCCGCTTATACACATACGCTATTATCGGCAAGACAAAGTTCATGTATATAGAGAGGGGATAAAAAAATGAGTTGTGGTTGCGATTTTAAAACAGGTAGCTGTGTGTGTAATGTGTTAAAGGATATTGCCCGCGCACAATCTGATATTATCGAAAATTGCTGTGACACTAGTTGTGAAAAGTCGATTAATGAATTGTTAGGTGAAAGGGAAAATCGTAATGATTTAGATACAGTACCTGTATTATTGTACTGTAAAGATAGTTGTAAACCGTTTAAAGGGTACGGGGCACATCCTAGAAATATTGGTCATATGATGGCAAGTTATTATTTCCGTGTTAAAAGTGTAAATGATGATTGCTGTGCTGTATTAGAATTGTTGTTCGATCCAAATGATGGAAATCAGAACCCAATGGATCCAATGGAACAACATACGAAAAAGTTAAAAACAACAGGCATTTGTATTACAGTAGATGCAAAATGCTTCTGTCATATCACTTGTTTACCAGCAATTCGAGCATTTTAAAGAGAGTAGTTTCACCATCGTTAATTATACGATGGTGAAACTTATTTAGTAATAGCATATTATGAATCAAATAAATAGTTTGTACGGTTATCTCTGTACATTAAAAACTTTTTAAGTGTAGTGCCTTAATATCTGTTTTTAAAATAACTATTTCCCTGCGGCGATACGTTTCTAAATAAATCTTCGTTGTATCTGCTTTTGTTAACTTTCCGATAATTTTTTCTTGCTCTGTTATTACTTCGACTTTTACAGAAGGAATTCCTGTTGCTAAATGTAATAAATAATGAATTTTTTCCTCAATCGTACAATCAGCTACATGTGCACGTTCATTTTCTGTGGTGGAGGCTTTCATCTGAAAAGTTGATTGCATGTTAGATTCAGGTTTAATAATTTTCGGTTGATCAATATACAGTAATGGTTCATTCATCTGTTTAGAGTTCATCTTCGTCATCCTTTCTTTAATCACTAATCCATTATATGAGCCCAAATAATTTTTGTGATTTTTTTATTTTACAAAATATCGCTCGTCTGAAAGTATCTTTCAAATAATATCTAATAAACATTTCCCATAAGAAATAACCTTTGATTATGAAAAATTCATCATATCAAAGGTTTTTTACTTAATATTAAAACATCATATCTGCCGGAAGTTCAGCTTGAATATGAAGGGTTTTTTTTGTAAACGGATGAATCAAGCTTATTTCAGAGCAGTGTAATGCTTGGCGGGAGATTTTTTCTCTCGTTCCTCCGTACAATGTATCGCCAACTAATGGATGACCAATTGAAGCAAAGTGAACACGAATTTGGTGCGTGCGTCCTGTTTCTAATCGAACGTGAAGATAAGTAAGCTCATTTACTATTTTATCGACAGCATAAAATGTACGAGCTGTTTGACCGTCCGCTCGCACCATCCGTTCAATAATCGAATCAGGATGACGCCCTATCGGTTTATCGATGAGCCCATCCGCTTCGTTAACTACTCCATGCACAATTGCACGATATTTACGTTCTATTTTATTATGTTGTTGCATAGAAGATAAAAAGGAATGACTATATTGATGTTTTGCAACTAGCACTAAACCCGATGTATCTGTGTCTAATCTCGTTACAACATGAATAGTATATGGAATATTTTCCTCATAATAATAATGTAAAATACCGTTAGCAAGTGAACCTGAAGGATGCGTTCGTGATGGCATTGTTGACATGTTAGCCGGTTTATTAACAACCAATATATCATCATCTTCATATACAATATCTAACGGTATATGTTCTC
This sequence comes from Pseudogracilibacillus sp., assembly GCA_026169815.1. GTDB lineage: Bacteria > Bacillota > Bacilli > Bacillales > Amphibacillaceae > Pseudogracilibacillus. Next base: position 91,747 of record JAPFDT010000017.1, read on the forward strand.
GTTTTAAATAAGGACTAATTGCTTCAGGAGGGAAAATAACTTGTAACTCATCTCCCTCTTGTAGCACATAACGAACCGTTTTTTTTATACCATTTACTAAAATAGCCCCATTATCTTGTTTTGCACGGATAAGTAAACGATTAGATAATTGTGCATGTTCTAATAAATATTCTCGAATCATTAGTCCTGCTATTTCCTCTGTTATATTAAACTTTAGCTGATACCGATTCATCCTAATCTTGCGGCTTCACTTCAGCAACGAACGAATCCCGCACACGGCTCCAGAATGGGAATGGACGATATCGAACGAAACGAATTCTTTCTTTTGCTACACGACACTGAATCGAACTTACATTACTATATGATTTTGTCGTATGGTCAAGCGCAATAATAAAACTATTCTTCTGTAATGGTTTCAATAAACAAGTATGATGTTTAGGTAAAATTAATGGCGAACCAATTGTTCGGAAAACTCGGTTGTTAATCGATGCAATTTCTGTCATTTGAATTGCTTCTAATGATGGGTGAATAATTCCCCCACCTAACGCTTTGTTGTATGCAGTACTTCCAGAAGGTGTTGAAATACATAAACCATCGCCTCGGAACGTTTCAAAATGTTCTCCACGAATTTGCACGTCAAATACGACAGAACCTTCTACTGTTTTAATCGTCGTTTCATTTAAGGCTAATGCATGAACGGTTTTCTGATCATCATTAAAACGAATCGTCACTTCAAGTAAAGGATATTCTACTACGTGGAAAGGTGTTTTCGCAATTTCAATTACTAGCTTTTCTAACTCATCAACTGTCCAGTCAGTATAAAACCCTAAATGACCTGTATGCACTCCTAAAAAGGCAGCTGTATCAAGCTTGTGCGCATAACGACGATACGCTTCTAAAAATGTACCATCTCCTCCAATCGAAATAACTAATTCAGGATCTTCTACATCATGCGTTAAATCGAAATCGATTAAATATTGTTTCATTTTTGCTTCTACTGCATTTGATCTTTCATCGCCTCGTGATACAATTGCAAACTTCATTTTTCTTCCCCCTATTAAAATCATCTTAACTCGTCTTATTCGTACAATTATTCCTATGTACTAGCTACCCTTATTTTATCATAAGTACACTCCACTGCCTATTAACTATATGAATCAAGTCGTTTATTTCAAAGTTAATGTTATATCCTTTGTGTTTCTTTGTTCATTTCGAGATAATAAGGACAATTAACGTCACAACTTTTTAGGGGGAACTATGTCACAAGAAATAGAAATTGAATATAAAACATTATTAACAGAAAAAGAATACAATACATTGTTACAAGCATTGCCTTTTCCAAATGAAGCAATTATGCAAACGAATTATTATTTTGAAACACGAGATTTCGCACTTAAATATAATAATAGTGCTTTACGAATTCGTAAAAAGAACGACAAATATACACTTACATTAAAAGAACCACACGCAGAGGGTATTTTAGAAACACACGATGCTTTAACATATGAACAATTTATTGCTTGGACAAATGAGCGTCCGATACCGATGAAACACGTCACGAAACAGTTACAAGTACTTGACATAAACGAAACGGATTTGCATTATTACGGATCATTAGAAACAGCAAGAAGAACATTCGTAAAAGATGACATACTTTATGTATTAGATAAAAGTTCATATAATAATAAAATTGACTATGAGTTAGAAATTGAAGCACCTTCTCAAGCAAAAGGTGAAACAGCCTTACAAGAGTTACTAACTAAATATCCTGTTACTAACGAACAATCCATTACGAAAATTGAACGATTTTTTACAACTTTACGTTAAAAAAGCCAACTAAAAATAATGTAACAGTTGCAATAGCGCCGTCATATAAGCGTTTGCTTTGCGTTTAAATATGCCTCTTGTTACAATAATGACAATAGTTTATACAATTACATTATTATAGATGCTAATTATCTATAAAATAATGAACTTTAGTAATGACAGCATGAGTTTGATGCATTTATAAGAATAAGGAGATTGTTAGATGACTAATTCTAACGTTACACCAAAAGAAGCAGGAACAATTTACGAAGCAATTGGTGGACAGCCGGTTGTTGATCATATTGTTCATTCGCTTTATAAACATGTTGCAAAGCACGAAGCATTAATTCCGATTTTCCCAGAGGATTTAACAGAAACAATATATAAACAACGCTTATTTTTAACACAGTTTTTTGGTGGACCTAGTCTTTATCTACAAGAAATCGGACATCCAATGCTAAAAAGAAGGCATTTACCTTTTGAAATTACATGGGAACGCAGGAATGCTTGGCTCGAATGTATGGCAAAAGCGTTAGATGAAGCGAATGTTGCTGAACCATATCGGACAGCTATTTTCGAACGGCTATCTCTAACAGGCACACATATGATTAATACAGAAGATTAATAGATAATGAACATGATTATGCTTGTTTAATGATTAAAATGAGATTTCTTACCTTTAATTGAAGGAGGGATTCTAAGATGAATGCTTTTCTTATGAATAATCAATCAACAAAAACGGACATTACCCATTCCACTATCGAACAAATAAATAAACCAATTATCATTTATTATTTTGTTCACCCTTTTTCAAATACGTATTGGCAAATGGAACCTATCATTAAAAAGCTGACAATGGAATATGGTGCATTTTGTAGTATTCGTCCTGTAATCTGTCCATCCTCTTTAAACCTCCAAGAAGTTTGCAAGCATGAAGAACAAGTACATTCATCATTTGCACTTGTAGAGCAACAAACAATTTTATTAGCCATTAAAGCGGCTGCACTTCAAGGAAATAAAACGGGAAGGGACTATTTACGTAATTTACAAGACTATTTGTTTTTATATCAAACAGATATCGATATTACGACACTAATCCATCAAGCTTGTGACCATACTAACATTGACCTACATGAATTCGAACGTGATCTCCAATCCATTTCTGCTAAAAAAGCTTTTGAAAGCGATATTCAACTTGCTCAAGAAATGGAGATTGAACAATTTCCAACATTAGTTTTTTTAGGTCAACATATTGAAGATTACAGTATGAAAATAGCTGGCCTTCATACTTACGAAACATATACGTTTATTTTGGAAGAAATGTTGAATAAGGAAATAATGGAAAAAAGCAAGCCATCATTAGAAGATTTTTTCAAATTATATAACCGTTTTAAAACAGAAGAAATTGCCTTTATTTTTGAGATTAGTATAAAAAAAGCAGAAAAAATATTAAAACAACTCCAGCTGATGCAACAAATAACAAAAATAAACAATGGCTCAAATACCTTTTGGGAAATAATTTAATTAAAAATATAGTTTTATCATAAAAAGTGTTAGTGATCAGATTCACTAACACTTTTTCTATGAATATTTACTGTATCTAAATCATTGAATAGAGTCGCTATATTGACTTATCTAATTAACACTATCTTACAAAAAACAGCAATAATCATTGTAACGTATTTATATTTCCACATCCTCTTACATATAATATATAGAGGTGATACATAATGCGTCTGATTAGTTATCGAATGATTATATTAATTATTTGCACAGTCATTTTTTCTGTCATAAATCTCTTTGGATTAATGCGACTAATCCCATTATATATTACAATTCCGCTCTTATTTCTCTTTATTTACTTAACAGTATTTACGATGACCTACCGCAATGTTTATCGAGGTAGATGATGACATTAATGTAATAAGCACTAAAAAAACGAGCCATCATTATGATAGCTCGTTTTACTGTAAATCTTTTATTATCGAAAATCTCTCGTTTCTTCAATAAAACGTGTTGCTACAACATAACCTAGAACAGATGCTAATAGAACAAGGACAAATCTTTTCATCTTTTAGCTATCTCCTTTCGACATTTTATCATAATCTCATATTATAAATTTAAAATGGACGGAATTTCCCTTTTTTAAGTACCATTTTTGGACCACCTAATAAGAATATAGAACGATTGTCAACAACTTTCTTCATTGTAGCTGCTGCTTTTCCTTTTAATTCTGTACCTGATAATACAGTACCAATTCCATCAGTTGTTCCTAATGATGCAACTGTTCCTTTATCATCAAAGACAAATGTTTCTAGAGCACTACCACGTAGTAATGCTGCAATATTATTTGAACATGTATCTGCATGTTGCATTGCCGCTTGTGCTGTTGGCGGGAATGGTCTACCCGCTTCTTCATCCATTACCCAAGCACAGTCACCTAAAATAAAGATGTTCTCATGTCCTGGAGCACGTAAATCACCATCAACTGTTACTTTTCCGCGTGTAATGTCAAATCCAGATTTAGTTAGCACAGAACTTCCTGTTACTCCACCTGTCCAAATAACTGTACCCGCTTCAATTAATTCTTCATCTTCCCCTACGATAAACCCTTTTTCTGTACACTCTTTAATCGCTGTACCTAGACGGAATTCAACGCCACGATCTTCTAAAGCTTTCGTTGCATACGATACTAATTCTTCATCGAACATTGGTAGAATAGTAGGCATTGCTTCTACGTTAATAATTTTTACTTTATGACGATCAACGTCATATTTCTTGCATAATTTAGGAATTCTATCTACTAGTTCACCTAATACTTCGATACCAGTGAATCCTGCTCCTCCAATTAAAATAGTTAAATCGGATTCTTTCGCATTTTCATCTGTGTTGTACTTAGCGAATTGTAATTCAAGATGTTCACGGATTTCCCGACTCGAATCGATATCAACAATTGCAAAAGCATTTTCTTCCATACCTTTAATGCCAAACGTATTCGATTCAAACCCTAGCGCTACTACTAGATAATCATATGTAATTTCACCGTTTTCTAAAATAACACGTTGGTCTTCTTTCTGTACTTCAACAACTTCATCATAAATTAAACGAACACGATTTGGATTTAATACGTCACTAATCATAAAACGTGCTTGGTTTGGATTAATTGTTCCTACTGCTACTTCATGTAACCATGTTGATTCATAATGATAGTTATGTTTGTTCACTAAAATAAGATCCGCTTCTTCTGGACCTAAGTTTTTTGCTAAATTTCTCATCGTCTTTAACCCTGCGTACCCTGCTCCAAGTACAACAATCTTTGGTTTACTCATTTTCTTATATCCACCTTCCTATTTATCAAAACAATCTTCAATTAAATGTTTCTAATATAATGGTGAAAACAGTATAAAATTTTCATCACAAAAGGTTTCAAACAATTCACTTTTTAACCTCTTTTATACTGTTAATAATAACAAAGAACCTATCATAATGCTAATGTTTTCTTAATGGATTGTTAATAGATTGTTAAAGTCTTCACATGATATATAATTAAATAACCGTAATAACGTTTATCGAAATTACGGTTATATATATTATACAGGACGAATTGTTATTTCGTTCATATTTACATGATTGGGTTGTGAAATAGCATAGTAAATTGCCTCTGCAATATCACTAGCATCTAACGGTTTACGATTCGGTTTATATCCATCAATAAGTCTAGTATCAACCATACCTGGTGACACATTTGTCACTTTCACACCTGTATGAGCCAGTTCCTTTTCTAATCCCATAGATATTGCGCGAACAGCAAACTTTGTTGCACTGTAAACTGTACTCACTTTTGTTACCTCATGACCTGATACAGATGATATGTTAATAATGTGACCATACTTCTGCTCAATCATATTTGGAATCACTTGATGTAATCCATAGAGAATTCCTTTTATGTTAACATCAATCATTTGTTCCCATTGATTGAGAGCCCCTTTTGTCACGGCAGCATCTAACATTAAGCCAGCATTATTTACATACATATCGATTGTCCCAAAAGCTTCTTCTGCTTTCTTTACCATATTTTCAACTTCTTCTTGATTGGACACATCGGTTGGAATCGCAATAGCTTTTGCTCCTGATTCCGCATTTAATTCATCTGCTAATGCAGTCAATTTATCTTCACTTCGCGCTACTAATACAACTTGAATGTTTTCTGCAGCTAGTTTTCTAGCAATCGCTTCACCTATACCACTACTTGCTCCAGTTACAATAGCTGTTTTTATTTTCAAGTTAATTCCTCCTACACAATATCGGTACATTGATTTATCTCATGACAATAAAGCGAATATTTAATTCACCACGTTTGTTCATTATTTTGATTTTCTTCTGTTACGCCGTATGGATTATATTGGTTTACTTCCGGTTGGATAAACTGGTCAAAATCTTCTTCTTTTTTCTTGGCGAACTTTCTATCTTTTATTTCAGCATGTTCTTGTGTTTGTTCTTCTGCAACTACTATATCAGAAGCAGACTGATAATTAGATGTCCATGTATTTTTACCGACAACAACGACAACTAAGATAAGTACAAACATTACAATATTTAATAACATTAACTTTCTATTTTGCATGTATTCATCTCCTAATATTCATTACCATACTCTAACTTCTTATTGTAATAGATACCCTACTATAGTTTCAAATATTCTACATCGATTGAGAGATGACAAAATTATTAATGGGCAAATTTTAAGATGGGAGAGCAAATTTTAAGATGGGAGAGCAAATTTTAAGATGGGAGAGCAAATTTTAAGATGGGAGAGCAAATTTTAAGATGGGAGAGCAAATTTTAAGATGGGAGAGCAAATTTTAAGA
>JAPFDT010000052.1 GCA_026169815.1 Pseudogracilibacillus sp.
GCGAACTTACGAAGTTAGTTGAGGTGTTGCCCGCGGAAAGCGAAGTAGGTTTCTGGAGCGTAGCTCACGCTGAAATAACATATAATTTACACCATATTTTAGGTCGCTTTAATTAGCCACCAACACTATTTGACAAAGAACTATAATTAAAAACGAGCCTATTATGTAGGCTCGTTTTTTATGTTAGTGCTTATGCTGGGCATTTGTTAGCTAACTGTTGAATAAGTGGAATATTGTCAATATCAAAGTTACCTCCACTAACAATAACCCCACAATGTCTTGATTTAATTGAATCATTATGTGCAAATAATGCAGCTAATGCTGCAGCTCCCGCACCTTCCATCAATGTTTTATTACGTTCTAACATATATAGTATAGCACTTGCTACTTCTTCTTCTGAGACTGTTACAATATCATCCACATACTGATTAATAAGTGGCAGAGTAAGTTTACCTGGTTCCTTTACAGCAATACCCTCTGCTATTGTGTCAGTTGGTAGAGATTTTTTAGGATTAATTTGATGGAAACTATTATGCATTGCTGCAAAACGTTCTGTTTGAACACCGATAATACGAATGTTTTTATTGACATGTTTTGCGGCAACGGCAACTCCACTTATAAGCCCTCCGCCACCAACAGGTACAATAAACGTGTCAATTCTATCTTCTTGTCGAAGCATTTCCATTGCTACTGTTCCTTGTCCCGCCATTACATCATAATCATCAAAAGGATGCACATAAGTTGCACCTGTTTCACGTTGCTTTTCCATTGATGCAGCAAATGCTTCCTGAAATGTACTTCCTGTGAGTACTACTTCAGCTCCATAGTTTTGCGTTGCTTCAATCTTAGCATGAGGGGTGCTTTCAGGCATGTAAATCATTGCCTTTACACCCAGCTTTCTAGAAGCATAAGCTACTCCTTGAGCATGGTTTCCTGCTGAAGCAGTAATGACACCTTTATCAAGCTGCTCATTCGACAGTTGCATTAATTTAAATGTAGCACCTCTAAATTTAAATGCGCCTGTCTTTTGTTGATTTTCCATTTTAAAGTACACTTTTTTATCCACAATTTGATTTGTAGTTGCTGATGTAATTAATGGTGTTCTGTGTACAATCGGCTTTAAGCGCTCTAATGCTTTATAAACTTTTTCACCTGTTATCAAATCCCCAATTACTCCACACTCCCTATTTCCACTTACTAATACTATAAACTACTTTTTTCGTATTCGCTAATTTTTTCTGCTAGCTGTAATGTAAGTGCAATATCATCCCAACCATTCATCACATTTTGACGATGGTATTCCGGGATGTCGAAACTTATTTCAACTCCGCTATCATCGGTAATCTTTTTCGTTTCTAAATCTACATTTAAATGCAAATTACCGTTTTCTGCCTTTTCTAACCATTCATTTACTTGTGCTTCATCGACTGCAATTGGAACTAATCCATTTTTAAAAGAGTTATTGTAAAAAATATCCGCAAAACTGGGTGCAATTAAGACACGAAATCCATAGTCTAATATGGACCAAGGTGCGTGTTCCCGTGATGAGCCGCAACCAAAATTATCTCCAGCAATTAAAATGGATGCATCATCATATTTAGGATCATTTAAGTTAAAGCTTGAGCGTTTATTTCCATCATCATCAAATCGCCAATGATAAAATAAAAACCGGCCAAAACCTGTTCTTTCAATCCGTTTTAAAAACTGTTTCGGAATTATCTGATCTGTATCGACATTTGTTCGATTCATTGGATAAACTAGACCTTTATGTTGTTTAATAGCTTCCATGATGATTCTCCTTTCTAAATCGCTGTTTTCTCATAGTTACGTACGTCTACAAAGTGTCCCTCTATCGCCGCTGCTGCAGCCATTTCCGGGCTTACTAAGTGTGTTCTAGCACCATTTCCTTGGCGACCTTCGAAGTTACGGTTCGATGTTGAAGCACATCTACCACCTGGAGGTACGATATCATCATTCATACCGAGACACATACTACATCCTGCATCACGCCATTCAAATCCTGCTTCCTTAAACACTTCATCTAGACCCTCTTCTTCAGCTTGCATTTTCACTAAAAAGGAACCTGGTACAACGATAGCGCGTACTGAATCTTTCACCTTTTTACCTTTGATAATACTAGCTGCTTTCTTTAAATCGTTTAGACGTGAATTCGTACATGAACCAATAAATACGTGGTCTACTTCAATCGACGTCATTGGTTGAGCTTCTTCTAGCCCCATATATTCTAAAGCTAACTTTACTTCTTCTTTGTTATCAACATCAGCGATTGTCGGAGTTGAACTACTAACTGGTACTCCCATTCCAGGGTTTGTACCCCATGTTACTTGAGGTTCAATTTCTTCTGCTTGAATCGATAGCGTTTTATCATACGTTGCTCCTTCATCAGTCGCTAAAGCAAGCCATTCCTCAGCTAATTCATCAAACTCTTCCCCTTTTGGAACATGACGTTTTCCACGTAAAAATTCGACTGTCGTTTCATCTGGACTAATTAAACCAGCACGAGCTCCAGCTTCAATTGACATATTACAAATTGTCATACGTTCTTCCATCGACATTTTGCGAATCGCATCACCAGTATATTCAATGATATGTCCATTACCCATACGTACACCGTATTTCGCAATAACAGCTAAAATTAAGTCTTTAGCTGTTACACCTTGACCTAATTCACCGTCGACACGTACGTTTAATGTTTTTGGTTTTGCTTGCCAAATTGTTTGTGTTGCTAAGACGTGCTCTACTTCACTTGTCCCTATTCCAAATGCAATCGCACCGAAAGCACCGTGTGTAGATGTATGACTATCCCCACAAACAATCGTTTTACCTGGTTGTGTTAAACCAAGTTGTGGTCCAATAACGTGAACAATTCCTTGGTCTGGATGGAACATATCAGCAAGAGGTACACCGAACTCTTTACAGTTTTTCTCTAATGCTTCCATTTGCTTCTTTGAAATTGGATCTTTTATTGTGTCACGATCTTTCGTCGGTACGTTATGATCCATCGTCGCAAACGTTAAATCGGGGCGACGAACTTGACGATTTGTCATTCGTAATCCTTCAAATGCTTGAGGAGAGGTAACTTCATGAACCAAATGTAAATCAATATAAATTAAATCTGGCTTACCTTCTTCTTCATGTACTATTTTCTGCTCCCAAACTTTTTCAATGATTGTTTTTGGCTCTGACATATGAACACCCCCGCTATATTAGTTAATATGACTAATTACAATGTCAGTCATTTCTTCTGTCCCTACTTGTGTTCCGTTTTCTATACTTAAATCTGCTGTATAATAACCAGCTTCTAAACTTTGTTCTACTGCCTTCTCAATTACCTCTGCTTCATCATTCATATTGAGTGAATAACGTAACATCATTGCAGCTGATAAAATCATCCCTAATGGGTTAGCAATTCCTTTTCCAGCGATATCAGGTGCTGAACCATGGATCGGTTCATATAAACCAATCTCATCAGATAGACTAGCTGATGGTAACATACCAATGGAACCTGTTAATACTGATCCTTCATCACTTAAAATATCACCGAATAAATTTTCCGTAACAATAACGTCGAAATGAGTCGGATTTGTAATAAGTTTCATAGCTGCTGAGTCGACTAACATATGCTCAATAGTGACATCAGGATAATCCCGTTTCTTTTCTTCGACAATTTCACGCCATAAACGACTTGATTCTAATACGTTTGCTTTGTCTACAGACGTTAAATGCTTATTACGTAATTGTGCGCTCTCAAAACCTTTTTCAACGATACGCTCAATTTCATGACGGTGGTATAGTAATGTATCTACAACCGTATTGCCATCGTCACGTCGTTCTCTAGGTGTACCAAAGTATAGACCACCTGTTAATTCTCGAACGACATAAATATCAGAACCATCTATGACTGATTCTTTTAGTGGTGAGGCATGTAATAATGGTGCAAATCCTTTTATTGGACGAATGTTTGCATAGAGATTTAATGCTTTCCTAATTTTCAGTAACCCTTGTTCAGGTCGTAAATGAGTTGGAAGTTCATCGTATGCTGGTCCACCTATTGCACCTAATAAAATAGCATCTGCTTGAACACAAGCATTAACTGTTTCATCTGTTAACGGTTCGCCATGCTTATCATATGCCGCACCACCAATTTCGTGGTTGTCAAATTCAAATGTATGGCCATACTTATCAGCTACTGTTTCTAACACTTTAACAGCTGATTTCATAATTTCTGGCCCGATACCGTCTCCTGGAAGTACAATGATTTTTTTCGACATGTTGCCCCTACTTTCTAGCCTTTATAGCTACTAAGCTTGATTCATATTCTTCTGGATAATATAGCGATTAACTGCGTTCATAAATGCATTTGCTGAAGCTTCAATCACATCTTGCGCTGAGCCTCGTCCATTCATTTGTTCTCCATTTACTAATAGTTGAACATGCGATTGTGCTAATGCATCTTTACCGCGACCGACTGAAGTAATCTGATAATCTACTAACTCTAGCTCTTCTGCTATCAATTTATCGAGCGCAGCATATAAAGCTTCTACACTACCATTTCCTGTACACGCTTCTTGTAACGTTTTATTATCAGGTGTCGTTAAACGGACTGTAGCTGTTGGAATACTATTTGTTCCGTACTGTATTTGCATCGTTTCTACTTCATACTTCTCTACCGCTGAAGCAATCGTTTGAACTTCAGTTAAAATAGTAAATAAATCGTCATCTGTTACTTCTTTTTTACGGTCTGTTAATAGTTTAAAGCTCTTAAACGCTTCTTTTAATTTCTCATCTGTAAGGTCATACCCCATTGATTTTACTTTATCGTTAAATGCGTGACGTCCCGAATGCTTTCCTAAAAACAAGTTGTTAGATGAGACACCAACAAGTTCTGGTGTTATAATCTCATACGTTTCAGCATGTTTTAACACACCATCTTGGTGAATCCCTGACTCATGAGCAAACGCATTTTTCCCTACTATTGCTTTGTTTGCTTGAATATGCATTCCTGTTAGTTTAGAAACTAAATCACTCGTACGTTTAATTTCATTTAGCGTAATATTCGTTTCATATGGATAGTGGTCAGAACGAATATGGAATGCTACTGCTAATTCTTCTAAAGAAGCATTTCCTGCACGTTCACCGATTCCATTAATCGTACCTTCAATTTGTCTTGCGCCATTTTCTACAGCAGCAATTGAATTTGCAACTGCTAAACCTAAGTCATCATGACAATGACATGACAAAATCGCTTTATCGACATTTGGCACATTATCTCGGACATATTTAAACATATTACCGTATTCTAACGGAGTGGCATAACCAACTGTATCTGGTAGATTAATAACAGTTGCTCCAGCATCAATCACTTTTTCGATAATTTCAGCTAAAAAAGGCAACTCTGTACGAGATGCATCTTCAGCCGACCATTGAACTTGTGAAAACTTGCTACTAGCATACTGTACCATTGCAACCGCTTGGTTAATTACTTCATCTGGAGTCATTTGGAGTTTATATTCCATATGGATAGGTGATGTAGCTATAAATATATGGACACAAGGATATTCTGCTCCTTTTAATGCGTCCCAAGCCGCATCAATATCAGATTTAACTGAGCGAGCAAGTGCTGTAACAGATGTGCCTTTAACTGTATCGGCAATCATCTTTACAGCTTCAAAATCGCCTTTGGAGGAAGCAGGAAATCCTGCTTCCATTCTATCTACTCCAAAGCGCTCTAATTGCTTCGCTATCTCTAATTTTTCTAATCGATTTAAGTTCACTCCTGGTGATTGCTCACCATCTCGCAATGTCGTATCAAAAATTTGGATCCTCGGCAATCTTTTCACTTCCTATATTTATATTATTTCAAAGGATTTTTAACAAATGGCATTAAGTCACGTAGTTCTCTTCCAACTACTTCAATTGGATGTTGATTCTCTCTAGCATTAATTGCGTTAAACTTCGGACGGTTTGCCTGGTTTTCTAGAATCCATTCTTTTGCAAACTCACCTGATTGAACATCTTCAAGCACTTCTTTCATACGTGCTTTCGTTTCTTCGTTAATTACACGTGGTCCAGAAACGAAGTCACCCCACTGTGCTGTATCTGACACAGAGTAACGCATGTTCTCTAATCCACCTTCATATAGTAAATCAACAATTAGCTTTAATTCGTGTAAACACTCGAAGTAAGCAACTTCTGGCTGATATCCAGCTTCTGTTAATGTTTCAAAACCTGCTTTAACTAGCTCTGTTGCTCCTCCACATAGTACAGCTTGCTCTCCGAATAAGTCTGTTTCTGTTTCTTCTTGGAAAGAAGTTTCTAAAATCCCTGCTCTTCCTCCACCTACTCCTACTGCATATGCTAAAGCTGTTTCTTTAGCTTTTCCTGTATAATCTTGGAAAATACCAAATAGTGCTGGAACTCCTGCACCTTCTTCAAATGTTCTACGTACTAAATGTCCGGGTCCTTTAGGAGCTACTAGAAATACATCTACATTTGCTGGTGGTTGAATTTGTGAATAATGGATATTAAATCCGTGTGCAAATGCTAATGCACTACCTTCTTGTAAGTTTTCTTCAATGCTTTCTTTATATACAGTTGCTTGGTTTTCGTCTGGTAGTAGAACCATCGTCACTTGAGCTTGTTTAACAGCTTCAGCTACAGGTAATACTGTAAATCCATCTTCTTCAGCTTTTTGTTGTGACTTTCCTGGTCTTAAACCAACAACAACGTCAAATCCACTTTCACGTAAATTTAATGAATGAGCATGCCCCTGTGAACCATACCCAATTACTGCGATTTTCTTTCCTGATAGAACCTCTTTCTGAATATCTTTCTCGTAAAGTACTTTTGCCATGATAAAATTCTCCTTTTGCATAATATGCTATAATTTTTATATTTTTTAAAACATAAATCCACTAGTTTATACGGTGAAACGATTCATATCTGCTACTTGAGCAGGTTGAGGTTGATGACCTCTTAAAAATGCAGTGACACCTGTTTTTGCAAGCTCTTTTATACCATAAGGTTTTAATAGAGCAATGAGCGCATCTGTCTTATCTGGTTTCCCAGTTACTTGAATTGTAATACTATCTTTACTTATATCAATGACGCTTGCGCGAAACGGTGTAATAAGTCCTTGAATTTCATTACTCAATTGTGCTGAACTCGCTACCTTTATGAGTGCTAATTCTCTTGCTACAATTGCTTTATCAGTAATATCAGAAACTTTTATAACATCTATTTGTTTATTGAGCTGTTTCGTTAATTGTTCTACTTTTTGATGATCATTTACTTCAACAACTAATGTCATTTTTGAAATACCTGGTGTTTCTGTTTCTCCTACTGAGATACTTTCGATATTAAACTGTCTACGTTGTAGCATACCAGTTACTCGGTTTAAAACACCACTATGATTTTGAACAGTTAGTGTGATGATTCGTTTCATTTCGTCACCCCTACCATTTGATGTATTCCTTTTCCTGGAGCAATCATTGGATACACCTTTTCCTTTTTAATGATTCTAAAATCTGCTAAAACAGGACCATCATAAGATAATATATCTTGTAATGCAGCTTCAACATCTGCTTCTTTTTCGACCTTCATTCCGCGAATGCCATAACTTTCTGCCATTTTAACAAAATCAGGATTGACATCAAATAATGATTCAGAGTAACGTTCGTCATAAAACGTTTCTTGCCACTGCCTGACCATACCTAGTGCAGAGTTATTTAAAATGATGACTTTCACAGGTAAATTGAATTGTTTTAGTAGCATTAACTCTTGCATATTCATTTGGAATCCACCGTCACCCGAGATCGAGACAACTAAATCATCAGGACGACCAAATTGAGCACCGATAGCCGATGGGAAACCAAAGCCCATTGAACCTAGACCACCAGATGTTACCCAATTATTTGGTTTATCTAATGTATAATACTGAGCTGCCCACATTTGATGTTGACCAACGTCAGTTGTAACAATCGCATCACCATTTGTATGTTCATGAATTTTCTTAATTAACCATTGTGGCGCGATCGCTTCATCAGATTGATTATTCCATAACGGATAGGTCTCTTGGTTCTCTCGAATAGTTTCTTTCCAACTACCATGATCCGGCATAGATATTTCATGTGTTAGCAATGCTTCTAATGCCTTCTTTGCATCGGCTACAACTGGAATTTCAGTTGGTACGTTTTTACCAATTTCAGCTGGATCGATATCAATGTGAGCAACTTTTGCCATTGGTGCAAAGTGTTGTAGATTACCTGTTAAACGGTCATCAAAACGTGCTCCTATATTAATTAATAAATCACTATCATATATCGCCATGTTTGCTGTATAAGAACCATGCATTCCACCCATCCCTAATGCAAGTGGGTTTGAACCTGGAAAACTACCTAATCCTAACAGTGTATTAACAACTGGTAATTCATATTTCTCTACAAATTGTTTTAACTCTGCTGTCGCATCTGAGAATAGTACACCTGCACCCGCTAGAACAACTGGACGTTTTGCCTTTCCTAACGCTTCAGCTAAACGAATAATTTGTAGTGGGTTCGGCTTTGTCGTCGGCTGATAACCTGGTAATTCAAAGTTTATATCACGATTAACATCAGGAATTGCCTCTGCAATATCTTTCGGAACATCTACTACTACTGGTCCTGGACGACCTGTCGTTGCAATATGGAATGCTTCGTGAACAATTCTAGGAAGATCCGCGATATTTTCTACTTGATAGTTATACTTTGTAATTGGTGTCGTAATTCCTAACACATCCGATTCCTGAAACGCGTCTGTTCCAATTACGTGACTACCTACCTGGCCAGTGAAAATAACAAGTGGTAACGAATCCATCATTGCATCGGTAATACCCGTAATTAAATTCGTTGCCCCTGGACCTGAAGTTGCAATAACAACACCAGGCTTCCCTGTCACTCGAGCATATCCTTCAGCGGCAAATATAGCACCTTGTTCATGCCGAGTTAAAATATGTTCAAATGTTTGTTCACCTCGATATAAAGCATCGTAAATTGGTAAAACAGCACCACCTGGATATCCGAATATCGTATCAACCTTCATGTCAGTTAGTAACTCTACCAACAAATCAGCACCTGTTATTTGCTTATCAACTATCGGCTGACTTGTCTTTACATCTGCCTTCACTTTTCTTCCTCCTCATGAAATGATTATTTTATATTTTTCAATCATGTATTAAAAATATATTATTTTGAAAATTCAATCTTTAATGATTTTCAAATTTGTTAGAAAACTTAATTTAAATGAATATGTTACATGACTACGTTAATTCTTGGTGTTCATTCTTGTTGTCCGCGTATTATGTCAATATAAAAACTCTTCCCTCCCCCTAAAATCCATCGTACATATAGATTTTTATGGGGAGAAAAGAGTTACTTTTCACGGTACCACCCAACATATTCATAGCTCTCTCACGAAAGCTAGCTTGTTAGACTTTAAGTTTACTTAAAGCCTGATTTGGTAACAGGTGTTATCGAAAACACCCGGTTATGCCTAATGAGATTACCCGTTCAACATAACACTCAGGGATGATGTCAGCGTAAGATGTGCTTCTAGGCTTCCAGCAACCCTAGATCTCTGTAAACACATGGAATCTTACCTTTTATTCCCGTCATTGATTTTATTATAAAACATTTATCTTAATGATTATTTATATTATACGTCATTTAAATTAAAAATACAGTAATATGCTGTTAATTCAATTATTTTTAACAATTTAGAATAACACGAATGACTGTTATGCCTTTTCGCTATAACAGCGAACGCCATCTGTTAATGTTTTTTCTCGGAATGCTTGAAGTAATTCGCTCGTTATTATTCCAGGCTTACCATTTCCAATCGAACGTTCATCGACAATAACGACTGGAATAACTTCTGCTGCTGTACCTGTTAAAAATACTTCATCTGCAATATAAACATCATGCAGTGTAAAAGGAACTTCTTCAAAAGAATATCCTTTTTCTTTAATAATTTCTATAATCGCATTTCTCGTAATACCTTCTAAAGCTCCAAGATAAACTGGAGGTGTCTTAATTACGTCATTTTTAACAATAAAAATGTTATCTGCAGATCCTTCTGTAACGAATCCTTGATTATTTAAAATAAGTGCCTCATCTGCTCCCGATTGGACAGACGATAATTTCACTAATATATTATTCAAATAATTTAATGACTTAATTTGCGGATTAAGCACATCTGGACTGCTGCGACGATTTGGTACAGATGCTACTTTCAATCCATTTTCATATAACTCCTTAGCATAAATCGCCAACTCTTCTACGATCACAATAACAGTTGGTGCGTCGCAATTTCTTGGGTCTAACCCTAAATCGCCTGGCCCTCTTGATACAACAACACGAATGTAAGCATTCATTACTTTATTCTTCTCAACTGTATCAACGATGATATCTGTCATTTCCTGTTTCGTATGCGGTATTTGTAACATAATAGAATGTGCTGATTCATATAAACGATTAACATGTTCTGTTAATTTGTAAACATTACCTTCATAAATACGGATACCTTCAAAAACACCATCACCATACAAAAAGCCATGGTCATAAATAGAAATTACCGCTTCTTCTTTCGGTACAAGAGACCCGTTAAGATAAATTAGTTGTTTACTCATCGTTAGCACTTCTTTCTATTCATTTATAATCTTAATTTCATTGAAGCAAATTATGAATGTCAGATAATAATACAATCTTTTTATCATTCAGTCAATTAGTTTGAATAGAATTTTTATCTTCTATAGTAAAAACCTTCCTTCTCGTAAATAAATAACTTTATTAGCTAACTTTTTTACTTCTTCTTTGTTATGAGTTACTAAGACAATCGGTATTTTCCACCGTTGATGCAAAGCCAATACTTGCTCATAGCTAATTGCTTTTGTTTCATCATCTAGTGCAGAAAATGGCTCGTCTAACAATAATATGTCTGGTTTTGTTGCTAAAGCACGAATTAATGCCGTCCGCTGTCTTTCTCCACCTGATATTTCACGGGGATATTGTTCCTTTAAGTGCGACATTTGCAGCTCATTTAATAAATTAAGAGCTAATGATTCTCTTTTCATACCGTATTGTATGTTTTCCCATACAGTCATATGAGGAAATAATGCATATTGTTGAAAAACATAACCGACTTTTCGTTTCGCTACGTCGACATTTGCTTTTCCCGCTTCAAATAAAGCCCGATTGTTTAAGTAAATGCTTCCTGATTGCGGTTTTAAAAGCCCTGCAATTGCATGAAGTGTCGTGGTCTTCCCTGAACCTGATGGACCGTATAAAGCAACAATTTCCTCACCAACAGAAAAATCAACATCTAACATAAAATGAGTCAGTTGTTTTTTTATTTTTACAGATAGCATATTATTTCCTCCTAACGGTTATGTTTCGTCATATTTCTAGCACTCCACCAATTCAACCATAATATAGCAAAGAACCCTAATGCTACAATTGTCATGACCCAAACTTTCGCAGTATCCATATCACCAGATTCTACCGCAAAATAAATCGCAAGCGGAATCGTATCTGTCACATTCGGTATATAACCTGCCAACATTAATGTGGCACCAAATTCACCTAATCCACGCGCAAAAGCTAATACTAATCCTGCTAACAATCCTGGCCAAGCTAACGGAAATGAAATCGTCCAAAACACTTGCCACTTCGTTTTTCCCATCGTTCTTGCCGCATTTTCTAAATTAATATCATACTGCTGAAATGCCGCCGAAGCACTTTGATACATTAACGGAAAAGAAACAACAATTGACGCAAGTAGAGCTCCATACCACGTAAAAACGATTTGAAAATCAAACCAATCGATTAGTAATTTTCCAATAAGTCCATTTTTTCCAAATAAATATAATAAGCCAAACCCTACAACAGTAGGTGGTAAAACTAACGGTAATAAAAAGATCGCTTCAATAATCGACTTTCCATAAAAAGTCCGCCGACTAATCATATAAGCAAATAAGACACCGATGAGAAAAACGACGATAGTGGAAATACTTGCTGTTTTTAACGATAACCATAGCGGAAATAACTCTATATCTCCCATATGTTCTCCACCTTACATTTATTTAGTAAATCCATATGTAGCTAAAATTTCTTGGGCAACTTCTGAAGTCATAAAATCTAAAAACTGTTGGGCTTCTTCCTCGTAATTAGAATCTATCATTACTCCTGCTGGATACACAATTGGATCATGCATTGATTCATCCGCTTTTGCTAATACTTTTACTTGTTCTGAACTTAATGCATCACTTTCATAAACAAAACCTATTTCAGCATTACCAGTTTCAACATAAGTAAGCACTTGACGAACATCTTGTGCATAGACAATGTGCGATTCTAATTCTTCCCATTGATTAATCGACTTTAAAGATTCCTTTGTATATTCTCCAGCTGGTACACTTTCCGGCTTACCTACAGCTACATTTGTTAAGTCTTTTAAATCAATCTCAGGAAATGATCGATAGGCTAAATCTGAAGTGTCATGAGCAATTAACACTAACTTGTTGCCCGTCACATCTACTTTCGTTGCAGCGTCAATTAACTTTTCATCAATTAATATTTGAAGCCAGTTCTGATTAGCGGAAATAAATAAATCTACTGGAGCTCCTTGTTGAATTTGTTGCGCTAACTTTCCAGAACCTCCAAAGTTAAATGTTAACGTTACATTATTTTCAGCTTCGTACATTTCCTGAATCTCTTCCATAGCATCCGTTAAGCTAGCTGCTGCGGATATAAGTAATTCTGTTGTCTCTTCTGATGAGCTGTCATTTTCCTTTGTATCCTTTTGATTGTTAGTTGTACATGCAGTCAACAATATCATAAGTACGACTAATAAAAATAATAATTTCTGCTGCATTGCCATTATTCACCTTTCACATGGAGAAACAATTAAAGTAAGTTATCTTTAGTTATAAGTAATTATAAGTAGTTATAACAAGTAAGTAAAGTGGATGTTTCATGACAATTTGAAACTAGCTATTAACAAACATAGGTGATTTAGTTTTTTCATGATAAACTTAAAATGTAGGAGGGATTACAATTGCGAGATGATGATCTAACAACCGAAGAAGTAGCCGAACAATTAAAAGTTTCTAAACTAACCGTCTATGACTTAATCAAAAAGGGCGAATTACTATCTTATCGAGTCGGAAGACAAATCCGTGTTGAACTAGAAGCACTAGATGCAGACAAAAACCAAAACAAGAGACAACAGTCACCTACAGTAGCAACGACAAATTCATCACAAATGATTATTAGTGGACAAGATAGTAGTCTTGATGTTTTAGCGAAGCATTTAAATGAGTCAACTCCTACTTTACAATTTTTACGTTCATATATGGGCAGTTTAGATGGGCTCATCGCAATGTATCAAGATAAAGCAGATATCGTGAGTACTCACTTATTTGATGGAGAAACAGGCACCTACAGCCTTCCATATATACATAAAATTTTAGGTAGCAAATCATACATCGTCTTACATTTAATGAAAAGAAAAGCAGGATTGTTCGTCCAAAGTGGTAATCCTAAAAATATTCATCATTGGGAAGATCTGCATCGCTCTGATCTTACGTTAGCCAATCGTGAAACAGGTGCTGGAGCTCGCGTGTTATTAGATGAACAATTACGTTTACACAACATCAATCGCCAGCAAATTTCCGGTTATCATAACATTTATACAAGCCACCTTGATGTAGCAAGTCAAATTGCAAAAGACAAAGCAGATATCGGCATAGGTAGTGAACAAGCCGCTAAAATGGCTAATGTAGATTTTATTGAAATGATAGAAGAAAGTTATGATTTAGTTGTATTAAAAACAGCTAAAAACAAGCAAGTTATTACCCAACTACAAGCCATTTTAAAAAGCGAATCTTTTTCTCATATGTTACAATCACTTAATTACAATGTTAGTCAAACAGGTCAGATTATCCATGAACAATAAATACACCCCAGAAATAGACTCCTTGCTATTTTCAGAGGTGTATTTATTTTATATTATTATTTGCATCAATTTCATCATAGTAAAATGAGTGGTAAAATTAATTTATTTATTAAAATATCCCGAAATTGCATCAACGATTTTTTCAGCAGCATGACCATCACCATAAGGGTTCTTCGCTTGAGCCATTTCTTTATATGCTACATCATCAATCAACAATTCATTAGCAACATTAAAAATCGTCTGTGGATCTGTTCCGATTAACTTTAATGTTCCTGCTTCTACTCCTTCAGGACGCTCTGTCGTATCTCTTAACACAAGTACAGGTACACCAAGAGATGGAGCTTCTTCTTGAATACCACCGGAGTCTGTTAAAATCAATGTTGAATTCGCTGCTAAATTATGAAAATCTGTTACTTGTAACGGCTCTATCAAATCAATTCGGTCTGTTTGCCCTAATATCTCATTGGCAGCTTCTCGTACAACTGGATTTAAATGAACAGGATAGACCACATGAATATCTTCATGAGTTTGTACTAACTGTTTAATTGCTTGAAACATGTTCGTCAAGTTTTCCCCTAAATTCTCCCTCCGATGTGCCGTCATCAACACAAGACGGCGCTCACCTACTTTATCAAGAATTGGGTGTGAATAACCTTCATAAACAGTTGTCCTTAAAGCATCTATTGCCGTATTACCAGTTACAAAAATAGTTTCTTCATCTTTATTTTCAGCAAGTAAATTTTCTTTGGCTCTTTCTGTCGGCGAGAAATGTAAATCAGCCATAACTCCCGTTAATTGCCGATTCAATTCTTCAGGAAATGGTGAATATTTATCCCACGTCCTTAGCCCAGCTTCAACATGTCCAATCGGGATCTGATTGTAATAAGCTGCTAAAGCGGCAGCAAACGTTGTACTCGTATCCCCATGTACTAAAATAATGTCAGGTGCCTCCTGTTGAATAACATCATCTAGTCCATTTAAAGCTGTTGTCATAATCTGTGCCAAGGATTGACTGCGTTTCAT
This sequence comes from Pseudogracilibacillus sp., assembly GCA_026169815.1. GTDB lineage: Bacteria > Bacillota > Bacilli > Bacillales > Amphibacillaceae > Pseudogracilibacillus. The sequence continues at coordinate 15,034 of JAPFDT010000052.1, forward strand.
CATATTCAAATCATAATTAGGTCGAATGTTAAATATGTTCAACACTTGATCTAACATTTCTCTATGTTGTGCTGTCACCGCTACGACAGATTCGAATAATGCTTCTCTATTTTCTAACTCACGAATCAGAGGCGCCATTTTTATCGCTTCAGGTCTTGTTCCAAAAATAGAAAGTACTTTGATTCGTTCGCCCATCTTATCGCCTCACTTTATTTCGTTCCGTATAAACGATCTCCTGCATCTCCTAATCCAGGTACAATATAGCCATCTTCATTTAATGAATCATCTAATGCCCCTAAATATATATCGACATCTGGATGGTTTTCTTGAATTATTTTTATACCTTCTGGTGCAGCTACTAGACACATTAGTTTGATTGATTTTGCTCCTCGTTTCTTGAGCGATTCAATCGCATCATTTGCTGATCCGCCAGTAGCAAGCATTGGATCAACGACAATTAAGATTCTATCTTGAATGTCTGTCGGTAACTTTATGTAATACTCTACAGGTTGTAACGTTTCAGGATCACGATATAATCCAATGTGACCGACTTTAGCAGCTGGTAACAATTGTAGTAATCCATCTACCATACCTAGCCCTGCACGTAAAATAGGAATGATTCCAATTTTCTTACCCGTTAATACTTGTGATTGGCATGTCGTAACAGGTGTTTGCACTTCTGTTTCTTTTACTGGCAAGTTGCGTGTAATCTCAAAGCCCATAAGCATGGATACTTCATCTACTAGTTCCCTAAATTGTTTCGTTCCTGTTTTTACATCGCGAATGTACGTTAATTTGTGTTGAATAAGTGGGTGATCTAAAATATGTAAATTGCCCATTTATATCATTCCTTTCTTGTGTATCATTTTATAATAAATAACATTGTTCTAATCATATTAAAATAAAAACATAGTAAACATAAACTACGACGTAAAAAATATAATTTAGTGTTAGGCATTTTGTCTCTACGGGTCGTTTCTTTCCGTGGGCACGGCCTCAACTCCTGTAGCAACACTACCGTGTTGCTACAGGGATTTTCGGACTCGTGCTGTTCCCACAGGAGTAAACGACCCTCCGCTCCAAATTGCCAAGATTAAAAGTGGAGATATCTAATAGCTCTCTTTTTTTCTAAAGGTTATGAGAGTAAATTTAATATCATATTCTAAAATATACATTTACAGTTTACATTGTATATACTTACATCTTTAAGAATCTAAATAAAGTCACTGAAAAAGTGTCTTTAATAAATGAATCTACAAACAGCAAATAGCTTTTTCAGCTCAGTGGATAGCGTAATATTTTATTACGTCGCATTTTCTGTCTTATCTGCTTCTTCATCATACTATGTTCTAATATTTAAATGTCATACGTTTATTATACTACAAAATGAGACGTTTTTTTATGATTTTTTTAGGTTTTTGAATAATTTTCGTGAAAAAACACCCTATCTATTCAAGGGTGTTTTTTATTACGCATATAATGGGAACTTATTCGTTAACTCTGTTACCCGTTTAGATGCTTCTGCTAACTTAGTTTCATCTTCTAAATTATTTAACGTTAAAACGATAATCTCAGCAACTTCTTTCATTTCAGCTTCTGTAAAGCCACGAGTTGTTACTGCTGCTGTACCAACACGAACACCGCTCGTCACAAATGGACTTTCTTTATCAAAAGGTATCGTGTTTTTATTCGTTGTAATGCCAATTTTATCTAACGCTTCTTCAGCAACTTTTCCTGTTAAACCTAACTTAGAAACATCAAGTAACAATAAATGGTTGTCTGATCCACCAGATACAATACGAATTCCGCCAGCTGTTAAGCCTTCACCTAATGCTTGCGTGTTAGCAATAATTTGTTTTGCATATGCTTTGAAATCATCAGCTAAAGCTTCTTTAAATGACGTCGCTTTCGCTGCGATAACGTGCATTAATGGACCACCTTGGATACCTGGGAAAACTTGTTTATCAATAATTTTAGCATAATCTTCTTTACAAATAATCATTCCACCACGTGGACCTCTTAATGTTTTGTGAGTTGTTGTTGTGACAAAATCACTGTAAGGTACTGGGTTATCATGATAACCCCCTGCTACTAATCCTGCAATATGTGCCATATCAACAAATAAATACGCATCTACTTCATCTGCAATTTCACGGAATTTCGCAAAGTCGATTTTACGAGAGTACGCACTTGCCCCAGCAACAATCATTTTAGGCTTTACTTCTTTTGCCCGTGCTAAAATTGCATCATAATCAAGTAACTCTGTTTCTGGATCTACCCCATACTCAACAAAATTAAATAATTTACCACTGAAGTTTACTGGACTACCATGCGTTAAATGTCCACCATGACTTAAGTTCATACCTAAAACTGTATCTCCTGGCTCTAAAACAGAAAAATATACCGCCATATTTGCCTGAGCTCCAGAGTGAGGTTGAACGTTAATGTGTTCACCGCCAAATAATTCTTTCGCTCGGTCACGTGCTAAGTCTTCCGCAACGTCTACATATTCACATCCACCATAATATCTTCTTCCAGGATAACCTTCTGCATATTTATTCGTTAATACAGAACCTGCTGCTTCCATTACTGCCTCGGAAACAAAGTTTTCTGAAGCGATAAGTTCGATGTTGTTTTGTTGACGTCCTCTTTCCGCTTCAATTGCATCAAATAATTCACGATCTGCTTGTTTTAAATGGTCCATTTGCTTTTCGTTCCTCCTAAATAAATCAATGTCTTCTATATCATACCAAAAAAGGCTGAATTTTGACACAAAAGTCATACAACTACTGTTACATTTTACATTTCATACTGTGCGCGTGCGCCGCCGATCAACTTCGGTCGTGTTCTTGCTAACGTAATCTGCGCACTTCCTATTTGTCTTTTTTCAAAACGAATTGGTACCGCGACTTGATGTAAATGCATACCAATCATCGTTCCACCTATATCAATTCCAGCGTCAGCTTTTACATCTTCTACAACAACTGCATCCGTAAAATGACGATAAGCATAAGTCGACATAGATCCACCTGCATCTCGAACAGGAACAACCGTTACTTCCGTTAAATCATGTTGTTTCTGTGTAGATTTTTCCATTACTAGTGCGCGGTTCAAATGTTCACAACATTGATACACTAAGTGAACGTTCCTTTTTTTATTTAATTGTTGAAATGAGTTGAAGAGTATTTCAGCAATTTCATCACTTCCTGAAGTTCCGATATCTTTGCCGGCAACTTCACTTGTCGAACACCCGATGACAAAGACGTCCCCTTCCTTCAGATCATCACGTTTTATCCATTCTGCTACAACATTGTCGACATCTTCTTTTATTTGTCGAAGTAAGTCGCTCATTTCAAACACCTCATTTATATTATTTCTTTACTTTTTAAATACTTTATCTTCATATGTCGTTATTTTATCGATTCGATTTTGGTGACGTCCGCCTTCAAATTCTGTCGTGAGCCAAGTATGAATAATCTCTCTTGCTAAACCTGGTCCAATAACACGTTCGCCCATTGCAAGGACATTGGAGTCATTGTGTAGACGAGTTGATTTCGCTGAAAAAACATCATGCGTTAAAGCACAGCGAATACCTTTTACTTTATTCGCTGACATGGAAATTCCAATCCCTGTTCCACAAATAAAAATTCCTCGATCAAACTCACCGTTAACGATACGTTCTGCTGCCGATAAACCATAATCTGGATAATCAACAGATGTTGTACAATCAGGTCCAGCATCTTCATACTCGTAACCTAGTTCGTCCAAAACTTCTTTCGCTACATTCCTTAACACCATACCTGCGTGATCTCCTGTAATAATTACTTTCATCGCCATCGCTCCTTTAGGTTATTATAAGCTTCTTCTTTGTAGTTGCTTCATCTATTTAGTTATTATAGTTTTTTTATCAATTTAGTAATATATTTTTGCAATTGTTCTTTTGTATCTCGATACACTTCAATCGATTGTCCAAATGGATCAGCAATATCAACTGATACAGTATCTGCTACATTATTCTCTGATTCGACATATTGTATTAATGGAAATGTTTTATCCTCATACCCTGGAAAATGTACATCTAACAACATTTTGTGACTTAATGTCATCGTTAATACGATATCTGCCCACGATAATAATTCTGGGGTCACAATAGCCGCTGCATGATCAATTAAAAAATCATCCTCTTTTAATACCGCTACTGTATTTGGATTTGCCACACTACCATTACTTGCATAAATACCCGCAGATTTCACTTGTAAACTCGGAGCCTGATCTTTTAATAAAGCGGCTGCCATCGGACTACGACATGTATTACCTGTACAAACAAAAAGTACATTCATATTTATCCCTCTTTATATTTATTACTTACCATGTTTCGTACTGTGATTACTTTTATTCTAATAGAAAATAAAGGCTAAGCCAATAAAATACATTATTACCCCGCCTAACATCTCACTATATCTTCCTGTTGTTGCCCGTACTTTTTTACCTAATAACATTCCTATCCATGCCATTACCATCGAACAACAACCAAATGTAATCATAATCATAAATGGACCTACATCCATAACTCCTATACTAAAACCCGCCGGAAAACTATCAATACTGACGAAGAAAGCTACGACAAAAATCGTCCATCCTTGTGGTGGAGGAGCATTGTACGACTTTTCTTGCATAGCAGAGAAAAACATATGTGTCCCTAGAGCAATAAAAATAAATCCACTTGTTAATTCTGTGATAAAGGTTATTTGTTCTGAAACAAAATGACCGATAAACATACCAATTAAGGGTAGGACAACATGCAAAGCACCAATTATAAAGCCAATCATCGCTATTCTTTTTAATCGTAAATTTTGCATACCAAAACTTAAACTAACTGAAAAAGCATCCATACTTAAAGCAAGCGCCATAACCCAAACCGATAGCAAAACATTTATCTGTTCCATAAACATTAGCATCCCCTTTGCAGTTGCTTGTACACTTTATGCAAAGGAATAGTCGTTTATGAAATCAGCTTTTTTATTTTACAGTTGTTGCCGCCTGGCTTAAACGGTCCATTATAATTGGTGAGGGAAATACTGTACTAATAACAATATCAACTTCTGATTTATTTAAAGAACGTAAAATATCGTATAAGTTATGTGCCATCTCTTCTTCTTGATTACCTAGTATATATTCTTTAACGATACTTTTATGTGCATAATAGTGTTTATAAGGCACAATCACACCAATTCGATTATTGTTACTTGTTTCTTTTTGAATCAGCTCGTTAAATTCCATTTCTGAATGAGCTATATAAAGCGGGACATCAGGTGTATAATGTTTGTATTTATGACTATTTGCCGTTACATGAGGTGCTATTTGACACGCTCCTACAACAGATTCGATTTGATTCGCTGTAATCATACCAGAACGTAAAATAATGGGGATTTCTCCAGTACAATCTACAACAGTTGATTCTAATCCATAATTTGTTGCCCCGCCATCAACAATTGCCGCTATTTTACCATCTAAATCTTCTACCACGTGTTTTGCTGTCGTTGGACTTGGCCTCCCTGAAACATTAGCACTTGGCGCCGCAATTGGTAATGCTGACTGCTCAAGGATAGCTAGAGCAATCGGATGATTTGGAATTCTAACACCGACCGTTGGTAAATTAGCTGATACAGATGTAGCAACTTTATTAGCACTCGGCAATATATACGTAATGGGCCCTGGTGAAAATACATCGATTAATTGATCGACATAAGCTGGTATGCTCTCTACTAACATATACAACGCTTTTTTCGATGCGACGAGGGCATTAAGTGGGTTATCGTTAGGACGGCCTTTGGCGCGAAAGATTTTTTGTACAGCTTCTTCATCTAACGCATTTGCTCCTAATCCATAAACCGTTTCAGTTGGAAAAGCGACCACTTCTCCTTCTTGAATAAGTTTAACTGCTTCATCTATTCCACTTCTATCAGTTATGACTGTTTTCATCTCTAACTCCCTCATTTCTATGTATATTTTAGACGATATAACCATGAAAAAAAAGCTTGTACACTTATACAAGCTTTTTTATTAATTTAAGAGCATATACTATATGTCCACCAATGGCCTTTATCATTATCAATTGCTATTGCGGCAGTCTCCTCAGATTGTAATGAAAAAGAAAGTGATGCTAATAACAAATCTGTTACTGGTTGTTCACTATGTGCATAAATAACTTTAGCCTGCTTTTGTTCAGCAATCGTTAAGACCTTCTCAACTATGCGCGGCAACTTTACCGCTTCTTGTTGAATAACATAGAGTTGTTTTAACCAAAACGAATCGTCACCAATTGGTTCTAGAGAAAAACAACCAATAATTTTATCAGCACATTCTACTACAAAGCCATTTTTAAGCAACGTAGCTAGGTCTATATCATGATTATGCTGTAAAAACTGCTCCAATTGATATGTCGTGACTTGCGACGCTTCCATCACATTCATCTCATTCACCTCAATAACTATATTCTTCTATTATGCTATGTCGTTTTAATAGATATTATGATAAGCCTAGCCAATCAAATAAAAAGAATCGTACTTCCACTTCAGCTTCCTCTTCTTCTTGTTGACGCAATGCTTGGTCTGCTGCTTCATCAGCTTCATCCTCTTGATCTTCATCCTCCGAAAAATCTAAAAAACACAACGGTGGAAAAAGCACACACCACCAATTTTGGCCAACACCATCACCTAAGGTAATTAACACAGCTTCATATTCTCCTGCTGGATAAAGGTAGTTTCCATATATTTTAGTAGGAAATTCTACGTTAGGACGATATTTTACAGAATAAGTTGGGTCAACTTGCTCTTCCTTTAATGTTTCTTCGACTATGCTTTCTATTTCAGGTACATGTTCACGAATTGTGTGACGTGCTTCTTTAATATTATCTATTGTTGCAACAAGCTCATTAATATAGTTATTAACTTCATCTCGAACTAACAATTTAATGCGTTGATCTTCTTCATTATCACTATTAGCTAAAATGCGCAGTCGAATTGCCTCATCTGGAATCATCTCCGTTTTTGCAGATGTCGCTGTTTCTGATAATGGAGGTAATAAAATAAATATAATAATAAATAAAAATGCTATTCCTTTTCTCATCGTATCTCCCCGCCCATCTCTTTTTCATTTACAGTATGGGCAGAAATAAAATATTTAAACGATGTTATAAAGAAATAGCAATGATTCTATCTTTTTCATTTATATCTTGGATACATTTAATCTCACAGTTAGGAAATATCTGTTTCGCTACATGTATCAAGGCACTCTTTTGATTATATCCAATCTCAAAATAAATTTGTTTCACTTGTTTCATATGATTACTTATTTGCTCTAGTATCATTTTATATGCCGCTAGTCCATCTTCATCAGCGAATAAAGCTAAGGCAGGGTCAAAGTTTTTTACTGTATCAGATAAGTTTGGTTCATCTCTCCAACTAATGTATGGTGGATTCGAAACAACAATATCCGCCTTATTTCCGTTATCAATTAACGGTTGTAAAAAGTTACCTTCATAAAAAGTTACGTCTGCTTTATAATTCGCAGCATTCTGTTTAGCTATTTTTAAAGCATCTTTGGAAATGTCTGTCGCTAATAACGCAGCTTCAGGAAGCTCTAACGCTAGAGTAGTCGAAATAATGCCACTACCTGTGCCAACATCTACTATTGATAAGTCTTGTAAGCTTTTTTTGCCTATTTGTTGCAAGACATATAAAACCAATTCTTCTGTTTCCATTCTCGGCACGAGTACATGCTCATTTACATAGAACTTTCTACCATAAAAATATTCATACCCGATTAAATGTTGCACTGGTATGCCTGTTGCTACGTGATGTTCAATATCTCTTTTAAAAGAAACCCATACATCAGTAGAAACTTCTTCTCGCATATGCATATAAAATGTTGTGCGATTCATTTCTAAATGATGTTGTAGCAACATTTCAGCTACTCCCTCTTCTCGTCCATTTGTTTCTAAAAGGGTATGTGCCCAAGATAAAACGTTAAATTGCTTAAGATCGTTCACTTTACGCTTCCCCGATTTGTTCTAGACCTTTTGTTTGTTCATCTAATAATAGTGCATCGATAAATTCATTTAATTTACCTTCTAAAATTTGATCAAGCTTTTGAATCGTTAATGAAATACGATGGTCTGTAACACGGCTTTGCGGGAAGTTATACGTTCTGATTCGTTCTGAACGATCTCCTGATCCGACTGCTGACTTTCTCGTTTCATCATACTCATCTTGTGCTTCTTGCTGATATTTATCATATAGACGAGCACGTAATACTTTCATCGCTTTTTCTCTATTTTTAATTTGTGACTTTTCATCTTGACATGACACAATAATACCTGTTGGTAAATGGGTTAAACGTACAGCAGACATTGTTGTGTTAACACTTTGTCCACCTGGTCCACTTGAAGCAAAACGATCGATTCGAATGTCATTTTCATGTAATTCAACTTCTACATCTTCTGCTTCAGGAAGTACTGCAACTGTTGCTGTTGAAGTATGCACACGTCCACTTGCTTCCGTTTCTGGAACTCGTTGTACACGGTGGGCACCATTTTCGAATTTTAATTGTGAATATGCTCCATTACCATGAATCATAAAAACAATCTCTTTAAATCCGCCCATATCAGATGTATGTGCTTCAATTACTTCTGTCTTCCAGCGTTGTGCCTCAGCAAATCTTGAATACATCCGGTATAAATCACCTGCAAATAAAGCAGCTTCATCTCCACCAGCTGCCGCCCGAATTTCAACGATAACGTTTTTGTCATCATTTGGATCTTTCGGCAATAATAGTACTTTTAGCTGCTCTTCTAATTGTTCGATTTGCTCAGTCAATTCAGCAATTTCCATTTTAACCATTTCTGCCATATCATCATCTAAATTATCAGCTAACATCTCGTTTGCATCTGCTAATTCCTCTGTCGCTTGTTTGTACTTGCGATAAGCAACGACTGATGCTTCTAAATCAGATTGTTCCTTAGAATAATCTCGTAATTTATGATGGTCACTAATAACTTCAGGGTCACTTAATAATTCATTTAATTTATTGTATCGATCTTCTAATGATTGTAATCGCTCTAGCACAATATACACCTCTTTTATGATTCTTATAACAAATATAATCATAGTATACACTAATTTTGTTCAATAAAAAACAGGCATTATTCTGCCTGATTTTATTATTACATATTGTATTTTTTCTTAAAGCGATCAATACGTCCGCCAACTCTATCTGTTTTCTGTTTACCAGTGTAGAATGGGTGCGTATCTGAACTGATTTCAACACGAATGACAGGATATTCGTTCCCATCTTCCCATTCCATCATTTCGTCAGATGATTTTGTTGAACCACTTAGGAATTTATAATCTGAACTTGTATCAAGAAAAATAACTTTTTGATATTCAGGATGAAGACCTTTTTTCATGTTTTTCCACCTCACTTGCGTGTAAATAATAATACTACATATACGATTATAAGTAAATACTTATCTTACCTCACATCATGATATTATAACAGGGTTTAATAAAAGATGCAAGACATTCAAAGGTATCTTCTTATGTCTAACGACAGTGTAACATATTCATTTTCTAATTAAAACAGTAAACATTTGGATATTATCGTCGATAGATACTGCGACGTAATAATCTGTTATTCGCTAATCTGAAAAAGGGGTTGCTTATATTAGAAAAGTGAGTTTAACCATCGCAGTCCGAATATATTCCGCTTTCCGCGAGCGAGCAGCGAGCCTCCTCGGGCTTTGCCCTGCGGGGTCTCACGTAAGCTCTTTTCTCTCGCAGGAGTCTACATATATTCGGACTGCTATGTATTGGCTAGTTATAGTTTTATTTACTAATAGCACTTTTTCAGCGACTTGATTTCGATTCTTATAAATTTAACTATATCCACTTTAAACTGTAAATGTTAATTTTTGAATATGCTATTAACTCTTATAACTTCTTAAAAAATGAAAAGAATTCAACTAGATATCTACACTTTAAATATTGGTAGTTTGGAGCGAAGGATTGTTGACTCCTGTGGAAACAGAACGAGTCTGAAAGCCCCGCAGAAAGCGAACTATGCTTTCGAGGAGATTGAAGCCGTTCCCACGGAAAGCAACAATCCGTAGCGACAAACTGCCTAGCACACAATATTAGTTTGAATTTCTGTTTTGCTATAATAAACGTTTTCCTTTTATCGTAAACAAGCCTCTGATGTTTACTAGTACCTCATAAATGACTATACTATACATTAATTATTTCGAGCGTTGGTTACGTTTTTTCTTTAATTCTTCATCAATCGATTGAAAGAATTCTTCGTTTGTTTCTGTATTTTTCAAGCGACGTAAAAAGCGTTCGAAAAACTCTTGTGAATCTTGCATTGTATTACGAATCATCCACATTTTTTCTAAATGATCTTTAGAAATAAGCAATTCTTCTTTTCTCGTTCCTGAACGTAAAATATCGATTGACGGGAAAATACGACGTTCTGCTAAATTACGATCTAAGTGTAACTCCATATTTCCTGTTCCTTTAAACTCTTCATAAATAACATCATCCATACGAGATCCTGTATCAACTAGTGCAGTCGCTAAAATCGTGAAACTTCCACCTTCTTCAATATTACGAGCTGCCCCGAAGAAACGTTTCGGTCGGTGGAAAGCAGCAGGGTCAATTCCTCCTGATAACGTTCGTCCACTTGGTGGAATGACTAAGTTATAAGCACGTGCAAGACGCGTAATACTGTCCATTAAGACGACAACATCTTGTTTATGCTCAACTAAACGCATTGCTCTTTCTAGTACTAATTCCGATACTTTTATATGATTTTCTGGTACTTCGTCAAAAGTTGAGCTAACAACATCAACATTTTCATGAACTGAACGTTCAATATCCGTTACTTCTTCCGGACGTTCATCGACTAATAAGATAATTAACTTTGTGTCTGGGTGGTTTTTGGAAATACTATTGGCTATCGCTTTAATTAGCATTGTTTTTCCTGCTTTAGGTGGTGCTACTACTAAACCACGTTGCCCAAATCCTACTGGAGTCATTAAATCTATAATTCGTGTCGACAGATCGTTTGGTTTATCTTCTAATGTCATACATCTACTTGGATATAACGCAGTTAGTGCAGGAAAGTGAACTCTTTCTTTTGCCGTCTCAGGATCATCATCGTTCACTGCATCTACATGTAATAAACCATAATAGCGCTCATTTTCCTTTGGAGGTCTAACTTTACCAGAAACTTTATCACCATTTCGTAAGTCAAAACGTCTAATTTGTGAAGCAGATATATAAATATCCTCCGCACTTGGTGAATAGTTAATCGGTCGTAAAAAACCGAAGCCTTCTGATGGAATAATTTCTAAAATTCCATCCATAAATAAATAACCAGCTTTTTCTGCTTGAGCTTTTAATATTGCGAAGATAAGTTCTTTCTTGTTTAATTTTGAATAATTTGAAACTTTAAATTCGCGTGCATGTTCATAAATTTCTTTCAAATTCAAATTCTCTAAATGGGAAATCGATACATCTGACATTACGTCATCACACCTATTCTTTTTATTTTACTTTTTTATTTAAATTGGAATGGATTATATTTTTTCTAGTAAGTCGTTGTTAGTATGTAAGTTCAATATACGTATTTAACGAAGGGAGAAAAAGGATGAATGTTAGATTTATTAATGCTTTTCTCAACATAATTTAACAAGGAAATCTACGCTTTTCCTGTACTTTTTGACATTTTGTAGATTTCCTTTGCTAGATTTTTGATGAAAAATTATGATTCCATTACCATGTTTGGTTTCTTCTTTAAACTATGTTGGCCATCAATGAAACGGACTGTTCCACTCTTAGCTCGCATAACGACTGTTTCTGTTCGTGCTTTTTGTCCTTTAAATTGAACACCTTTTAAAAGTTCACCATCTGTTACTCCTGTTGCAGCAAAAATTGCGTCATCACCTGTACAGAAGTCATCCATATAATAGACTTTATCAAGATCTGTTATACCCATTCTTTTACAACGAGCGATTTCTTCTTCATTATCTGGTAATAACTTACCTTGGATTTCTCCTCCTAGACATTTAAGAGCGGCAGCAGCTAGTACGCCTTCAGGTGCTCCACCTGTACCCATTAATACGTCAACTCCTGTTTTATCAAAAGCGGTATTAATTGCAGCAGCTACGTCACCATCTTGGATTAATTTAATTCGTGCACCTGTCTCACGAATTTCTTCAATTAATTCTTCATGTCGAGGGCGATTTAACACAACGACTAATAAGTCTTCCATCTCTTTATTTTTAGCTTTTGCTACAATTTCTAATGTTTCTTTAGTTGGCGCATTAATGTCGACTTTTCCAACTGCTTCTGGTCCCACTGCTAACTTCTTCATATACATATCTGGAGCATGTAATAAGTTACCTCCATCAGCAATTGCAATTACCGACAGAGCATTCCATGAACCTCGTGCAACAATACTAGTACCTTCTAAAGGATCTACAGCGACATCGACTAATGGACCTGTTCCTGTCCCTAGTTTTTCACCAATATATAACATTGGCGCTTCATCCATTTCACCTTCTCCAATAACGACTGTTCCTCGCATTGGAATAGTATCAAATACAGTACGCATTGCAGTTGTAGCTGCATCATCAGCATCATCACTTAACCCGCGTCCCATCCATCTAGCAGAAGATAATGCCGCCGCCTCTGTTACTCGTACTAATTCCATTGTTAAACTTCTTTCCATCTGTTACATCTCCTTCATGTCTTATATCATGCACGTTTTTTGTATTACAGATTGAGTTGTACGTTCATTTTTTCCATTTCATTCGTAGTCATTTTTTCTTTGCGAATGTTAGCGCCTAATTGAATTAACTTTTCAGTCATGTTTTCATATCCACGTTCAATATGTTCAATTCCTGTTATTTCGGTCATTCCATCAGCGATTAAACCAGCAATGACAAGGGATGCACCTGCTCTTAAATCTGATGCTTTTACTAAAGCTCCTTCAAGCTTTTCAGGACCTGTGACGATGACTGAGCCACTTTCTATTTTAATTCTTGCATTCATTCTTCTCAGTTCATCAATATGTTTAATTCGAGCTTGATAAATTGTATCAATAACAATACTCGTTCCTTCTGCTTTTGTTAATAAAGTTGTAAACGGTTGTTGTAAATCTGTTGGAAATCCAGGATAAACTAGCGTTTTAATATCAACACTCGTTAACTTATTTGGTCCAGTAATTCTTAATTGTTCATAACCTTGTTCAATATTAACGCCCATTTCCCTTAACTTCGCTATTAAAGATTCTAAATGTTCAGGAATGACATTATCGATAATGACATCTTCACCTTGGGCGGCGGCTGCGATAACATACGTTCCTGCTTCAATTCGGTCAGGTATAATCGTATGGACACAGCCGTGTAATGACTCAACACCTTCGATACGAATAACGTCTGTTCCTACTCCTTTAATTTTCGCACCCATATTCGTTAACAATGTTGCCACATCAATGATTTCAGGTTCCTTAGCAGCATTTTCTATCGTCGTCTTTCCTTTTGCTAAAACAGCTGCTAGCATAATATTAATTGTCGCACCAACACTGACAACGTCTAAATAAATTCTTGCTCCACGCAATTCCTCTGCTTGCAGGTAAATTGCTCCCTTTTCATTCGTTACTTTCGCACCTAATGCTTCGAAGCCTTTAATATGTTGATCAATTGGACGGGGACCTAAATAGCAACCTCCAGGTAAGCCGATAACCGCTTTCTTAAACTTACCGAGCATTGCACCCATTAAATAGTAGGAAGCACGTAGCTTTTTTACTTTTCCGTTCGGTAGTGGGATAGAAACAATAGAAGATGGATCGATATGTACAGTTTGGTTGGAATCTTTTGTAATCGTAGCTCCAATATCTTCTAAAATACTATTCAATGTATCTACATCCGATATATCCGGTAAGCCATCAATTGTTACTGTTGAATCTGCTAAGATCGCTGCAGGAAGTAAGGCTACTGCACTATTTTTAGCGCCGTTAATCCGTACTGTTCCTTTAAGCGGTTGATTCCCTTCTATTACTATTTTATCCATATACAATCCTCACTTTCAGATTAATGAATCAGATACCGACTTTTTCTTAATATAACATTATCACTTACATGGTTTGCATACAATTGATGCAAACCATATAAATGATATTTTTTCTTTTTCCTATGGATGACAATCTGCTTTTGAAGTATAGAACAGATTTTTTACTTAATAGTCACGTAACTTGTGACGAGGTGATGAAACTGCAAATAAATTATTTATTAACTTCTGCCCAGTCTGTTAAGAATTGTTCAATTCCACTATCTGTTAATGGATGTTTTACTAATTGGCCTAACACTTTATATGGTACTGTAGCAATATGCGCACCATTGAGTGCCGCTTCTGTAACGTGTAATGAGTGACGAATAGAAGCTGCGATAATTTCTGTTTTAATATCAAAACGATTAAAGATTTGTGAAATAGTTGAGATTAACTCCATTCCATCGTGTCCAATGTCATCTAATCTTCCTAAAAATGGAGAAACATACGTTGCTCCAGCTCTTGCTGCTAGTAATGCTTGGTTAGCGTTGAAAATTAATGTAACGTTCGTTTCAATATTTAAATCTGATAAAGCTTTTACTGCTTTTAGACCTTCTAATGTCATTGGAATTTTCACCGTAATATTAGGAGCAATTTCTGCTAATTCTTTACCTTCTTTTATCATTCCTTCAGCATCTTCTGCAATTACTTCCGCACTAACTGAAGTAGATACTTCCTCAGTAATTTCTTTTAAACGGTCGTGGAAGTCAACGCCTTCTTTAGCGACTAACGTTGGATTCGTTGTCACTCCCGCTAAAACACCTAATTCGTTAGCTGCCTTAATATCATCTATGTTTGCTGTATCAATAAAAAATTTCATTGAATAATTCCTCCTATTTAATAATTAAAATTACTATAAGATTATTTCAGCTATTTATGCTTTTTGTGATGAACCAAATTCACGCATTTTGTCGATTACTGTTTCTTTAATTGCTTCACGGCCTGGTCCTAGATATTTACGTGGATCATATACTTCTGTATCTTCTGCTAAAACTTCACGAATTCTCTTCGTTTGCATGATTTGATTTTCTGTATTGACATTTATCTTAGCTGACCCTAATGAAATCGCACGCTGAATGTCTTTTAACGGAATTCCTGTTCCTCCATGTAATACAAGAGGGATACCAGTTAGCTCCATTACCTCTTCCATACGATCAAACCCTAAGTTCGGCTCTCCTTTATATGGTCCATGAACTGACCCTAATGCCGGAGCAAAACAATCTACATTTGTTTCTCTCACTAATTGCTCACACTCTGAAGGTATAGCGTACATTGCTTCAGCATCATCAACTATTAAGTCATCTTCTTGTCCACCGATACGTCCTAACTCTGCTTCAACTGACACACCATGAATATGTGCTAGTTCAACTACTTTCTTCGTTAAGGCGATATTTTCCTCTAAAGGTAAATGTGAGCCATCAATCATAACCGAACTAAATCCAGCATGAATTGCCTCAGCACACTTTTCAAAACTTGATCCATGATCTAAGTGGATTGCTACAGGAACTGTAATGTTCATTGTCTCCATCAATGCTTCTGTCATAGCAACGGCTACTTTAAAGCCACCCATATAACGAGCTGCTCCTTCTGATACACCTAAAATAACTGGTGATTTCTCTTCTTGAGCGGCATCTAAAATTGCTTGAGTATATTCTAAATTATTAATGTTAAACTGTCCAACTGCATATTGTTGTTCTTTTGCTGTAAGTAGCATTTCTTTCATCGATACTAATGACATGTAAAAACAGCTCCCTATAATTTATGTTAATTAATATATATCCCTACAATACCAAGTACGTACATGAAGCGCAACAAGAATTCACTTCGTATTGTGCTTATATTCATCCATCGCTCCGACAAACGACGCTAATAATGGATGAGATTTTGTTGGTCTTGATTTAAACTCTGGATGATATTGACATGCAACGAACCATGGGTGTGATGCTAATTCAATTGTTTTTATTGCTTTTTCATTTTCACCATGACCAGATATAATCATGCCTGCTTCAGCTAATTGTGTTTCATACGATGGATTCACTTCATAACGGTGACGATGACGTTCTTCTATATAACTTTCATCATGATAAGCTTGTTTAATTTTTGTATTATCTTGTAAGTGAACGCCGAAAGAGCCTAATTGTAGTGTTCCACCAATTCCTTCTGTTTCTGCTTGACCATTAACTAGTGTAACGACAGGATGGTTCGTCTCTGGATTAATTTCAACTGAATGTGCACCTTCTAGCCCTAATACGTTCCGTGCATATTCTACAACAGCTAATTGCATCCCTAAACAAACACCTAAAAATGGAATGTTATTTTCTCTTGCGTACTGGATAGCTTCAATTTTACCATCCATTCCACGACGTCCAAAACCACCAGGAACTACAATTCCATCTACTCCTGATAATTCTTTTTCAATCGTTGCTTTATCTAGCGTTTCTGAGTCTACCCAACGAATTGATACATCTGTATCGTAATCGAAACCAGCATGTTTCAATGATTCAACGAGGGATAAATAAGCATCCGGTAATTCAACATACTTACCAACTAATGCTACATTAATAACTTTAGATAAATTTCGTACTTTTCTTACTAACTCTTTCCAACCATCCATCTCAGCTGTCGCTTCAGGTAAATGCAAATGACGACAAACTAAATCATCAAAATGCTGTTCTTGTAAAGCGATTGGAATGTCATATAACGTATCTGCATCCAACATTTCAATAACTGCTTCACGATCTGTATCACAAAACTGTGCAATTTTATCTTTATTTTCTTGACCGATTTCCATTTCAGAACGGAGAACGATAGCATCTGGCTGAATTCCTAAAGAACGTAATTCCTTCACACTATGTTGTGTCGGTTTTGTTTTAATTTCACCAGCTGCTTTAATGTAAGGAACGAGTGTACAATGAATGTACATAACATGTTCACGACCAATTTCACTCTTAATTTGACGAATGGCTTCTAAAAAAGGGAGTGATTCAATATCTCCTACCGTTCCGCCAATTTCTGTAATCACAACATCTGAGTTTGTTTCTTTTCCTGCTTTATAAACTTTATCTTTAATTTCATTTGTTATATGAGGAATAACTTGAACTGTAGCGCCTTTATAATCTCCACGACGTTCTTTCTTTAATACAGTAGAATAAACTTTTCCTGTTGTAATGTTACTATATTGATTTAAATTAATATCGATAAATCGTTCATAGTGCCCTAAATCTAAATCCGTCTCTGCCCCATCTTCTGTTACAAAAACTTCTCCATGCTGATATGGACTCATCGTTCCAGGGTCGACGTTAATGTATGGATCGAACTTCTGCAAAGTAACTTCCAAACCTCGGTTTTTTAATAACCTTCCTAAAGAAGCTGCTGTAATTCCCTTTCCTAACGACGAAACAACGCCACCCGTTACAAAAATATATTTAGTCAATTTTGTACCCTCTTTCTTTCATATTGATACTTACAAGCTTTATTTGGACAATGGCTATATTTATATTGCTCATTTATTGTATAAAATAATAAATGCGTTTCCCGAATCTAGGGGAAACGCATTAGTTTATCCGTTCATTATTCTTGTGTAGCCCAATAAAAATTTTACTCATTATTAGAAGGAATGTCAAGGTATTCCTTTGCCTAACAATTGAACAAATTAAAATAGGAATAAAAGACTTTTAAATATTAACCTTCTTCAACTGCCTCAAACCCAGCCTCTTCATAAAAACCAAATTCCTCATCATCCACTTCTCCATCTTCATCTAAGTCAAGCTCTTCATCAAATAGCTCTTCTTCTAACTCTGCTTCTTCGAGCTCTTCCTGTTCACGCTTACGTGAAGCGGCTAATGATTTCTCTGTCGTTTGCTTTGCAGGATACCAACGTTTTAATCCCCACACATTTGAACCTAATGCCATAAAGCGTCCGTCTAGATTTAAATCTGTATAAAAACGGGATAATAAGTCATTTCTTTGTGCGTCTGTTAATTTTTTAATCGTTGCTACTTGGTCAAAAAGTTCTTTAAATGCCATCTCATTTTTTTCATCTGTTAAAACTACTTCAGCTATTTCAATCATTGACTTTTTTTCTGATATTTCTTTCACATTTTTCTGTAAGGTCATGATTTGCACTTCCTTTTCTTTTTAATTCTTAAATTCGTGTAATTAACCATTTAAATATTTCATTTTATTTGTTTTTCTTACTAATAATTTTGTAGTATAAACCATTCATTAGATTATAATCAAGTACAATGAAATTATGCAACTATCTTGCAAAAAAGTTAGCATAATTTTTTATTAAACTTTTGCACACTAAAAACCCTAACTATAATTTGATAGTTAGGATTTTTATTTGAATAAATTAATTTCATAACAGGAAAATCTATTTAACAACACGGACATTAGCCTTACATCTTTAAAGACATACGTGTTTACTTTATGTAACTGAGTTTACTTGAACGAAAGCCGACTGACTCTTGATACCACGACTACCGAATACAGTCGGCTGTAATGAAAGTAAACGGGGTTAACATCAAACATAACCTACTACATGTTGCGGCGGTATTGGCCGCCGACTTCGTAAAGAGCTGTTGTTATTTGTCCTAAGCTAGCAACTTTTACAGTTTCCATTAACTCTGCAAAAATATTGCCATCTTCACTTGCTACTGTTTTTAAACGTTCAATTGCTTTACCTACATGCGCTTTGTTTTTTTCTTTAAATTGGTTTAAATTCGTAATTTGCTGTTCTTTTTCTTCTATCGTCGCTCGAGCTAATTCCATCGAATCAATATCTTCTTCTGTTGGTGGATTAGGATTTAAATATGTGTTTACACCAATGATCGGTAACTCACCAGAATGCTTTTTACTCTCATAATATAATGATTCTTCTTGGATTTTCCCACGCTGATATTGTCTTTCCATCGCTCCAAGCACACCGCCACGATCATTCATCCGTTCAAACTCCTGTAATACAGCCTCTTCTACTAAGTCAGTTAACTCTTCAACGATAAAAGAACCTTGTGTTGAATTTTCATTTTTAGTTAATCCAAACTCTTTGTTAATAATCATTTGAATCGCTAGCGCGCGACGCACTGACTCTTCAGTTGGTGTCGTAATTGCCTCGTCATAAGAATTTGTATGCAATGAGTTACAGTTATCTTGGATAGCAAGAAGCGCCTGTAATGTTGTACGAATATCATTAAAGTCAATTTCTTGAGCGTGTAAGGAACGACCAGACGTTTGGATATGATATTTTAATTTTTGGCTACGATCATTTGCTCCATACTTTTCCCTCATCGTTATCGCCCAAATTCTCCGAGCAACTCTACCAATGACTGTATATTCAGGGTCTAATCCGTTTGAGAAAAAGAATGATAAATTTCCTGCAAAATCATTAATATCCATTCCACGACTTAAATAGTATTCAACATACGTAAATCCATTCGCTAAAGTAAAGGCAAGTTGTGTAATCGGATTCGCTCCAGCTTCAGCGATATGGTAACCTGAAATCGAAACAGAATAGTAATTACGAACTGACTTTTCAATGAAGTATGATTGGATATCACCCATCATTCTTAAAGCAAACTCTGTAGAGAAGATGCACGTATTTTGACCTTGGTCTTCTTTTAAAATATCTGCTTGCACTGTACCCCGAACTATTTGTAACGTTTTTTCACTAATCGATGTGGTTTCTTCTGGTGTTGGCTCTCTTCCTTCTTCTTGGACAAACTTTTCGAGTTGTTGCTCAATCGCTGTATTAAAAAACATCGCTAAAATAATCGGAGCAGGACCATTAATCGTCATCGAAACGGAAGTCGTTGGTGCAGTCAGATCAAACCCGTCGTACAGTTTCTTCATATCATCTAGTGTACAAACGTTAACTCCACTTTCTCCGACTTTCCCATATACATCAGGCTCATAAGCAGGGTCTTCACCGTATAATGTTACTGAATCAAAAGCAGTTGATAATCGTTTTGCTTGTTCTCCTTCTGATAAATAATGAAAACGGCGATTCGTCCGGTCTGGAGTCCCTTCCCCAGCAAATTGCCTTGTCGGATCTTCTCCTTCACGTTTGAATGGGAAAACACCTGCTGTAAATGGAAAGTGCCCTGGAACATTTTCTTTATTTAACCACTTTACCCTATCGCCCCAATCGGTAAATGACGGGAACATCACTTTGGGAATTTTCAATCCTGATAATGATGTCGTAGTAATATCTAAAGACACCTCTTTATCACGTACTTTGAATGTAAACTGATCTTGACTATATCTTTTTCGCATGTCATCCCACGTCGATAATAGTTGCTGCGTTTGTTTTGACAATTTTTGCTCGTATGTTTTAATCACGTTATCTATCGTTGTTTCGGCTGCTTCATCTGCAATTAATTCTTTTGCACCTTGTAATTGATAAAGTTTCCTAGCAATATCACTTTGTGTTTCTGTCGTTGCATGATAATGACGAACGATCGAACTAATTTCTCGTAAATAATGGATTCTATCATTTGGAATAATCGTTTTTCGCTCTTCAGAAGTAACTTCTCCATCAAGTTCTGTCTGAATTTCCCAGCCATAGTCTTCTTGTAATTTTTCTAAAATAGCCATAAATAAAGCGTTCGTTCCTGGATCATTGAATTGACTAGCAATCGTACCATAAACAGGAAACGTTTCATGATTGGCTTGGAACAACATTCGACTACGTTCATACTGTTTACGCACTTGCTGAAACGCATCCATTGATCCGCGTTGTTCAAATTTATTTATTGCAATAAAATCCGCATAATCTATCATATCAATTTTCTCTAACTGAGTCGGCGCGCCGAATTCTGCTGTCATAACATACATTGATAAGTCTGTTATTTCTGTTATTTCTGCATCACCTTGCCCAATACCACTTGTTTCAACGATAATAAAATCATAATCTGTTGCTCGTAACACATCCATTATTTCTGTCGTTGCAGATGAAAGCTCTGTTCGTGACCCTCGTGTTGCTAATGAACGCATATAGACACGGTCTGAAAATATCGCATTCATTCTAATCCTGTCTCCTAAAAGTGCACCACCTGTTTTACGTTTCGTTGGGTCAACTGAAATAATCGCAAGCTTTTTATCAGTTGTTTCATTTAGGAAACGGCGAATTAATTCATCTGTTAACGAACTTTTCCCAGCTCCGCCTGTTCCAGTAATCCCTAACACCGGAATTTGTTTATTCTTTTTATCTTGAAGCTGCTTTAATAATTGTTGTTTCGTTTCATCATCTTCTCCATGACGTTCAATATATGTTATCGCTCTAGCTATCGATAAACGTTGACCTTTCAACAAACCTTGGACATCTTCTTCTAAAGAAAACGGCGTAGAAAAGTCAGCCATTTCTAACATGCGATTAATCATACCTTGTAAACCCATTGTTCTTCCATCTTCCGGTGAAAAAATCCAATCCACACCGTATTGTTGTAATTCTTTAGCTTCTTTCGGTAATATTGTCCCCCCACCGCCCCCGAACACTTTAATATGACCTGCTCCATGCTTCTTTAATAAATCCACGATATATTTAAAGTATTCTATGTGACCGCCTTGGTAAGATGAAATGGCGATTGCTTGAGCATCTTCTTGAATCGCGGCAAACACTACTTCTTTTGCACTTCGATTATGACCTAAATGGATAACTTCCGCGCCACTCGATTGTAAAATTCTGCGCATAATATTAACAGAAGCATCATGACCATCGAATAAACTAGACGCTGTCACAAAACGTATATGATGCCTCGGTTTATATACCTCTATTTGTTCCATTAATTTTCCCCCTTACTATATTTTTATTTAATTATCATAAAAAGGCAGAAGTAATCTATTCACTACTTCCACCTTTCTTCTCACTGCATTTATATTTCAGTCGCACTATATTGTATTGTTTGTAATAATAATTTTGTTTGCATAGCAATATATTGATCAATTGTATAATCCTTTTGTAGCAGCCAACGCCTAAAGCCCCACATATGACCTTGAACAAAAATATTATTGGCTAAAATATCCGCTTCTTCAGTTGTCATCTCACGCGGACTTGCTGCCATAATCGTGCGCTTTAACATAAGCACTTGCTCGCGTTCCGTTTGAAACACCTTTCGCTTCACTGTTTTATCTAACGATTTTATTTCTTGATATAAAATTAGTACTTCATCTTGCAAATCGTCAATAAATCGATAATAAGAATCAATAATTAAGATTAAATCATCAAGGATAGGGTCATCTTTTTTTGTTAAAGTTGCCATATGTTGATAGACATGATCATTAATTGATTCATACACTAGTATAAGTACATCCTCTTTCTTACGTATATATTCATATAATGTACCGATACTAAACCCAGCCTCTTTAGCTATTTCTCTCGTCGTTGTCCGATGAAATCCTTTTTGTTTAAATAAAGTAATTGCACTTTGGATAATTTCATTACGACGTTTTTTCACTAAGGTTACATCTTTAATAGAAGAGTTACTAGTACTTTCTTGCATAATCCTTCCTCCCTCTACTAAATTAGCTCGTTACTGATCTACCAATAACTAGACGCTGGATTTCATTTGTTCCTTCGTAAATTTGTGTGATTTTAGCATCTCGCATATAACGTTCGACAGGATAATCTTTCGTATAACCATACCCACCAAAAATTTGTACTGCTTCTACGGTATGACGCATTGCCGCATCCCCTGCATACAATTTCGCCATTGCTGAAGCGTCACTATAAGGCTTATCTTCACTTTCAAGCCAAGCTGCACGATAAGTTAATAATCTTGCTGCTTCTGTTTCTGTAGCCATATCAGCTAACTTAAATGAAATACCTTGATTATGTGCAATTGGTTTACCAAATTGTTCACGTTCTTTTGCATAGTTAACTGCTGCATCTAAAGCACCTTGAGCAATACCTACAGCTTGAGCGGCAATTCCACTACGACCACCATCTAATGTCGTCATCGCAATCTTAAACCCTTCACCTTCTGCTCCTAACATGTTCGCTTTTGGAATTCGACAGTTTTCAAAAATTAATTCAGTCGTTGGTGAAGAACGAATGCCCAATTTCTTTTCTTTTTTTCCACACTCAAATCCAGGTGTATCTTTTTCAACGATAAAAGCTGAAATTCCTCGATGTCTAGCATCCATGTCTGTCTTAGCAAAAACAACATAAATGTCAGCTACTCCACCGTTTGTAATCCATACTTTGTTACCATTTAAAATATAATCATCGCCGTCTTCTTTTGCAGTCAGTTTCATCGATGCTACATCACTACCTGCACCTGGTTCTGATAGTGCGTATGCGCCTAGTGCTGAACCCTCTGCTAAACGTTTCAGAAATGTTTGTTTCTGCTCTTCGTTTCCATATTTATAAATTGGCCAACTCGCTAATGAAACGTGTGCTGATAATGTAACACCAACTGATGCACATACTCTTGATAATTCCTCAACCGCTATAACATAACTAAGATAATCTGCACCAATTCCACCATATTCTTCAGGCCAAGGAATTCCTGTTAGGCCTAATGCTGCCATTTGATCAAATATCTCTCTATCAAAACGCTCTTCTTCATCTCTTTCTGCCGCTGTTGGTTCTACTTCCTTTTCAGCAAACTCACGCACCATGCGTTTTAGCATCTGTTGTTCATCTGTTAATTCAAACTGCATCAATAACCACTCCTTTTAATATGTATCTCTTTTTGCTAGCATTACAACATGTTTTTACTGATTACTATTTTTTGAATTTCATTCGTTCCTTCATAGATTTCGGTTACTTTTGCATCTCTAAAATAACGCTCAACTGGATAATCTTCTGTATAACCATAACCACCAAAGATTTGTACTGCTTCAATACTAACCTCTCGAGCTGTCTGTGCAGCTAACAGCTTTGCCATAGACACTTCTTTTCTACACGGTATTTCTCGGTGAATATAATCGGCGGCACGATAGACTAATAGCTTTGCTGCTTCTACCTTTGTTTTCATATCAGCAATTTTAAATGTAATTGCTTGATGCTGTGAGATCGCTTTTCCGAATTGTTCACGTTCTTTTGCATAAGCAATTGCGTAATCTAGCGCCCCTTCAGCAATACCAAGTGCTTGAGCAGCAATCCCGATTCTACCAATATTTAAATTAGCCATCGCGATATTAAAACCTTTTCCTTCCTCACCAAGTAATTGATTGTATGAAATACGACATTTATCAAAATTTAATGTAACAGTACTTGTGCCTCGTAGCCCCATCTTTTTTTCATTTTTACCGATCGATAAACCTGGTGTATCCTTTTCTACGATAAAAGCACAAACACCGACATCATCTAAGCGAGCAAATGTAATAAACGTGTCTGCTTCTAATCCATTTGTGATGAAAATTTTTGAACCATTTAATATATAATCTGTACCATCTTTTGTAGCACGCATCTTTATACTACCTGCATCTGAACCAGCTTGAGATTCTGTTAAGGCAAAGGCACCTAAATATTCCCCACTAGCTAATTTAGGTAAGTAATATTCTTTTTGTTCCTCTGTTCCAAAATAAAAAATCGGATTCGTACCAACTGATGTGTGAACAGACAAAATAACGCCAATTGCAGCGCTCACTTTCGACATTTCGTGAATCGCTATAATATAGGAAGTGAAATCCATTCCACTACCACCATATTTCGTTGGTATTGGGATACCCATAAGACCAAGCTCTCCCATTTTTTGAATCACTCGTTTCGGGAAGTGATGTTGCTCCATTCTTGTAACCTCTGGCTGGATTTCTTCTTGTGCAAAATCCCGAACTAACTTTTGCATCATCTTTTGTTCATCTGTTACATGGAGATCCACTATAATCATCACCTTTCGACTAGTCGTTATTCATACGTATAAAATCCGCGTCCTGACTTCTTTCCATACCAACCCGCCTGTACGTATTGACGTAATAAAGGACACGGTCGATACTTGCTATCACCGAAACCTTCATGTAATACTTCCATAATGTACAAACACGTATCTAAACCGATAAAATCAGCTAACGTTAAAGGACCCATTGGATGATTCATACCTAATTTCATCACAGTATCAACATCTTCTGGTGTGGCAATCCCTTCATAGACGGTATAAATTGCTTCATTAATCATCGGCATTAAAACACGATTAGCGACAAATCCTGGAAAATCATTTACTTCTACCGATGTTTTGTTCAACTGCTTTGTGACGTCTGCAATAGTTTGATATGTTTCATCATCCGTCTGCAAAGCACGAATAATTTCGACTAATTTCATTACAGGTACAGGATTCATAAAATGCATACCAATCACTTTTTCAGGACGTTTCGTTACAGCGGCTATTTCTGTTATTGGTAATGACGATGTATTAGTCGCTAAAATTGTATGTGCTGGAACGATACTATCTAACTGTTTAAATATTTCTTGTTTTACGTTCATATTTTCAATAACCGCTTCAATGACAATATCTACTTGTTCAGCTTCTTGTATATCGTTAGCACGTTGCAATAAGTTGTGCGTTTTATCTTTATCTGCTTCTGTCATACGTTCTTTAGCGACCGCTCGTTCTAGTCTTTTTTCAATTGATGTTAAACCAGATTTTACTGCGAGTGCATCTTGATCATATAACAACACTTGATAACCTGCTTGTGCACATACTTGAGCAATTCCAGCCCCCATTTGACCGGCACCTATGACCATGATTTTTTGGACAGTCAAGCTTATCACCTCGTTTTTATTGTTTTGGTACTTCGATTAAAATAGCATCTCCTTGCCCACCGCCACTACAAATCGCCGCTATTCCTAAACCACCACCACGACGTTGTAATTCATGAATTAATGTTAAAACGATTCTTGCGCCACTTGCACCAATTGGGTGTCCTAAGGCAACTGCTCCTCCATTAACATTAATTTTATCTGGATTTAATCCTGCAATTTGCATACTAGCTAAAGATACAACTGCAAAAGCTTCATTTATTTCAAATAAATCTATATCCTCTTTTATCTTTCCTGATTTTTCTAACAATTCATTAATAACAATTCCTGGAGTTTGGGGAAAATCTTTTGCTTCAACAGCAACTTCTGCATGTGCAAGTACTGTCGCTATTGGTGCTTTCCCTATTTCTTGTGCCTTTTTATCGGACATAACGACAAAAGCACATGCCCCATCATTAATTCCTGGTGCATTTCCAGCAGTTATTGTACCGTTTTTTCCAAATGCAGGTCGCAATGTACTTAACGTTTCTACAGTAGTTTCTTTTCGTGGTGCTTCATCATTTTCAACTGTAATCGGGTCCCCTCTTCTTTGCGGAACTGCTACAGGAATAATTTCTTCTTTAAACTTGCCACTTTCAATCGCTTCTACTGCGCGTCGATGACTACGATAAGCCCATTCGTCTTGCGCTTGACGATCTACTTGGAAAGAGTCGGCCGTATCATTTCCGTATGTCCCCATGTGAACATTATTAAATGAACATGTTAAACCGTCGTGTACCATCATATCAATTGCTTGTTTATCGCCCATACGATAACCCCATCTAGCATCAGGTAAAAAGTACGGCGCATTACTCATACTTTCCATACCACCAGCAACAATGACATCTTCATCACCTAAACGAATTAATTGATTAGCTAACGTTAGACTTCTTAGCCCTGATGCACATACTTTATTAATCGTCTCTGTTTTTACATTCCAAGGAATTCCTGCTTCTCTTGCCGCTTGCCTAGAAGGAATTTGACCTTGCCCACCTTGTAACACATTTCCCATAATAACTTCATCAATAGCATCAAGTTCAATGCCTGCTCGTTCAATCGCTCCTTTTATCGCCACTCCACCTAATTGTGAAGCAGTTAACGGGCGTAATGAACCACCAAATTTACCGAAAGGTGTTCTAGCTCCAGCAACAATCACTGTTTTTTGCATATAGACATCTCCTTATTATTTAAAAATACAGAGATTATTTCACTAATCTCATTATACATGACAACGCTTTCTTTTGTCGAACGAACGCTCAATCAATATTGATAAAAAAGACTAGAACAAAACTTTTTAAATATATAAGTATGTTTTGTCCCAGTCTCGTTGTATTTATGCTGTTTTTTCTTCTTCTTTTGCAAACACAGACAATGCTAGAATTTCCGCAACGTCCATTGTACTAATATCTTCATCAACATCTTTTGCTTTCGTTCCGTCACTTAACATTGTTAAACAGAATGGACAAGCACTTGAAATCATTGTCGGTTCTACTTCTAACGCTTGTTCTGTTCGAGCAACGTTAATACGATTCCCTGTATCTTCTTCAGACCACATGAGTCCTCCACCAGCTCCACAGCACATACCGTTTTCTTTCGTACGTACCATTTCAACTAATTCTAAACCTGGAATCGCATTTAAAATTTCACGAGGTGGATCGTACACATTGTTGTAACGCCCTAAGTAACAAGAATCGTGATACGTTAATCGGTGTTCAATTCGACCTTTTGGTTGTAATTTTCCTTGTTGCACTAAGTCATATAACATTTGTGTATGGTGAATAACTTCCTCTGCTTCATAACCAAAATCCGGATATTCATTTTTGAATATATTATAAGCATGAGGGTCGATTGTCACGATTTTTGTAACACCGTTTTTCTCAAACTCTTTAATATTTTTCTCCGCAATTTCTTGGAATAAGAACTCGTTACCAATTCGACGTGCAGTATCGCCTGAGTTCGCCTCTTTATTTCCTAAAATCGCAAACTTCACACCAGCTTCATTCATTAATTTTGCAAAATCTAAAGCGATTTTTTGACTGCGGCTATCGTAAGCTCCCATAGAACTGACCCAGAATAAATACTCGAATTCTTCGCCAGCTTTTTTAAGTTCTTTAACTGTCGGAATGTGTGCATCCTCATCTAATTCACGCCATTTGATACGGTCTTTTTTCGATAAGCCCCAAGGGTTTCCTTGACGTTCGATGTTCATAACCGCACGTTGTTGTTCAGGGTCCATCTTTCCTTCTGTCATGACTAAGTAACGACGCATATCAATGATTTGTCCAACATGTTCATTCATAACGGGACAAGCATCCTCACAGTTACGGCATGTTGTACAACCAGCCAGTTCCTCTTCTGTAATAACATCACCAATCATACTAATTGGAGCCATCGCCGCTGCTGCTTCTTCGCGTCCCATACTAGAATATTGATTCGGTCCTTTATCACCGAAAGCCATCGCTGGAACCCAAGCCGCTTTACCTGTTACTGCTGCTCCTTTATCATTTAAATGATCACGTAATTTAATCATAATATCCATTGGTGACAACATTTTTCCTGTTGTTGCGGCTGGACATACATCTGTACAACGTCCACACTCAACACAAGAATAAAAATCTAACATCTGTCGTTGATCAAAATCTTCTACTTTTCCAACTCCAAAAGAAATATCTTCTTCATCAGCATCTTCATCTATATCAAAACTAATTGTTTTCATTTTTCCTGGTACACGATTACTAATGAATACGTTTACAGGAGCTGCGATTAAGTGTGCGTGTTTTGATTGTGGAACATAAACTAAGAATACTAAAATGGTAATAGTATGTATCCACCAAAATACGAAAAACAGAACCATCGCTGCTGTAGGTGATAGCCAACTAAATATAAAGGCTATGGCACTTGCTATTGGTTGTGTCCACGTTAAAGCCGCCTCTTCCCAAAGTAACATCATACCATTTCCTAATAATACAGATAGCATTAATGTCCCAATAAAAATTAATACAAGACCCGCATACCAACCACGTTTTAAACGAACTAACTTTTCAATATAACGACGATAAAATGCCCAAATGACAGCAATTAAAATCGTTAATGTAACGATTTCTTGGAAAAATGTAAACCCTGGATATAATGCTCCAAAAGGTAAATGATTTCCTGGTGCTAATCCTTTAATAAACATGTCGATTGCACCAAATTGTACTAAAATAAATCCATAGAACATCATCACGTGAATAATTCCGGATTTCTTATCTTTTAATAGTTTCGATTGTCCGAAAACAATATGCCATACATCACGTAAACGTTCTTTTAAAGCTAAATCAAACTCTGTTTCCTTCCCTAATCTCATGTAGGTAATTCTTGTAGCTACTGCTTTAGCGAATAAAAATAACCCATATGCTGTCACTAAAATGAAAGCGATTAAATTAATGAGTAAAAAAGTGTCCACTTTGTCTCCCCCTTTTAGATGAATAGTTTATAATAGACTGATAACGTTTACATTAAACAATAAATTTTGCACAATGTAATTCATCAGCTAAATCAGTCCGATAACACTTATTAAATCTATTCTAAATCATGAATGACCATTCAGTCAATACATATTATAAAATTTTGACAATTAAATTTATTTTTAACTTTAATTTAATGTTCAAAACACATGATATAAGTGCATTATAAATACCATATGAGCATTATTTTTAATATGGTTTTTAAAACGTAAACAGCAACGTAATTATTTGTAATTTAATTAAAAAACAATTGTGCGAAACCTTTTCGCGGAATAATACTATAAATAACACTCTAACAATATACAAAAAAACCTTTTCCTACCAAAGCAAGAAAAGGTTTTGAATCTGCTAATATAATATTAACTTTTTGCATTTTATACACTATTAATTTAATTAAATTTGAACTATGTTAATAAAAATCCACCAATCTCTGCATGACAAATCAGCGAAATACCATGAGGGTCTTTTGAATAGAACCCATTAGAGTGTTGCTTGGGGATACTTGTAGTGATTTCTGTTTTTTTCAGGGATTTCCGCAGCAAGAATGTTCATATGTGCATTCCGGTCTCATAATCATTCCACGATTTCTTGGTTTCCTGTATGAACTCCTGCACCTATCGCACTTTCCCAATCTCCTTCTCCCCAATTAATGACAGAATGAAGTAATGCTGGCTCTATTTCTAAAAGTCTTTTCACTTCTTCTAAATTACCGTGCGCTGCAATAATAAATTCTTTTACAAGGACTAAATCTAATGGTTTCTTTTTCATATAATTATCTCCTTGTGCATTTTTAATGGGGTAAAAAATGTGCCTCCATTTTGTTCATGTATTTCTGCATCAATATGAAACACGGACTGAAACATCTCACGACAAAGGACACATTGCGGGATACCGTCATAATGAATTTTCCCATTTTTCATTACGATGAGTCGATCACTATATTTTGCAGCTTGATTTATATCATGTAACACCATTACTATAGTCATGCCTAATTCCTTATTTAATTGTTCCAATAACTCCATCACATCAAGTTGGTGAGATATATCAAGAAATGTCGTTGGTTCATCTAAAAGTAAAATTTTAGGGCGTTGGGCAATCGCAAGAGCAATCCAAGCTCGTTGTCTTTCACCGCCTGATAATGTGTGTAGCAACCGATTTTTATATTTTTGAAGGTTAGTAACGTTTATCGCCCATTCTACGATATCCTGATCATCTTTTGATAAACGATTGTATGATTTTTGATGCGGATACCTACCGTACTCTATTAATTCATGAACCGTTAAATCAGATTGGCTTTCTTGAGTTTGCGGAAGCATAGCAAGCTTTTTTGCAATGTCTTTACTATTCATCGTAGAAATTACTTTTCCATCCAACACAACTTCACCTTGATCCGGCTTAATCAATCTAGAGATTAATTTTAGTAAAGTAGATTTACCTGAACCATTTGGACCTACTAAACTAATAATTTCTCCACTTTGAATATCCAAATTGACATCATCCAATTGAAATGACTCCGAACGATTATGTGATAACTCTTTAGTGAGAAGCAAACGTATTCCTCCTTCTTTGAATTAAGTATAAGAAAAATGGTCCCCCAAGAAATGCCAGTAAAATACCTACTGGTAACTCAATTGGATCAAAGGCACTTCTAGCCACAGTATCTGCAAGAACGACTAACAGTCCCCCTCCAAGCGCGGAGGCCGGAAGAAGATATTTATAATCTCCACCCAGCATAATACGCAAAATATGTGGTACAACTAACCCAACAAAGCCAATCAACCCTGCTACGCTAACAGCTATGCCTGCAAGTAATGTACTTACTACAATGAGGAAGAAACGACTTCTTTCTACATGATGACCAAGCAATTTTGCCATCTCATCACCCAATCTTAATATCCGTAAATGTCGAATACCATATAAAGCAAGTAAAAGCGCAACAATTGCATAATAAATAATCATCTTAAATTGCCTCCATCCAGTACCTTGAATTCCGCCTGCAAGCCAAGGTAGGACGGATTGGACACGGTCACTATATAAGATCATCAGCGCGCTCATACAAGCACCTATCACTGCATTAATTGCTACTCCAACAAGAATGATTCTGACTGGAGACGTACCACCTTTCCATGACAAAAGATAAATGGAGAGAGCTGTTATAAGCGCCCCTATAAAAGCAGCTAAAGGAACGAGTGCAATATAAGCAGGAAATACAATCATAATTACTGTAGCCGCTAACCCTGCACCTGAAGTTACACCAATTATTCCTGGGTCGGCTAGTGGATTCCGCATAACTCCTTGTAAGATAGTACCAGATGAAGCAAGGCACATGCCGACAATCAAACCAATCAATACTCTTGGTAAGCGTAAATCCCAAACAATGCGTCTAGACAATGTATCCTCATTCTGAAATATCCCATCCCAAATATCATACAAATTAAACGTTACTTGACCTATCATGATACTGATGACAGATGCAATAATAATACCAATACCAAACATTCCAATAATAATAGAACGCTTTTTGGCGAGTGGATGGGTGGTAATTGTTTTTAAATCTTCCATTCTTTTATTTCACCTCAGATAAGTTTCCCTGCATTGTCTCTAAAGCTTCTGTCACTTTTGTTCCTGGATTAGAACCGAAAAGATGAGAAGGAAGCACAATAACTTGATCATTTTTTACAGCATCAAGGTTTTTCCATGTCGCATCTTCACTCATTTCTTCCTCAAACGCTTCTTTAACACCATCAGGATCCCCGTGAGTAATAAGCATAATTACTTCTGGATTTGCCTCAATAATTTTTTCCGAACTAAAACTAGCATACTGTGGATAGTTTTCCTCTTCAGGGAAATCGGCTGCTATATTAACCCCACCTGATTTTTCAAGTAAGTCTCCTGACAAAGAATTAGGTAATGCAGCTAAATAAGTTCCTGGTGCTCCATAAACTAATAATGTGTTTACTTCTTCCCCTGCACTATCTTCCATTTCCTCCACGGAATTTGTTATAGATGTTGTGATTTTTTTCGCTTTTTCTTCTTTATTCAACAATGTACCAATCAAGTTTATTGAATCAAGAATATCTTCTACAGAATTTGCATCTGTATAGACCGGCTCAATTCCTTGGTCTTTTAAATTATCTTCATATTGTCTAAAACTAGGTGAAACAATTAATACATCTGGATTCACTTCCGCAATCTTTTCAAAATTAGGTTCATGCGGGTTTCCAATTTCGGTAACACCTTCTAACTCTTCATCAACAGGTCCACTTGAAGTTGGTCGTCCTGCGATGTTTGCATCTAAAACATGTAATATATCAAGAACACCTGAATCAAATGTAGCTATCGATCCTGGCGACTCATCAAAGGCTAACTTATTCCCAACTGCATCTGTTATTTCTATATTGGACATTGCTTCATCTTCTTCTGTTGCTCTTTTCTCGGATGATTCTTTATTATTATCTTCCCCACCGTTACAAGCTGTTAACAAAATAAATGTCATTAAAAGTAAAAATGAAATTAAAAATCTTCTCAACTTATTTCCTCCTTAATAAATAACTGTCATCATATCGTTCATTAAATCCCTATCGGAATCATATATAATCCTGTTTCTGTTTCCTTTTTTATTAATACATCCACTTCATAAATTTCTTGTAATAATTCTTCTGTAATAACTATTTCTGGCGAGCCTTTTTTCATCACTTTTCCATGCTTCATCGTAATAATTTCATCACTATAACGAATTGCTTGATTAATATCATGAAACACCATAACAATCGTTAAACCAAAGGATTGATTTAAGTGTTTAATCAATTCTAAAATTTCGTACTGGTAATACAAATCTAAATAAGTAGTTGGTTCATCTAGAAAGAGATATGGTGTTTGCTGAGCTAAAACCATCGCTATCCAAACCCTTTGCCTTTGACCACCAGACAATGTATCAATTCTTTCTTTTTTCAGCTCGAGTAAATTCGTTTCCTTTAAAGCCCAAGTGATGACAGCATAATCCTTTTCTTTATCTGTTTTGAACATAGTACGATGAGGTAGCCTGCCATAACTTACTAAACTTTCGATTGTTAAGTCCCCTGGAGCAATGTTTTCCTGATGAACAATAGCAATTCTTTTTGCTATTTCTTTTAATTTATATTGCTGTAGATGTTGATTTCTAAGTTTAACTGTACCTTTTTGAGGTAAATATTGATTCGATAATAACCCTAATAAAGTTGATTTTCCGCAACCATTAGGGCCGATTATCGTTGTGATTTTCCCTAGTTCAATCTCTACTGATAACTGATTAATATGATTTGTTTTTTGGTCATGGGAATACACTACATTTTCAACTTCCATAGATTCGATCACTCTTTCTAAGTAAAAATATAAGAAACGGACCACCTATCAATGCAACAATAATTGAAGCTGGTGCTTCAATTGGTGAAACAATTGTGCGACCCAGCGTATCTGCAATCAAAATTAGTAATGCTCCCATCAAGGCTGAAAACGGAATAAGTAATTTATAATCAGTGCCTATCAAAGAACGCCCAACATGTGGTACAATCAATCCAACAAAAGCAAAAACACCTGCTATGGACGTTGCAACGGAAGCAAGCAAAACAGCAATCACTGAAATGACAAATCGTGCTACATTCACATTCAATCCTAGACTTTTTGCAGTCTTGTCATTTAATGCTAAGTAATTGCACCAAGCATATACAAAAAATGATAAAAATAAGCCTATTGAACCGTATAAAACGATTATTTTTACATCAGACCATTTCTTCATAGACAAGTTAGACATAGTCATATCACCAATAGCTGCTATCATACTACTACCTGTAAAACTAAAAACATGTAATAACCCCGTAAATACAGCATTCACTGCAACCCCTATCAAGATCATTCGTAATGGATCTAGACCAGACTTCCAAGAAAAACTGTAAACTAATAGAAATGCAAGACTACCTCCAATAAATGCAAATAATGGGACATAAAAAAACAGAGTTGGAAAAAG
Organism: Pseudogracilibacillus sp.; assembly: GCA_026169815.1. Classification (GTDB taxonomy): domain Bacteria; phylum Bacillota; class Bacilli; order Bacillales; family Amphibacillaceae; genus Pseudogracilibacillus. The sequence continues at coordinate 49,447 of JAPFDT010000052.1, forward strand.
GAACACCATCAAGACTGAAAAGAACGCAGCGCCTGAAGATATACCGATAATTCCGGGTTCTGCTAAAGGATTGCGTACGACTGCCTGTAATAAAGCACCTGATACTGATAAAGCCGCTCCCGCCATCATTCCTATAATAATGCGTGGGAAACGTAAATCCTTAACAATTTCTACTTGCTCATTACCAGTAAATAAACCTTGTATGAGCTCTAATACGGACAACTGAATACTTCCTGTAACAGCTGAATAAATCATAACAATCACTAATAACATATCAACAATTATAAAACTAATTAACTTTCTCCACATCTATGTCTGACTTCCTTTTTAATTCATCTTCGTATAACATATCAACCAACACTTCTAGTGATTCTTCTGCACGTATGTTGCCAGTTGTACCGAATAAACTTTCTTCCAAGTCATAAACACGATTATTTTTAACAGCATCAAAATGTTTCCAAATATCATTTTCCTTAAATTCTTCATCAAACATTTCTACTACTTCTTCTGGCATTCCATGAGCCGCTCGTAAAATCACATCTGGATTTGTTTGTTGTAAATGTTCTGTATTAGAAGATATAAAATCTCGATCTGCACCTTCAATCACATTGTGTCCCCCAGCTATGTCTACTAAATTACCAATATAAGAATTCTCCGTACCTATTAAATAACTTCCGGGAACGCCCATCAAAATCAAAACCGTTGGACGTTCTTTATCAGCTACTTCTTCGGTTATCTGTTCCACTTTATCTTCAAATGTTTGAACTAATTCCTCGGCTTGCTCTTCTCGATCATAATCTTCGCCAAGTTGTAAAATCTCATCATGCATATTATCGATATTATCTAAATTTAAATAACGGACATTTACTCCCGCCTGTTCAAAGTATTCTTTTGCATCATATTCGATTGTTGAAACAGAGAGCACTTCTTTCGGATCTAGAGATCGCAAAATTTCTGGGTCAGGACCATGCGGGTCTCCTACACTAGGTAGCCCTTTATATCGTTCAGGTAATGATTTATAGGAATCAGGAACACCGATTAAATCCAATTCTAATGCATCGGCAATTTCGGTATTCGCTACTGTTGTCGTAACTAAACGATTTTTTTCTGGATCATTATTCTCCTTTACTTGTTCATCTGATGTCGTGTCATCTGATGAACAACTTATAAGAATGAATACTATACCTAATACAACAAAAATTTGATGTATTAGTTTATGTTTAAACAAAAACACAACTCCTCCTTTAATGGGTTCCCTAGAAAAAGAGTAAATTTAAAAACCGTTTCAGATTTACTCAAAGTTGCTAACCCTCATATTTTATTCAATTTAGCTTGAACGACTAATCGACCATTATTTTCATCTAATTCATAATCACAAGTAGAAAGCGTAATGATATGATCTTCTTCATCTACTTGAACATCTAAATCGTACCTTGACTCACTCTTTATATTATCTAGTAATTCTTTATATTCTTGATTATTTTCGAAATTTGTTTCTATATAATTAAAGTCTGTTAATGTATTATAAACAGCAAATATTTCTGCTTCATAACTGTCGTACAGTGTGTCAAATGTAAAAGTAGGATGACTTTTTACAAAATCTTTATCCAAAAATTTATTTAAATGTTGAAACATCGACCCATCTTTCATGCGATGTCCATAAACAACGGTGTTAGGATTCAATTCACTAATATTATTACGATAGTCTAAAAATATACTACCAGCGCGTGATGTATTATTATCATAATTTGTATCCAAATAATGAATATTGTCTTTAGTCTGAAGTATAGGATAATCAATTTGAGTGTCTTCAATTGTTATCCATCCGACAACGTCCTGATTCTTTGCCAACAATGGTTCAAACCCAGATCGTATGGTATTAGATCCGTCTTTTCCCTTATCCAACTCTTCTTGTGTATCAGAAGTGGCTTGATAAAATGTTTCTTGAATATCACCCATCATTTGTCGATTTTTATAATAATCTATCAACACATCATATAACCCATATCCTGCATATAAAAATAATCCTAAAAAAACAACGGTTAGTAATCTTGAGAAAGTTCTCTTCTTATTTTTACTGTTTTTTGACATGATCCCCTCCAAGTTTCTGAATATCGTCTCCTTATGATTGTATAGACCATTTCAACTACCATTTACTATGGTTCAGCTAAACTAAAAATCCATTATCTAAAAGCCGACACTTTCTACAGTTAAACAGAGCCTTACAGAAGGAATATCTGTAAGACTCTTGCATGTAATTTTTATTATGAAGATTAAACAAAACGCTTTCTAATTTGGAAAATTAAAAACAAGGATGAACTAAATAGTATTAAGCCGTATAGAATAATACTGCTATAGTCACCTGTTTGTGGATTAGCTACTTGCTTTCCTCCCGCTTTTGATCCTCCACTCATACCGTTATTGTTATCATCATTTGATCCAAATACTGGCTTTTCCGGGATGCTAGTATCTTTTTTGTTGTCCTCATTATTTTCGTTATTATTTACGGCATTTTTTCCATCTTGTCCGTCATTGCCGTCATTGCCGTCTTTCCCGTCCTTGCCATCTTTTCCGTCATTACCGTCTTGTCCGTCTTTTCCATTACTTCCGTTTCCTTTTCCATTCTTGTCATCATCGTTATTTGCTAGTATCTTATCTAAACCTTCTACAATTTGAAAACGAAAATCAACATCATGGTCTAAGTTAAATGCTGGTACCTTGTACTGAGTATGTGCATATAGAAACTCATCCAATTCTTCTAATTCAAAGATGAAGTAAATATTATCTTCGTCTTCTTCTTTTGTTTCCTTTGCCCCATCTATCTGCATACCATAAAGTGTAAATTGTTCATCTTTTGGAACGGTAATAATTAACTTATATTTTCCATCTTCAACAGTTACAGTTGCTCTTTCATTAATATAATTAGCTGCAGCAGAAGGCTCATCTTTATCTGCATGCAATGCTTTTATAATGATTTCATACTCAGTAATTTCAGACTGCTTATCATTATTGTCATTTTTATCACCTTGCTTATTATCATCATTGCCTTGATCATCGTCATTGCCTTGATCACCGTCATTGCCTTGATCACCGTCACTGTCTTGATCATCGTCGACATTTAATCCTGGCTTCCCTGATTCATTTGCTTCAGTAACACTTGCTTCAGCAAATGAAATTCGGAAGTTAGCACTTCCTTCATGAATTCCACCTTGATAAGGAGCTTGATATTCAACGTATGCATCCATCATTGACTCTAAATTATCAAATACAAAAGTTTCATAACGATTATCTCCATCTTCAACTTGCTCTGTTGCATTTTGACCATCAACTTCTAATTTTGTAACTGTCTCATTATCGTTAATTGTTAATGTTAATTGTACTCGTCCATCTTGAACCGCAATAAACGCTTGATTATCAAGGTAACTTCCCATTGTAGATGTATCATTAGAATCTTCTTTTAAATAAGATGTATCGATTGTGTAATAACCATCATTTAAATCGATTACTTTTGACTCATCATCTGAATTGTTTTCTTCCTTTTCTGGAATATCATCAAGACCGTCTATTTGAAAACGAAAATCGACATTTTTATGATTAAAATCCATAAAAGGAACTTTATAAGATGTAATAACATTGATTATTTTACTGGCTATATCATCATTATTTAAAGTAAAATAATAGTAAATGTTATCGTCATCTTCTTCTCGTTTCTGTTCCTCCCCTTTTTTATTTAGAGCGTAAAGTTCGAATTGATCATTTTTTGGAACAGTAACTTTTAATTCAAACTCTCCATCCTCAACTGTTACGATAGCATCATCGTTAATATAATCCGCAGCAACAGAAGCTTCATCTTTGCTTGCATGCAGTGCATTTACTGTGACATCATATTCGCCATCTTCATACGCTTTATCTGATGATGCTGCAAATGCATCACCAGTAAATGCCCATATTGCAAATACTGTAATCATAAAAGCGGTTGTCCATTTGAATATTCTTTGCATTTTCGGCCTCCTATTTATTTATCAATCATATTTTTATAACAATTTTATTTAAGTGATTAATAGAGTTAAATTCAAACTATTTTTAAATCTCATCTTATTTCACAGTAAACTTACGTACTAAGAACGCACCAGAACCAAGTAATACAATTGTTAATAAGATGATTGGAGTTTCATCTCCTGTTTTAGGATTGTCTTCTGTTTTTTTTCCAGAATTATCCTCCCCTTTTCCTCCTGTCTTACTATCATTGCCTTCTGTTTCAGAATCACTTACGTCATTGTCGCCATTAGTTTTCTCTTCGGATTCATCTTTTTCTCCGTTTCCTGATTCTTTTTCAATTTTATCTAATCCATTTATCTGAAAACGAAAGTCAACATTTTCATGAACAAAATCCATCGAAGGGACTTCATAAGAAGTAACAACATTGATTATAGTACTGTCGATGTCCCTTTCATCTAAATTAAATTTATAATATAAATTACTATCATCTTCTTCCTTTTTTTCAGAAGCGCCTTGTTTTTTTAGTGAATACATTGAAAACTCTTCACTTTTTGGAACGGTAATTTGAAGTTCAACTTCTCCTCCATTAACGATTACTTTAGCGCCCTCATTGATATAATCGGCAGCAACGGATGGTTCATCTTTATTTGCATGTAGGGCATTAGCTGTCATATCATATTCTCCATCAACAAATGATGCAGCAAATGACTTACCTATAGGCATTATTAAAAACAATACAATGGCAACAAACATAATAGGCGTTAATTCTTTCATTCTTTTCAACACTTTATTTGCTCCTTTATCTCTCTGATTTATCTTTTTTATTCCTTTTTCGGTTTATTAAAAGAATTACTAAAATGACAATGATACAACCGACAAATATAGATATTAATAAATATATATTCCTATTTTGACTTTCATCACCCTTCTCTTCTGCATCTGCGACTTCAACTAATGGTTCGTCTCTTTCCGATATACTTTCCTCATCAAAGTCAAAAAAGGTTGTATAATGATGATCGTAATCTTCCTCTAACACATCGACGATAATATGCATGTTTATTTCTATAGGTTCCTCTAAATCATGTTCCTCTTCGACAAGAAACTGAATAATACGCTTATCAGCTTCTTCATCTTCTTCAAGAGTTTCTACTTCTACAAAGTCACCATTTAATGGGGTTTTTAATCCTACTACCCATCCTGCATGATTGATGGGTAATTGTATCCAACGCTTTTCCCCATCTACAATTAAGGTAGCTGGCTTATCAAAATAATCATTAGCAATCGATACATCGGTAGCTTCTGCGGTTAAAACTTCATATTCAATATCATATATTCCATCTTCCACCTTATTTTGAGCAGATGATAGAGATGGATAACAACATAGAATAAGAAAAAAGATAGACAGTATCCTTAAAAAATGTATGGAGAGTGAATATTTCTTTTTCCACAACTTTATATATCTCCCTCTGTATTAAATTGATGACAACTTATTATAAGAAAGGTCAGACTTGAGAAGGTTCTCTTCTAATTGATCTAATCGATTCAATACTGGTTTCGATGCCTCCATTAACATTCTATGTAATCTTTCCTCCCGACCATCCCCAGAATACTCTGGTTCATGTTGAATGTGCACAGCATAAAAATCTACTCCAGATTCAAGAATTGGATTATCCTCCCCTCTTTTATCTCTTTCTTCAATCGGTTTATGGGCTTTTACAAAACTAGTACTATTTTGCCAAGCATCAAAAGATGATTTATCACTCCAAGTTGTACAAATCTCTACTTCATCAAATTCGCTCGTATTTATTTTTTCGATAACTTCCATAAATAAAAAACCATCAAATGTATGAATCGATTTTGATTTCTTAAAACGCTCGATTACCTCTTGCGCTCTTCCTTCTTTTATTTTCATTTTATTAACAGCTTTAAAACACTTCATTATTATCATCCTTTTAATATATTTTAAGTTCTTTTTATTTAATTCAATTTCACTTTGTTGTATTTAGTTCATAGTTTTATTTAGTTCGAACTCCCTCCCTCAAGCAATATTGCTAGTAATCTCACCCCTTTATTTAGCGTGTTGTAAAAAACAAACTGAAATTAACTCAATTGATATTGATAATCGTTCTCAAAAGTTGTATGCTTAAAACACATTGTAAATGATAATCATTCTCAAGTGGTATGACTCAAATCACGCATTTAACAATTTTTTAAGGGAGATTAAGAATGAAGGATTATATTAAACTAGGAATACTAAGACAATTTTCAAATTTACAGCACTTTAATGAAGAAGAATTTAATCAGATAAAATCCTTTTTCGTATATAAAGAGGTCAAAAAAAATGAGTATCTTTATCAATATGGAGATACAATGAATGCTATTTATTTTTTATTCTCTGGAAAAGTTAAAATTTATAATACGAATATGCAAGGAAAAGAATTCCTCCTGAACCTATACACAGATAAAGCTGTATTTCCACATATAGGACATTATTTTTATGAAGCAAAATACATAACCAACGCCCTTGCTACAGAGGATGCTAAGCTTTTTTATATACCTACTGATAAAATGGATAAAATATTTTCTAGTTCTACTACAATAAATTTGTTCTTTTTAAGTGTTATGGGAAAACAAACAATTGATTTACAGCACCGTTTAGAAGATAAAATATTAGGTACAACAATGGAACAAATTACACGCATGCTTATTAGATTAGCAGATGCATATGGAGTGCAACTTGTATATTCAAATGAAATTATTTTAAGTGAAGTTCTTCATAATACAGAACTTGCTAGTATTGTAGGGATGACGAGAGAAACAATAAGTAGAAATATGAAAACACTTTATCAAGAAGAGATTATTCGAAAAGATAACCGAGGTAGATTAGTAATAAATATAAAGAAGTTAAATAAATTTAAATAGTGTATCTAAGAAATCCAGAATATCTAGGCGAGATTAATTAAATATACTTTTACAAATCACGAATATATATAATTAATCGGAATGACATATCATCTGCTACTCGTTTAGATAAAAAACATATGACCTGATAGCAGTACGGCCTATGTCATTGTTTTACAATGCAAAATCCTAGTTTCTACCTGACCAATTGATGACAGCTAATTTAACCAATCAAACATTAAAAAACAATTGCCACATTAATTTTCAATCGAAAAGCTACTTTACCAGCTAGCATTTATATCCTATAAAATGTAATACGAATAAGTTTTGAAAGACTATCATAAACATCAATATTTATTCTTACATATAGAAAAAGGACGAGAAACACCCAGTATCATGTGTTAGGTTTTTTTCATGCAAATATGAAGCAAGATTTCCCTTCACTACTAGTTAAGTCGTTTCTGTCATTTTCCATTTTTTTAATTAAAAAAACTACTTGAAAGAATAGATCCTCCAAGTAGCTTGTCATCATAGATTACATACTTTCTGGTGCAGTAACGCCTAATAGCTGTAATGAGTTTGCTATCGTTGTTTGAACTGCTGTCATTAATGCGATTCTTGCTTCGGTTAAAGCCATGTCATCTTCATTAATTACTTTTTCCGCATTATAAAAGCTATGCAGCATTGTCGCTAAGTCATATACATATTGTGTTATACGATATGGTGCTTCTGCCTGAGCCGCATCTGCAATTATTTGAGGGAAAGCCGCAATTTGTTTTAATAAATCTTGTTCTTTTTCAGACTGTAAAAGGGTTGCATCATAATTTTCCGTTACTTTAATTCCTCTTGTAGCTGCTTGTGCTAACATTGTACAAATACGAGCATGAGCATATTGCACATAATATACAGGGTTCTCATTTGATTCAGAACGAGCTAAATCAACATCGAAATCTAATTGTGAATCATTCGAGCGCATAATAAAGAAATAACGGACTGCATCTACTCCAACATCTTCCATTAATTCTCTTAACGTCACAGCACGCCCTGTTCGTTTACTCATTCTAACAATTTCGCCGTCTTCTACAACGTTTACCATTTGAATGATACTGACACTAAACGCTTCTTGTGGATATCCTAATGCTTGGATCGCTGCGCTCATTCTCGGTACGTATCCATGGTGATCTGCACCCCAAACGTTGATTACTTTACCGTAACCACGTTCTAACTTATCTTTATGATAAGCGATATCTGGTGTTAAATACGTATAAGTTCCATCTTGTTTAATTAACACACGATCTTTGTCATCTTCAAACTCTGTTGACTTAAACCATGTAGCTCCATCTTTTTCATATGTGTAGCCACTTTCTTGTAATTCATTTAATGCTTCGATAATTTTATTATCTTCATACAGCGATAATTCAGAGAACCAACGATCGAATCTCACTCCAAAAGCATCTAAATCTTTTTTAATTTGATCTAACTCAAAAGTTAAGCCATAATCACGGAAAAAAGAAATACGTGTTTCATGACCTTTATGTAACCATTCGTCACCATACTTTTCTGCTAACTCTTTTCCAATTTCGATAATATCATTACCATGATAACCATCTTCAGGCATGTCCGCTTCCTGACCTAATGCCTCTTTATAGCGCGTGTCGATTGATAATGCTAAATTATCGATTTGATTACCAGCATCATTTATATAATATTCACGATCTACATCATAACCTGCCGCAGCAAATACATTACATAATACATCACCAAATGCCGCTCCTCTAGCATGCCCTAAGTGTAAATCCCCGGTTGGGTTCACTGAAACAAACTCCACTTGGACACGTTTACCATTGCCAGCATTTGACCTTCCATAATCTTTTCCCTGCTTTAAGATAAGTGGTACAATATCACTTAAAAAATTATCTTTCATAAAAAAGTTAATAAAGCCAGGTCCAGCTATATCTACTTTTTCGATATTCGCTTTTTCTTTGTCTAAATGTGCGACAATATCTTCAGCAATCTGTCGTGGAGCTTTTTTCGCTATTCTTGCAAGTTGCATAGCGATATTTGCAGCAAAGTCTCCGTGTGATTTTTCTTTTGGTTTTTCTAAATTAATAGCAGGAATGTCCGCCTCATCTGCTAGAGATGAAGCAATAATCGCTGCTTTTATTTCACCTTTTAAGGTCTGTTCTATATCTGCTAATACATTCATCTTATTTCTCCTCCGTAAAAGTTAACGTTAAATGATGATTTCGTATGTGTCCATCATCAAGTTCTATCTCATATATAATAATTATCTTATTTTCTTCGCCGATAACTTCTCGTTTAATAGATTCTGTCGTAATCTCCATGCGAAAAGCGCCATAAGGATGACGATATAAGCACTCTGATGTCGAACCTTCGACAAATTGTTGATTCATCGTAATACTACCAGATCGCTTTAAATTAATTTTATCTGGTTGAATTGTAATTAAACTTTTAACTTCAGCAAAATCTTGCGTTTTCTCGACAAACGTAATTACTTCTGTTTGTTCTTTTTTAATATAATTACCTTTTTGTTTAGTTATTGTTAATTCTTTCTCACCATCGTCTTCAATGACAGTACGTATCTCAATTGCAACATTCTTTTTAATTAGTTCCATGTGATCTCCTTGCACTACTTTATTATTGTACTCACATTATAACGATAATAATCGGCTATTTCCATTAGAACAATTGCTAGTTTATACAAGTGATTCCATTCCTACCGTTTAATATGTCGAATTTCCTCCCATAATGATGAAAGATGACGTCAATAACGAGGAGAAAACAAGATGAGATTCATTCGAAAAAGCTTGAAATTATGTTTTTGGGGAGGCCTATCCATTAGCATTGCGATTGCCATTTTTCTTGGTACTTGTTACATCATGGGTCCACCCTCTATTGAACTAGGGACTGCGACTACCTTTTATGATAATGAAGGAGATCTACTTTCCCCAAAGGAAAATCATGAAACATTCCAATTAGATAATGTATCACCTTATATTATTGATGCGACAATCATTATAGAAGATCGCCATTTTTATAACCATCATGGCTTTGACTATCGTGGTATTGGTAGAGCTGTTTTAAAAAATGTAAAAACACGTCACCTAAAAGAAGGTGCTAGTACGATAACGCAACAATATGCGCGCAACTTGTATTTAACACATGAAAAAACATGGCTCAGAAAACTAAAAGAAGCTATCTATACTATTCGCTTAGAAATGTTTTATTCAAAAGAGGATATTTTAACAGGGTACTTACATGCCATTTATTATGGTCATGGTGCCTATGGAATAGAAGAAGCAAGCCAGTTATATTTCAACAAACAAGCTGAAGACATTACATTAGCAGAAGCAGCCATGTTAGCAGGGATACCTAAAGGACCGACATATTACTCTCCGTTTAACGACGAAGAAAAGGCAAAAAAACGCCAGGAATTAATTTTAAACGAGATGCTACAAGCAGATTTAATTACACAGGCAGAATATTATGAAGCAAAAAAGCTAACCTTCGAATTTGATGAACCTGACTTGAAGCAAGATATATTTGCCGGTCACTTTAAAGATACTGTGTTAGAAGAAGCAGCAACACTGATACATGGTAACGATAAACAAATGTTATCAGGTAATTACCATATTTATACAACATTAGATAGTGATTATCAACGACAGCTAGAAACGCTTGTCACTGAACACATGAAAGATGACAGTGAATTAGAATTAGGAGTTTTATCTATTGAATCGAATACAGGGGCGATCACTGGATTAATTGGTGGAAAGTCATATGAATCAAGTACTTTTAACCGTGTTACTGATGCAAAAAGAATGGTCGGATCGACTTTCAAACCTTTTGTCTATTACGCTGCACTGGAAAATGGATATACCCCTTCTACTATGTTATTAAGTGAGCCGACTACCTTTGAAATAAATGATCACGAAACGTATGAGCCGCAAAATTATAATGGTTATTATGCTCATGAGCCGATTTCATTAGCTCAAGCGCTAGCCTTATCTGATAATATTTATGCAGTAAAAACAAATTTATTTTTAAACACAGAAAAAGTCATCCGAACAACAAAACAATTTAATATAACAGAGGAATTGCCTAACGTTCCTTCACTTCCTTTAGGTAGTGCCTCGATTCCGTTGTTTGAAATGGTTCAAGCTTATAGCATCCTTGCCAATGAAGGGAAAAACGTCCAAGCCCATACGATTACAAAAATTGAAAACAGTGCAGGAGAGATCATTTACTCACGCAAACCACCACAAGATGAACAAATATTAGATCCAGCTAAAACATTTGTTTTAAACTATTTAATGATGGGGATGTTTGACCGGAGATTAAATGGCTACATGGATGTAACCGGCGCTTCGATTATTGATCAACTCACTCATACTTATGCTGGAAAATCCGGTACGACCGACACAGACAATTGGATGATCGGGTACAGCCCACTTATTACGACCGGTGTTTGGACGGGATTTGATGATAATCGACCATTACAAAAAGCGTCTGAAAAAAGTCTCGCAAAACAAATATGGGCACAAGCAATCGAATCTGCACACGAAGATAAGGAGGACGCTTCTTTTGAAGTACCACCAGGCATAGAAAAAGCTATTATAGATCCACAAACAGGTTTACTTGCAACCTCTGATTGTCCAATTAGACGTGCTACTTATTTTGAAACAGGAACGGCACCAACAGAATATTGTACAGAGCATTCGTCCCATAAAACAGAACCAAAGAAACAACAAGAAAAAAATTTATTTGACCGATTATTTGAGCTGATAAATTAAAGAAACCGACACCTCTTTTATGAGTGTCGGTTTCTTTAGTGTCCTAGCAATACATGAGTAGCCCATGTACCCCTTATATTACAAATACTGAAACAAAATCACAAGGTATTACTATTAAGTTCAATATTTGTCACAAATTGTTCACTTTTAGGAAAGTTGTTCTTTTAGTTCATCTGTGGAGTTCTCCCACATTGCTTCATCAAAATCTTGGAGGAAGTTTTTTAATAATTGTTTAGACTGATCTTCCATATGATTTACGAAAATCTTCCCCTTTAAAGAACCTTCCATATGTTTTACATGTTCAGGCATTGATTTATAAGCACGTTTATTCGGACGATCTACTCGTAATTCACTACCTGCAACACCTGAATAGTAAGGTTTCCCATCTTCGTCTCTATCTACTGTAACCCAAACAATCCAATATAATAAACCTTCAGGAACCTCTTCTTTATCCGGATAATAACGCACACGACGCTCAATATCACTTCTAGCATGCATTGCATCCATATCAACATATGCTGTATTTTCATTCGGATCAACAATGACAGAGGACATATTTTCTAAAGAAATCGATCCTATTCCGTACCCACCATGTCCATCGGTAGAATCATCTTTTAATATTGTAAATTGTTGCTTTGGTTTCTTGTTATCCATTTAATTGCGACCCCTTTCTAATTGATACTGCTCTCATTGTATCATATCGTTCTTTTAACGATAATGAAGTAGCTCATTTATTTTATCTTGCAAAGCTTGATTATTAATTAAACGAATTGCGTCAGCTGGGAAATATAATTTATGATCTTCGCGTGTCCGCCCTGTAATGGCTTCTACAATAACAGAATGTGTCGATAACTCTTTCAATTGGCCTGAAGGCATTTGTAAGTAAATCGGCACTCTTTCTTCACCAGGTCGATACACATCATACGATAAGTCAGATGATGAATCGACAACTAAATAATATAAAGGATCAAGCTCAGCTTCTAAAAATAAATGTTGTAATTGAACTAATTTATCCTCATCTTGAATTGGATCAAACTCAATATATTTAAATAAATTACGGTTCATAAACCTGAGACACAAATCACGTAAAATGGCATCATCTTCAGTTTGCCAACGTTGGAAATAATAAAGAATGACAGACTCGTCCACATCTAAATAGTCCGCTAAATAGATTGGCTCTCTAAATAGAGGGATTAATAATTTCGGTTCTTCTTTAAATGGATAACCTTGATCCAATAAATGTGTCACACGTTGAAATATTTTCGTCAAAATCACTTCAGAACTTCTCGTTACCGGATGAAAATACACTTGCCAATACATTTGATAACGCGACATAATATAGTCTTCTACAGCATGCATCCCAGTTGATTTTATAACAATTTGTTCATCAGTCGGACGCATGACACGTAAAATTCGCTCCATATCAAATTGTCCATAACTGACGCCTGTATAATAAGCATCTCGCAATAAATAATCCATACGATCTGCATCAATTTGGCTTGATATTATACTTACTACAGCTTGGTCAGAATATGTTTTTTCTATAACTTGAGCGACTTTTTCTGGAAAGTCATCTGCTACTTTCTTTAACACTTGATTGACGTGCGTATCTTCTAAAATAATCCGCTTCGTAAATTTTTCATGATCTAATGATAATACTTTTTCAAACGAATGAGAAAACGGCCCATGTCCTAAGTCATGTAATAAAGCCGCACATAGACTGACGAGACGTTCTTCTTTATTCCAACTTTCATGTTCTTCCATTTTACTTACCATGCGTCGGACTATTTCATAAACACCTAATGAATGATTAAAACGACTATGTTCCGCTCCATGGAAAGTTAAATACGATGTCCCTAACTGTTTAATCCGTCGTAAACGTTGAAATTCTGGGGTAGCAATTAAATCCCAAATGACTTGATCTACAACACGTACGTAACGATGAACAGGGTCTTTAAATACTTTTACTTCATCTAATTGTTTTTCTTTATAATGCATCGTCTCAACCCATTTCTTTTTATACCTATACAATTTATTATATAATAGTTTTCACAAGAGATAAAACGTTCACTAAAGAAGGAGCATATCTGTGCATAAGAGTTTAGCTTTTTTTCAACACCAACCGATTCGATTTCTAGACCATTCCAATACTTCAACTATTTTTACATTTTCAAATGAGGCAATGACTTCTTTTGCAATTGATGATGCTATTGCTACAGCAGTGAGCAATGGTGAAGTGAATCCTACTGCGCGTATTTGGGTTCATAATGATACGATTGTTCTCGGCATCCTGGATTCACGCCTCCCTTATCTAGAACGAGGACTAAATTTTTTACAAGCGAATGATTATAGAGCAGTCATTCGGAATTCTGGAGGCTTGGCAGTTGCTTTAGACAAAGGTGTCGTCAACTTATCCTTCATATTACCAAATAAAGGAGCAGTATCTATTCATGATGGCTATGATTTAATGTATGCTTTTATTCAAGAAGTATTTAAACGATACACTTCTAAGATAAAAGCATACGAAATCGTCGGATCTTACTGCCCTGGGGATTATGATTTAAGTATTAATGGTATTAAATTTGCTGGTATTTCTCAACGTCGCGTTCGTGACGGTGTTGCCGTGCAAATTTATATCGATGTCGAAGGAAATAGTAAAAAGCGTGCAAGTATCGTCAAACAGTTTTATTCATTAAGTAAAGGAAGGGAAAATACGAATTACATATATCCAGAAGTAAATCCTGAAGTGATGGGGACAATTAGTGAACTTACTCATACTCCATTTACTGTACACGAAGTCATTCAAATGATTCACCAAACGATGATAGACCTTGGCGCTTTTATTGATCCAAAAAACTTACTACCAAGTGAGGAAACTGTATTTATAAAACGATTAGAACAAATGAAAAAACGTAACGAAAAAATTAGCACTTATTTATAAAATAAAATAAAGAGGTTGTACCAATATAACGCAATTTGCATATATATTGAACAACCTCTTCTGTTATTTATTCACTTTGTGCGGCAGTAATAAGTGCTAATTTATATACATCTTCTTCACTACAACCACGAGATAGATCATTTACCGGCTTATTTAAGCCTTGTAAAATCGGTCCCACTGCTTCAAATCCCCCAAGTCGTTCCGCTAGTTTATAACCAATATTTCCTGCCTCTAAGCTTGGAAAGACAAAAACAGTAGCATCACCTTTAATATCAGAATCTGGTGCTTTTTTTACTGCAACTTCTGGAACAAATGCTGTATCAAATTGAAATTCACCGTCAATAGTTAATGAAGCATCTTTCTCCTTTGCAATATCAATTGCAGCAATGACACGTTCTGTCTCTTTCGACTTTGCCGATCCTTTAGTTGAGAAACTTAACATAGCAACACGCGGGTCAACATCAAACAACTTAGCTGTTCTAGCACTCTCCACAGCAATCTCTGCTAAATCGTCACTCGTTGGTGCAATATTTATCGCACAATCAGCAAAAATATACTTCTCATCATTACGAACCATAACAAAAACGCCAGAAGTCTTTTGAATGCCTTCTTTCGTTTTAATGATTTGTAAGGCTGGGCGCACAGTGTCAGAAGTTGAATGTGCTGCACCACTTACTAAACCGTCTGCTTGATTTAAATAGACTAACATTGTACCAAAATAATTTCCGTCTTTAACAATTTCTGCTGCCTTAGCTTTGGAAACCTTTCCATTTCTACGTGCAACAAAAGCATCAATAATTTCATCAATCTTCGCATAATTACTCGGATCTATTAACGTACAATTAGCTACTTCTAAATTATGTTGTTGTGCTAACTGATTTATTTCATTAATATTTCCAATTAAGATAGGTTCTACGATATCTTCTTGAGCTAATCTACTTGCAGCTTTTAATACACGCTCATCTGTTGCTTCTGGAAATACAACTTTTTTCTTTGCTTGCTTTTCTAATGTTGCTTTTAAATTAGTAAATAAATCACTCACCGTAAATCCCCCATTCTAATTTGACCATTGTAAAACTACTTTAAAGTTAGAATTATTAGATAGTTTTACAATGTTAATTCTACACTACTTTTTCTTATTTCTCTAATATTCACGATAACATGTCGTCATTTCTGTCCCAAATGTGATGACGCTTACTTAACCTAAATCTATTGAGATGAATCATTCAGTAAAACTGATATAAAAAGAACTTTGAAAAGTAAACTCTCAACATTCATGAAGAAAAACTTTTCAAAGTTCATAGATTGTATAACAAATACATAGATATACATTATAACCTGATATATAAGCGAGTTGATTACATGTTTCAACAACGCAATAAATTTCATATCATTACCATTATATCTTTATGCTTAGCCGTATTCTCGGTCGGCTTATTTATTTTTAAATCTTCCGTAGTATATCTTTTTTTATCATGTTATCTTTTAATTATTAGTATTATTAGTGATAGTTTATTGCTACATGTAACCTTTCAGAAACATGATAGTATTAAACAATTATTACGTGGTATTACATTGTTATTAGCAGTAACCTTTCTTTTATTTTATCTATTAAGAAGATAAAACCTTCATCATTGCATAACCGAATAAAATCCAACCAATTAAGAAAAGCACTCCACCAAAAGGAGTAATCATTGCTAACATACGAACGCCTGTCGTTGCATATGTATATAAACTTCCAGAGAATAATAAGACACCAAGCACAAAAGCCCAACCTGCAAATACTAATGCCGATGATTCATATTTAATTAATACTAAACCTGTTGTTATAATAATAAGGGCGTGAAACATTTGATAATGAACTGCTTTTTCCCACATCGATAATGCGTTTTCCGATAATTTTCCTTCTAATAAATGTGCTCCAAATGCTCCTAATGCAACTGATAGAAAACCATATAATGTTCCAATTAATACAAGTATTCTCATCTTTGTTTATTCCTTTCCTTTTTAAAAATCAAAAATTGATGAATCCGGTTCTTTTGCATGTTCTTCATTTACTGTTTGCATTGGCTTTTTTTCTAACGGTGTCATGACTTGATTTGGTGACTTCGCTTTTTCTTCTAGTAATAAATCACTTAATAGTTGAATATGCGCGATATGAAGTTTCCACTCCTTCTGTTCATGCATAGCAGTTTGTGCCTTTTTTATCTCAACAATCATTCGATCCATAATAGCATCATTAGAAACAGCCATATGACATCCCACCTTCCCTTTCTATCCTACTAATATAAAGTAAGTTAAGACTACAGTGTATTATAACACGGACAGAACAAGCTCTCTAAATATTCGCCTACATTAAGCTTTTATTTTAGCTCTTTATCAAATAGTGTAGGTCAGTAAGATTAAATGGTTTCATTTCAGTGTTTTTATTACAGATGTTTAAAATGACATTTTGCTTTATGACCTCCGTTCATGACCCCTGCGGGATAGCGATAACCGAAAATCCACTTCGTAAGTTTGCCGTAGCGAACTTATGAAGTTAGTTGAGGTGTTGCCCGCGGAATGCGAAGTAGGTTTCTGGAGCGGCGTATTCACTGCTTCTTAACACTTTAACCTGTCACCAACACGATTTGTTGGACAACTTTTATTTTGAGCAAATAAAAAATAAGCTTTACCACAAAATGAGGTAAAGCTTATTTTTTCAATTTATCTTGTTCTAATTCTCTAAGGTGTTTTACATGTACCCATTTTAAAAATTGTTTTTCTTGAGGTGTTAATTCTCGTTGGAGTTTCTCTGTTGTAGTCGTTAACATTTTTTTTAAATCTTTCAAACGACTTCCTCCTCCATCCCCTTTTCCTTTTTATTTAACAAACAACTTTCTATCGATATTAGCTAACACTTCTACACCTGTAGCTGTCACTCTAAATGTTTCACTTACTTCAACTCCATACCTATCTAGCCAAATAGCTGGAATCATATGAAAAACCATATTCGGTTGTAAAATTGTCTTATCTCCTGGTCGTAGGCTCGCCGTATGCTCTCCCCAATCAGGTGGATAATTTAGTCCTGTAGAATAACCGATTCTCGACTCCTTCTCATATCCTCTCTTCGCAATCGAGTTTCTCCATATCAATTCTAGTTCTTCACACGTTATTCCTGGTCGAATAACTTCTAATGTAGCTTCCACCCCTTCTAATATAACGTCTGTTAATTCTTTTATTTCATCTGTTGGTTCACCTATATAGACAGTTCTTGCTAGTGGTGAATGATAACGCCGATAACAACCTGCTAATTCAATAATGACAGGATCTCCTTCTTTATATTTATCATCCGTCCATGTAAGATGACAAGCGGACGTTTTTTCTCCTGATGGTAACAACGGAACAATTGCAGTATAATCTCCGCCAAATGATTCCGTCCCAGATACTTGTTGGTGCATGATGTTAGCGACAACATCACACTCTCTTACTCCAGCTGCAATACTTTCAATCCCTCGCTTCATTGATTTTGAAGCAATTTCAGCTGCTTTTTTAATATAGGATATTTCTGCGTCTGATTTTATAATTCTTATCCAATTAACTAGATTCGTACCATCAACAAAACTAGCATTCGGCAACATTTTCGTTAATTGAATATAGTTTTTTGCAGTAAAATAATAGGCATCATATTCTGCTGCAATCACCGCATTTGCTTTCCCCTTTTCAGAAATTAAATTAGCAACAAAGTCCATTGGATGCTTCGTCGTGGATTGTACATAATCATCTGTATAAGGAATAATATTATCCTTATGTAACCATGTCGTTATTTCTGCTGCACTTGCGTCCATCCCACGCCCAATCCAGATTGGTTCAGCTTCATCTATCATGACAATTAATAGTTGATGTACGTAAAAAGACCATGCATCGAAACCTGTTAAGTAATTCATATTCGCCGGATCTGTAATTAACAAAACATCCATTCCTTGACGTTCCATACTGTTCTTCACCTTACGTAAGCGCTTACTGAACTCTGTTAAAGAAAAAGCTAACATGATTATCCACCTTCCCATCCAATGATTACAAGATAAAAGAGAAGTCCAACTCTATAATAATCAAGCTAGACTCCCCATTCTCCTTATTTCTTTGTTACAATTTATTTAGTTACCTACTTCTTCTTCTGCCTCTTCAATCTCTTTTTCAATCGTTTCTAAAATTTCCTTTGCTGCATCACTTTCAGCTTTATAATCATCACGTACATCTAACGTCATCTCTTTGAATGCTTCACGCTCTTCTGTTGTTAATTCAATTACTTCAATCTCTTCTTCTTGAATACCATCTAATGCCTCTTGAGCTTGTTCATCTTGCATGTCAAATGACCAATCATTTACTTCTTGAACAACTTCTTCAATTAATTCTTGATCTGCTTCATCTAAACCTTCAAAGAAGTCTTGGTTTGCAGCTGTTACTGTCGTATAAATATGATGCTTCGAATCCATTAAATAATCTTGTACTTCATGGAAATTACTTGAATAAACATAGAATAATGGGTTTTCTTGTGCGTCAATACCTTTTGTTTGTAACATTGTGTAAATTTCACCAGAGTCTGTTGATTGTGGACTTGCACCCATATGTTCATAAGCTTTAATAATTAAGTTTGAAGGCATTGTTCTCATTTTAACACCTTTCATATCATCCGGTGTTGAGATTTCCTTATTAGCTGTCCACCACATGAATCCTTCTAACCAAAACTTAAATGGTGTAATACCTTTATCTTCATATTGCTCAGCTAATGGACCATATAATGCTTCACTTTCGTCTAACACTTTACGGTTTACTTCTAAATCATCAGAGAATAAAAATGGAATCGACATGATATTAGATTCAGGAATCACATCACCTGAAAACCCTGGCGAAGTAATCGCAAGTTCAATTGCACCTGTCTGTAGCGATTGTAAAACATCTGCATTCGTTCCTAATGTTCCAGCTGTATAAACATCGACTTCAAATTTTCCATCTGATTTTTCTTCTAAAACTTCTTTAAATTTATTCGCATATAAATCTTGAACGTCTCCTTGACCTTCTTCATGCGCGAACTTTAACGTAACTGTATCTCCATCACTATCTCCATCACTATCTCCACCACCGTCACCATCTGTTTCTGAGTTACCACAAGCGACTAACACAATTGATAATATAAACATTAATCCAATTAAAAAATACTTCTTTTTAGTAAACAATTTGTTTCCTCCTTTATTTCTCTTTAGTTATAGACCCCTATATAACGTTAAGAACAACACCTCCCTAAAGTATATTTACGACATTCGGTTATTATCCTCCTTTAGATTTTCCAAAAATGTCTTGATAAACCATAATAATATCTGGGTAAAGAATTAATAGTATATTAACAGCTACAAAAATAATGATATATGGCACAATACCTTTGACAACTTCGAAATATGGCTTTTTAAAAATTGCACAAGCTGTAAAGATATTCACACCAAATGGTGGTGTAACAGTTCCAAGTGTTGCTTGCATTGTAATTAAAATACCAATCGCTACTGGATCAATCCCTGTCTGCACTGCAATTGGGAAAAAGATTGGCGTTAATATCGCAATGGCAACAAGCGAATCAACAAACATACAAGATATTAAGAAAAACAGTGACATAATAAGTAAAATCTCTAATTGTGATGGATCAGAACTTAATACTGTTTCCGTTAATGTTTGGGGAATTCTTAAATAAGAAATAACCCAAGAAAACGCTCCACCAGCCGCTAGTAAGATAAATACAATACTCGTAACAACTCCCGTTGAAGATGCAATTTGATAAATTTGTTTCACATTTATCGAACGGAATATAACTAGTTCTAAAATGAGAGCATATAACACGGAGAATGCAGCCGCTTCCGTCGGACTGAACATCCCTGAATAAATTCCACCTAAAATTAATATAGGAAATCCGAATGTTAAAAATGACTTTTTGAATGATTGCCATCTTTTTTCCCAAGTTGCTTTTGGTTCAACAGGAATATCTCGTTTAATTGCGATAAAGAATTCCCACGCTGAGAAACCAAGAAAGATAAGCAAACCTGGAATAATACCAGCTATAAACAAGTCCCCGACAGATGTACCTGTTAACATACCATAATAAATCATCACAATACTTGGGGGAATTAAAATAGCAATTCCGGCTGAGTTAATAATTAATCCTATAATATGAGAATCTTTATAACCATACTGCAAAGCTCGATCCCGAATTGGTCTTCCGATCGCTGCAATCGTTGCTTGTGAAGAACCTGATACAGAACCAAATATTGTACTCGTTGCAGCTGCTACAATCCCCGTCCCACCACGGATATGTCCAAACAAATCATTTACAAAGTCTAGCAAACGTGTAGCAGTACGACCTTGTACAATTATGTCTGCCGCAAAAATAAACATAGGGATAGCTAATAAAACATAAGATTCAACACTACTAGATAATTGCTGAATAAACATAACTAAATCTAATGTTGGTGCAAATAAAAACACCATGAGCAAACCACTTACTAGTAAAACAACCATAATTGAAAAATTCATAAATAACATAATAAACAATAACGCTATCACTAACCACATCACGACGATATCCCTCCCTTACTCTTTAATTGGTGTCTCTGCATGTTTTGTCGTACTGAATTTTAATCCGATGATAAACTCAATTAAAAATCGTAATGACGCTAAAAAGAATCCAATTGGGATAACTGACATCGATAAATATAGCGGTAATCTTAAAATCGTTGAAACTTGCCCTAAATCATATAAGTGTATCACGTATTTATAACCTAAATACGTACATAGTGCTAATACGAGAAATGATCCAAAATTAATAATTAAATCAAATACGTATTTGTACTTTGGTGGTAATAAGTCATACAATCCTGACATTTCAATATGCATATGTTGTCTAACGGCATAACCTAAACCCATAAAAGTTAAAACGATAATGCCCATTTTCCCGATTTCTTCTGAGAAACCCCAACTTTTATTGAAAAAATAACGACTGAGTGCATTAGATACTAATAACAAACTCATTGCTATCGTCGTAATACTCAGTATCCCTTTTTCAATTTCAGTCCATATGTGATCAATTTGTTTATAAAGGTTCTTCATGTTGACACTCCTTTCTTTTAGAAGTCATGTTGATCAATCATAAAGAAAATAAATGTCCAAATCCTTGAATTTTACTGCGAATCTTACTTAAACGAAGTGCATGCCAAAACGTTGCTTGGTTAGATGTAATGACAGGCTTGTTTAAATCTGTTTCTAAAACGTCTATTAAATGTGTTGCCGACAGTCCTGTACAAGATAAAAATATAGCATCAGCATCAGGCGTGTCCGCGTTTACTGCCATATCATAAATTGCATGAGAATCTAAAGCAGAGATTGTGTAATCATTATCGATTCCTAGCCCAGTTAAGTTAGAAATTTCAAAGTCATTTTCTACAAAATACCGTTCAGCTAATTCATTCACTTCTTTTGTATATGGTGTCGCAATGGCAACTCTTTTTATGTTAGAGACATTTAACGCTTCGACCACTGCTGAAGCCGTTGTCGTACAAGGAATATTAGCAATATTCTCCATACTATTAATTAACTCTTTGTCATATTCAGAACCATTGACAAAACTCCCACTAGTACAACCAAATGCTAATGCATTTAAAGGAACTTGCGATAATAATTTTGTAGCTTGTAAAACATCGTCTCGTAAGGATGATAAATCATTAATTGAAAAGCAATCCGGTTCATCAGATAAGGCGACTCTCGTAGTATGTGATGTTACTCCTTGCGGTGCCATGTTGTTAAATTCAACATCCATGGAGTAAGCTGAAGCAATATAAATTAAACCTATTCTGCCTCTCCATCCATAGGGTAATTCAGTCATTTCCTCACTTCCTTTCTAAAGGATCATTACCGCATGAATCATGTATTAGTAGCGACAATATTATAAATTGGAAATGTAATTTCGATTTTAATAATGTGCAATTGATAGTGCGATGTACCGGTTTGTAGAGAGTATCGTATGTACGCCATTGACTCATTACCATATTCAGTCTTATATAAAAGAATATGTATTGGATGACTGAAATAGTAATGCTTATTCCAATGGGTTATATTTTGAAGGACGAGATTAGAACACAACAATAATCAGATGACCTACTTTCCGACAAACGTTATGCCCTAATCTCTTTAACTTTATAAAACAGCCGTTATTGCATCATTTACAATCTCCACCATGTCAGTTATTTGCGTTTCATTAATAATAAATGGTGGTGCAAACGCTAATGTATCTTGACCGTCATAAACAACAGAACGACAAATTAATCCACGCTTTAAGGCTTCTGCAACAATTTGTGGAGTTATTGGATCTGCTCCTACGTCTCGTTCAAATGATATTGCGCCTAAAAGTCCAATTCCTCTTACATCGATTATGCGTTCATGCTGTGCTTTTATCGTTTCAAATCCTTGTAACATAAGTGCTCCCATTGCACGAACATTATCGATTAAATTTTCTTCTTTAATAATTTCCAAATTTTTAAGGGCTACTGCTGCTGCCGTTGGATGACCACTATACGTATATCCATGCCAAAAATTACCTGCTGTTTTTTCATATAGTTCTTTGTGTAATGTCTCAGATATGACCATTCCACCTAAAGGAGCATAACCACTTGTTACTCCTTTTGCCATTGTAATAATATCTGGAGTGATGCCAAAGTTCTCCATTCCAAACAATGTCCCGGTACGTCCAAATCCACAAATCACTTCATCAGAGATAAATAATATATCGTGCTTATCACATAATTGGCGAACCGCTTCAAAGTAACCTTCAGGAGGTAAATTAACTCCACCAGATCCTTGAACAGGTTCCGAGATAAACGCAGCTATTGTTTCTGCTCCTTCTTCTGCTATCATCGTCTCCAGTGACTCTATTGAACTATCAACATAGTAAAAGTCTGGTGCAATAGAGGATGTGAAAGTATGAAACTCTTCCAAGCCAGTAGCACTCGTAGCGCCCATTGCTACTCCATGATATGATTTTTTACGCGATATGATTTTCTTTTTTTCTGGTTTCCCCTTTACTTTCCAGTAATGTCGTACTGTTTTGAATGCCGTATCATTTGCTTCTGATCCACCCGATGTAAAAAATGTGACATTTAAATCACCAGGTGTCCATTCAGCAATTTCTGCCGCAAGTCTAATGACAGGCTCATGACTCCAATTGCTAAATGTAGATGTGAATGCTAACTTACTCATTTGCGCTTTTGCGACTTCACCAATTTCCTCTCTACCATGCCCGATATTAACGTTCCAGAGGGATGATAAGCTATCCATTAGTGTACGACCTTCAATGTCTTTTAAATAAATACCGTCACCTTCAGTAAAGATAAATGCCGGCCCATCCTCTTGTAACTGTTTCATATTGGATGTCGGATGAATAAAATGTTGTTTATCCAAATCCGTTAATTCTTTTTTTAACTGTTCATTCGTCACAATTGAAGTCATTTTAATAGCCTCCTCGTTATTCAAACTAGATTAAATTTATGTACAATAACGAGGATTTTACACAGACTTTTATGCTACATGTAAGTATAGTTTGTTATTGTACATAAACTATTTTCGTATTTCAACTGATTTTTGAAATATCTTATAAATTTTTAGAATAATCTTTTTATCAAAAATTGCTCTACCTATTGCTATAACTTGAATTGAACCATTTTCGGTTCGACCATATTTTGGATAGAGAATTTCACCCCTTCTCTACCAATTCCAGAACCTTTTACTCCTCCAAATGGCATTCCATCGATTCGATAATCACTGCTGTCATTTACCAATATTCCACCAACTTCTAACTGCCCAATTGTTGAAAATGCTTGTTGAATATTTTGTGTAAATATTCCTGCTTGCAAACCATAGTTTACGTGATTAGCATATTCAATTGCTTCGTCTAAAGTTGTAACCTTAAATAAAATTACGACAGGTCCAAATATTTCTTCTTTAGCTATTTTTGCATTTGGTGAAACATTTGTTAACACTGTTGGTGCATAAAAGGCCCCATCACGATATCCACCTGTTAATAACTCTGCCCCTTCTTCTAACGCTTCATTTACCCACTCTTCCACACGAATAGCTTCGCGTTCACTTATTAATGGACCCATATCTGTTCGTTCATCTTTTTTATTACCAGTTTTATATTGCTCGGTACGTTGCACAAATTTATTTGTGAATGGTTCATATACATCATCATGAATAAAAATACGTTGCACTCCTAAACAATTTTGTCCAACTGCCCAGAAAGCTCCAGAAACTGTGCTGTTAACAGCTTCCTCAATCTGCGCATCACGAAGTACAATAACAGGAGAGTTTGATCCTAATTCCATACTAATTTTTTTCAATCCTGCCTTTTTAGCAATCGCTTCTCCTGTGTCCAATCCACCTGTAAATGAGACGAGACGAACGGCAGGATGAGTTACTAATACATCGCCAATTTCACTCCCTTTCCCGGTAATGACCGATAATACTTTATTAGGTAATCCTGCATAATCAAATGCTTCAGCTAACAACAAAGCACTTAATGGTGTCATTGTTGCTGGCTTAACGATAATTGCATTACCTGAGGCGATCGCTGGCCCTATTTTATGTGCGACTAGGTTGAGGGGATCATTAAATGGCGTAATTGCCGCAATCAACCCAATCGGAAATTGATAATAATAACCAACACGATTCTCTGAACCTGGCATTTGATCGAATGGAATTGTCTCACCATTTATTCGTCGAGCTTCTTCAGCTGAAATTCGCAATGTTTCTATACATCGTGTTACTTCTCCACGAGCTTCTTTTATCGTTTTACTCCCTTCACTTGCTATCGTATTAGCGAATAAATCGGCATATTTTTCAACGTAATTTGCTGACTTATTTAAAACCGATATCCGTTCGTGTACTGGCATTTTTGCCGCTATAGCAACACCTTCTTCACCCATCTTTATCGTATTCAACATATCTTCTTTGGAAGCACTAGGAACAGTTGTAATGAGTGAATTATCTTGAGGATCACGAACGTCGATTGTTTCGTCTTTATCGACCCATTTTCCCCCAATATACATCTTTTTTCCCTTTGTCGTAATCATCATATTATCACGCACCTTCCTGAATTGAACTTCGATTTAATGGTTGCTTAGAGACCTCACTTTTTAAAAAACGATTCACTGCTGCAACTAATACAGCCGTCCCAATTGGCATACACTGTTCATCAATACCAAATATTGGAGTGTGTAATCCTCTATCCTCTCCATCTTCTAAGGAACAACCTAAAAAGAACATTGCTCCAGGGACTTTTTGTGTCATATAACCAAAGTCTTCGCCACCTAAGCCAAATGGTTCCCATTCTATTTTCATATCTGGATAAATTTCTTTAATTGATTGTTCAATAATCATATTAACTTCTAAATGATTATTTAATGCTGGTTCTCCTTTTTCTACTACATATTCATAAGTTCCACCAAATGTTTCTGCCATTTTAAACACTTGTTCTACTTCATATTCTAAACGTCTTCTCGCTTCTGGTGAGTAAGAGCGAAGCGTTCCTTCTACACATACTTCTGCAGGTATAACATTGCTTACTGCACCAGCTTCAATTTTCCCAATACTTGCAGCTACTATTTCAAGTGGTGATATTCTGCGACCGACAGAACTATAAAATGCTTGTAAAATTGTCCCCAACATCCATACAGGATCAATCGCTAAATGTGGATATCCTCCGTGTCCACCCGTTCCACGAATCGTCGCTTTAAATGTATCCACATTCGCCATACTGTAACCATGATTCATTTGTACAACCCCGACAGGATGCCAAGGACAAACATGTAAGGCAATGACACTATCAACATCATCTAACACTCCATCTTCAATCATATATGGCGCGCCAGAATAGCCATGTTCATCCATGCTTTCTTCAGCAGGTTGAAAGATAAATTTCACCGTTCCAGTTAACTCCCCTTTTTCAAATTGCTCTCCTAGTAACTTTACAACTCCTAATAACATCGCCGTATGTGCATCATGTCCACAGGCGTGCATAACTCCTGGATTTTTGGAAACAAATGCATGATCATTTTCTTCTTCGATTGGTAATGCATCCATATCCGCTCTTAATGCTATCGTTGGCCCTGTTCCACTCGTTAAAGTGGCAACTACACCATTACCACCAACATGTTTCTCTATATGAATGTTCTTAATCATTTCTAATTGACTCACAACAAAAGCTGCTGTCTGCTTTTCCTCAAAACTAAGTTCAGGATACTGATGAATATGTCTTCGCCAGATTTTTAATTGTTCAAATAACGATTCAGCTCCTTTTACAATTTGCATAATACATCACTCACTTTTCTTCTGTACTATTTTATATGCATGATAGCCATTTTCTGTTTCTTGCACCTGTAATCGACTGGACTTATTTGTATAATAACTCATTATTGTAAACGCTTTCATCACACTCCTTAAAAATAACAACGTTTTATAAGTGAATGCATTTATTTCTTATATTCACAATCCATTGTTTAGACATTTTTTATGATGAACTTTATTTTCTATACTTTGATTATAATATGTTTCCTTTAGATGAACAATATCAACAATGTAAGAACTTTGATTAACAGTTTTTATACAGTTTGTATGAAGCATTATAACAGTACCTAACATTTAAACGTAAAGCTTTATTAAAAGGTGTTGTTACTCATTAAAAAAACCTCAACACATTACGTGTTAAGGTCCCTCTTTTGTTTCTTGGTCAAACATACCCGTTAACCAAACTTTAATACTTATATTTAATAAAAATACATCATCTGGATTATCAAGTGATACATTTGTTAAACTTTCTATTTTACGTAAACGATAAAGCAATGATTGACGATGCATATTAAGTACACGTGCGGCTTGACTAACATTTCCATTTTGATTGTCGTAAGCAATAAATGTATCAATTAAATTCATTTCACGCTTCTTTTCATACTCAATTAAAGGAGCAAGTGTTGTTAAAGTAATATCGCGCACTTCCTGATTGCTCGCTAAATATAATAAAAGACGATTCAACTTCGTATCATCAAAACTGATTCGTGAGCCAGGTAACTTCTGGCTATGTCCAATATCAAGGGCTGCACGAGCTTTTTGATAACTCTCATAGAATTGCATAACGCCATCATTGCTTATCCCTAATCCCCATGAAAATACAACACCAGGAATAAGTGTGTTTAAACGTTTCTCTAATAAATCTAAAAAATGATGAACTGTACTACTATATTCCTCTTGCTCACATTGTAAATAAATAATAATTTTATCGTCATCAAATGTAAAAGCAAACTGTTTATCTACAACAGATGCGGCATACCTTACTTCTTCTTCGATATAGTAAATGACATTTTTAAAGCCAAAAGATTGATCATGATGTTGTTCTTTATAAAAAGAATCAAAATCAACCGAATATCCAACAATACACATATAAGGCATTTCAAGCTGGTAACCTAAAAGTTTCCCACGCGAACGAATACTTTCATCCACATCTTTTTGTGGTGTTTTTGCTAAACCCCAGATAAATTCATTACGTAAGCGAATTTCCGTTTTTACAATCGCATCTTCACGAGAAATCCAAAGAGCTGTTGCGGCAGATAAACTATCTAACACTTGCAACACGTTAGCCGTTAATTTATCTTGATTGTGTAAGATGACGAGAAAATAGCCTTGGGCAACATGAATCGTTCCAGAAGTTATTTCTTTATGTAACATGTAACCTTTTTCACATAACACACTCTTAATATGGCGAAATGCTAAGTCGTCTTCAATGACTTCTGCATCATGTTGTGTACTCTCCCAAATGTCGATAACTTCTTGTGGATTATCTACAGTTGCGTTCATTCTCCCACTTTTATCCACAAATACAATCGAACTGTCTAATTCTTGTTCGACATATGCAATCATTTCAATTATATCTTTTCCTTGAATAACTAGATCGATTAAAAATTTTTGTATTTCACGAGCTCGTTCAATAAACCCTTGTTGTCGATAATTAATTTCATTCATCACTTCTCGTTGTAAATCCATAAATCTAAGTTCCCAAGGTAGTTCAATAATGACAAATTCATGTTGTTCAGCAAAATCAATAATTTCAGGCGGAATATCAAAAATATACCTACCAATTGCAATTCCTAAAGCAGATGCACCTGATTCATACACGTCCTTAGTAAATTCATACAAAAGCGCAGGATCACTTTCATAACTTAATCCTGTCGTTAAAACAAATTCATACTTTCTTACAAAGTTCTCCACAGGCCCCTCTATCGCTGACATCCATTCAACATGCCGCTGATCTAAAATATCAATACCTGCCCTTACTTTAGCAGTGTTAAATATCGGTAAGTTAACAATTCCCTGTACTGTGATTGGCATGTACTCACCTCCATGTCCTTTTGTTAAACATGAATAGAATAATACTCATTTTATAAAAAAGCCTATATAAATATGATGTAAATTAGCACATAATTTATATAGGCCTTCTTTTATTATTTTCCGGCTATTCCCGGTTTCGTTAATTCAATTGGATCCAATATCCTATCTATCTTTTCCTCAGTTAATATATTGTCTCTTAATACTAGTTCACGGATTGATGCACCTGTTTCAAGAGCCTCTTTCGCTATCCCTGTTGCTGCTTGATAACCAATATGAGGATTTAGTGCAGTAATAATTCCTAAACTTTTGTCTACGTAATTTTGACATATTTCAATATTTGCTTCTATTCCTTCGATACAGAACTCCCCAAACACTTCTAATACTTGATTCATAATATGCAATGATTGATGTAAATTATATACTAAAACAGGTTCCATCACATTTAATTCAAATTGTCCTGCTTCCGAAGCTAAAGATACTGTTAAATCATTTCCTGCTACTTGAAATGCTACTTGGTTAACAACTTCACAAATAACTGGATTAATTTTACCTGGCATGATAGAAGATCCTGGTTGACGAGCTGGTAAAGTCAATTCAGCAAAACCTGTACGTGGTCCTGATGACATTAAGCGTAAATCATTCGCCACTTTTGACATGTTCAGCATACAGATTTTTAAAGCAGAGGATACTTCTGTATAACCATCTGTGTTTTGTGTAGCATCTACAAGGTCTTCTGCATTTCGATAAGGGATATTTGTTAAATCTGCTAAAATCTCTACAGCGCGCTTCATATATTCTGGATCAGCATTTAACCCTGTACCAACTGCTGTTGCACCTAGATTGACTTCTAAAAGGCTTTCTGATGATTGTTTTAAACGTTTAATATCTCTAGAAAGCACACGTCCATAAGCAGTAAACTCTTGCCCTAAGCGAATTGGCACAGCATCTTGCAAATGCGTTCGTCCCATCTTAATGACATCATTAAATTCTGTTCCTTTTGTTTCAAATGTGTCAGCTAATTTTTGCATCGTCTTTTCTAACTTCGCGATTAATCGATGAGTCGAAATATGAATGGCCGTTGGAAAGGCATCATTTGTTGATTGAGCCATATTTACATGAGTATTTGGATGAATCACATCGTAATCGCCTTTTTCTTTGCCTAATATTTCTAAAGCGCGATTAGCAATGACTTCGTTCGCATTCATATTAGTCGACGTACCTGCTCCACCTTGAATTGGATCAACGATAAATTCATCATGAAGTTTTCCTTCAATAATCTCATCTGCTGCTGCAACGATAGCATTACCAATCGTGTCGTCTAAACTACCGATTTCCATATTCGCTAATGCTGCTGCTTTTTTTACATAAGCAATAGCTATAATTAGTTCAGAATCTACTGTATAGCCTGTAATATTAAAGTTTTCCCCTGCTCGAATAGATTGAATCCCGTAGTAAGCTGATGCAGGGACTTGTTTTTCTCCTATTAAATCTTCTTCAACACGATATTGGTTAACCATCTTTTTAAAAACTCCTTTTGTTTTTTAGAATCCTCACGACAAAGCGAGATAATAATATACTATGTAAAAATTATTAAACATATTTTAATAAAATAACGCAATAATTATATTAAGCAACGCTTTTTACATTCGGCGCATTATTTTGATAATTCTTTAGATTATTGTACCATTTTTTTCACGTCTTGTGCATTATTATTTTTTGTTTTAGTTAATTTTTGTGTAACTGAAATCATTTTCACAACTTGAGTCAATATCAATTATCTTAGTGAAATTTTGATATTGACTCAAAGATATAGTTTAACGGGATGTTTTATGAGTGTTTACTTTACCTGAGACGAACCAACCGACTAGGGCAATAACAACTAATCCCCCATAGAAAACAAGCTTTACAAAAATCGATTGGGCAAACTGCGCTGAAACAATATTAATGTCATTATGGGCTAAAACGAGTAAACCTAATTTTAAACCGACCCAACCTACAATTATAAATGCTGCAACTTCAAGGGCAGGTCGGCTTTGCAGTAAGTTAACAAACATGTTTGCAGCAAACCTCATAATAATAACACCAATCATTCCACCGGCAAAAATAACGATAAATTGCGCACCATCTAGACTACCTACTGTGAAAATTCCAGTTGCTGGTAGTGTGACAGCTAATGCTACTGCTGCTAAAATCGAATCAACGGCGAATGCCATATCAGCAAATTCAATTTTAAGTACTGTCATCCAAAAGCCACTTCCACCTTCTTTGATCGGCTTATCTGTCGTATGATTAGTCGCTTTATCATATAAATATTTTATTGAGATAAATAAAAGATATATCGCACCTATTGCTTGAACTTGCCAAACATCTACTAAAAAAGAAATTAAAAATAATGACCCAAATCGTAAAATAAATGCTCCCGCTAAGCCATAAAATAAAGCTTTTCTTCTTTCGTCTGGGGGTAAATGTTTGACCATAATTGCTAACACTAACGCATTATCTGCTGCTAATAATCCTTCTAAACCGATTAAAACGATAAATACCCAAACATATTCTAAAATTAATTGATACTCCATCAAAACTACCCCTTTTATTGTTCGTATATGAACATCACTTACATATCCTTTATATTTGTCCATAAAAATAACCTTTACTCTATTATGTTTATACCGTAAAAAAATATCATACGTTTTATAAACATAATAAAGTAAAGGTCTCGCTAACAATTCACATTGCCAGTAAAGCCGGAGATTGCTCTCGTAATGACGACTTGTACTGTACAGCTACTCCCCTTTAACATTTCATAATCTTGTTGAAAGGAAATTAATATATTATTTTAACTATTTATAGTTTATCACAGTTTACACAGACAAGCGAAATCTTTTGCATAATTTATAGAACATTTATCACTTGTATCCTACACTAATAATCAAGTACACTACATAACAGTAGGAGTGATAAAATGGACAAGGCTCAATTAGAGGTATTATTATTAGAACTAAAGTCAGATTACGTTCGTATTCAAGGCGACATGGATAAGCTAGAAGCTGTCGATGGTCGAGTATCTTCTGCCGAGGAACAATTAATTCGCCTAGAAATGGAAATCGCTGACGTACGTAAACAGCTGGAAGAAGCTAAATAAACAAAGTATTAACATTATTTACTTCCCATTGTTCATAAATTAAGAAGTTAAAACCAGATGGACTCATATGAGCTCATCTGGTTTCTTTTATTTATTTTGGACTATTATTTAATTTATCTTGTATTTTTCTTATTTCTTTTATTGGCGGTGTGAAACTAACAATCGTATCGCCAATGTTTGGCCGTACACGTAGATCATCTGCATAGAAAAATAATTGTCCCGAAGGTTTGATGAAGTAGATTAATAAAGCCTCTTCTTCTAACCCACGTTTAAATTGACTGTACGTAAATTGTTCTGTCAATGCCGTTTGCCTAAACACAAAGCCATTTTGCGTCTTTGCAATAAAGTCACCTAATGACATATCTTCACGACATAACGAGCGTCCACCAACTTTAGTAACGATATCAGAGGCTGTCGTCTGTTGTTCTGGATCAACTTTAAATACATTCGTTCTTCCATACTCTGGTAAATACGTCGTACAAACGAGCGAATTATACGAATAAGAATGTGTAGCCGCAATAATAAAGTCATAAGGTATCGTATCTAAATTATATTCCGTCTGCTCTGATAATATCTCACCATGATAAAACGGTACTCCTTCATTTCGAGCAAAGCGTAAATTTTGCCAATCTGCATCGACAATTAAAACAGGATACTCCGCTTTTTGAAATGATTTGGCTAACTGTACCGTAAATGAATTACTTCCAACGATTAATACACCCGGCTTTCCTTCTAATGAAAGGTGTAGCTTCTTAGCTAATGGTCCAATCGAGAATCCATGGGCTACAACCGTAAAGAATACCAATCCAAATGTTAAAGTTGTTAAAATCTCAGCATCTTCATATCCTGCATCAAGCAAAATTCCCGCAAAATAACTTGATACCGTTAAAGCGACAATACCCCTCGGTGCAATCCATCCTACTAATCCACGTTCCTGCATCGTTAAATTAGTTCGAATGGTCGATAAGAAAATCGATAGTGGCCGAACTGCAAACATCATTAAGAGCACATATCCGATAATATTTGGTTGGAAAATCTGAATAATTGTCTCCATCTGTAACGATGATGCTAACATAATAAAAATAGCAGAAATTAATAAAACAGAAATATTTTCTTTAAAATGACGGAAATCACTTAAAGAAGTAACTCCCATATTCGCTAACGTTAATCCCATCGCTGTTACAGATAATAATCCTGTTCCATGAACGATTTCATCCGCTAAGGTGAAACAGAAAATAACGATAACAAATACTGCTGGGGACTTTAAGAATTCTGGTACATGACCAGTTTCAAACATCCAACCTGTCACCTTACCACAGAACCATCCGAGCCCCACAGCAAAAATAGCAGCAACGAAAAAGACTACTAATTGTCCGCCTCCGCCATCATCTGATGTGAAAAAGGTAATAATCTCAAAAGCAAAGACTGCTAATAAAACACCGATTGGATCAACAATAATACCTTCCCACTTTAAAATCTTTGCCGGTCTTGGCTTTAATTTAGACTGACGTAATAACGGCAAAATAACAGTTGGCCCTGTTACAATAAATAATCCCCCAATTACGAAAGCTACTTCCCATGATAAACCTGCCATATAATGCGCCGTAAGCGATCCTAATATCCAAGCTATAAATGCTCCAATTGTAGATATACGGAAAATTGGTTTTCCTAATCCACTTAATTCTTTAAAATTTAATTGAATACTTCCTTCAAATAAAATAATTGCAACAGCTACTGAAATTATCGGATCATAAATTGGACCAAAACTTTCTTGAGGATTCATAATCCCGAGAAAAGGTCCCATTATTAACCCTGCAATTGACATAATGACGATAGCAGGCAAACTATATTTCCATGCAATCCACTGTGAGCCAATACCTAATATACCAATTAACATAATTATGAATAAAAGGGATATTTCCATATGAATATACACCCTTTCTCTTAAACTTTTTGTTGCTTCATTTTAGATATAAGAAATATTGTAATCATCATTGCATTAAAAGTAAAGAGTAAAATAGCTCACAAATAAGAAATTAAATTTTCAGTTTATTTAACTTTTAAGAGACAAGAAACAAACTGATCTTCCTGCATAAATATAAGTTAATTTACTAACCGTTACGGAATATACTAAATATTTAAACGGCGTAGCAAACGGAATTTGCCGAGACTCTTGTGGGAATAGCGAAGACACTAAGACCCCGCAGAGAGTGTTTTGCTTTCGAGGCAAATTCCGGTAGCGAAGTCACGAAATGTAAGAGCAATCTTATATTTACATACTTTTTCAATGCCTTCCATGCTATTTCCTCAGAAGTTTTCCTAGATTTCTGCCGCTATATTTTATTGCTTGTATGAATGTTGTTTATCACTATCGATTAATCAAATGCCCATGTACCTTTTCTGAATACGGCTTCTCTCTTACCATCTTCATATACGCCATCTATGTCCATTTGAGCTGAACCAATCATAAAGTCTACATGTACCATACTGTCATTTACACCATGCTCATCTAATTGTTTATCGTCCATCTTCGCGCCATCTTCGACATTTGTCGGATAAGCTTTTCCTAAAGCAATATGGCAAGATGCATTTTCATCAAATAAAGTATTATAAAAAATTAAACCCGATTGCGAAACAGGAGATTCATCAGGTACTAAAGCAATTTCTCCAATTCGTTTTGCTCCCTCATCGGAATCAAGTAAGTGAGCTAGCACTTCTTCTCCCTGCTTAGCCTTATAATCGATTACTTTTCCATCTTTAAACGTTAATTGAAACTCATCGATTAGGCTTCCACCATAATTCAATGGTTTCGTACTTGATACCGTTCCATTTACACGATATTTATGTGGTGCAGTAAAAACTTCCTCTGTCGGCATGTTCGGGTTAAATACTGTTCCTTTTTCTGAAACAGCAGCCCCACCCTGCCAGACGTGATTATTTGCTAATCCTACTTCTATATCAGTACCTGGAGCTGTTAGATGGAGCGAGGCATACTGCTTTTCATTTAATCGTTTATACGCTTTTTCCAGCACATCATTATGTTTATTCCAAGCTGCAATTGTATCTTCTTCATCAATACGTACCATTTTTATAATTTCATCCCACAGAGCTTGTACCGCTTCATCCGCTGATTTATCTGGGAAAATTTTCTGAGCCCACGCTTCAGTAGGTATAGAAATGACGGACCATGTCACTTTATCATTCATCGTATATTCTCTAAATGTCTTCATTGCTACACCTGCTGCTTTACTTGCTCGAGCAACACGTTTGGAATCAATTTCTTTTAATAAATCAGGATCTGTCGCATGAATCGAAACAAATGCTGCTCCATCTTCCGCAAATTCCTCCATCATTTGTACACGCCATGATGGAAAATCATCAATGACTTCATCTGAAGCATGCTCATATTTTAAGCGGACAAGTTCATCGTCACTCCAGTTAATATGAACGTTTTTTGCTCCTAATTCATACGCTTTTTCTGCTAAAATTCGTGTAAATGTGGCCCCTTCTATTGGCGCGCTTACAACGACAGCTTGGTCTTGTTGGACATTCACACCTTTTATTAATACTAATTCTGCATATTTCTCTAAAATATCTGTATGTATCACAACATGAGCTCCTTCCTATTATTCTGTTCCGTATAATTTTGCCATTCTTTGTGATTCTTTTCTACGTTCATTTCGTCGTTCTCTACGAAGTTTTGCGCCTTCAAACAACATCTTTTCTTGTTCTGTTTCTGGATATACTTGTGGCACAACCGTAGGATTACCATCCTCTCCAAATGCAACAAATGTTAAAAATGCCGTTGCACAAACAGATTTTTCTGCTGTTAAAAGTCCCTCTTTAATCACTTTAATAAATACTTCCATCGACGTATTATGAACATATGTAACAAACCCTTCAATCGAAATGGAGTCACCTACTTTTACAGGTTGTAAAAAGTCGACCGAATCCGTTGATGCGGTTACAACTGATTGTCTAGCATGACGCACTGCTGCAATCGCCGCAACATCATCAATGTGTGCCATTAATTTCCCCCCGAATAATGTTCCATATGCATTCGCATCAGGTGGAAAAATTTGTGCTGTTTTAACTGTTCTTGAATTTGAGCTTGGTTTCTTTTCCATTTCTAATCATCTCCTACAATATTGGTGACAGTAATCGTGAAACTGATTCTTTAAATTTAATACCTAATGAACGTCTTGCATACAAGCTTTTTGTCATTTGTGTTGATAATTTAATATCTTCTTGAAATACTGTCACTAACTTTTGTGCAATATCGACATCATATATAAAGGCATTAACTTCAAAATTTAATCTAAAACTTCGTACGTCAATGTTTGCAGTTCCAACTGATGAAATCTTACCATCAACGACGATTGTTTTTGCATGTAAAAATCCATTTTGATATAAGTAAATTTCTGCACCTTCATCTAATAATTCACCGACATTTGATAATGTTGCCCAATAAACAAATACATGATCTGGCTTATTCGGTATCATAATTTTTATTTTTACTCCTGATAAGGCAGCAATACGCAAAGCATCCATTAAACTATCATCTGGAATAAAATAAGGTGTCTGAATATAAACGTATTCTTCTGCGGCTAAAATCATCTTTATGTAGCCGTATTTAATTTGTTCCCATTCTTGATCTGGTCCACTTGAGACGATTTGCATCCCAACATCACCATAATCTCCACTTACAAAATAACGTTCATCATAGCCAATATGATGTCTTGATGCTTGATTCCAATCTAACATAAACCTTGTCTGCATCGTTTGTACAGCATCACCAAGGACACGTAAGTGAGTATCTCGCCAGTAACCAAATTTTTCGGATTTCCCTAAGTATTCATCTCCTATATTGAATCCTCCAATATAACCAACTTTTCCATCAATAATTGCTAATTTACGATGATTACGGTAATTAATTTTTAAATTGATTTTAGGAATTTTCGGAGGAAAGAAGGCTCCTACTTGAATGTTTGCTCTCTCTAGGCGACGGACGTAATTACGACTCAAAGAACGAGAACCCATATCATCATATAAAAAGCGAACCTCAACACCTTCTTGCGCTTTTTTAATGAGTACATTCGCAATTTTAGTACCTAAATGGTCGTGTCTGACAATATAATATAACAAATGAATATGATCTTGCGCTTGTTCTAAATCATGAATAAGGGCGGAAAACTTTTCAGCCCCGTCTGTAAATAAGTCGACATGATTATTTTGTGAATAAATAGCATCACTATGTTTTAAATGCAAATAATATAATTTCCTATACTGCTCTTGCATCCCTTGTTTATATGGAAGTTGATTGTTTTCGAGCAGTGCTAATTGGGACTGAACCTGCTTTTCAACACCAAGGCGACTTTTTGTATCCCATGTAAAAATATGATTACTTAATCTACGACCAAAAATTAAATAAATCATAAAGCCGGCAATTGGAATAAAAAATAAAACCATTAACCATGCCCACGTAGATGTTGCACTTCTTCGTTCTAAAAAGATGATTGTAAATGCCAAAACAAAGTTAACAATCATAATCGAACCTAAAAATAAAGTTACAATATGCATTAACAATCACCTCCATCAGCTAAGTTCTATCATCCCTATTCTATAATAACACAAATTTTAACAGTTTATTTAAATAGTATTTAACGCTTGTTTTAAATCTTCACTTATATCGTTAACATGTTCTAGACCAACAGATAAACGAATAAGTGAATCTTTAATTCCCATTCTTATGCGCTCATCCTCGGGAATAACAGCATGAGTCATTGTAGCTGGATGTTCAATTAATGTTTCAGCATCACCTAAACTAACCGCAACTTTAATCATCGCTAAACTATTTAAAAAACGTTGTACTGTCGCTTTATCACCATCAATTTCAAAAGCAATCACGCCTCCACCACGCTTCATTTGTCGCTTTTGAATATCGGATGCAGAGCGAGTTGGATAATAGACCTCACTCACCTTAGGATGTTGTTCAAGTACGTCACAAATATGTTCCGCGTTATCACAATGACGATCCATTCTAATAGGTAATGTTTTTAATCCGCGCAATAATAACCATGCATCAAACGGTGCTAAAATGGCTCCAATATCTTTTTGTGTTGTACTAGCTACTTCGTCGAGAAAAGTTTCCTTTCCAACAGCAATTCCCGCAACTACATCTCCATGCCCGTTTAAATATTTTGTCGCACTATGCACAACAACGTCACATCCTAATTGTAATGGGCGTTGTAAATATGGTGATGAAAATGTATTATCAACAACGACAGGTATATCATATTCTTTTGCCACTTTAGCTACTAACGCTAAATCAATTAACTGCATCGTAGGATTAATCGGTGTTTCAACATAAATACATGTTGTTTCTGGCTTAATTTTCTCTCGTATCTCCGCTTCTGTATCTAAGTTAGAAAAATCAACACCAATATTATATTTTTCTTTCATCATCATTAACAATCCGAACGTACAACCATATAGTCCTGTTGAACATAGTACGTGATCATTTGCTTTAGTAAGTGCAATTAAAATAGCAGAGATCGCACCCATCCCAGAGCTAAAAGCTAATCCTTTTTCTCCTCCTTCAAGTTCAGCCATCCTTTTTTCTAAAACTTGTACAGTCGGATTACCAATTCGGGAATAAATAAAACTATTTGTTTCTCCTTGGAAACTTTGTTCACCATGTTCAGCAGATGAAAACTCAAACGTCGACGTTTGGTAAATTGGCGTTGATAAGCTTCCCTGTGCATCTGTTGTCTTATATCCTTCATGAATTGCAATCGTTTCAAAATTTTTTTCTTTCACTTAAATCCCTCCTGTTTATAATTGTAAATAAATTTCGAACATTTGCTTTCCTTTTATTATAGTCGATAGTTTCATTTCTTGAAAGGGGACTTAATAATCGTTGCTTTTTATATTGTTTAAACTTAATGTTAACCTTACAAATAGATAATCACATCTAGAAATGAGGTTTTTACGTGTCAAGTAGTAAAGGGAATATAGGGATTATTTATGGTTTGAGCGCCTATTTGCTTTGGGGGTTCTTACCAATTTACTGGAAGTTTCTCGAAGGAGTTGATGCAGGAGCTGTCCTTGCACACCGAATCATTTGGTCATTTGTTTTTATGTTATTATTTATTCTTATTACAAAACAATGGACACTTTTTATGGAACAGTGTAAAGCTATTTTTTCAAATAAAAAAGTACTGCTGTCTATCACAGTCGCTTCTTTAGTCATTAGTTTAAATTGGTTAATTTTTATTTGGGCAGTACAAAATGATTACGTCGTGCAATCAAGTTTAGGTTATTATATTAATCCGTTAATTAGTGTATTATTTGCGATGGTATTTTTAGGCGAACGGCTAGCAAATTTACAAATATTTTCATTCGTTTTAGCTGGAATTGGAGTTGTTTATTTAACGATTGATTATGGGGTCTTTCCTTGGGTATCTTTACTTTTAGCTATCTCTTTTGCCGTTTATGGTGTCTTAAAAAAGATTGCTAACGTAAATGCCGTGCATGGCTTGGCA
This sequence comes from Pseudogracilibacillus sp., assembly GCA_026169815.1. Classification (GTDB taxonomy): domain Bacteria; phylum Bacillota; class Bacilli; order Bacillales; family Amphibacillaceae; genus Pseudogracilibacillus. Next base: position 89,239 of record JAPFDT010000052.1, read on the forward strand.
ATAGAAACACTCATCGTCACGCCTATCGCACTAGGATACTTGTTGTTTACATATGGAGGAAATTTAGGGTTTTCTGGAGTGTCACCAGCTGAAGTTACCTTACTCACATTCAGTGGAGTAGCTACTGCTATTCCGTTATTATTATTTGGCTTAGCTGTTGTCACGATGCCTTTATCAGTCATTGGATTTTTACAATATATTGCTCCTACTCTTATGTTACTTATTGGCGTATTTTTATATGGAGAGGCATTTACTAGTGCCCATGCGATTACCTTTGCTTTCATTTGGATTTCACTTGTTTTATACATGTACTCTTCCCTACAGGCACAACGTAAACAACAGGTTAATTCTTAAGCAGATGAAATGTTTGCACTATTTTAAATGTTTTGTTTGACTTTCATTCTAGACATTGTATAATAGGTTCTAATTTCAAATATTATGTATCTCTTATCATGAGTGACGGAGGGAATAGGCCCGATGAAGTCCAGCAACCTGAAAGCAAGTCCTTTTGCTTTTTACGGTGCCAAATCCTACAGGCAAACTAAGCCTGGAAGATAAGAGGAGGACAAGCGCTATTCATTCCCTCTTCTATCGATCATTAGAAGAGGGTTTTATTTTTACTATTAAGTAACTAGCTTTACCTAACTACTAAGGAGGAATATATTATGTCAAAGTTCCAATATGAAAAACTAGATACTGCATTACTACACGGAGGTCAAGAGCCTGATCCTGTCACAGGTTCACGTGCATTACCAATCTATCAAACTACTTCTTACGTATTTAAAGATTCAGATCATGCTAGAGATTTATTTGGTTTAGCTGAACCAGGAAATATTTATACAAGAATTATGAACCCTACGACAGATGCTTTTGAACAACGTGTGGCTCTATTAGAAGATGGATCTGCCGCAGTTGCTACTGCCTCTGGTATGGCAGCTATTACGTATGCGATTTTAAATGTTGCTAGTAGTGGTGATGAAATTCTTACAGATAGTAATTTATACGGTGGTACATATAATTTATTCGTTCATACACTGCCAAGATTCGGAATTAATGTAAAATTTGTTGATGGCTCGGATCCCAACGCATTTAAAGATGCCATTACTGATAAAACTAAAGCTATTTTTGGTGAGACAATTACGAACCCTAGTTTAAACGTATTTGATATTGAAGCAATTGCTGACATTGCCCACGCACATAATATTCCGTTAATTATTGATAATACATTTGCACCTAAGTTTGCAAAACCAATTCAATGGGGTGCAGACATCGTCGTCCACTCTGCAACAAAATGGATTGGTGGACATGGTACATCAATCGGTGGAGTTGTCGTCGATGGTGGGCGTTTCAATTGGAATAATGAGAAGTTTCCAGGATTCACTGAACCAGATGAAAGTTATGGCGGTGTTCGTTTCGCTGATTTAGGTGCAATGGCATTTGCATTACGCTTACGTGTACAATTATTACGTGACACAGGTGCATCACTTAGTCCACACAATGCATTTTTACTCGTTCAAGGGTTAGAGACGTTACATGTAAGAATAAAGCGTCATAATGACAATGCTATTAAAGTAGCAGAATACTTACAAAGCCATCCTGCTGTTGAGTGGGTGAATTTCCCTGGATTGGAAAATCATCCTTCACATGATTTAGCTCATAAATATTTCACTGACGGCAGCTACGGTTCAGTTATTACTTTTGGTATTAAAGGTGGACTTGAAGCAGGTAAAGCTTTAATTGATAATATCGAGTTATGGTCACATGTTGCTAACGTTGGAGATGCTAAGTCATTAATTATCCATCCAGCTTCAACAACTCATCAGCAATTAAGTCCTGAAGCTTTAGAAAGTAGTGGAGTGTCAGAAGAACTTGTTCGCCTTTCAGTAGGAATTGAATCATTGGATAACATTTTACAAACATTAGACGCAGGTATTGAAAAAGCAACAGGAATTAAAACGATTGACTCAACGACAGAAGATGCAATTGAATGGCTATTCTCTTCACCATTTGATCGCACTGAAGGATTACGCCAAAAAACAATTGCAGTAGATGGATCTGATGCATTATTCGATAAAGTGGCTACACTAGCTAAGAGTGGTTATAATGTCGTTATTTTACAAGATGCTGAGGAAGCAGTTGATGCCATCGTAACAAATCAAGCAATTGATGAAACAATCTTAGCTAAGGCGAAAATTGTTTGGACAGAAGCAAGTTCCTCTGAACAAGGTAACGATGATACAGTTGTTATTAGCGGAAAAGATATTATAACAGAAGCGTTACGCATTCGTCAGAGCGATATTTAATTTTACCTTTTAATAGAAATAGTGTTGGTGAAAAAATTCATCAACACTATTTTTTTGTTGGCTTTCATACTAAGATACGCCTAATATGTTTAACGTATATCTATTTAGGAAATATTACTATGTGGCGTAAAATGATTGTTTACAGTAAAAAGGTTATATTGACCGCACTTATGCTCTATAATAGATATATACTAACTAAATTTAGGTGTGATTGTTTTTGAAAAAGAAACTTACGAGTATTGGCTTGCTTATCGCTATTTTATGTATAACTATTATTACGATTTATTTAAATAAACAAAGTAACGAAATAGAACAGCCTATAGAACAAGAAACAGTAGCAGTAGATAGTGACGAGAAAAAGGAAGATTTTATCGAAGCAGTGGAAGAAACAGAAGAAGCAATGGCGCAGGAAGACCCTGTTCGTGAATTTTTATCAAAGAATGTCCGTAAAGCTGTGGGCCGATTTTCCCAACACGATTTATCCATCGTATCAATTGGAGATTCCTTAACAGAAGGTATTGGTGATGACGAGGCAAACGGTGGCTATGTTGGCATATTAGAAGAGGCGATTAACGAAGAAGAAAACCTTGTTTCCATTGAAAACTTCGGACGTCGGGGAAATCGCAGTGACCAGCTTTCACAACGATTAGAAGAAGATGATGATGTTATTCAGGCAATTGGTCATGCCGATATTATTCTTATGACAATTGGTGCAAACGACATTATGAAAGTATTTAAAGATAACTTTACCGATTTACAGATCGAAACATTCACTTCAGAACAAATTCGTTACGAACAACGACTGAACCATATTTTCGCTATGTTAAATGAGATGAATCCTGATGCGACGATTTATTTGATAGGCTTTTATAATCCTTTTCAAGCTTATTTTCCCGATATTGAAGAACTTGAATATATTATAACGAGTTGGAATCAAATTGGCTTAGATATCACTTCACAGTATGATAATGCACATTATATTCCGATAAAGGATTTATTTGAAGATCAAGATACACCGCTTTTTGCAGAGGATAACTTTCACCCAAATCATATTGGGTACGAACTAATTGCAAATCGCATATTAAACTATGTTACGAATGAAGGTGAGATAAATGAACGAACCGAAACAAATGAATAATAAAAAAAATTGGAAAAAACGTTTTACTTATTTACTAACATTTAATATTATCGTTGTATTTATTCTAGCAGTTTATTTATATTCACCAATTCCTGAAAAAGAATTAAATATCGCTAGTAAACAGTACGAGGAAGAGAAAAGTTCGCAATTTGTTGTCCGTACAACGAAACAAAATTTAAATAATTTAATTAATGCATATATCGATAAATTACTTGCAAACACAGATCATGTCTATTCCGTTCATTTAGATGAGGATGTGCAATTGTTTGGTGAACTACCTATATTTTCAACAACTGTCCCTCTTCTTGCTCATTTCGAACCGATTGTACAAGATAATGGCGATCTCGTTTTAAAACAAAAATCGATTTCAGTTGGTCAATTACAGTTACCTAAGAAAAAAATTATGCAATATATCGATCAATATTTACCTACACCAGAATGGGTTATTATCAACCCGCGTGATGCAGAAGTGTATGTCGAGTTAACTGAAATGGATATAAAAAGTAACTTTAAAGTAGCCGTTGAACAATTTGATGTCGAAGCAAACAATATAGCTTTTAAAATCGAAGTACCCTACAAAACTCTTGGCATTGATGTGTTAGAAGAACAATCTGAGCAATCGAAAGAATAGACGCAATGATTAATCAGCCGACCGCTTTCTGCCGGCATGGCCTCAACCCTGGAACGAACACTAACGTGTTCCGTTCAAGGATTTTCGCACTCACGCTTTTCTTGCAAGAGTCAGTCGGCTTCCATTCAAGTAAACTTATCTTTATTAGCTAAACACGTGTATTTAAATACATTTATTACTGGTCGTTCGTGTTTGTAATTAGACTTTCTTGTTATGAAAGTGATTCATCTATTTAAACTTTTTTCAGTCTACTCTTTTTCAGTTTCAACTTGTGGAGCATAATTGGTTACCATGTTCGTAATTTCTTCTTTTATTTCAGCTACTAGACTCTCTGGCGATAATACTTCTGCTGCTGCACCCCATTGTAAAATCCATCCTCGAAGTCCTGCTGACTGCTTTGCTTTCGTTGTTAAAATAAAATGATCATCTCCATCTGGCTTTACGTCAACCTGTAATCCAAAACGATCAAACATCGGATTTAATAATCCATTTTCTAAACGAATTTTTAAACGAATATCTTCTCCACTAAACATTTGAAAACTTTTATCAATATATGGTTGCAGTTGAAATGATTCCTCTATCACGAAAGGCATATCGGTTATATTTGTTTCCCGCATTCTATCTAAACGATAATGTCTAATTTCATTATTACCTCGATATTTTCCAATTAAATAATATAAATCATTTTGCCAAATCAGCGCATATGGCTCAACATAATACCATCTTCCTTCATAACGTAAATTAAATTGTTTATCTACATCATAATCTCCATACTTGTATTGCAATACTTTCCTTTCCGAGATTGCTCGGTGGATGCGGTCAATATCTAGTTTTACTAATTCATGATCTTTATTAACTGTTTTACTAAACATAACAGGACTAGGTAATGTTTTTTGAATATGTGTACTCGTTAATTTCTTCAACTTTTCAATTAATATTCTCTTTTCATTAGGTGTAATAGACCGAGCAGATAAAACCGCATCAACTAGTAAGCGAATTTGATATGTTTCAAATAATTTATTTTGATGGCTATAATACAGTTTTCCATGTGCACGGCGATTTTCAACGATATCAAAATCCATACTTTGCAATGCTTCAATATCTTTCCTCAAAGTCCGTATATCAAGTTTTTCCAACTCTAAGAGATGCATTAGCTTCTCTTGCATGTCGTAAATCGTTACTTCATTTTCCTCGTCCGTTTCAGCGAATAACAATTCTCTTAATTTAAGTAAGCGATAATGATTCGTTTGTTTCATCGATATCCCCCATATGCTATGTATTAACTTGAGTAAATTATAACACTAATAATTCTCTATTTATATAGATTGACGAATAAGCCGGAATCACTTAAGCTTACTTGAGATGATATTTTAACGGAGGAATCAATTCATGATTAATGTAATAGATGTAAGCCTGTCATTTGGCGACAAGAAACTATTTGAAGATGTAAATTTACAATTTAACAATGGAAATTGTTACGGAGTAATCGGTGCAAACGGTGCAGGAAAATCAACTTTCTTAAAAATCTTATCAGGAGAAGTAGAACCACAAAAAGGTGACGTCTCTATGCCAGCAGATAAGCGAATGGCTGTGTTAAAACAAGATCACTTCGCGTATGATGACCATCAAGTATTAGAGACTGTTCTAATGGGACATGAACGTTTATATGAAGTAATGAAAGAAAAAGATGAGATTTATTTAAAAACAGATTTTACAGAAGAAGATGGGATACGTGCCGCGGAATTAGAAGGTGAATTTGCTGAATTAAACGGTTGGGAAGCAGAATCTGATGCAGCTATTTTATTAACAGGACTTGGTGTTAGTGAATCTGTACACGATAAAAACATGGCAGATTTAAAAGATGAAGAAAAAGTAAAAGTTTTACTAGCGCAAGCTTTATTTGGTAACCCTGACGTCCTTTTATTAGATGAGCCTACAAACGGATTAGATATTCAAGCTATTCATTGGTTAGAAGACTTTTTATTACACTTTGATAATACTGTCATTGTTGTTTCTCACGACAGACACTTTTTAAACAAAGTATGTACACACATTGCCGATGTTGACTTTGGGAAAATTGAAATTTACATTGGAAACTATGATTTCTGGTATGAATCAAGTCAATTAGCTGCTCAAATGGCTAAAGATGAGAATAAAAAGAAGGAAGATAAAATTAAAGATCTCCAAGCGTTTGTCGCACGATTCAGTGCTAATGCTTCGAAATCAAAACAAGCAACATCACGTCGTAAATTATTAGAAAGCATTACATTAGATGACATTAAACCTTCATCCCGTCGTTATCCGTATGTAGCATTTAGCCCAGAACGCGAGATAGGTAACGACTTATTACGTGTCGATGGATTAACAAAAACGATTAACGGTCAGAAGGTGTTAGATAATGTAAGCTTTACGATTGATAAAGATGACAAAGTTGCTTTTGTCGGAAAAGATGACTTAGCTAAAACAACACTTTTTGAAATTTTAATGGGTGAGACGGAAGCTGATAGTGGAGAATTCCATTGGGGTGTAACAACATCACAATCTTATTTCCCGAAAGATAACTCAGCATTTTTCGAAAACAATAACTTACCTTTAGTCGATTGGTTAAGACAGTATTCACCGGAGGATGAAACAGAAACTTTCTTACGTAGTTTCTTAGGTAGAATGTTATTTTCAGGTGAAGAAGCATTGAAACAAGCAAATGTTTTATCAGGTGGAGAGAAGGTACGTTGTATGTTATCGAAAATGATGTTATCACAAGCGAACGTACTATTATTCGATGAGCCTACGAGCCACTTAGACTTAGAATCGATCACATCGTTAAACAATGGGTTAATTAATTTTAAAGGATCAATCTTATTTACATCAAGTGACCACCAATTTGTAAATAGTATCGCAAATCGTTTAATTGAAATTACACCAAAAGGTATTGTTGACAAAGCAATGAGCTATGATGAATACGTCCGTGACGATGCCCTACAAGCTGACATTGCGAAGATGTATCAATAATAATATAAGCATGACAAACAACCTCGAACATTAATTATAATGATTCGGGGTTGTTTATTTATGTTTAAAAACAGCGTAATAATTTCACAACAGACAGAAACAGCGACGTAACCTTCTATCCTTGATAATTAAGTTTAGCTTTAGGTATTTTGTCGCTCCGGATTGTTGCTTTCCGTGGGAATGGCTTCAATCTCCTCGACAAACTGCCAATATTGAAAGTGGAGATATCCAATAAATTTCCTTTTACTTTTTAAATAATTATAAGAGTTAGTTATCATATTCTGAAAAATATTTACAGTATAAATATATTGGTAATTTACATGCTTAACAAAATAAAATGAATCCTATAACAATATTCGGTGCTTAAAAATATAGCGAAGGAAAAGCACGGAGACTCCTGTGGGAAAGCGAAGACGATTAGACCCCGGAGAAAGTGATTTTCTTTCGAGGCAAACTAAGAACGCGACGTCCTGTCGCAACGTTTGCATTTGCACGTCCTGTGCTTCGAGGCTAATCGCGAGCCCACGGAAAGCGGAGTGCTTTTCCGAAGCGAGAGTTTCGCAGTATCTTTTTAACTGAAGGTGAGTTACAACGTTTACTGCGTCACACATATATTCCCTATAAAAATCCAGAAAAAAACTTGCTTTCAAAATAATATGCATGTTAACAACTTTTATTAGTTGCTAACATGCATATATCTCATTACTTATCCTCAAAAGCATCCTTATAACGATCATCGTGCATATGACATGCAACCCAGTGACCCGGTTTTTTCTCTTGAAACTCTGGCTTTACTTCTCCACAAATATCTGTCGCAAATGGACAGCGTGTTCTAAACACACATCCACTTGGAGGATCAATCGGACTTGGTAACTCCCCTTTTACTTCAATTCTTTTCCGCGTTCTTTCTAATGCTGGATCCGGAACAGGCACAGCACTTAATAACACTTGTGTATAAGGATGAAGTGGATCTTCATATAAATCTTTACTTGTCGCAATTTCAGCCATATTACCTAAATACATTACGCCTACACGATCACTAATATGACGTACCATCGATAAATCATGAGCGATAAATAAATATGTTAAACCACGCTCATCTTGTAGTTCTTGAAGTAAATTAATTACTTGAGCTTGAATGGACACGTCTAAAGCAGAAATTGGCTCATCAGCAACGATAAACTCAGGATCTACTGCTAAAGCACGGGCAATTCCAATTCGTTGTCTTTGCCCTCCACTAAACTCATGTGGATAACGATTACCATGCTCTTTATTTAGTCCAACAATTTCTAAAAGCTCATTCACACGTTGAATCCGTTCTTGATTTGATTTCACTAAGCCGTGAATATCCAAACCTTCTGCAATAATATCTAAAACAGTCATTCTAGGGTTTAACGACGCATAAGGATCTTGGAAAATCATTTGAATATTTTGGTTTAATTGTTTCAGTTCTTTCTTAGAACGCTTTCCGTGAATATTTTCTCCTTTAAACACAACATCACCATCAGAAGCTCCATACAACCCTAAAATAGTTCGTCCAGCTGTTGACTTCCCACAACCTGACTCACCAACAAGTCCAAACGTTTCACCTTTATGAATATCAAAAGTAATACCATCTACTGCTTTAACCACTTGCTTTCGACTGAGTGGAAAATACTTTTTTAAATTACGAATCTCAACTAATTTTTCATTCGTTTTACTCATGTTCTTTTACCCCCCCTACAAATATATTTTCAGGAGGATTTACTTTAGGTGCCCGTTCATCTAATAACCAACACGCTGTTTTCTGTGTGTCAGATGAATGTTGATACTCTGGCATATATGTATCACACACTTTCATCGCATAAGGACAACGTGCAGCAAATGGACACCCTTTTGGTGGATCCTTTAGATCCGGAGGCGTTCCTGGGATGGATTGTAATTCCTTTTTCGTATCATTTAATTTTGGCATTGAACCTAATAGTCCCCATGTATAAGGATGTTTAGGTGCATAAAATATTTCATCTACTGTTCCTGTTTCAACTATTTTTCCACCATACATTACTGCAACACGATCTGCAGCATTAGCTACAACACCTAAATCGTGTGTAATAAGTATAATCGCTGTTTTCATATCTTGTTGCAAATCTCTTAACAATTCTAAAATTTGTGCTTGAATCGTAACGTCTAAAGCTGTCGTAGGTTCATCAGCTATTAGAATTTTCGGATTACACGAGAGTGCAATGGCAATCATTGCTCTTTGTCTCATTCCACCTGAAAACTCATGTGGATATTGATGAATTCGACTCTCAGGGTTAGGGATACCAACTAAACGCAACAATTCGATACCACGTTCTAGTGCATCTTTTTTCGACATGCCTTGGTGTTTAATTAACCCTTCCGTAATTTGTCTTCCTATTTTCATCGTTGGGTTTAAAGAAGTCATTGGGTCTTGGAAAATCATTCCCATTTCTTGCCCACGAACCTTTTCCATTTGCGCTTCACTCATTGTGACAATATCTTCATCATTCATTAAGATAGAACCACTTTTAAACTTAGCAGGTGGCATGGATAAAAGACGCATGATCGATTGAACAGTTACACTTTTCCCTGATCCTGATTCACCAACAATAGCTAATGTTTCTCCTTCATGTAATTCAAAATTCACATCACGAACAGCTTGCACCTCTCCACCGTATGTTTGGAAAGATACGGACAAATTATTTACTTCTAATACTTTTTTCATTGCTAATTCCCTCCCAACTATCGGCGATCTTTCGGATCTAATGCGTCTCTCATTCCATCACCAACAACGTTAAATGCTAACATCGTTAAACATATAAAAAATGCTGGGAAGAATAACTGATATGGATAATAACGTAACGATGATAACGCATCTGATGTCATCGTACCCCAACTAGCTTTTGGAGCTGGAACTCCTAGTCCTAAGAAACTTAAAAATGCTTCAGTAAAAATAGCTGTTGGAATCGTTAAAGTTAATGTTACTAAAATAGCTCCTAGCGCATTTGGAATTAAATGTTTAGAAATAATTCTCGTCGTGCTTGCTCCAAGTGATCTAGATGCCATGACAAATTCTTCTGCTTTTAATTTCAATACTTCACCACGTACAATACGTGCCATTCCTATCCAACCGGTAATCGTCATCGCAATGATTAACGTCCATAAACCCGCTGGCATAATAACCATTAATAAAATAACAACTAATAAATACGGTACACCTGATAGAATATCAGCAATACGCATCATATACTCATCTACTCGTCCACCTAAATAGCCAGCAATTGTTCCCCAAATAACCCCGATGATTAAATCGAGAAATGCTGCCATAAGACCAATAAATAAAGAGATACGTGCTCCGTACCATGTTCGTGCGAATAAATCTCTACCTAAATGATCCGTTCCAAACCAATGCTCCAGTGATGGTGATTGGTTGGCATTCAATAAATCATTATCAGAATAGTTCTGTCCTGAAATCATTGTTCCTGTTAATGACATAATCGTTAACAATAAGATGACAATAATTCCAATAATAGCTAATTTATTTTGTTTAAAGCGGCGCCAAGCATCTTTCCAAAACGATGTACTTTCTCCCGCGATTCTTTCGGCATCAGATTGTTCATAATGAATCGGTTCAAAATCAGTTTCTTTAATTTGTGAATGTGACATTACTGATCCCCCTTACTTCCGGTAATTTTAATTCGAGGATCGATTAATCCATAAATAATATCGACAATTAAAATTGAAAATAATAGCAAAATACTAAAGAACACAGTTGTTCCCATAATTACTGTATAATCTCGGTTTGTAATACTTTCAACAAATTCATTTCCAAGTCCTGGTATTGCAAATATTTTCTCGATAATAAAACTTCCTGTCAATATCGCGGTAACTAACGGTCCTAAATATGACACAACAGGTAAAATTGCGTTTCGTATTCCATGACGATAAATCGTCACTCTACTACTTAATCCTTTTGCTTTTGCTGTTTTAATATAGTCAGAGTTTAATACTTCTAGCATACTAGCACGCATTAATCTTGCAATAAAAGCAAGAGGTGTTGTCGCAAGTGCAACTGCTGGTAAAATACTGTGCATAAATGAATCAAATTTAGCAATCGGAAATAATCCTAACTTGAATGCAAATGTATATTGTAAAACTGCCGCTAAAATAAAGCTAGGAACAGAAATTCCTAAAACAGCAAAAATCATCGCAGCATAGTCTCCAAATTTATTATGATATAAAGCCGCTAACACACCGAGAAAGACCCCGACTGATAATGCTAGAAAAATCGCTTCGAATCCTAATATTAGAGAATATTTAAAACTACGATTAATAATATCATTAACGCTTTGACCTTTTTGTTTAAAGGAAGGTCCAAAATCCCATTTAACAATATTCACCAAATAATCTTTATACTGAATGATTAACGGCTCATCCAGCCCATATGCTTCATTCAATTGCTCTTCAATTTTTGGTGGCACTTTTCTTTCTGATGTAAAAGGTCCTCCCGGTGCTGCTTGCATTAAAAAGAAAGTGATAGTAACGATAAAAAAGAGTGAAATAAAAATAAAGCCAACTCTTTTTAGGATGTATTTGAACACTTGTTTCCACCTCCAGGTAATAAAAAATTTCAAATGTTATATAACAAATGGAGTATATATCTTCAACTTATAAAAATAATGGAAATAAGGGGTGAACTGAATCACCCCTTATTCTCCTCGTAATAACTTATTCAAGTATTACTCTTCTGTAATATATCCCCACTTATACTGGATATTACCAATCGGTGAAACTGTAATATTTTTCACGTTATCTTTAAATGCGTAAAGGTTCGTGTAGAAATATACTGGTGCAATCGGCATATGATCCATGAAGATTTCTTCAGCATCTCTTAAAATCTCACGACGCTTGTCTGTATCAAGCTCTGAACGTGATTCTTTAATTAGCTTTTGAAATTCTTCATCTTCCCAGTTCGTATAGTTATTTCCACCAACTGTTTCAAAGATTTCTAGGAAGTTAATCGCATCGTTAAAGTCAGCAATCCAGCCCATACGACCGACTTGGTAGTCCCCTTCACCTAATGAGTCAAGGAATACGTTCCATTCTTCGTTGTTTAGTTCTACTTCAACTTCCAACTCTTTCTTCCAGATATCTTGAGCTGCTTGAGCAATTGCTGCGTGCCCTTCATCTGTGTTATATGACAGCTTAATTGTAGGTAGCTCATCAATACCTAGTTCATCTAAACCTTTTTCTAAATATTCTTTCGCTGTATCTACATCATTATCTTCAAAATATCCTTCTTCATTTTCTTCAAAAATGGAAGGTGGTACTAAAGCAGTTGCTGGTTTTTGTTCACCTTGTGTGATGTTTTCAACAATGCTTGTACGGTCTAATGAATATGCAAACGCTTTACGAATATTCTCGTTATCAAACGGCTCTTCTTCTGTGTTGAATGAGTAATAGTACACTCCAGCACGGTCAGATATTTCTAATTCGTCTGCATCTTTCATCGTTGGAATTGCTGCTAATGGCACTGAGTCAGTTGGATCACCAATCCAGTCAATGTCATCATTTTCATACATTTGTAGTGCAGTATTTTCATCATCAATCATGTGCATTGTAATCGTTTCTAGTTTTACAGTGTCAGCGTCCCAATAATCTTCATTTTTTTCAATGACGATATTGTCTTTATGATCCCATGACACTAACTGGAAAGGTCCGTTAGTTACATAATCATCGCCAGCATCTGTTGCCCAATCTTTATTTTCAGATACAACATCTTCATTTAATGGATAATACGTATAGAATGCTGTTAACTCTAAGAAGTATTCTGTTGGTTGTTCTAATTCTACAACTAATGTATGATCATCTTCTGCTGTAATTCCTACATCGTCTAATGATCCATCATCTTCTTTTGCATCTTCTGCACCTTTAATTGGGTACAATTGATAAGCGTAATCTGTATCTGCATTTTCAGGGTCTAGTACCCATTTCCATGCATATTCAAAATCACTCGCTGTAACCGGGTCTCCATTTGACCAAGTTGCATCTTCACGTAAATGGAATGTGTATGTTAACTCGTCATCAGAAATGTCCCAGCTTTCAGCCATTCCCTCTTCTACTTCATTATCTTGGTTGACACGCGTTAGTCCTTCAAATACTTGGTCTAATACAGCACTTGACGTTGTGTCAGTTGATGTACCAGGGTGTAACGAAGGTGGCTCTGTTTTAATGTTAACGCTTAACTCTTGCTCATCAGCAAGTTCTTCATCTCCGCTTGCTTCTTCTGTATCGTTTGCTTCGCCATCTGTATCTGTGTCAGCATCATCCCCGCCACCACATGCAGCTAAGAACATACTCATAGCGAAAACAATCGTCAGAAGTAATGACCATTTTCTCCAGTTCATAATATATGAACCTCCCCTTTTTTTAAATTTACAGATAATTTAAACTGATATCTGCAATTCTAATTATACATATTTATTTGAACTTTTCCACACTTTGGTGTAAAGTCAGAATTATTTGTAATCTTTAATCAATTGCCAATTACCTATTTTTTCGGTTAATATGGACTTTTTTGAATTGTTTGTTTCATTGGAAAATAAAAAGGCTAGGACAAAACTATCTTGATACTTAAAGTATGTTCTGTCCCAACCTGTTTAGTTATTTAAAAATAGAGTTAAATAAGTTTTTGAACCAATTAACGACTTTTTCCCAAAACCCTTCATCAATATCGAGGTTAAGATCCCCTAATTTATCTTTTATAGTTGAAGTTAAGTCTTCTAGTTGATCTCGCACCTTATCAAAATCGATGTTAAGGTCGCGCATCTTTTCAAATAAATCAATGAGTAATTGACGATCTTCTTCGCTTAGTTCAATATTTAATTTATTTAATTGTTCTTTAACAATTTCTTCTACATCTTCTCTTGTTGCTGGATTCTTATCAGCTATATCCTTTTTTATTTCTGTCATTAATTCTGTAACTTCTTCTTTTGATATGCCATCTTTTTCAGCGATTTTTGTTGTAAGTGACAATTCATCGTTCGCTACTTCCATTCGGCCTTGATCTAACTCTGCTCCACTTGCATCATACGCTTTATAAATACCTGTAAGTGCCGAGTGCCCTGTTACTTGAACAGGTGAAGCAACTTCTACTAATGCATTTTCAACTCCAGCAGTTAATAAAGCATTGCTGTACATTTCATTGGTAACTTGTGTAATATTATCTGGTGTTACGATATTAACGACAATTCCATGTCCATCATCTTTATGAGTAATTTTAACAGATGAATACATATTAGAGTTAGGGTTACCGTCAATATAATGTTGAATGTCTTGTCCTGTAACAGTAAACTCATTCACATTATCTGAATCGACTTCTAATAAACGCTTTACTTCTTCTTTCTGACTATCTGATAACTGTTCGCCATAAACAACAGCTGGTTCACCTAATAATTCGTTTATTCCTTCATCAGCCGCATGTACCCCATTACTTGCACCTAACAAAAGACCAATGATTAACGTAGAAACAACTAACCATCTTTTTATTTGCTTCATTTTTAAAAACTCCTTTATTTAGCTTAATCATATTTTATGCTTTTACTCGATAAATTACAATATAAACTATCCAATATGATTTATTATACTAAGCAAATCCATTGCACAGACTAGTATCATATGATACAAATAGTACATTAGATAAATTAGAAAGTGATGATTACAAATGGGTATTGTCATCGTTGATGTATGTAGCGTTAATTTATTAGCTACAATAGATATAGAGGAAATCATTGAAAGTGAATTTCCAGAAGTTGCGGTTATCATGAATAGTTGTTTATCACATTGTGGACTTTGTGCAAATAGCGCTTATGCTCATGTAAATGGTAAGCTTATTCACGGTAAAACAGTCGAACAATGCGTTGATCGCATTCGTGCAGAAATCAAAAAGGAATTAGCTGTATATGCTTAAACAAGCATTTGCTAATTCCCTTTTTTTACATACTTTTTTCTAAAATAGTGACAATATCTTCTTTTGATAACGGATAATAATTCCCACATACTAAGACTGTTTCGATTGTTTTATCTGCTATCTTGTCGATTGCTTCTGTCGAAATGTCATAATCAGATAAGTATTTTGGCGCGCCCCACTCTGTCCATATGGTCTCTAACTGATTGATTCCCGCTTCCGCAATTGCTTGATCTGTTTTATTCTCGAATTCTATTCCTAACACTTGAATCGCTAACTGTTTAAATCGGTGTACTGTATCATCATTTAATACATATCGCATCCAATTAGGAAATAAAATCGCCATCCCACCACCATGTGGAATATCATAAAAAGCTGATAAGGCATGATCAATATGATGTGTACCCCAATCGCCGATAAAACCCATATTTAATTGATCACTTAACGCAATCGTACTTGCGTAAGCAATTGTCTCACGATATGTTTCATTTTCTAAATCCGTTAATAATTTCGGTGTCACATCAATAACTGTCCGTAACACACTTTCTAAAAACTGATCCTGAATCGGCGTATTTTCCGCTTGATGAAAATAATGTTCAAGAATATGGGACATCGTATCAACAACACCATATACTGTTTGCCTTTTAGGTACTGTTTTTGTATAAGTTGGATCAACAATAGCAAACTTCGCACGAGAAAAAGAAGATACCCAAGCACGTTTATCCTGTTGTTCCCAATTAGTTATCACAGAGTTTAAACTTAATTCGGCACCAGTTCCTGCTATCGTTACGATAGAACCATAAGGAAGACCGTCTGTCGCTCGGACTTTTCTACAAATAATATCCCAGACAGCTTCATTAGTTTTTGCTCCTACAACAATTGCTTTTGTGCAATCAATCACACTACCGCCACCAACTGCTAAAACAAAATCGACTTCATGTTCTTTACATAAAGCAATCCCTTTTTGTACCGTTGTTAAACGTGGATTTGGCTCGACACCAGATAACTCAACCCAATCAATTTCAGCCTGTTTTAATAAAGTTGTTACTTCGTCATAGACACCGTTTCGTTTAACACTTCCTCCACCATAAACGAGAAGCACTTTATTGCCATAACTTTTAATTTCTTTCGTTAGTCGGTTTATTTGCCCTTTACCAAACAACAGCTTAGTTGGATTAAAATACATAAAAGGTTCCAAAACAATCACCACCTTTAGAAATTTTCATTATGGAAAAAGGTAATTGGAACAAAATTTTATACATATGAATCAATTTCATCATTCATTTTATTATCTAAAACACGAACTTTACGTTTGATATAGATTCGTTTACTTTCATGTATAAAGACCATTTTATTTCAACCTTATTTTAAATAAACAACTGCATCTATTTCCACTAATACATCTTTTGGTAAACGACTTACTTCTACTGTTGCACGAGCTGGATATGGCTTCGTTAAATAACGTCCATATAAATCATTTACAGTTGCAAAATCGTTCATATCTTGTAAATAAATGGTAAACTTGACGACTTGTGAAAAATCAGCACCCGCTTCTTGTAGAATTACTCGTAAGTTTTCCATTACTTGATTTGTCTGATTTTTAATGCCTTCTACCACTTCTCCATCAGTCGGAGAAATACCAATGGAACCTGATACATAAAGAAAATCCCCTGCTTGAATTGCTTGAGAGTAAGGACCAATTGCTGCAGGAGCCTTATCTGTAAAAATCTCTTTCATTTACATAACTTCCTTCCTATTTTTTATTTGTTCAATTATATAATACCAATTTTCCCGAAAATTGAATATAGCAAACTTTATTCTGATGTAACAAAGTTATTTTTATATTTCATCACATCTCGAGCATAATAAATATCACCATAACAAGCATCATACTCTTTAGCCTCTTCTCGTAAACATGTATAAATCGATTTATCTTCCGCTTTCTCATACATCTCTTGGGAAAATTGAATGGCTAAATCTTGTGTAAAGTTATCTTCATGTTGTTGAACATACTGAACAAAACCTATACCAAAATTATAAGCTTGTACAGCTAACTCAATATCACCATTTGCTGCTGTTAAATTTTTCGAAAAATATGCTACACCTTGCTCAATAGATTGCTCCGGATCATCGATGCAGCCAACAACTCCACACAAACTCTCTGATGATTGCATAGGGTCTGCTCCACGTCCACCCGATTCTTGCATCATCATTGCTAACAACACATCGACATGTGCTTCTACTTCATATTCTTGTGCATATTGTTGAACTAAAGGACGATATTGATTCACTTTATTCGTAAACATATATCGCGTAATAGTACCATCTTTCAATTGGTCTTTATCTGTATAAAGTGACACACCAATTAAAATAACCGATATAAATAAAATAAGGGTCATGATTCGAATCGATATGCTCTTCTTATGTTGTTTTTTCATCGAATCCTCCTTATGCTCGAACATCCATTTAACTAAATAACTCTTTATTACGCCAACGTCCATAACGATAATAAAGCGAAGCTAACACACTGCTAATAATAAAACTAAATCCCATACCAAGCGCAATGCCATCTTCATCATAAAATGAGGCAAAAAGATATGTCAACGGAAAGCGCAGTACCCAAAAAGAGATAATATTTAACAATAATACTTGATACATCGCTCCAGATGCTCGTACAATCCCATTTAAAATAAAATTGACCCCTAAAAAAGGGAAACAAAACGCCATAATTCGTAAATATTTTGTTGCAAAAATTACAGCTGCCTCTTCCTGAATAAACATCCGGACACTGTATTCAGCAAATATTAAAATTAAAATACCAATCAATGCCATACAGATAAAGTTATACAATAATCCATACTTTGTTATTTGTTTAATTCGTTTCCAATTTTTTACTGCGATATTTTGTCCAGCCATACTATTAACAGATGTTCCTAACGCTTGAGCTGGTAGCATAATGATACTATCTAAACGCTGTGCCGCACCAAATCCACCAACAACTGCTCCGCCAAACGTTGTCACAACACTCATAATCGCCGCTGAACCAGCAGATATTACAGCCATTTGCAAACCTGATGGAATACCTAAGTTCAAAATTAATTTCACTTCACTCCATACAGGTAATGTCGGCAGCGTAAATGGAGCTAGTTTATTTTTTAACACAAAGAATAATCCATACAAAAATGCTAATCCTTGAGCTAGAATTGTTGCATAAGCTGCTCCTGCAACACCAAGATTGAAACCAGAAATAAATAATGGATCTAGCCCAATATTTAATAATACAGCAATCGACACGAACATTAAAGGACTTTTACTATCTCCTATCGCACGTAATACCGTACTAATGAAATTATAACCGAATAAAAATAACATCCCAATAAAATTTATCCGTAAATAGGCGTTAGCCATTTCTAACAGTTCCTCAGGAGTACCTAAAATTGCTAACAATTGTTCAGAGAAAAGAAATCCCAACACACTAAAGCTAATCGCCAGTACTGTTAAAACAACAACAAAAGCATTCAAATATTGTGTTAAACCTTCTTCATCGTCTTTTCCTTTTTGTTGGGATAAAATCGTTAATGCTGCATTATTCAAGCCTATGACGAAGGCTAGTACAGTGAAAATAATCACACTAGAAATAGCTACAGCACCTAAGGCATTCGCCCCTAATAAATTTCCTATCCATAAACTATCAACAATTTGATATGATACTTGCAATAAGTTCGCTAATATAATCGGTCCCGAAAACATAATCAATTGTTTAAATATATTTCCTTTTGTAAAGTCATATTGCTTCGCCATTTATTTTCTCCCATTACATTAACTATTTCTTCTATCTTAACACATTTTCTTACTCATTTTTGTAATTTTTATTCCAATTGAATTTTCTGTGTTTTCAAACAACTACATTTGTGGTATTATGAAGTAAAGATTATAGATAGGGGTTGGGAATATTGATGAAGTATCCACTTACCGTTGGCGCTATGATGGAACATGCCGAAAAGTTTTTCCCAAAAAAAGAAGTTATTTCACAAACGCACGATAAACTCCATCGCCTTACCTACAAAGAAGTAGGCAAACGAACAAGAAGATTAATGAGCGCCTTAGACAAGCTCGGAATAGAACAAGGTGATAAAGTTGGCACACTAGCTTGGAATACTCACCGACACCTAGAAATTTACTTTGCAGCTCCAGGCATAGGATCCATTCTACACACAATTAATATTCGTTTATCACCAGAACATATTATTTATATTATTAACCACGCAGAAGATAAAATTATTTTTGTTGATAAAGATATTTTACCATTAGTTGATAAATTACATCCTCATTTACCAAC
This sequence comes from Pseudogracilibacillus sp., assembly GCA_026169815.1. Taxonomy (GTDB): domain Bacteria; phylum Bacillota; class Bacilli; order Bacillales; family Amphibacillaceae; genus Pseudogracilibacillus. The sequence continues at coordinate 108,625 of JAPFDT010000052.1, forward strand.
AGTTAAAGCATATGTAGTGATGACAGATAAAGAGGAGTTACCAGAAAACAGTCTGCCTAATGTATATTCTTATGAGGAACTCTTACAAGAAGGCGATGAAACCTATCCATTTACACGTGATATCGATGAAGATTCTGCCGCAGGAATGTGTTATACATCTGCCACAACAGGTAAACCAAAAGGCGTACTTTACACGCACAGAGCGATCGCCTTACACAGCTATGCTTTAGGACTAGCAGATACAGCTGCTATATCTGAATCTGATGTAGCGATGGCAGTCGTTCCACAGTTTCACGTAAATGCTTGGGGGATGCCGTTTGCTTGTACGTGGTTTGGTTCGACTCAAGTAATGCCAGGTCCACGATTTACTCCAAAACGCTTAGCAACTTTTATCGAAGAATATAAAGTAACCATCTCAGCAGGTGTTCCAACCATATGGCTCGGTTTATTGAAGGAATTAGACGAGAATTCATACGATACATCTAGTTTAAGAGGTGTGCTCTGCGGAGGTTCAGCAGCTCCACTTAGTATGGTACGTGCTTTTGAACAAAAGTATAATATTCCGTTTTTCCATGCATATGGTGCAACAGAAACTACACCACTTGCCACGTATTCGCGCTTAAAAAGTTACCAACAAGACTTATCGCCCGACGAAAGAGCAAACGAGAAAACGAGACAAGGTATTCTTGTACCTGGCTTAGAGATGAAAGTAATAGATGAAAATGGCGAAATCCCTTGGGATGATGAAACAATGGGAGAGCTATTATTAAAAGGCCCGTGGATTGCGGATACTTATTATAAAGATGAACGATCAAAAACAGCCTTTATTGACGGATGGTACCATACAGGTGATGTCGTAACAGTTGATGAAGAAGGTACGATGAAGATAGTTGACCGAACTGGCGACCTAATAAAAAGTGGTGGTGAGTGGATTTCTTCAGTCGAACTTGAAAACGCTATCATGGCTCATGAAGCTGTTTTTGAAGCATCTGTCGTCGCCATCCCCGATGAGAAGTGGGATGAACGTCCAATTGCTTGTGTAGTGTTACATGATCAATATAAAGATAAAGTAGCTAAATCTGATATTGCAGAATATTTAAAGCCGCAATTTGCTAAATTTTGGCTTCCAGATGATTATTTATTCGTTGACGAAATACCAAAAACTTCAGTCGGGAAATTTTTAAAACGTGAATTAAGAAAACAAGTATTAGAACATTTAAATCTAGCTTAACAAATTTAAAAGGTTGTACAATAAATGGTGTTGGTGGAGAAATCCACTGATGCCATTTTTCTTTACATAAAAATAGAAAACAAGTGAATTTCCCTGTAGAATTAAAGTCGACCAAAACCAAATCTAGGAGGGAAATCACTTGTCTACTACTAATGATATTAAATTATTGCTCGATATTCAAGATGAAAATATGGAAATAGAGGAAAATGCAGTTGAATTAAAAGAATATAAAGGAAAAACGGTCAAGTTTATCACAGCTAAATTAA
>JAPFDT010000046.1 GCA_026169815.1 Pseudogracilibacillus sp.
AGTAGTAGACAAGTGATTTCCCTCCTAGATTTGGTTTTGGTCGACTTTAATTCTACAGGGAAATTCACTTGTTTTCTATTTTTATGTAAAGAAAAATGGCATCAGTGGATTTCTCCACCAACACCATTTATTGTACAACCATTAAAACAACCTAAAACATTGTATAAACTACATGGTGGTTCAGCCTGACCTACGCTCCAGAAAAAACCTACTTCGCTTTCCGCGGGCCGGCCTCAGCCAATAGAGAAAGAAGTTCGCTTCGTCTCTTGTCTTCGGACACGGCTTTTCCCGCAGGAGTCTTCGTAGGTTTCTTCCGCTATATTTGTATGTTTATTATTATTTTGTTATCCAAACACATCTCGTTCAGTAGCTTAAGTAATGAAATGAGATGTTTCTATTTAATTCATCAAATGTTAGATATTTTGGTAAAGATTGTGCATCCGTTGTTTTAATTAATGCATTAGCTTTTGTTAGATTTGAAATAAGGCCGATTATCGACGATTAAAGTCGGAGCACTGAATGTACTGTTGCAATCTTTACAAAAGAAACGTTGCTTTTTCAAGTGTTAAATATGTAGGATAAGCCCCGCTATAATCGGTAGGGTAACACGTGATGTTATAGTGCCATTTTTCCCTTATACTCTTTTAATTCAACGGCAATTTCCTCTAACTCAATAATTTCATCTTGTATATCAAGCAATAATTTAAAATCATTAGTTTTAGAAAAGTGATTTTCCTCCTGGATTTGGTTTTGGTCGACTTTAATTCTCTAGGGAAATCCACTGATACTATTTTTTTACACAAAAATGGTATCAGTGGATTTCTCCACCAACACCATTCATTCTACAACCATAAAAAAATACAATGGAGTGTTCAAATCTCCATTGCATTTAGTACGTTAACGATTCACTTCGTCATTCAGTTCATTTTCTGTTTGCTCTGAATCAGTATCTAAATCTTCATCAATCTCTTCATCATCATCTTGTTCTTCTTTTGGTAACCACTTATCCATTAAAGAAGCATCAATGTCAATTTGATTACTATCATAGAAATAGTCTGAGGATTTAACTGGTTCCCAATCTTCAAAAGGTGTGTAGAAACGTAATAAGTCTCCTTGTAACACACGATCTGATAAGCTTAATTCATGTTCGACTCTTTCTTTTAATTCATTTACTTCATCGTTAGGTTCAATTTCTTCCCCAGTATGATTATCATAGAAGAGTCCTTTTACCATTGCATAATCTTCTGTAAAGAAATCACCATTACGGAAGGCCACTAAATCATCATGATCATCTGAGAACATATCTGTACCAAATTGAATATAGTCTTGTGATTTAATGCCAGTTAAATGTAATAATGTTGGCATGACATCCACTTGACCAGCATATTCACTTAGTGTACCTTTTCCTTCAACACCAGGAATTTTAATCATAAATGGTACTCGTTGTAACTCTGCATATTTAAATGGTGTCATTTCTTCATCAAACAATTCACTTAATGCTCTCGTATGATTTTCAGAGATACCATAATGGTCTCCGTAAAGCATAATGACAGAGTCCTCGTATAAACCTGCTTCTTTTAAATCATCAACAAATTGTTCGACAGATTCATCTAAATAACGTGCTGTTTGGAAATAACGATCAACAGATCCGTCATTTGTATCTGAAGGTTCAATCGTCGCATCTTCCTCATCAATTAAATAAGGATGATGGTGCGTTAATGTCATCATATGTGCATAAAATGGTTCTTCAAGTGATTCTAATATTGGCATTGACTCTTTAAAGAAAGGTTTATCTTTCAGTCCATAACCAATTACTTGCTCATCACTCATATTATAATAAGCTTCATCAAAGAAATAGTCGATACCAAATTCTTTGTAAATTTCATCTCGGTTCCAGAAAGATTTCCCATCTCCGTGAAATACTGAACTATTGTAACCAGCATTTTGGTTTAACACAGCTGGTAGAGCTTGATACGTGTTTTTCCCTTTCGTTACAAAGGCCGCCCCTTGTGGTAACCCATATAGAGAGGTATCAACAATTAACTCAGCATCTGCTGTTTTTCCTTGTTCTGTTTGATGGAAAAAGTTTTCGAAATACGTATAATTTTCCTCTTCATCATTAACAAGCGAGTTAATGAATGGAGTCACTTCTTCTCCATGTAACTCGTAATCAATTAGAAATGAATGGAATGATTCTAAGTGAATTTTGATAATGTTTTTACCTTCAGCAATTCCGAATAGTTCTTCATTCGGTTCTGCATATTTATTATCAGTATAGTTTTGCACTTCTGTAATATCATTTCCATCTGCTAACACTCTTTCTGTTGATGATTTCACATTTTGAATCGCATCATAAACAGTAAAGTTGTATGCACCTAAATATTTTACAATATAGTTACGGTCGAATGTTCTTTTCAATAACTGTGGACGATCAGCCTCAGCTAAAGCTAAGTTAATTGTGAAAACGAGAACACCTGCTGTCATAATAATAATTGGTTGTCTCATCTTCATACGTTCTGCTGACCAGATTTGTCTACTCTTTCTAAATAGCACGATTAAAATAATGATATCTAGTAAATAGAATAGGTCAGACCAAGCTACTAAACTAGCGATACTACTACCTAGACTTCCAAAGTTACTCGTCTGCGTTAAAACAGGTAAAGTAATGAAGTCACTATTAAATCGATAGAAAACAACGTTCGCATAAAGCAAGAATGACATAAATGTATGAATAATTATAATGTAACCACCAACACGACGTCCTCTAGCAAATAATGCAATTCCTAAGAAGACAAGTGTGGAACTGATTGGGTTTATAAGTAACAGAAAATGTTGCATTAAATTTTGAATGTCTAGGTTGAATTCGTATAAATAGATAAAATAGGATTTAATCCAGATAAAAATAGCTGCGATTGTAAAGAATCCCATTTTTGAAGAAGTAAAGTTCTTCATGTCTTTTTTCACCTCAAATTTTCAAAATAATATTTTGGTTATCTTGAACAATAGTTAATAATACTATATATGTATAAAAAAATCAAGTGAATAGATGTGTAGCTCGTATTATAACTAAAGAAACTAATGAAATTAAAAAATCACCTAGTTCAAAATGAAGTAGGTGATTAAGGTATATGTGTTGAAGGAACAATATATGTTATTTAATGAGAAGGGCCACTATGGACAGTTGCATAACTTTGTCTTATCGTTTGCATATCTTGTTGTTGCAATTGCGGTACTTGATAATATTGATGTTTGTTTTGATATAAATACATTTCATAAGCCATTTCAATCGTATTTGGAATACTGTCAGCAAATACTCGTCTTAAAACAGGATTAGTCGCTTCTAAAGCACTCGTTGTAAAGTGAGTTGAAATACCCTTGAGATGACCTAATATCGCAGAGGATATACATTCATCGTTTAACTCACTAGCAGATTGAATTGGTGTTTTTGGTGCAGATGGACTTAAACCATATGTTGTTTGGTTATTTAACTCCATTTTATATACTTGTGTTGGTACGGCAGGATCTTGTCCTGAAGTTAATGTGTTAATAATCGTATTATACATTTGGGTTAGAAATGATTTTTGCCTATCCATTATTGTAGTTAATTCAGGGTCTTGTACATGTTCTTGATATAGGACAAAATGTTCTAACGTACCAACTACTGCTCCAATCGCTTCATCTGCATCAAACAGTTCATGCCCACCAAAAGGTTGTTGATTCATACTTTGTGTTGTTTGCTGTTGATTATTTTGTTCTAACAAGTAAATTCCTCCTCATATAACTAGTTCGTTGTATAGTATGAACAAAATAGAAGAAAATATTCGAAGAAAGAACATGATTAAATTGTCAAAATAAATAAAATTCCTCTTTATTATTATGACTATATTGTGCTACTATAGACAGAAGGTATAATACAGAAAGAATAGAGGGGTAATAATGCATGGACTGAAAGATACGAAAAATTGGATTGCAGGGTTACAATGGTTTTTCTTTATATTTGCTAATATTGTTGTTATTCCAATAACGATAGGGGAAGCGTTTGGATTGCAACAAGCAGAAGTCGTGCCATTATTACGAATGTCATTTATCGTAACGGGTTTAGCGTGTTTAGCTCAAGTGTTTTTTGGACATGGTCGCCCTATTTTAGAAGGACAATCTGGTTTGTGGTGGGGAATTTATTTAACGCTCGTTACGACAACTGCAGCACAAGGAATGCCGATTGAAGTGCTTGGAGGCAGCTTAGCGTTAGGGGTTATCATTGCAGGTGGTATTACAATCGTAATTGGTGTTACAGGATTAGGTCCTGTTATTGCAAAATATTTTACACCTGGTGTAATGGGTGTTTTCATGTTTTTGTTAGGACTCACGTTAATTCAAATATTTTTACAAGGAATGTTAGGTATTCCGTTTGGTGGGGCAACCGACGAAGCTACAATTGACTTACCAGTTGCAGGTTTAGCTATCTTTATTGCCCTACTAGTTATAGTCATTAGCATAAAATCTTCAGCTAAAGTAAGAAGTTATGCCTTATTAATTGGCATTATTTTAGGGTGGGCTTTATATGCAATGATTTTTGGTGTAGATACTAGCTTAGCAGGTGAAGCAGCTTCTGTTCGATTATTTCCTTTAGGAGGCTTAACATGGGATACTGGTGTTGTCCTAACAGCTGTTATGGCAGGATTGTTGAATACATCTAATACATTCGGTGCATTAAAAGGAACCGATGAGATGTTAGATAAGACGACGACGCGAAAAGATTATGCAACAACTTTTTCTTTCACAGGATTAGCATCAATAGCATCAGGTTTATTTGGTTTAGTTGCCTATGCCCCTTATGTATCATCTATTGGTTTTTTACGCCAAACAAGTATATTTGATCGTATGCCATTTATTATCGGAAGTTTTATGTTTTTCCTAATGGGAGTAATTGAACCAGTGGGGGCCTTTTTCTCCACATTACCACTAAGTATCGGTAGTGCCGTTTTATTTGTATCATATTTACAATTATTTAATTCATCGATGGATTTTTTCAAAAATATTACTTTGAACACATTAAATGTATATCGTTCTGCTATTCCTTTATTTGTCGGGGCGATTATTATGATGCTTCCAGCGACGTATTTTGAATCAATTCCTGCTTTTATTCGTCCGTTTACAAGTAACGGGCTATTAATGGGAATTATTTTAGCCTTAATTTTAGAAAATATGTTGAACTGGGAGCGAGTGGGAACGACACCCCTAGATAAACAATAATTACATAGAAAAAGAGAATTGGTTTATACCGATTCTCTTTATTTATATAGGAGGAGAAAAGTGGATAAATCAATATTGTCTCTGCAACATCAACATAATAAGAAACGTTCCATTACAAAATATGTTTTTATGACAATTGCACTGATTGCTCTCATCTGGTTCGTATTATTTATTATGCCAATAAAGAAGAAGGAAAAACATCCAATTTTTGAACGTGACCTTCCACTTGTTATGGCGCATCAAGGTGGAGCTGATTTAGCTCCATCTAATACACTTGCCGCATTTCATCATGCAGTAGAATTAGGAGTCGACATGATTGAACTTGATATTCATCAAACGAAAGATGGCGAGCTAGTTGTCATTCATGATGATACAATTGATCGGACGACAAATGGTGAAGGAAAAGTCAATGAGTTAACGTTAGCAGAAATTCAATCTTATGATGCTGGGTATTATTTTAAGGATTTAGAGGGAAGTTATTCGTATCGTGGTGAAGGGGTAGTCGTACCAACATTAGAAGAAGTGTTTAAAGCAATGCCTCAAGATATGAGATATACAATTGAAATAAAAGATACAAATCATCCAGACTTATATGAAACTATTGGTGAGAAGTTGTGGCAATTAATGACACAATATAATGTAGAAACTAATGTTGTTATCGGATCGTTTGATCAAAATATTTTGCGGATGATGACAGACATGACAGATGGAGAAGCCATTGTGTCTGCTGGAGAACAAGAAGTTAGGAAGTTTGTTATATTACATAAGCTAGGACTGCATGCGTTATATAAAACACAGGCAGATTCAGTAGAAATGCCAACTAAAGCATCAGGCATTAATTTAATGGATGAAAAATTAATTCACGCTGCTCAAACAAGAGGGATAGACGTTCATTATTGGACAATTAACGACCGAAAAACAATGAAGCAATTAATAGATCTCGGAGTCGACGGTATCATCACAGATAGACCAGATATTATGATTGAGTTATTAGCCGAATATGAATAACTCGTTTATATGTTATTTTTAAAGAAAGTCATGAGGCATCGTTCGTGTATTTAAATGGACTTTCCTATTATAAATTGATTCAATCATGTAAAAGTTGCAAAAAGGGTGTTATTACTATATTGTTTTCGTTATAATAAGGTACTAATTAATAGTACTTAGAAATGATTTGTTACTTTTATTAGAATCAAAATGATTTAATGAGATAGACATTATCAGGTTTTATATTACATATACGACAGAAAGGAAGGTTTTATGTTTTTAATTGAAGCAAGACGTATTGCAATCGTTATACTAGGTTCCTTTTTACTAGCAGTATCTCTGAATTTCTTCTTAATTAATGCAAATGTATATGCTAGTGGATTCAGTGGAGCGGCGCAATTAGTTTCTAGTATTTTACAGGATTTTGCTAAAATTAACATTAGTACAGGTGTGTTACTATTTATTTTTAACATTCCTGTTTTAATTTTAGGTTGGTTTAAAGTAGGTAAAGGATTTACTATTTATAGTATTATTTCCGTTATTTGTGCGACACTGTTTTTAGAAGTTTTACCGATTATTTCTTTGTCGGAAGATATTATGCTAAATGCTGTAGCAGGTGGCGTCATTAGTGGAGCAGCTGTTGGTATTTCATTAAAATGGGGTGCTTCAACAGGTGGTATGGATATTGTGGCGATGATTTTATCACGTTTAAATGATAAACCAATAGGTATTTATTTTTTAATATTGAACGCTATTATTATCTTTGTTGCTGGTATTCTATATGAGCCAGAAAATGCTTTATATACGATGTTAGCTTTATATGTAACGACATTAGTAATTGATGCTATTCATACTCGACATGAAAAGGTAACAGTTCTTATGGTGACACAAAAAGCAGAAGAACTTCAACAAGCAATTCATGGACAACTTGTGCGAGGAATTACTATCCTTCCAGCAAGAGGTGCATATTCTAATACAGATACAAACATGTTATATTTAGTTGTTACACGTTATGAGTTATATGATTTAGAGAAGATTATTAGTGAAGTTGATCCTAATGCGTTTACGAATATTATTCAAACAGCAGGAGTCTATGGTTTCTTTAGAAAAGACGGCGAACAAATAAATGATGTGCAAGGTACGTTATAAAATTCCAAGTTAAATTTTAAAATGTCATCCGACTTTCTCTGTGCATACATACAGAAGTCTCGGATGACATTTTTTAAGTGTTTCCTTTAATTTTATTTCTAAGTTCAATTTGTTTAAACATGCAAAATTGCACAATCTCAGAACGTACTGCTTCACTCATATCCATGAACTCAATTGAATTGCGATATATTTTATTTGGTTGCTGAATGACGTGAACGATTTTACCAGTGAATTCAATCTGTTTATCCTCAGCTAGATGAATGATTCCTTTAATGATATTATCTTTTTCAACTATTTTTGTATGGGTAAGAAAGGCAACACCACCGCCGCTAATGTCATACGTCATAACAGTTGATTTTTCTACTTTGTTCTTTTCTTCTAAAGAAGCAATGAGTAAATTCATATTTAACGCTACTTGAACACGGAAAAAACGTCTGCGTTGAGCCTTTTCTACTTTATCATCTGTAGGGCGTTTTATGGAAAATTTATGTTTATTTAGTTGATGTAATTTGGATTCAAATGAGTATAAACCTTCCATCCCATTGTGAAAATACACAGTAACTGACATACCATCTTCTACAATTAGGGGGACGTTCTTATTATTTACTGGTCTTTGAATATGCAAATCATCATCATTATTTACAATTTGTGTAAAAAATGCACCTTTAGTAGGTATGAAGATTTCTAGTGATTGATCCACCCAAAAGTCGGCTAGTTCATTGTCGCTCATCTAATTTCCCCTCCTCGATTATATCTGTCATTCATTGTCTATTTCCTATACTAGCAAATTTTTCCTATTTAGATAAATGATTATAAGTGAAAGGTCTATCTATATTCAAACAGGTTTACTAATAGTCCCTTTAACCTGTATGATATGTATTAAGATCACTAGTATTTCATAATGGTCTAAAAGAGTAGATGACAGAAGTTTAGATGCTGAAAATGAGGGATGAAAATGGATAAATTAGACTTTTATTTACAGAAAGTGATTGGAAAACGTACAATTGAAGACTTATATAAAGCTGATGGTACATTGATTATTCCAGCTAATATAGTTATTACGTATGATCATGTTATTTTACTAGAAGAAAATAATATTGATTTGACCGAAGCGGATGTAAAAGATATTGGTGCTGATTTTGAACAACACTCACAAATGATTGATGAAACAGTAGTACATGTGAGAGATATTTTCGGTGATATTAGAAAAAAGCGCGAAATTCAATTAGTCCCGTTACGTGAACAAGTTCTCCCGATGATTCATGCAGCTAGTGACAGTAAACATTTGATTCATTTGTTTTCAGCTTTACAAGCGAAAGATGATTATACATATCGTCATAATATCGCTGTAGGTGCTATTGCTAATTTAATTGGAAAGTGGATGAAATTAAATCAACAAGATTTAATGCAATTAACGACAGCAGCTTTATTGCACGATGTTGGAAAAATGATGATCCCGGAACAAGTTTTAAATAAAGCAGAAAGATTAACTGATAAAGAATTTGGCCTTATGAAAAAGCATACTGTTTATGGTTATGATATATTAAAAGAAACAGTCGGAATTAACCATCGTCAAGCACTCGTTGCCTTGCAGCACCATGAGAGAATGGACGGAAGTGGTTATCCCATGGGACTGAAAAAGGATGAAATTGATTTATATAGTCGTATCGTTTCTGTAGCAGACATCTTTCATGCGATGAGTTCAAATCGTGTCTATCAAAATCAGTTTCCGTTTTACAAAGTAATTTCTGAAATGGAGAAGGAAATGTTTGGTTCACTAGATCCTGAGATTACCTTTTTGTTTATTGAACATACAATGAATTCGTTGATTGGCAATACGGTACAATTAACGGATGGTAGAGAGGGAACAATTGTACTCGTGTCAAAGACAGCCCCGACACGTCCACTCATTAAAGTAGCAGATGAATTTATTGATTTAAGTAAAAATAGTGATTTACAAATTGAACAAATAAATGGTTAAGTGAATCAATTTCATAATAGAGAATTTTTGTTAACAACACGAACGATAACGTATTGTTTTCCTTGAAAATTCGTGTTTAGTTATGTAACTGAGTTTACTTGAATGGAAGCCGACTGACTCTTGCGGGAAAAGCATGAGTCCGAAAATCCTTGAAGCTGGGACAAAACTGTTTTCATATATGAATGTGGATTGATTAAATAATCGTTTCGGAAATATACATCGCTTTCTTACGATTAGTCAAGTTCTTTTTTAAAAAATATAAACTGAAAAGGAAAGTTATATTACCTATAGATTAGCTTGTAACACCGCAGCCCGAATATATTCCGCTTTCCACGGGCGAGTATCAAGCCTCCTCAGGCTTACGCCTTGCGGGGTCTTGATGAACTCTTACTTCCCGTAGGAGTCTCCATATATTCGGGCTGCTATGTTGAATGTTTTAAAAATAAGCATACTAAATAAACCTTTCAAATGTATATTTTTTAAAAAGATTATGCTATATTAAATATAATCATTTTATTGTTATGAATGCGTTGTGGCTATTTCATAATCATATAAAATGTTGTGCTGGATAAGGTGAAGGGCTATTC
>JAPFDT010000041.1 GCA_026169815.1 Pseudogracilibacillus sp.
ATTACCGAATGAAAACTCTTAGCTTCAAAATCAAAATTGTTTGACGAGATTGAAAAACATGTTGAATGATCAACATTCATTTTCGTTCTCTTGACATTTATTGTTGTACTTGTTCAGTTTTCAAGGAGCAAATAATATTGCATCTGTTGTCACCTGTGATTTAGGCGACCCATTCATAATATCATATGGATTTTACATTGTCAACAACTTATTTGAAGTTTTTGAAATGTATGGGCCTGAGTGGACTCGAACCACCGACCTCACGCTTATCAGGCGTGCGCTCTTACCAGCTGAGCTACAGGCCCATATTATAAAATGTAATTGGAGCGGGTGATGGGGATCGAACCCACGACATCAGCTTGGAAGGCTGGAGTTTTACCACTAAACTACACCCGCATATATTTGTTTGTATGTCTTTTTTAGCGACAAGTATTAATATAACATGATGATTTTCTTTTTGCAAGTCATAAGCTGTTTCTTTTTAGAAGTGCGGTCGAGAGGACTTGAACCTCCACCGAGTTAACCCCGACTAGGCCCTCAACCTAGCGCGTCTGCCATTCCGCCACGACCGCAAGGAAAACCGTTTGAATCATGCCTATATTTTGTTTTATCTTTAATAAGAGATTATGAAAGATATTAAAGTGAGCCATACAGGAATCGAACCTGTGACTCTCTGATTAAAAGTCAGATGCTCTACCGACTGAGCTAATGGCTCGTAAAATTTAAATAGCTGGGCTACTAGGATTCGAACCTAGGAATGACGGGACCAAAACCCGTTGCCTTACCGCTTGGCTATAGCCCAATCTGTAAACATTATTAAAAATCTTTAAAAATTAAAAAAGATGACCCCTACGGGACTCGAACCCGTGTTACCGCCGTGAAAGGGCGATGTCTTAACCGCTTGACCAAGGGGCCTTCATATAAAGTATGTCTATGGCGGAGAAGGAGGGATTTGAACCCTCGCGCCGGAATAAGTCCGACCTACACCCTTAGCAGGGGCGCCTCTTCAGCCTCTTGAGTACTTCTCCAATGGCTCCACAGGTAGGGTTCGAACCTACGACCGATCGGTTAACAGCCGATTGCTCTACCACTGAGCTACTGTGGAATATAGAATGACTCTTTTGTGCTTGTTGTTTACTACCGTGTAAATAAATCAATTATTCACAGCAGCAAGAACTAATATACAGGAACTTTCATTTCTTGTCAACACTTTTATATAATTATTTTAAAAAAGATAAAATTGTTTTCCGCTTCCTTTTTTGAAGCTGTATTAAATCTACCATGACTCCTATCATATCGTCAATTATTTTAATCTGTTTTTTATTTTTTATTTGCTACAGATAACTTTTTTTACTACGATTTATCCGTTCCTTCATTATATATAGTTTAAATCATCTTTTAAAAGTTCTTATAGATTGAATATTCCATTACTCTTAAAAACAAACTATCAGTTAGGTAACATTAATATAAACACTATTTCCTTCTATAGATAGGGATAACTATAGCTATAAAATCATGGAATTATTTCTCGGCTCTTTTTAAAGGACTTATACCTTTATATGATAGGAATCAATTTCATCATTCATTTTAATATTAAAAACACGAACTTTATGTTTGATAATAGACTCGTTTACTTTCATTACAGCCGCCTGCTTTTTAGCGGGCATGGCCTCAAGAGTCAGACGGCTTTCATTCAAGTAAACTTAGTGACATAAGCTAAACACGTATGATTATAAAATATGATAACTAAACGTTCATGTTTTTAATTACATGATCCTATTATGAAATTGATTTAATATAGATAAATCTTGACTCATGCGGACTTATTCATGTTGTCTTTGAAAATACATGAATAAGCCTTTATTTTGACTATATACTTAATCTATATAAACACTCATTATGAATATTTTAAATCTATACTTTAAATAATGGAAAAAGGGAAGTTTCATTATGGATGATTCACAACGAAAGAAGTTCAATCTATACATCATAAACAAGGTTGTGATTATAGCTGTTTTTTTCGGTTTTTCGACATCATTTTACGCTTTGATATGCATGCTTCATGATATGATATAGGTAACTGTAGAATGTCTACAATATTACGATTATGTGTAGAAGGGAAGTTATTATTATGGCTAATCTAACGAGAGATTTCTTTATTGCATTATCAAACAATGAGTTACTAAATGAAAGCGCTAAAAAATGGGGATTCCGTCTTGGTGCAGAACAATTTGTTGGCGGTGTTAATGTAGATGAGGCAATTACGAGTGTAAAAGAGTTAAATAATAAAGGAATTAGTTGTACTGTGGATAATTTAGGAGAATTTGTTACTGAAAAATCGGAATCAACTGCAGCGAAGGAAAAAATATTATTACTTATTGAGAAAATCCATTCCGAACAAGTGGATTGCCATGTATCAGTTAAGCTGACACAACTTGGTTTAGATATTGATGAAGCTTTTTGTTTAGCAAACATGCAGGAAATTGTAGATGCTGCTAGTCAATATAATATTTTTATCAATATCGATACAGAAGATTATTTACATTACGAACAGACAATGCGGGTTTTAGATGCTTTATTAGAAGATTATTCAAATGTTGGTACAGTCATACAAACTTACTTTTTCCAAGCGGAAGATGATGTGGATCGTTTAAGTGATGTACGTTTACGTATTGTTAAAGGGGCTTATAAAGAAAGTCCTGAAGTTGCGTATCAAACTAAAGAAGAAATTGATGCAAATTTTTTAAAAATAGTTAAGAAACGTTTAAAAGGTGATGCCTTTACTTCCATTGCTACACATGATCACAATATAATTAATGAAGTTAAAAGGTTTGTTGAGATAGAAGGTATTGATAAATCGACATTCGAATTTCAAATGTTGTATGGTTTTAGGATTGATATGCAAGAATCATTAGCGAAGGAAGGCTATTTATTCTGCACGTATGTTCCGTTTGGTGATGATTGGTATGGTTACTTTATGCGTCGTTTGGCAGAACGTCCGCAAAATTTAAATTTAATTATTAAAGATAAATTGTACACAGAAAATAACAAGTTAAAAACTGCGCCAAAAGTTGTTGTGGGTACTATTGCGACTGTTACAGCATTAACGTATTTATGTTCAAGAAAGAAAAAATAGCAATTTAAAAAGCAATGACATCATAATTAAACTTGATGTCATTGCTTTTTTATGTATGTATTTTCTAATTAACATTCTTCTTTGTTATGTAGACTGAAATAATTTTCCTTTATTCATCTTTATATAACGAACTAAACTCTAAACCTAAACTAATTTCTAATGCATGATCGATTTTCTTCATCATTTTATCATCTAATTTAGTAATTTTATCCGTTAATCTTTGTTTATCTAATGTTCTAATTTGTTCTAACAAAATGACGGAATCGCGCTCAAATCCGTGTACATCTGCTTTAATTTCGACATGTGTTGGCAATTTTGCTTTTTGGATTTGTGCTGTAATTGCTGCAACAATAATCGTTGGACTGAAGCGATTTCCGATATCATTTTGAATGACGAGTACCGGACGTACTCCACCTTGTTCAGAACCGACTACAGGAGACAGGTCGGCGAAATATACTTCGCCCCTTTGCACTATCAAACGCTACACCCCGATCACTTTGCGGTCTGAGGTGATTTTAGCCTCCTCTTCAGCTAAAAACGCTTCCGAACATAGATGCAAGTTAATTCTTGCCATATCTTCGTATCCTTTTTGCATGGATTCATGTAATAAAGATAATTCTTTTAATTGAACTTCTTTTTTATATTGGATGTACTTTTTCGTAGCTTGATAAATGATGTCATCAATATTTTTTTCTTCATTCCTAGCCATTCCATCCACCTCAATAAAAAGATTTTTTGGTAATCGAATTAAAAATTCCTCCATACTGTTTGGCAACAACATCAACCCCCGATAAATTCAGCGACCTGTTATTTTTTCTTCTTTTAGTTTATCATTTCACGAACCTTATTGCAAAGGGTTTCGAGAGCACTTTTGTCGAAATGTCACTTTATACATAATAACGGGGTATTCTGTCGGTTAACATGCATGGTATTTCATAATTGATCGTTTCTAAATATTCTGCGACGTCGTCCATCCTAATTGTCTGCTTATAGTCTGTTCCTATTAAGGTTACTTGTTGTCCTACTTCATATGGTTGATCTAGCTTTACCATCATAACGTCCATACAAATTCGACCTACAATAGGCATTTTTTTACCATTAATTAACACGTGGAAGTTTTGTAACTTTCGGCGCCATCCATCTGCATAGCCAATTGGAATCGTGCCAATCCATTCATCCGCTTCAGCTCGATAAGTAGCTCCATAACTGACAGCATCTCCTGCTTTAATTTGTTTTACTTGGATTAATTCGCTGTATAAAGAAAGTGCTTGTTCTAGCTCGACTGTTTCTAATGCTTTAATCGCTTTAGATGGATACAAACCATATGTTGCTACACCAAATCTTGTGTAATGGAGCATTTCTTCTGGATATTGGATTCCTGCAGCACTATTTCCAATATGAGTGATAAGTTGATCAGGATATAGCTTTACTAACTTCTGTAACATTGTTTCGTAGTGGTTTTTTTGTGCATCATATTGTTCTGTGCCAATCTCATCAGCTGTTGCGAAATGCATATAAGCACCTGTTATGTTAAGTTGCTTTTGTCGTTTAACTGCATGAACGATTTCAGTTAACTGTTCTTTTGTCCGAATTCCTGTACGGTTCATCCCTGTTTCAAATTCAAGATGAATGGATAATGGATTGTTCAGCTGCTCCTGTTCTACTACGTTAATCCAGGCTAAATCAAAAACGGTTAACGTAATATTATGTCGAGCTGCAACATGTGCATATTGTGGGGCGACTCTACCGATAACTAAAATCGGTGTATGAATCCCTGCTTGCCTTAATGTAACGGCTTCTTCTAACAATGCGACGACTAAAAAATCAATGCCTTCTTCTACAGCGGCTTGAGCTACTTGAACACTTCCATGACCATAGCCATTAGCTTTTACAACAATCATCGCTTTGTGACCGTTAGGAAGAATACCTTTTAATTGTCGAATGTTATGTTTAATTGCTGCGATATTTATCTCAGCCCATGTATTTCGATAGTTCATATCATTAGCCCCTTCTGCGACAATCGATAAATATTATATAGTTAAAATTTTACTTCATAAAATAGGTTATATCAACTCTCTTTCGATAAAATATGCTTCGATTTACATGTGGGAAAAAGCAGCCTTCTTGTATTATTCACAAGGCTGCTTTTCTATTCAACGATTATTTCGCTTCTTTTCCATCCATCGTTGTAGCTACTTCTAACAATTCTTCCATAGTCATATCATCACTAGCGAGATAATAATTTACACCTGAATCTGTCCATTCCACTGTATTCTCTGACAAAGCACCTAACGTGTCCCCAACTTGGACGAGCTCGCCTTGTACTTCTTCGACAGCGGCACTTGTAGGTAAGGCGTTTTGTTTCTCTTGAATAAAGGTGAAATTACGCTCCCCTTTAAATGTCATAATAACTCGTTCGCCATCTTCTAAAGCTACCTCTTCCTTTTCAACTAACTCAGCGCCTAACGTTTCAAGTGGAAAGGTAACTGCTAATTCTTTTTGCTCTTCAACATTGCTTACAGATGCTTCAGCTAACGTTTCTTCTAAAATTACATCTCTATTAAAATCATCTTTTGCAAATGATGGTTTCATATCAAGATGTTCAAATGCTACCTCTATTAAAACATTTTTATCTTTATCTAAAACTTTCACAGCAATTGGAGCATAAGTCTTTTTATCAAAATATACTTCCTGATACGGTAGTTGCGTATTATTTTGATAATTTGTTTTGGTCGCAAAAACATAATGATCATCTGTCGCTGAAAATGTCGCTTCCTTATCTGAGAGAACATCATTTACGAGCGATTGGTATAAATAAGGTTGACTATTATTTCCAGGCCAGTCCGTTTGAAATTTAAAACTTTTATTTAATGATGGAGTTAGGACAAATACGCCTTCTTTATTTTTTAAAATGACTTGCCCTTCATCGCCTTCCTCTTCGCCTTCACCTGCTAAACCAACACGATAAAAGTCCTCTTCGTCTTTTTTATACCATACATCTACTTGATAACTTCTTTCTTCTTTTCCTGTGTTCATTGTCATTTCTGCTGCAGCTTTATAACCGTCTAAGTCTGCTAATGTTTGATCAATCTTCTTCACAACTGCATCTTGTGATTTGTCCCCACAACCTGCAACTAACATTAGTATGGCACTACAAGCAATGAATAACACATATAAATTCCATTTCTTTTTCATCCACCTATCCCCTTTATCTCATATTTGTATAGTCGTAGTGTTAGTAAGCATATGAATCATTGATACAAATACTTACATTGTCACCTGCACTAAAACTATATGAGACAAGTTATTACTTTATGCAAAATAGATGGTGTTCTTTTTATAACGTTTCAATAATAACTTGAGCTACCGCATAATGCTCGCTATGTGATATAGATACATGAATTTTATCCGCTTCATATCCTTGTACCGCCATATAAGGAGCACCACTTTCTTGAACTAATATTTCAATATGTTGAAAACTTAACTCTCCTATCCCTCGACCTGTTGCTTTTGCCACTGCTTCTTTAGCTGCAAAGCGGCCTGCTACATATTCTATTTGTCGTTTTTCATTCGGTAGTGTGTCATAATGTTCTAATTCTTTCTCTGTTAAAATACGCTTTACAAAGCGCTGTTGTTTATTCATACTTTGCTTAATTCTTGCTAATTCTATAATATCAATGCCAATTCCTTTTATCATAAACATTTACCTCTCATTATTTGTTATAATCATTATACATGACTTCAACGCGGAGAAAGACTATATTAGATTGCAATGTTATATTTGGAGGAGATTTCCCTTGTTTATACGAAATGAAAGAAGTGTGAAAGAATTTATTCAGTTTTACCCAGTAGTTTCGATACTCATTATTATAAACTTAAGTATCTTTATTCTTTATTCATTAAATTTCTTTATCGGAATCTGGTTTTACCATTTCGGTATCGGGCAGAATTTAGCTGTATCATATGGACAATATTGGCGTTTAATTACCCCAATATTTTTACATGGTGGATTAGGGCACGTAGTTTTCAACTCTTTTTCACTCGTTTTATTTGGTCCTGCTTTAGAACAAATGTTAGGTCGTTTTAAATTTATTATTGCTTATTTTGCAACAGGGATTTTTGCTAATGTCGCTACATATGTCATCGATATGTATTCAAGTACGTACCACTTAGGTGCTTCTGGTGCAATTTATGGATTGTTCGGTATTTACATTTTCATGGTCTTATATCGCAAAAATTTAATCGATCCGCGAAATGCTCAAATCGTCATGACAATCTTTGTTATTGGTTTGATTATGACGTTTGTTAGACCGAATATTAATATTGCTGCCCATATATTTGGAGCGATTGGTGGATTTGCTATTGCGCCGATTATCTTAAAAAATGCAGAACCTTTTTCCATGGTTAAAAATTATATGAAAATGCGTAATAAAACGACTTCGAATTCAGACGACATTCAGTTTGACCCTAATCGTTGGAGTAAAAAAAGCAACATCGATAAAAAGAAGCTCGGTAATATCTTATGGATTGTTATCATTGGATTAGCTATTCTCGGTTTTTTACTACGCTTTTTCTAGTAACACGGAAAAAAATGGGTTGTTTCTTGCTTGGAAGAGGACGTGCTTCATACATGTATGTAGATTGATAAATTATTCGTTCCAGAAATATACTCCGCTTTCCGCGGGCGAGCAGTGAGCCTCGAAGTACAGGACGTGCAAGTGCAGGCTTTGTCACAGGACGTGACGTTCTTTGCCTGCCTCGGGCTTTTGCCCTGTGGGGTCTCCGACGTGCAGGATGCGCTAGCGCAGGCGTTGCGACAGGACGTCGCGTACTTAGCCTGTGTTCTTCTGAATTGATCCATACAATAGAATATACCTTATTTTGCTCTTTCTTTTTCTAACAAATCCTTTGATAAAGTTAGTTTGGCGCTGTTTTGTTTGGTCGTTCATCTTCCTTTTGCTAAACTATATATAGATGACATCGTACTAGATTGATTACTTTACGTGGTGGTGATGAACTTTTGTTAGATTTTTTATTAGAAAATCATTCGCTTTATGCGCTTTTTAAACTTCACTGGGCTATTTTTATCGGCTTAATTATTTTGCTTTATATTGTAAAAGTTATTCGTTCGCCACTCTATGAAGTGAGTGGGAATCAAACTTTGTACTTTTTTACTGCAATGATTACATTATTTATCATAAAAGCAACGCCTGTAGATGTCATAGGTACGCATTATTTATTTAGTGTACATACGTTACAAATGTCGCTAACGTATTTTCTCGTTCTTCCATTAGTCATTTTAAGTATTCCGACTGGTTTATTACGACAATACGTATGGCATCATCAAACGAAATTAATTGTGACGCTTTTATCCCACCCTTGGATGTCACTGATTACATTTAATGGGTTGTTATCGATTTATTTTATCCCTACCGTTTTCAAAATGATTCATACAAGTATTATTGCGACGATTATCGTACAAGTTATTTTACTAATTTCAGCTATTTTCATGTGGTTTGTTATTATTAATCCACTACCGGAGATCAAAGGATTAAGTTATATATTACGTGCTTTTTATATTTTCTTAGCATCTGTTATTTTAATGCCGATTGGTTTCTTCTATGTCGTCGTGCAAGCAGAACATTTCCCGATGTACGAAGCAGTGGCAGGAACAATTTTACCAGGATTTACTGCTGTATATGACCAACAAGCGGCTGGTGGTATTTTAAAAATTTCTCAATTAGCAAGCTATTCTTGTGCATTGTTAATTATTGCATTTAAATGGGGACGTCAGGAAGAAGAACGTGAAGGACAAGTAGACGAAGAAAATATCCGCTATGCGCGCGGTGTCGTTATTCACTTAGATAAAAACAGACCAAGACGATAATAAATGAAAAAAACGGGAATTTCACACGACATGTTGTGAAACTCTCGTTTTTTTATATCTAAATTTAGCATGTGAACTTTTTTAGAGTTTTTCAATAATCGTTGCATTTGCCATGCCCATACCTTCACAAATTGCTAATAAACCATATCTTCCGTTGCGACGTTCTAGTTCATTTATTAAAGAAACTAATAACTTTGTACCCGTTGCCCCAAGAGGATGTCCTAACGCAATGGCGCCTCCATTTACGTTTAGTTTATTTGAGTCTGCTTGTAATTCTTGTTGCCATGCTAGTGGAACAGATGCAAAAGCTTCATTCACTTCATATAGATCCATATCTTCTAATGCGAGATCAGCTTTTTGTAAAACCTTTTCGGTAGCTGCAATTGGCCCTGTTAACATAAGTGTCGGATCAGAGCCTACCACTGTACGAGCAACAATGCGTGCTTTTGGCTGTAAACCTAATGATTCTGCTTTTTCTCGTGACATTAATAATACTGCACTTGCTCCATCACTCATTTGACTAGCATTTCCCGCTGTTACAACGCCATCTTCTTTAAACACTGTCTTCAATTGTTGCAAAGCTTCTAATGATGTTTCCCTGCGTGGGCCTTCATCTGTATCGAATGTATATTTTTTTCCTGATTCATCTTGAACTTCAATTGGAACAATTTCATCTTCATAAAAACCCTGTTCAATCGCCGCTAATGCACGTTCGTGGCTTCGTAAAGAGTATTCATCTAAGTCTTGGCGCGAGAAGCCCCATTTTTCCGCGATTAGTTCAGCAGAAATACCTTGATTAACAATAGAATGTTTTTCCGTTAATTTTTTACTAGGTTTTGTATCACCGATATTTGCAAACATTGGCGCTCTGGTCATACTTTCCACACCACCTGCGACGACGATGTCCATATCACCTGAGGCGATCGCTTGAGCAGCAAAATGAACAGCTTGTTGACTTGAACCACACTGACGATCAATGGTTACTCCAGGCACAGATGTGGAAAAACCTGCAATTAGTAAAGACGTTCTAGCTACGTTCATTGCTTGTTCTCCAATTTGTGTGACACAACCTGCAATAACATCGTCCACAATTGACTTGTCCACTTTCGTCCGTGTCATTAAATCGTTTAACACATCTGCAAACAATTCATCTGCACGATAATCGGCAAACGCGCCTTTTCTTCTTCCTACTGCTGTTCTACATCCATCTACAATAACAACTTCTCGCATAACTCCACCTCTTTTAACTTATTTGTACTTCGATTATACCGTGTACAACATTATTAGCAAGGTGACTTTTTTGATTATAAAATTGTTTTACTTAACAAATTCTGCTTGAAAATTCTCTAATTCTAGTAACATATCATTCGGATCTAAAGTGTAAAAAACATCTGCCGCATTCTTTTCAACTTGGAGAAAGACAGGTACTACTCCGTCTGTCTCAAGTACACCTAAATAAGCTTCTGGTAAGTCGATATTTGTTTTATTACATACATATTCTCCATCATTATTTCCTAACGTAACATCAAAGGAAACACTCTGAATTGGCTTATTCAAACGATTTATTAACAGTACCAACATAGCGGAAGTATCTTCATCATTGTCAACAATACTATAAGGGAATAGAGTGAATTGATTTTCCTTCCCCATTAATGGGTCTGCCTCTACTACTGTTTGCATTTCTTCATAAAATTCATTATTCGTTAATGTTAACCCGATATCTTTATCCATTTTTAATACTTGAAGTATTACTGCTGCTTTACTTGACATATATATCCCTTTCTTGTACAAAATTATATTCACTATTACTCTGTTCATTGAACCATATCGAGGCTTATTAGTAAATATGTCTAACAAAATCATATAGACCTTATTTAAACAACATGAATTTATTATAGACTTTTTCAATTATCATATTAACAGTTGCTACTTTTATGGTAAAATTACAAGTAGTCATTTAAAAAGGATGGGCAAATATGAGACGATATTTATCTTTACTTTTTGTCATATTAAGTATTATCACAATTATAGTTGGATATCGTTCTGATGTTAGGTGGAATGGAATTGTGACATGGGGGATTGTTTTTATTCTCTTGTCATTTGCTATCTATTTCACTAAGTACATTCCTAACAAATAAAGGAGCTGGTAAAAGAATGAAATACTTTGCTGTATTTTTACCGATGAAAGATGAGGAAAAAAGTGCAACATATCGTCAAGAACATTTAGATTTTCTCGAAAAAATGCGTGAAAATAATCATATTTTTATATTTGGACGATTAGCTGATGGCGCAGGAGGACTCATTATTTATCAAGGTGAATCATTAGAAGAGGTCGATGAATGGGCAAAACAAGATCCATACATAACATTAGGTGCTCGCGGTTATGAAATTCATGAATGGATAATGCAAACAGATTATACGTTCACGAAATAAAGTGTTTTTCCATTATAAAAACCATCCAATTGAGACGAGATTATCGTCCACCTAGTTGGATGGTTTTTTCTTTTATTGATTTGTACGTTTAGCTTCTCGTTCACGTTGACCTTTATCTAAAATCTTCTTACGTAAACGAATAGAATCAGGCGTCACTTCACAATACTCATCATCATTTAAATATTGAATCGCTTCTTCTAATGACATATCTCGTGCCTTACGGATAACCGCTGTCTGGTCTTTCGTCGATGCTCGCATGTTCGTTAAATGTTTTTCACGAGTAATGTTAACCGTTAAATCATTTTCTCGATTATGCTCTCCAACAATCATACCAGCATAGACGTCGACTCCAGGCTCTAGGAAAATTGTTCCTCGATCTTCTAAATGCAATATACCATAAGCCGATGTTTTACCATTTTCTAACGCTACGAGTACTCCTTGTCGTCTTCCGCCAACATACCCTTGCACAACTGGCTCATAACCACTAAATGTGTGATTTAATATTCCATAACCACGTGTTTGTGACATGAACTCCGTTGCATAGCCGAGTAATCCTCTAGATGGCACTTGGAAAGTTAGACGTACTTGCCCGTTTCCATCATTGACCATGTCGAGCATTTCACCTTTTCGCTCACCGATTGATTCCATAATCGTCCCAGTATATTCTTCTGGTACATCGATTTGCACGCGCTCAACTGGTTCACATTTCACACCATCAATTTCTTTAATAATAACTTGTGGTTTCGAAATTTGTAATTCAAAACCTTCGCGGCGCATATTTTCAATTAAAACAGATAAATGTAGCTCTCCACGTCCTGATACGA
Source organism: Pseudogracilibacillus sp. (assembly GCA_026169815.1). Lineage (GTDB taxonomy): Bacteria > Bacillota > Bacilli > Bacillales > Amphibacillaceae > Pseudogracilibacillus. Next base: position 12,281 of record JAPFDT010000041.1, read on the forward strand.
CCCAAGCATCTGGTGAATCAGTTGGATCAACACGTAAACTAACATCTGTCTCCAATTGCGTGTCTAAACGCTCTTGAATTTTAGCTGACGTAATATGGTCACCTTCTTTACCTGCAAATGGACTATTATTCACTAGAAACGTCATTTGTAATGTCGGCTCATCAATGTGCAACATCGGTAATGCTTCTAAATGATCGGCTGAACAAATTGTTTCTCCAATATTAATTTTTTCCATTCCAGATACTGCGACAATATCACCAGCTTTTGCTTCTTTTATTTCAATTCGCTTTAAGCCAATAAAACCGAATAGTTTCGTCACTCGAAATGATTTCTCTGAACCATCTTGCTTCATAACAACAACACGGTCTCCAAGACGAATCGTTCCTCGAGCCACTTGACCAACTCCGATTCTACCGACGTAATCATTATAATCAAGTAACGTAACTTGTAATTGTAATGGCTCGTCACTCGTATCAACTGGAGATGGAATAGTTTCCATAATCGTATCTAAAATGGGATCCATCGTTTCGTTTTGTTCATCTGGCTCATAACCTGACGTTCCATTTAATGCAGACGCATAAAGAACCGGAAACTCTAATTGATCATCATCTGCTCCTAAATCAATAAATAAATCTAACACTTCATCGACGACTTCATCAGGTCGAGCATTTGGTCGATCTACTTTATTTAACACGACAATTGGTTTAATTTTTTCATCTAACGCTTTCTTTAATACAAAACGTGTTTGTGGCATCGTTCCTTCATATGCGTCAACGACTAAAATAACACCATTTACCATTTTCATAATTCTTTCTACTTCTCCACCAAAGTCAGCGTGACCTGGTGTATCTAAAATATTTATCGTAGCATCACGATGGTGAACTGCTGTGTTCTTTGATAAAATCGTGATTCCACGCTCTTTCTCTATATCATCTGAATCCATCGCTCGTGATTCGACTTCTTCATGATCCTTAAATGTTCCTGAGTACTTTAGTAACTGGTCTACTAACGTTGTTTTTCCATGGTCAACGTGAGCAATAATTGCAATATTACGGACATCTTCTCTTAAATTCATGCATGAACGCTCCTCATAGTATAAAAAATCTGTTACTAGTATATCACATGAGTCGCTTCTTCCTTATCAAATAACCTTCATTTACTAAAAAAAATTTATTCTGTCGATGGATAACGCTCTACATCTTCTACATAACCGACATTTTCTTCATGGTTTGGATACATCTCGTTGTAATTATCGCGATCACCATAAAAATCAGATGGTGTTTCTGACGTACCGTAGCGACTTACTTCTTGCCAAGCATCTTCTGCATCATAACCAGTTTCTGTTTCATGACGTTCAGGATTAATATGAGTGCTATAAACTTGTTCTTCCACTGGTCGTTTATCAAAAGTTAATTTGTCATCTGCATGTTCTACACATGTATCAGCTGTTGGCATAGCAATGAGACGTTCTAAAGGAATATCCATACTACATTCACGACAAATCCCATACGTACCTTCCTCAATAGCATGGAGTGCTTCATTAATAGCTTCTAACTCATGTTCTTTATTTTTATAAAGTGCTAAATCTTTTCCTCTTTCATACACTTCTGTCGCTAAATCACCTGGATGATTATCATAACTAGACAACTCACCTACTGAATCTGTTTGTGATTGTTCTAAACCTAGATGTCCTTCCATATGTGTAATTGCCTTTCTTTGATCTTCTAACAACACTTGTTTGAACTGTGCTAATTGCTCTTTTGATAGCAATGTTATTGTTCCTCCTTTTATGAACAAATTACTTTTCGCCTAACATCAGTTATACTATGTGTGACTTTTATTAATTGATACTTTAACTAAGGATAAATAGTATGCTAAAATGTGGATAATGTGGATGATTTAAACGTACATAAAAAAGTGAGGGGGAGACAAATGACACAAAAAGAAACAATTGGCATGATTGGAACTGGAGTAATGGGGAAAAGTATGGCAGAACATTTATTACGTGCCGGTTATAATGTATTCGTTTACACGAGAACAAAAGAAAAAGCAAACGAATTAATGGAACAAGGTGCAATTTGGCAAGATTCGGTTGCAGATGTTGCTAAACAAACGGATATTATTATTACGATGATTGGTACTCCAGAAGATGTAAAAGAAGTATATTTAGGAGAACACGGTATTTTAGCAAATGCTAGAGCAGGAACAACTTTAATTGACATGACTACTTCTAGTCCTCGTTTAGCTGTCGACATATACGAAGCAGCTAAACAAAGTAAGGTAGATGTGCTTGATGCACCTGTTTCTGGTGGTGATGTTGGAGCAAAAAATGCCACATTAGCTATTATGTGTGGTGGAGATAAAGCTATTTTTGAAAAAATGTATCCCATTTTTGAAATTATGGGTAAAAACATCGTATATCAAGGAGAAGCTGGAGCAGGGCAACATACAAAAATGGTCAATCAAATTTCAATCGCACCTGCAATGGTCGGTTTATGTGAAGCATTAATTTATATAAAAAAAGCCGGATTAAACCCAGATTCCGTGCTGGATTCCATTTCAACTGGAGCTGCAGGAAGTTGGTCATTAGATAACTATGCTCCAAGAATGCTCATAGGTGATTTTGCACCAGGTTTTGCCGTTAAACATTATATTAAAGATATGAAAATTGCCTTACAATCTGCTGAAGAAATGAACTTAGATACACCTGGCTTAAAATTAGCATTAGAAATGTATGAAAAGCTTGCCGCAATGGGGGAAGCAGAAACTGGTATCCATGGTCTATTAAAATATTATGAATAAAAAAGAAACTAGGACAAAACAGTCTTCCTACATGCATGTAGGTTGATTTACTAACCGTTTCGGAAATATACTCGCTTTCCGCGGGCGAGCAGTGAACCTCCCTGGGGCTATGCCCTGCGGGGGTCTCACATAGGCTCTGATTTTCCCGCAGGAGTCTACGTATATTTCCTGCACTTAGTGTTATTTTCCTACTTTTTCATGTATAAGATATGTTTTTGTCCTAGTCTTTTTTCTTACTTTTTTCATCCATTACTTCTTGAATAACAAAAGCTAAATCATCATTCCCAAACAGTTGCAATACATGTTGCACAAGACTTGTTGAAATTTCTTCAGACTCTTTCTTATCCACCGTTTCATTCATCGCTAGTATTAACTCTTTGTTAACAGGTTGTTCAGGATATGCTTGTTGATATAATGCCACTGCATCAACATCATTATTCACACACCATTGTGCATAAATGACAACCATCATCGATTCATCCTGTTTGTACTGATCGATAATGTATTGATCTTTTTCTGTCATTTTCATTTTAATCACTTCCAATCATTTTGCATCGCTTTTTCGTAACATAAATAACCACATAAAAGAAATTGCTTGTTGTAATTTAATTGGCAATGTGTCAGGATTTATGTCGCCCATTTCCCGTTTCCAAACTCCTTGTTGCGCAACTAACTCATATCCGTATTCTTTTGCTAATCGCAAAAACTCCCATGGCATCATCGTATTTTGGACTACTGCTTTTCCGTATATTCGTTCATAACTATGTTGGCGAGGTCCAGCAGTGGGACCTAAAATACCTACACTTAACAAACCGTCACGTTTCAATACCCGTGTCATTTCAGACAATGTTTTAGCAGGTGTTTTCGTCCACTCAATTACATTGATTGATAATAGCGCATCAAATGTCGCATCTTTAAAAGGTAAGTTATTCACATCAGCTTGTTGAAAAACAATATCATCTTCCTGACGTGCTTCTTTAGCAATTCGCACCATCTCATCCGATATATCAATACCGACTACATCATAGCCTAATTCATGTAACTTTGATGAACCATATCCACTACCACATCCAACATCTAACACATGGGCATTAGGCTGAAAATAGGATTCTACAAATGGAATAACCTTTTTCCTGCTGCCTCGTTCCCACATTTTTTCACTACGTCGATCCCAATCAAGTGCCCCGTCATTCCACGTGTTTATTACTTCTGATTGCCAATCAAATCGTTCGTCCAACTTAAAGCCCCCTTTTAGTAAAGTTATTCTTTACTTACTTGAATCAACTTCATTTTAAAACTAAAAAAGACTTACCTCCGGAGAGATAAGTCTTTTGAACGTTTTTAAATTATAGTGCAGAAACGTTTGCTGCTTGTGGTCCACGCTCTCCTTCAACAATTTCGAATTCAACGTCTTGACCTTCTTCAAGCGTTTTGAAACCTTCAGCTTGGATTGCTGAGAAGTGTACGAATACATCGTCGCCATCTTCACGCTCGATAAATCCAAAACCTTTTTCTGCGTTAAACCATTTAACTTTACCAGTCATCATGTTCAATGACCTCCTTATACAATATCGTGCAAAGTAATTGAGTTCATACTTTTACACCACTTGTTAAAGAGATCGTAAAGTATTACCACTTCAATTTCCATTTGCTAATTATTAGCATAACCCTTTTATTCAGAAAATGCAAGGGAATAGCAAGCTTTATTGTAAAAGTTTGAAAATACGGACAAAATCTTTCAAGCCAATTATATACATGAATCAATCATATATTTCATCTCTAGTACAGCAAACACGAACTTTATGTTTGATGATAGCATCGTGTCCTTTCACTACACCCGGCTGCTTTCCGTGGGCATGGCTTGAGCTTCTCGGAAGAAAACCACTTCCTACGGGGTCTAAAGGCTCATGCCTTTCCCGCAGAAGTCAGTCGGCTTTCGTTCAAGTAAACTCAGTTACCATTAAAAACACGAATCTTCTTCTCTTTTTTAATGTAATCGTTAGTATTTTCAAATGAATTATTCTATTATTATGAAATTGATTCACATGTGAATAGTTTCCTTAAGTTAACTTTCCTCATCTAACTAGCCGATAATACCTAACGTATTTAAAAACACTAGTACAATAATAGCCGGGACAAACCACGTCATCAACATGCGCCAAACGGCATATAAGTTTGCATTTCCACCTATCGCATATTCACCTCGCACAAATGTTTTATCCACTTTATGAATAATAAAAATAGCGATAAGTAAACTACCTAGTGGTAACATAATATTACTTACTAAATAATCCGTTGCATCAAAAATACTTTTATCGAAAATTATAATATGTTCAAGCGAGCTAGATGATAATGCTGCTGGAATCGCAACAATAAATAAAATGAGTCCTAAAACCCAAGATACAGCTTTTCTTGAATAACGACCACTTGCTGTAAAAGCGGCAACAATTATTTCGTATAAACTGAAAGACGATGTAAAAATTGCAAATAAAAATAATAACAAAAATGCTGCTAAAAACATACTGCCAAAGGGCAACTGAGCAAATGCTTCAGGTAATACAATGAACAATAATGGCGGACCTTCTGTCGGCTCTAGTCCAAAAGCAAAAACAACCGGGAACACAGCTAATCCTGCTAATAAAGAAACAAATAAGTTCATACTGACAACTGCTCCTGCCGACGATGTTAAGTTAATATCTTTTTCTAAATATGAACTGTACGTCACCATACATGAAAAACCTACAGCTAATGAAAAGAATGATTGTCCTAATGCATAGAGCAAAGATTCTCCTGTAATACTCGAAAAATCAGGCTTTAAAAAGAATGCAACTCCTTCCATTGCTCCATCTAACGTTAAAGCACGAGCGACAAGTATAATAAAGAAAATAAATAATAGCGGCATCATAAACTTGTTTGCACGCTCAATTCCATTTTTAACACCTAAAGCAATAACGATCACATTTAAAATAGTAAAGATAGCTAATCCTAATAACGTAATCGATGCATCACCAGTTACTTGACCGAACAATGCTCCATAATCTGTTCCAGAGCTTATTATATTACCAGTTACACTCATTGCACTATAAATAAGTACCCAACCACCAACAACACTGTAGAAAGTTAGTAGTAAAAAACAACCTAGGACACCTAAACGTCCTATCCAAATCCAGAAACTATTTGGAGCAATCTTTTTATATGCGCTAACCGCTTCCTTCCCGGTTCCACGCCCAATAATATACTCTGTAATCAACATCGGTAATCCGATTAGTAAAGTAAATATAACAAAAAACAGAAAAAAAGCTCCCCCACCACTCATGCCTGCTACATAAGGGAATTTCCAAATAGCACCTAATCCAATAGCAGCACCTGCAGAAGCTAGTATAAAAGTGAATTTCGATGTCCACTGTTCTCGCTTTTGCTCCATAATATACCCCCCCATTCTTGTATAATATCTATACTATACAGAACTAGTCGGAGTTAGTAAATACATATTGAGATAAACATAAGCAATTAGCTTTTACTAAATGTATTTTCTAGTTTGTACGTTCATTTAATGATACAATCAATAGTTGCAAGCATATAAAAAATAACCTCCAATAATTATATCTTGTAAATATAAAACAGAGGTGGTAACAATGGAAAAGTATCAAGTTTTACTTTATTACAATTTTGTAGATATCGATGATTACGAACAGTTTGCTGAGGATCATTTACAATTTTGTAAAGATTTAGAACTAAAAGGACGTATTTTAGTCGCCCATAATGGAATTAATGGAACAGTTTCAGGAACAATTGAACAAACAGCAGCTTATATGAAAGCAATGCAAGAAGATGAACGTTTTCATGACACTGTATTTAAAATCGATGAACATGACGGACATGCATTTAAAAAGATGCACGTACGCCCACGCGAGGAGCTAGTTACGTTACGTTTGGAAAACCCAATTGATCCACAAGACTTAACAGGTACTTATTTAGATCCGAAAGAGTTTTATGAAGCAATGCAGGAAGAAGATACGGTCATCTTAGATACTCGTAACGATTATGAATATGATGTCGGTCATTTCCGTGGTGCCATTCGTCCTGATATTCGCTCATTTAGAGAATTACCTGAATGGGTCGAGGAAAATCGCGAAATGTTAGAAGGTAAACGAGTGCTAACATATTGTACTGGTGGTATTCGTTGTGAGAAGTTTACTGGTTGGTTAATGGAAGAAGGATTCGAAGACGTCGCTCAGTTAGAAGGTGGAATTGTTTCTTATGGTCAAGACCCAGAAGTACAAGGTAAACTATGGGACGGCTTGTGTTATGTTTTCGATAATCGTCTTACTGTACCAATTAACCATACAGAACACGTTGTAATTGGTGTTGATCACTTTGACGGTACACCGTGTGAACGTTATGTTAACTGTGCAGATCCAGTATGTAATGAACAAATTTTATGTTCTGAGGAAAATGAACATAAATATTTACGTGGTTGTACAGACGCATGTCGTAGAACGTCAAGAAACCGTTATGTGATTGAGCATAACTTAACCGAAGAAGACGTCGCAGAACGCTTAGCAAAACTAGAAGAAGATATTAAGCAAAACGCATAAATAATTAGGCTGGGACAAAAGTGGGAACACCAACAATGATTTACATTTCTTAAATAAATCGATTGTTGCTTTTACCTCTTTTAGTCCGAGCCTTTTTTATAAAGGTGATTATAAATGAAGAAAAAAATTATATTATTTGATGGTGACTGTCATTTTTGTAATAGGAGCGTACAATTTATTATTAAACGCGATCCCGATATTGTCTTTTCTTTTGCTTCTTTGCAAAGTGATATCGGGCAAACCTTATTAAAACACCACAAACTTCCGTCAGACACAGATAGTATTGTTTTAATTGATAACGAAAGCTATTTTACACAGTCTAGTGCTATTTTAAAGATCACACTTCATCTACATCATTTATATCCGCTATTATATACTGCCATCTTCATCCCACGACCTATCCGGGACTATATTTATCGATTTGTTGCTACACATAGATATGATTGGTTCGGCAAGACAAACGCATGTAGCCTTCCATCTAAACAAGATCAATCACGTTTCCTCAATTGAAAAAGAAGCTCTCACTAATAATAGGAGTAAGAGCTTCTTTTCTTTAATTTTCATTTATATGCTGTCTGTACTGCAGGGGCGTCTTTCCAAAGGTTTTTTTAAATTGTTGGATAAAGTGGCTGTGATTTAAGTAACCATATTTTTCCCGTATTTCTTTTAAAGATTTGGATGTATAAGTCATTTCAAAGATAATTTCATTTAGCTTTCTTCTTGTAATGTATTCTGATACAGGTTCCCCAATTTTTAATTTAAATAAATTAGTCAAATGTGTCGTCGATATTTTTAATTCTAATGCTAAGTAATTTACTGTCAAAAAATCTTCCTCTAAATATAAATCAATTAATTCTAACGCTTTTGTCATATGTGTACAATCAATCGCTACAAGATAATCTGTTAACACATGTGTTCGTAATTGTTCTATATAATACGTGCTATTTAAAATGAACTCTGAAATGTTTTCCCATTTTTCTATTTCTGCAATTAACTCATAAGCAAATGATAAATTTCTTGGGTGTAAACGACCACGGCGTTGTTGAATCCGAATAATATCAGTAATAATACTTACAAAAAAGGTTCTAGAAATAAATACTTGTTCTATATCAGATAGTTCCAATAATTCAAAACAAAAATTCGATAACGTTTGTTCACAGTATTGATAATCTCGTTTTTTTAAATAATGAAACATTTGTTCATCATACTTCGTTATGATTTCATCAACTTCATAGTAAATAATACTTTTCATTTCAACTTGATTAGACGCTATCCCCTTGTAGTCTGGCTCCATTTAGCCAACCCCTCCCCTTACCGTACATATTAAAATAGCTCTGTTAACATATACGACATCCCTAGGTATTTATCCTTGTCAATTAACGAAATCAACCAATTATTTACATGATGTTATGTTCATGCTGTTACTTTACATTATATAAAAAAGTGCCACTTTATTCCACTGAATTGATATTATTATACTATAAAATACCATGAATTTTGTCTTATTTTTGAAAATGATTCAGAATACTCGGTTTATTTTTTCATTTATTTATAATTGTTTAGTTCTAAACAAAAAACATTGCCTAAATATTATTTAGACAATGTTTGTATTAATTAATATGCGCGTGCCCAGTAAACTAATTCTTTTGCTTCTTTTCCACAGCAGAGACAAGTATCTGATACCTTTTCTTGTTCAAATGGAATACATCTTGATGTAACAGATGTATCTTCTTTAATTTTCTCTTCACACGCTTCGTCGCCACACCACATTGCTTTCATAAACCCTGGATTCTCTTTTAACGCTGTTGTTAATTCATCCATATTTTTCACAATCGATGTCTTTGTTGCACGATGTTCATACGCTTGATTAAATAAGTTTGCCTGAATTTCTTCTAATAGTTCAGGTAATCTTGTTTCAATATCATCTAGTGAGACAAACTCTTTCTCACCGTTATCTCGGCGAGCGATTACGACTTGATTTTTCTCGATATCTCTTGGGCCAATTTCAATACGAACAGGATAACCTTTCATTTCACATTCGTTAAATTTCCAACCTGGCATTTTATCACTCGCATCAATATCAACCCGAGCAACTGAGGCTAGCTGATCCCGTAAGTCATATGCTTTATCTAATACGCCTTCTTTATGCTGTGCAATTGGAACAATCATCGCTTGTGTTGGAGCAATTCTAGGTGGAACAACTAAACCACGATTATCTCCATGCACCATAATAAGCGCTCCAATTAGGCGTGTCGTAATACCCCAGGACGTTTGATGAACGTATTGTTGCTTCCCTTCTTTATCTAAATACGTTATATCGAACGCTTCAGCAAATCCTGTACCGAATAAATGCGACGTTCCTGCTTGTAGTGCTTGCCCGTCATGCATTAACGTTTCAATTGTTAATGTGTAATTAGCTCCAGCAAATTTTTCCATATCTGTTTTACGACCTTTAATGACAGGGATAGCTAAATAATTTTCCACAACATCTGCATATACGTCTAACATTTTTGCTGTTTCTGCTTCTGCTTCTTCATGTGTTGCATGCGCTGTGTGTCCTTCTTGCCATAAAAATTCTAAAGAACGTAAAAATGGACGCGTTGTTTTTTCCCAACGAACGACATTACTCCATTGGTTATATAACTTTGGCAAATCACGATATGAATTAATTTTATCTGAATAGTAATTACAGAATAAAACTTCCGACGTTGGACGCACACAAATTCTTTCTCCCAACTCTTCTTCTCCACCATGTGTAACCCATGCTACTTCAGGTGCAAAACCTTCTACGTGGTCTTTTTCTTTTTGTAATAGACTTTCAGGAATGAATAATGGGAAAGAAACGTTCTTATGACCTGTTTCCTTAATTTGACGGTCTAGTTCATCACGAATATGCTCCCACATTGCAAATCCATATGGTTCAATAATCATCGTACCTCGAACTGGGCCATAATCGACTAGCTCTGCTTGTTTCACGACGTCTGTATACCACTGTGCGAAATCTTCTTCCATTTCCGTAATGCTTTCAACAAATTGTTTTTTCTTACTCATAAAAACAGCTCCAATCTTATATTTAATCTTATCCTATAAATAAATACTAATACGGATAAATAAGCATAAAAATATCCTCAAATCCAATAAGGGACCGAGGTTTTGGTGGTACCACCCTTGTTTACATTAGTATTGCCCTAATGTACACTTAACTTGTTAACGGTAGTAACCGCACAAAAATCTTAAACAATAGACTTTGCGAACTCAGCAAGTAGGTTCTAAATAATGTGCTTTGGAAATTCTCAGCATTATTTCCTCTCTGTATAAGCGTTAATTATTATACTCGTTTGCTTCTACGTTTCAATATTATATTGTTAATATATATGTACTGTTACATAAAGTCAAGCTAGGCATGTTGTACTTAACAGCCTTTTTATAAGTTATGTAGAATAAGTGAAAGTGATACTAATGACAACGAAGTATCAATTAGTATCACTTTCTTTTGACTACTTTAGTATTGCTTATCTGAATTAAGCAGGTACTTTTATAATTTTTTCCAGATGCTTTACTGTTGGAGTTAAATTAACGATGAAATACGCCTCACGTAACCTACGAGCAAAATGACTCGTTTTAATATATCCGGCTCCACCGCTATGAATCATACCTGCTTGCACAGCATCTAATGTTAAATAAGCTACTTCTAATCTGATTTGAATAATTTGATTCCAAGGTATAGTTTCTTTTTGAATGAGCTGTCGATAAGTATCCCGCAACGTGTGATAGCGCTCATTTAACATAGATGGCTGAACTCGAAGACTTTTATTAATCCCATCATTTCCTGATAATGCCGCTTCGATTTCTTTAACACTTGCTGCAATGACCCCTAATCCTAATGGAATTTGATAAGATACGAATTCAGCACGCACTTGTTGGATAAATTCAAACGCTTTATTGGCAATGATATTTTCATTTGAAACAAATACATCTTCAAAATTGCAGCGATACGTTGCACTTCCATTTAATCCGAAAAAATTTTTATGCTGTTGGAGCGTTAATCCATGAACGTTACACATCGTTAAAAACATAATCGATTCTTCTTCGCTAACATTTGCAATAAATGCCAATCCATGGTCTTGCTCTATATTAGAGACAGCTGGTAAGCAACCATTAATAACATAGCCTCCTGCCACTTTAGTTGCCGTCAGATGATTTCTTTCTAATTGAGCAAAAGCTTTTAACGGATTAGATAAACCTGTTGCTGCAATTAACTTCCCACTGATTAATTTAGGTAATATATTTTGTTGTAAATGTGTATTATTTGAATGGGTTATATACGTAATAGATGCCAAATGACACCACAAGCAAAATGCAGTTGTCATACATACCTTCGCCGTTTCTTCTACGAGCCATGTACGTTGTAGTAAGATACCAGATTGGGTCTTATTCGTTATCGTAAAATATCCAGCTTCACCCAACTTTTGCAAATAACTTTCAGCATAATGCGCTTCTTGATCAATCTTTTTAACATAAGGTACCAAATACTTATCTAATAATTGATGTAACTTCACATTATTTAGGCTAGCTTGTTCTGACATCATTTCACTCCTTTACATTATTCCCCAATTCAGTTATCGCATCAATTGGTGCCTTTACCGCTTCACGAGCCCGCTTAACAGCTTCAACATCTGGGGCTTCGTAAAAGCATAAACATTTAGTCATATCTTCACATACATACGTACGAGCAAAATCAACTTCAGGTACTTCTTCATAATATGCGGAGTTTTGTTGTTTCCGTTGTAAATATTGCTCCATCGTTAAATTTTCTGGTAGATTCCACTCCACTAAATAATTTACAACATCATTTTGTTGTTTTACCTTTTCTACATCTTCACCGATTAATCGTACTTCTTTTGTTAATGTGACCTTAAAGTTATTATCCTCTATAGTTTTTGCTGCAATCTTTTCATCAGATGATTCAACAATGATAAAGGCAGAGTGATAGTCCTGCGCAAATTGCACTTCGATTAAAGCATCTCCTTGGTTAGATAACCCTGCCTTCAATGTTGATAAGTTGTTCTCAATCTGTTCTTGACTTTGCTCTTTCAATGAGCAAATAGTTTCAAATAAAATTAAACTCATTTTTATCCATCCTTTTCATTTTTATTACACATAATGACCACTATATTTCTTTACTACTTTTTCAATTAGAGTAATTAAGTAGTCCAATAAAAAACCCAATATACCAATAACAATAATTCCGGCTAATACATAATCAAGGTCTAGAGTGTTTCTAGCATCAACAATTAAATAACCTAACCCTGATTGCGCTCCTATCATCTCCCCTGCAACTAAAAAGATCCAAGCCGTTCCAACAGCTATATGCAATCCACCTACTATTGAAGGTAACGCTGCTGGAAACAATATCTTTTTAAATAATATCCATTTATTAAACTCAAAATTTTCTGCAATTTTTAAGTAATGGATATCTACACTCTGCATCCCTTTCACTGTCGAGATTAAAACTGGAAAAAATGTTGCAATACTTATTATTATTATTGCAGGCATATCACCAATTCCAAACCACAATACAATAAACGGTGACCATGCAACCGGAGAAATAGGTCTTAGCAGTTGTACAATTGGTGAAGCAACTGCCCATAATCTTTTAGTTCTTCCTAATAAAACTCCAAAGAATATAGCAGGTATTGCCGCTAGAAAGTATCCAACAATAAAGCGATATAAACTAGCTTGCACATGAATGTACAATGCCCCACTATGCAACAGTTCAAGCAACGCTTGTAATACTGTTAACGGTTGAGGTAACAACGCCTCTTCATAACCACCTATATAAACAAGACTTTGCCATAGTAAAATTAATATAATAATTGCTAACCAAATATTTTTAAATTTTAAAATGATATTCATCTTATCTTCGTCCTATCCATTAATGCCCGATTCACAAACTCATCATAAGTTGGGGGTGTCTGCATCAAATTAAGTTCAAGCACTTGATGATAGATGTCGTTATAAGCTTCCTTTTCCATATATAAGTCATCGAACGTAATCCATTCAAGTGATAAATCGAGTGTTGACTCTTCTACTTTTACATATTCTAGCAAAGCATTGTATAGCCTATCATCCTTCTCATTGGCTCGCACCCCTGCTTTCACATAGTCCGTCACAAACGTCTCTGATAACTCCATGTTACTTGTAATAAAGTCATCTCTTAAAACGAGTACACAACAATAAGAGTTAGGCCACAACTCCTCAGAAGAAGTGAGTACATCCCCGATGCCTAATTTGACACCTAAAGCACCGAATGGTTCAGCTACTACATATCCGCTAATCCGTCCTTCAGATAAAGCTACTGGCATTTCAGCTGGCGGTAATTCTACAATATCTATATCATCATATTCCATATCTTCCAATCTTAATAACTCCGCGACCAAGAGATGTTGTGTTGAATAAATATGAGGGATAGCAATAGACTGATCTTTCATTTCTTGGATAGTCTCAATCTCTCGATCAGCTATAAGAACATTTCCGTCTTCATGACCTAAAGCTACTGCACTTAAATCTATTCCTTTCTCCATTGCCTTCATTGCTAGTTGAATCAATACAGAAGCCCCATCAATTCTTCCCGTATTTAAAGCATCCATCAAATCTGGCCATGTACCAAATTTAATTAATTCTATATTATACTCTGGGTGGCTTTGTTCTAACTGTTGTTTTTGTACAAACAATGGAGCTGCGTGTGTTATTGGAAGGTAACCTATCTTTATGACTGATGCTTGATCTTTTATATTATTTCTATCTGCACTACAACCAACATTAACTAACAGTAACAATAAGATGAGCATATATATACTGTTTTTCTTCAAGGTTTTACTTCCCCCCCAACTATAGTTATATATAGTATTCTGGTTTTCGTTCTGATTGACTTAATTTAAACTTTTCTAATAGTTTTCTACGATAATATTGAAAATCTTGATGAGTACGTATTCGTGGCTTTGCTAGTTCAATAGACATTTCAGCGAAAACCTCTCCAGGTTTAGCACTCATAATATAAATTCGATCAGATAAATAAATTGCTTCATCAATATCATGTGTCACTAATAATATAGATAGATTTTCATGTTTCTGTAGACGGATTAGCTCATCTTGTAAGTGATAACGATTAAACGAATCTAAAGCCGCAAATGGTTCATCCATTAAAATTACCTTCGGCTTCATTGCAAATGCTCGGGCAATAGCTACCCTTTGTTGCATCCCACCCGATAATTCATGAGGATATGCATGATGATATTCATTTAGTCCAACAAACGCTAATGCCTGCTTTGCTAATTCTCTTTTTATTTTTTTATCTGCTTTCAACCCAAGCTCTACATTAGATAAGGCATCATTCCATGGTAACAAATTAAGTTGCTGAAACAGCATAACACAATCCCTTTGCGGCTTTTGTACTAATCGTTCATTAATATAAATTGATCCTTTATCCGGAAGTATAAAACCTCCAACTGCGTGTAATAGTGTGCTTTTCCCACAACCACTCTCTCCTAATAAAGTCACAATTTCCCCTGCTCGCACATCAATGGAAATATCATTTAACACATGATAAACTTCCTTTTTCTGTTTGAATGTTTTATAAATATTCTCTACGTTTATCATTACCTTTATAATGCAAACCTCCTCAAAAATAACTATTCCCATCAAATTACTCTGTTTTAAATATAGTATGATATATTTTATTAAAATGCAAGTGTTTTTTAAATATTCTTATCATTATCTAAATTACTAGATTAAGCATCGTTCCAAAATTTATCAAAACTCCCTAATAAAATATCCGCTCTAATTATAAATACAGTAACATAAAAAAGTCAGTATTCCACAAAGGAAATACTGACTTTTTATCTTTTATAAATTTACTGGTGTTACACGTTCGAAGCCTTGAATTTCTCGCATTAGTTCAAGCTCTTCATCTGTTAATTGGCGATCGATTGTTAACATCATAATTGCACTTCCACCGACATCTTGACGACCTACTTGCATCGCTGCAATGTTTACGTCTTGTTGTGCTAATAAGTTACCAACTTGTCCAATCGCACCAGGTTTATCTTGGTGGTGAACTAAGATTAAATGACCTTCTGGAATGACGTCCATACTGTAATCATCAACTTTTACAATACGTGAGCCAAGGCCGTTTAATAACGTTCCTGACACTCTTCGCGTGCCTGATTTTGTTACAAACTCAACTGTCATTAAGTTAGTAAAACCACGTGCTGCTGATGTTTTCTTCTCGTGTACCGTAATACCACGACGTTCTGCTAAATAAGCAGCATTAACATTATTAACACGTGTGCCTAAATAACGACTTAGCAATCCTTTTAACGTATTTTGTGTTAATGGAGCAATTTCTAACGCCGTTAAATCACCTGCATAATTAATGTTAATTTCTTCAACGCCACCTGGTTCTAATTGTGCTAAAAATTGACCAAGCTTTTCAGACAGGTAGAAATATGGTTCAATCTTACGCATAATTTCTCTTGGAACTGAAGGGATGTTCACAGGGTTACGCGCTAAACCACCTGATAAAATACGAACAACATCATGGCTCACATCAATTGCAACATTTTCTTGAGCTTCTACTGTACTAGCTCCTAAGTGAGGTGTTGCAATTACTTCGTTTAATGTTAATACTTTGTGATCAATTGCTGGTTCTTTTTCAAATACGTCTAAAGCAGCTCCAGCAACTTTTCCGTCAACTACAGCATCGTATAAAGCATCTTCATCAATGATTCCACCACGTGCACAGTTAATGATGCGTACACCGTCTTTCATTTGATCAAATGCCTCTTTATTAATAATATGACGTGTTTCTTTTAAAAGAGGTGTATGAACAGTAATAAAATCGCCTGCCTCAATCACTTCTTCAAAGGTTCCAAAGCCAATTCCCATTGCATCAGCTTGTTCTTGTGTGAAAAATGGATCATATGCGATTACGTTCATACGTTGACCCTTTGCACGACGAGCTACTTCTGCACCGATACGACCTAAACCGACAATACCTAATGTTTTATCTCGTAATTCTACTCCTACATAAGATTTACGATCCCATTTCTTCTCTTGAATCGACATGTATGCTTGTGGGATGTTTCTTGCTAATGACATCAACATCGCCATCGTATGCTCAGCAGCTGAGTTTGTATTGCCATCCGGAGCATTTACGACGATAATTCCATTTTCTGTCGCTGCATCTAAGTCGATATTATCTACTCCAACTCCTGCACGTCCAATTACTTTTAAATTGTGCGCTTTCTCAATTACTTCACGAGTAACTTGTGTTTGGCTACGTACTAATAACCCATCGTATTGCTCGATTTTTTTTAATAATTCGTCTGGCTCTAGTCCTGTGTCGACATCAATTTCTAGATTGTCTGCTTCTCTTAATGGATAAATACCATCTTCACTTAAAGGATCACTAATTAAAATTTTGAACACTTTTTTCCCCTCTGCTTTCACTTGGTCGAATTCTATTTTTTTACATAGGGTTTAGTTAAAAACTCTTCCCTATAATCCGCATTGTATCTGAAACAAGCACCAAATTCACAATAGACTGACACTTTAATAACGACGAACAAAATAATAATAACTTTTTACCCCGTTTTTCATTCAGGTGTAAAAAGCTTTATGTAGCGCCCACCCTTTTTTCATCTTTTTGGCGTAACAATTAGGTTAGGTTATGTTTAACGCACATTGACGAGTGAACATACTGCTACGTTCATCCTTTATTTTTATGCCTTTTTTATGCTGTAACTTTGTCGAATATGTTTCAGATTTTACTTCTTTATCATAGCAAATTCGACTATATTGTCAATGAATTTACAAGCATTTTTAGTCTTTTTGCGATTATTTCCGAACGTTTAGACAATTTTAGCGCCTAACGTCCGTTCAAAGTGTTCTAATGCCCACTCATGTCCAACTGGATTAAAGCTAGCTACAGCCTGCTTATGGATGACAATATCGAATCCTTTATTATAAGCATCAACAGCAGTGTGTAAAACGCAAATGTCCGTACAAACGCCAACAATGTGTACTTCAGTAATATGACGTTCACGTAATTTTAATTCTAGATTAGTTCCTGCAAATGCACTATAACGAGTTTTTTCAAAATAAAAGAGATTATCTTTATGTTGATGCTGTTCATAAAGTGTTTGTAAACTTCCGTATAATTCCATCCCTTTTGTCCCGACAATATTATGAGGTGGAAACAAAGCTGACTCTGGATGTAATGCATCACCTTCTTCGTGAGCATCAATACCAAACGTGACATAATCACCTGCATTTAGAAAAGATTCCGTAATCGAAACAATTGCTTCTTCAATTGCTTGTCCTGGTACACCACAAGTTAACTTCCCATCTTCTGCTACAAAATCATACGTATAATCTAAATTAATTAGTGCTCGTTTCATTTTGTCGCCCCCTATTTATATTGTTTCTGTTACTTCTTTAATTTTATATGCTTCTCCATACTTTCTTTCTGCGGCATGATACGTCGGTCCAACTTGATTTGTATATGTAAAACTATGTTCAATTGCTGTCGTGATAAAACTTTTTGCTAATAAAACTGCATCATGAATCGATTTACCTTTTGCTAAATATGCTGCAATTGCGGCTGAATAGGTACACCCTGCTCCACTTGTATTAACCGTATCAATTCGTGGTGCTTCAAATGTTGTAATTGTCGTTCCTTCATATAAGACGTCTACAGCTGGACCAGTTAAGCGACCACCTTTTACTAATACATAAGACGGTCCAAGTTCATGTAAATCAATTGCAGCTTGTTTTAAGTCATCAACCGTTTCTAATGGACGATCATCTAATAAAATAGATGCTTCCGTCATATTTGGTGTAATGACAGTAGAAAGCGGAATTAATTCTTCTTTTAAGGCTTGGATAGCATCATCTTTCAATAATTTTGAATCTAACTTCCCGACCATCACAGGATCAACTACAATGTGTGCAATATCCGCTTCTTTAATCAAAGTAGCAGCACGCTCGATAACTTCTTTTGAAAAAAGCATCCCAGTTTTCATTGCATCAAAACCAACTTGTGCTTGCGCTGTAGCAAATTGTGCTTCGATAGCTTCCATCGTTTGTGGATGAACGTTTTGATCTGTTTCTGGATGTCGCCCAACAATAGCTGTAACAACACTCATACCATATACGTCTAGTTCTTGAAATGTTTTTAAATCTGCTTGGATACCTGCACTCCCCCCTGCAGCAGAACCTGCAATAGTGAGCACTCGAGATGGTTTATTCATAATTGGATCCCTTCTTTTCAATCAATTAGTATAACTTTATTATTACGTCATAATTGTATCATAGGAAAAATAACGATACCATAAGTTAGATTGTTCTGATTATATTTTACCTCTTAAAAAAATGTATAAAAAAAGCTTACAAGATATCTCCCATAAGCTCTTACAATAATATATCGACAATAAACCATACAATCATAATTAGCTGAATAATTATTTTCGCAATCGTACTACTTAAAAACCCTGCGACTGCTCCTGTGGCAGCTAATAAAGAATCTTTCACTGCTTTTCGATAAGATAGTTCGATAATGAATACAATTAGAAATGGTACAACTAACAAGCCGATTGGTGGATAGATAAATGCACCAATAAACACACCGATAATTGCACCCCATTGACTTCTTTTCGAACCACCGAACTTTTGAATAAAATAATGATTCGCCACAAAATCTGCAATAAATAAAACAATCGTAAAAATAGTCATCGCAATCCAAAACCAAATAGACAAACCATCATTCGGTAAAGTGAAATGATAAAGAAAGAAAGCCCCCCACAATAACAAAACACCTGGTATGATGGGAACGACTAAACTAATAAAGCTAGCGATAAACAATACGATTATACTAAACCAAATAATGAAATCCACCATGTCACACACCTAATTTACTTTTAACTTGCTTCTCTACGAAACAATGCCGAAACTTTCATCTCTTCTTTACTCATCATTCGTTTGAAGTTTTCCATATGACTAATTAAAAATAATATAATAAATAAAATTGCGATTAAAAATGGTCCTCGACCAAAACTAGCTAATGTATATAAAACAAATGATACATAAGCACTAAATGTCCCGATTACGAAATACTTTGTAATAAGAGCACCAAATAAGAAAATAGTAAATGCGACAAATGTAAATTGCCAGTCTAAACAAAGTAAGAAACCTAAAAAGGCTGCTGTCCCTTTCCCACCTTAAAAATTCATTGTTAGCGGAAAATTATGACCAATAATAACAAATAATGCATTCAAATATAGGATAACAATTTGTGTTTCAAATAGCACATTGTATTTGTGTAATATAATAGCAACAAGTAAAAAGGATATAATTGCTTTAAACACATCGACAAAAGCGACAAATGCACCTGCACGCCAACCTAATAATAACGCTGCGTTCGATGCACCAGGATTTTTAGAGCCACTTGCTTGAATGTTAACTTGCTTCATTCTGCCAATTAGTTGTGAACCATTAATACAACCAAATAAATATCCAATCAACATAACAAGAATAATATACATTTACTTCCTCCTTTCATTTTTACCAAAAATTGCACAAACAAACATATTAGTGTTTAAAAAAGAGACTAAGACAAACCTATTTTCATACATAAATGTGGGTTGATAAACTAACTGTTTCAGAAATATACTTCGCTTTCCGCGAGCGAGCAGTGAGCCTCGATGCACAGGACGTGCAAATGCAGGCTTTGTCACAGGACGTGACGTTCTTTGCCTACCTCGGGCTATGCCCTGCGGGGTCTCACATAGGCTCTTACCTCTCACAGGAATCTGCGTATATTACCTAGACTTAATTTTATCCTTCCACTCTCTTATGCATAAAATATGTTTTATCCTAGCCTCTTCTTCCTATTTAAATCAATTACACTATTCATATCCCGTGATGATCTCACTACTTACATTTCATTAAGTCTAATGCTATCAAGTTGTTTCATTTTCACCTATTATACGTACTTCGCGTTCTAAATCAACATTAAAGCGTTCTTTTACAACACGTTGGACGTGATGAATTAAATTGATATACTCGGTAGCTGTGGCATTTTCTTTATTTATAATAAATCCTGCATGTTTTAAAGATACTTGCGCACCGCCAATTTGTACACCTTGTAGATTACTATCTTGGATTAGCTTACCAGCAAAATGCCCTTGAGGACGCTTGAATACACTACCACACGTTGGATATTCAAGTGGTTGTTTGGATTCTCGCTTTGCAGTAAGGACATCCATTTGTGCTTTAATTTCTTCATACTTACCCTGTTCTAACTCGAATTCAGCATCTAAGACGATAAAGCCATTCTCTTGAATAATACTCGTACGGTATCCTAACTCTAATTCATCGGCTGAGAGAGTTTTAATGTTCCCTGCCTTATCGACTACTGTTGCTTGGGTGAGAACATCTTTAATTTCTCCACCATATGCTCCAGCATTCATAAATAATGCACCGCCTACAGATCCAGGGATACCACAGGCAAATTCAAGGCCGGTTAAATGACTCGTTAAAGCTTGCCTTGATACGTCTACTATTAACGATCCACTTTCAGCAATAATCCGTCCACTACGAACTGTAATAGTATCTAACTTACCTAAATACATGACGATACCTCGAATACCACCATCTTTAATAATTAAGTTAGAACCATTACCTAACAACATAAACGGAACTCGCTCTTTATTAGCTAATTTCACTACTTCACTTACTTGTTCATAAGTAGTTGGCGTAACAAAATAATCAGCGTTTCCTCCTAGCTTCGTATAAGTATGTTGCTTTAACGGTTTATCAACTTCTACATTCTCCTCCGAGACGAGTTGCACTAGTTGTTCATATAAATTCACTTACATCATTCCTTCTAAAATCAAACATACGAATAAATTTCATAACTTCTTTAAAGTACTTTAAACACGAACTTTAGTATTGGCTAATAGATCCGTTTACTTTCATTACAGCCGACTGCTTTCCGGTGGGCACGGCTTCCATTCAAGTAAACTTAGCTACATAAGTTCAAAACGTATATTCATAACTTTTTGCAACTAAATATTCGTGTTTTTAGTAAATTATTCTAATATGAAATTGACTCATACAACTATTATATTAAATAATCTCGCTTTTGTCCTCATCTATCTCAGATAAACTTATTAATATCATGCAATGTCGGTTTTTGTTCACTAAATGTTGCTAGATAACGAAATCCAATTTGTTTTAATTGCTGAATAATTTCAGGAAAACGATGTGCAACATGTTCTGATTTGTGTGCATCTGAACCTATCGTAATAATTTCCCCACCACACTCTTTATATAAGGACAAAATGTCATGACTTGGCATAGCAGTCCCTAAATTGTATGCATAACCCGAGGCATTTACTTCAATTCCTTTTCCTTTTGGAATAATTTCTTTAAATATCGCCTCAATAATGTCATGAAAGTTTTCGTCTGTATCAAGTGTTTTATAACGTTTGACTAAATCTAAATGACCTAATACATTATAATGATCAAATCGTTCGACACAGTACAACAATTCCTCATAGTAAAAGCGATATGCCTCAGACGGCGTGCGACCAACAAAGAAATCTCCACTATGTAAATCTTTTTTATCTGATACGTGTATAGATGCGATAATAAAATCAAATGCCTCTTGTTCAATTAGTTGTTTGTTTTTTTCTAAAACGTGAGGTTGCAAACCGATTTCAATTCCTTTTTTAATCGTAATTTGCTTTGCATATTTCTCTTGCATTATTTTAATTTTTTCTCTATAAGCTGCGACATCAAGTTCAAATGTAAAATCAGGATCTGGATAGTCATAATCCATATGTTCGGTAAAACAAATTTCTGTTAAACCTTTGCGAATTGCCGCTTCTATCGTTTTTTCCATTGGTGTGAAGCAATCTTCTGAAAAATCACTATGCATATGATAATCAACTAACATTTCCATACCTCCAGTTAATAATTGACTTCTATTCAAATAATGATTACACTATTACTTATCAATCGCTTTATCGTAGTGCAGTGATGAAGTGGTGACTGAAAGGAGTTTTTCTCACTATGTATTTATATCATAACACAGAAAACGATCTCGTTATTAATGTAGAACAAATTCATTTTAGACAACAAGTTATTCAAGCTTTTAAAGAGCGCTTTTCAACATATGGTTATCATGAAATTTATACGCCAGCTTTTGAAGCGTATGATTTATACGCACATTTGAATGGAACAGTTAACCAAGAGGAAATGATTAAAACAATTGATAATACAGGAAAAGTACTCGTCTTACGTCCTGATATAACGATTCCAATTACGAAATTAATTTCTAATAGTAATCAACAATTACGTGAAGATTTACGTTATTTTTATATACAAAATGTTTTCCGCCAACCACAAGAACAAACTGATTACAGAGAGAAAACACAAGCAGGAGTGGAATATTTCGGTAACACATCTCCTGAAGCAGATGCAGAAATTATTACGTTAGCAATTCATTTAATGAGAGATATGAAAGTAGATCAATTTAAAATTGAACTTGGCCATGCTGCCTTTTTCGATCAAATTGTAAATGAAATGAACTTAGCAAAAGATGATCTTGAAGCATTACAACAAGCAATCCAAGCAAAAAACATTACAGAAATTGAAGATATTTTAGCGAAAATTACTGTAGAAGATGATATTAAGGAAATTTTAACATCCTTACCCTTTTTATACGGTGAACCGAAACAAGTCATTGAGCGAGCGTCAGCTTTACCATTAACAGAAGCGTTACAAGCAACATTACAAAACATTCGTAATATTTATGACGTTTTAGTTTCATATGGAGTTAGTGAACATATTGTCGTGGATTTAAGTTTAATTAACCATATGGATTATTATTCTGATATGATTTTCCAAGGATTTATCGATAAAGTTGGTAAGCCAATTTTAATGGGTGGTCGTTATAACACGTTAGCAAATGAATTCAAGGCGAATATCCCAGCAATCGGTTTTGCTTTCGATATGGACTTAGTATTAGAAGGTGTGAGTCCAAATGCTTTACCTACTGCAGAAATATTAGACGCTGTCATTCTGTTTGATAAAGCTACTGAAAAAGATGCCCTTACATTAGCGAATCAATTACGTATGAAAAGCTTTCGAGTTGTCACATACAAGTCTGAGACACAGAAAGAACAGATACCAAGTGCAACATATGAAATCCAATTTACAGAAGAAGAGATTACGATAACGCAAGATGATGATATAATGACGTACAATGATATTGATAGTGTACTAGCCGCATTAAAGGAACGGAGGTAAGAACTATTGACTCAGTTAACATTAGCATTAGCTAAAGGAAGAACAGCAAAAGATACGTTAAAAGTATTAAAGAAAGCGAATATTACGTTTCCTGACTTTCATAAAGAAAGCCGTAAACTCGTCTTCTATAGCGAAGATCATTCTATTAAAATGATTTATGTAAAAGCAGTTGATGTTACCACATATGTCGAGCAAGGTGCCGCAGACATCGGCATTGTAGGACGTGACAATATATTAGAAGCAAACGCTGATATTTATGAATTACTCGATTTAAAACTAGGTATCTGTCGTTTCGTCGTTGCTAGTTTAAAAGCACTTTCCTTAGTAAAAGGAAGCAGTGTAAAAGTAGCCGCAAAATATACACATGTCGCGAAAAAACATTTTGAGAAAAAAGGCATACATGCAGAAACGATTAAATTAAATGGTTCTGTTGAATTAGCACCGATTATCGATATGGCAGATTGCATTTTGGATATTGTCGAAACAGGAAGTACGATTAAAGAAAATGGTCTGACAATTATTGATGAAGTCGAACCAATTAGTACACGACTGATCGCCAATAAAGCTAGCTTTGCAACGAAAACAGCCGCTGTACAAAACTTCGTTGAACAAATAAAAGATGTTTTGGAGTGAGAAAATGGAAATTATAACGAGCGATGCATTTAAACAATTAGATGCTGAAAGTGAAACAAATCGTAATGAGGAAATTGACAAGGTTGTCTTATCTGTCATTGAACAAGTAAAATCAAAAAAAGATGCAGCCTTGTTCGATTATGCACAACAATTTGATGGGGTTTCCTTGGATCAATTACAAGTATCAAAAGCTGAATTACAAGCTTCTTATAACAAAGTGAGTGATCATTTTATTGAATCCATTCAAGTAGCAAAACAAAATATCGCAACATTTCATGAGGCTCAAGTAGAGAAATCGTGGTTTTTTCATAAAGATGATGGCGTCATGTTGGGACAACAAGTAACACCGATTGAACGAGTAGGTATTTATGTACCTGGTGGAAAAGCCGCTTATCCTTCTACTGTTTTAATGAACGTCATTCCTGCAAAAATTGCCAAGGTGAACTCGATTGCAATTGCGACACCGCCCGGACAAGATGGTGCGATTAATCCACATGTACTCGTTGCCGCTCAAGAAGCTGGTGTAGAAACGATTTACAAAATGGGTGGCGCTCAAGCCGTCGCCGCTTTCGCTTACGGAACGGAAACTGTCCAAAAAGTAGACAAGATTGTCGGACCAGGAAATGATTACGTTGCCCGTGCTAAAAAGTGGGTTTATGGAGATGTCGCAATAGATATGATTGCAGGTCCTAGTGAAATTTGCGTTGTAGCAGACGATACTGCTAGGGCTGATTTTGTAGCAGCAGACTTACTTTCACAAGCAGAACACGACGAAGCAGCAACATCTATCTGTATTACTTTAGACGAAGAAAAAGCAGCATCCATCCAAGCAGATGTGACGAAACAGTTAGAAATCTTAGAACGTAAAGATGTTGCTAAAGTCTCCATTGAACAAAATGGAAAAATCATTGTTGCGAACTCATTAGAAGATGCTTTTGATTTAGTAAACGAGATTGCGCCTGAACATTTACAATTAATGATTAAAGATGCAACAAATCATTTAGCTAATGTAAAAAATGCTGGAGCAATTTTCCTGGGTAATTATTCACCTGAACCATTAGGAGATTACATGGCCGGACCAAATCATACATTACCGACTAGTGGTACAGCAAAATTCGCCTCCCCACTTGGTGTGTATGACTTTATAAAAAAATCGAGCATTATTCATTACTCTGAGACTGCTTTACAAAAAGAAGCAGCTTACATTGAAACAATCGCAACTATGGAAGGCTTAGAAGCTCACGCCAAATCGATTGCCTTACGTCGCAATAATGATAATTAAATCTATAAACATACGTATTTTGCTTATGTAACTAAGTTTACTTGAATGGAAGTCGACTGACTCTTGCGGGAAATGCATGAGTCCGAAATTCCTTGCAACAACACGTTAGTGTTGTTGCAAGAGTTGAGGCCATGCCCGTAGAAAGCAGTCGGCTGGAATGAAAGTGAACGGGGCTATCATCAAACCTTAAGGTCGTGCTTAAGATGCTAAATATGTATTATGAATATAAATCAACTAGATTGTTAATAAAGGATGAGAGAAAATGAGAAAACATACGATAAGTAGAGATACAGCCGAAACTAAAATCAATGTAACATACGATGTAGACGGAACAGGTGAAGGCGAGATTAAAACAGGTGTCGGTTTTTTAGATCACATGCTTGTCCTATTTAAAGGACATGGTTTATTTGATTTAGATGTCTTCTGTGACGGAGATATCGAAGTTGATTATCACCATACAACAGAAGATATCGGTATTGCCTTAGGTCAAACTTTCAAAGTCGCAATGGGTGATAAAGCGGGAATCACACGTTATGCCACTGTTTCAATACCAATGGATGAAGCGTTAGCTACTGTTCACCTTGATATTAGTGGTAGATCACACCTTGTTTATCGCGTGGAAGGATTAAAAGATAAAGTCGGACAATTCGATACAGAATTAGTTCAAGAATTTTTCCAAGGCTTTGCTAATCATGCAGGAGTCACCTTACATATTCAAGTAGAATATGGTACAAACACTCACCATATGATCGAAGCTATTTTCAAAGCATTCGCACGTGCATTAGATAAAGCAAGTAGCTTAAACCCACGAATAAAAGGAATTCCATCGACAAAAGGAGTTCTATAATTCTATTCCTCTTTAAATCAATTTCGTTACAAGAGTAATGTAATCACGAGTGATTAAAAAACAAATTTTGAAACTAAACATTTAAAACGTAAACTTAGTAGTTTCCTTGAACGGAAATCGGCTGACTCTAGCGGGAAAGCGAAGACATGAAGACCCTGCAGGAAGTGGTTTTCTTCCGAAGCGGCTGAGTGCAAGCCTGCAGAAAGCAGCCGATTGTAGTGAAAGGAAATAGATTCACATATATTTATACAAAGGGGTGCCGAGATGATTATTTTTCCAGCAATCGATATTTTAGACGGTCAATGTGTACGCCTCATTCAAGGCGATTATAATCAAGAAAGTGTGTACAGTAACTCTCCTGTAGATATGGCTAAACAATGGGAAGAAAAAGGTGCAGAATTTATTCATATCGTTGATTTAGATGGTGCTAAATCTGGTAATTCTACTAATAAAGATATTATCCAAAAAATTGCACAAACAGTAAATATCCCAGTCCAAGTAGGTGGCGGAATTCGTTCACTAGAGATTATAGATGCTCATACTAATAATGGAGTGAATAGAGTCATTATTGGAACAGCCGCTATTCAAGACCCTGAATTTTTAAAAGCAGCAGTCGAGAAATACGGAGATAAAATTGTCGTATCATTAGATGCTAGAAATGGGTTTATTGCAACAGACGGTTGGACAGACACTAGTGAAGTAAAAGCACTTGATTTAGTAAAAGACTTAGAAAAAATCGGAGTCAAAACAATCGTTTATACAGATATCGCTAAAGATGGTATGTTGCAAGGACCGAATTTAGACGAACAACAAGTAATCAACGAAGCAACTACAATCGATGTCATCGCATCTGGTGGCGTGACGACGAAAGAAGACGTAGAAAACTTACAAGCACTTAATATGTATGGTGCGATTATTGGTAAAGCATTATATGATGGTAAGCTAGAGTTTGAATCTGTCGTGGAGGCGAAATAAACCATGACAAAAAAGATTATCCCATGTTTAGACATTCGAGACGGACGTGTTGTAAAAGGTAAGAAGTTTCAAGACGTACAAGATGTTGCTAACCCTATTGATTTAGCGAAACAATATGAAGTCGCTCAGGCAGACTGTTTATTTTTACTAGATATTTCCGGAAATGATCGTAACGAATTTTTACGGATTGTAAGAGAAATTGCGAATGAAACTACTTTTCCATTATATGTTGGAGGTGGGGTTCGCACGATTGAAGATATCGGCGCTGTGTTACAAGCAGGTGCAGAAAAAGTGTCCATTACAAGTGCTGCACTTGAGCAACCAACATTTTTAAAAGAAGCAGTTGATGTATTTGGTGGCGATAAAATCATTTTATCGATTGATGCTAAACTCGTTGCTCCTGAGACATGGCACGCTTTTACAAAAGGCGGCCGTCACGATACGGAAATTAATGCGATTGAGTGGGCAAAACAAGGAGAAGACTTCGGTGTTTCTGAAATTTTATTAAATTCGATTGATGCGGACGGAGTGAAAGAAGGATTCGACTTGTCACTAAATCAAGCAGTAGCAAAAGCAGTTACGATACCGGTTATTGCTAGTGGTGGAGCTGGTGAATTAGATCATTTCCGTGATGTATTAAGTGAAGGCAATGCCAACGCTGCTCTTGCCGCTTCTGTTTTCCATTATGATGAGATTGATATAACCAATTTAAAAGAGTACTTATTAAATTTCGACATTGCTGTAAAGGAGATTTAACTCATGATAGACAATATAAAATTCGACGAAAACGGACTCATACCTGCTATTGTCCAAGATGATGCGTCAGGAAAAGTGTTAATGCTCGCTTATATGAATGAAGAAGCATTAAACAAAACATTAGAAACAAAAGAAACATGGTTTTACAGCCGCTCACGCAAAGAATTATGGAATAAAGGTGCAACTTCTGGTAATAAACAACAAGTGAAACAAATCGCTTTTGATTGTGACCAAGACGCTGTACTACTTACTGTTATTCCAGCAGGTCCTGCTTGTCACACTGGAGAGGAATCATGCTTTTTCAATTTTTCAGAACAAACAGAACGAACAACTCAAGATGTTATCCACCGTATCGTCGACGTCATTGAAGACCGTCGTAACAATCCTATAGAAGGAGCTTATACGACATATTTATTCAATGAAGGTATCGACAAAGTCCTGAAAAAAGTCGGTGAAGAAGCAAGTGAAGTCATTATCGGAGCAAAGAATAACGATAAAGAAGAAATTAAATGGGAAGTAGCTGATCTTATTTATCATACTCTCGTTTTATTAAATATGACAGACGTGACAATTGCAGATATTAAAGAAGTGCTTTATAAACGTCATATGGTAAAAAAGGGCGATAGCGATGACTAAGTTTTGGAGTTCCATGGCAAAACGAGCAAAACCATACATTCCAGGAGAACAAGTGAATAAACAAAATATCATTAAATTAAATACGAATGAAAATCCGTATCCTCCTGCGCCTAACGTTATTCGTGCGATTAATGGAGAAGTAAATGAATCTTTACGTTTGTATCCTTCACCAACGATGGATGAATTACGAACTACGATTGCGTCATATTACGATGTAACAGCTGATAATGTATTTGTTGGTAACGGATCTGATGAAATATTAGGTTTTTCATTTATGGGCTTTTTCGAACCAGGTAAGCCAATCCGTTTTCCAGATATTACATACAGTTTTTACCCTGTTTATTCAAAGGTATTTAATATTGACTATGAAACAGTACCATTACGTGAAGATTTTACAATTAATAAGGAAGGCTTTTTCAACTCAGAAGGTGGAGTAATTTTCCCAAATCCTAACGCACCTACAAGTCTCTATTTAGGGTTAGAAGATGTAGAAGAAATTGTACAAAATAACAAAGATACCGTCGTCATTGTAGATGAAGCATACATTGACTTTGCAACTGAATCTGCTGTCAATTTAACGAAGAAGTACGAGAACTTACTTGTGATTCAAACGATGTCAAAATCTAGAGCATTAGCCGGATTACGAGTAGGATTAGCGATTGGTAATGAAGCGCTGATTAATGCATTAGTTCGCATGAAAGACTCCTTTAACTCTTATCCTGTTGATCGCTTAGCACAGGCTGGAGCAATTGAAGCAATGAAAGATGTTGCTTATTTTGAAGAGATGACTGAAAAGATCATTGCAACGAGAGAGCGAACAATTGAAGCATTAACATCACTTGGATTTAACGTGTTACCATCTGCAGCAAACTTTGTTTTCGCTAGTCACGATACAGTAGCCGCAGAAACGTTATATAAAAAATTACGCGAACGTGATATACTCATTCGTTATTTCGGTACAGAACCTATTGAAAATTATGTTAGAATTTCGATTGGAACAGATGACGAAATGGATCAATTCCTCCGTGCAGTAGAAACGATTATAGCAGAATAAATTTATTTAAAAGCTAGCAACCTCATTGTAGGATGCTAGCTTTTGTTTTGCGGAAAACTAATAAATGATAAACGTAAACTCCCTCAGTTAGATACGTTTTACTCGTGAATACTCGCTTATTCGCAGGATTCCTAATTAATTAAAAAGCAATAACAAATAAGTAGAATGGATTTTACTAATAGGGCTTAATTTAGGGCGTACAGAAATAG
>JAPFDT010000053.1 GCA_026169815.1 Pseudogracilibacillus sp.
AAAGTTGCTCTCCCGTCGTTAAAGTTGCTCTCCCGTCGTTAAAGTTGCTCTCCCGTCGTTAAAGTTGCTCTCCCGTCGTTAAAGTTGCTCTCCCGTCGTTAAAGTTGCTCTCCCGTCGTTAAAGTTGCTCTCCCGTAGTTAAAGTTGCTCTCCCGTAGTTAAAGTTGCTCTCCCGTCGTTAAAGTTGCTCTCCCGTAGTTAAAGTTGCTCTCCCGTCGTTAAAGTTGCTCTCCCGTAGTTAAAGTTGCTCTCCCGTAGTTAAAGTTGCTCTCCCGTCGTGAATGTTGCTCTCCTGTAGTTAAAGTTGCTCTCCCGTCGTGAATGTTGCTCTCCTACAGTTGTTTTTCGGTATAATAGAAAATAAAAACTCACCTTTCGTAAAATGTAAGTATTTTACGAAAGGCGAGTTCCATATTAAAACTTTATTATTTATCTTCAAATGCAGTGCGGTCAATTTCATCTTCAGATCCTGCGACCACAACTGCTGCTGAAGCGTCTCCTACAATGTTAATCGACGTTCTAAACATATCTAATATACGGTCGATACCTGCAATAAGTGCAATACCTTCTAATGGTAAGTTAATGGCAGCTAGCACCATGGCAAGCATAATCATACCCGCTCCTGGTACACCTGCTGTTCCAATTGATGCAAGTACAGTCGTTAGTACTACAGTCGTTAATTGCATCAGTGTCATATCCATTCCATAAAATTGAGCAATGAATACGACAGCAACACCTTGATAGATTGCTGTTCCATCCATATTAATCGTAGCTCCTAAAGGAAGAACAAAACTACTAATTTTATTGGATACTCCTAAATTTTCTTGTGTATTTTTAATCGTTACAGGTAATGTTCCCGCACTACTTGCTGTACTGAAAGCAACAATAGCAGCTGGAGAAATACCTTTGAAAAAAGTTAATGGATTCATTTTAGCAAACATTTTAACCGATAAGGAATAGACAATGATGGCATGAAGCGCACAAGCAATTGCTACGGCTATAATAATCTTTAATAAAGGCAATAATACTTTCGGTCCATATTCTCCAATGATTGGAGCTACTAAACCAAGTACACCAATAGGCGCAAATCTCATAATGACTCCGGTAATCTTAAACATTATCTCTGAAAAAGCATCAAAGAACTGATAAACAGGGTCAGCTTTACTACCAATAAATGTAATGGCTAATCCGATAAAAATTGCAAAGAATATAATTTGTAAAATATCACCTTCAGCTAAAGCAGTAAAAGGGTTTTCCGGAACAATCTCTAAGAAAGTTTGTACAACACCTTCTGTTTCATTTACTTCTACCTCAGTTTCTGGTACATCAATTGAAAGCCCTTCCCCAGGTGAGATGAGATAAGCAATACCTAATCCAATGGCAATAGCTATTGCAGTTGTAATCATGTAATAACCAATCGTCTTGGAGCCAACACGACCTAATGATTTTGGATCCCCAATACTAGCAACTCCAATAACTAAAGTGGATAGTACTAAAGGGGCGATAATGAACTTAATAAGTCTTAAAAACAAATCTCCTAATGGTTGTAAGACACTAATTGACTCTTTAAAAATGAGTCCTAATATAATAGCAAGGACAAAAGCGATAAGTATTTGACTTAATAAATTTCCTTTAATTTTCTGCATCTGTTCTACTCCCTCCTTATTTAATATTTATGTTGTATAACAGAAATTATTATTAGTATAACTTATTAGAATCCATAAGTTAAGCAAATATCGTAAAATAAGGATAAAATTATCTATTCAGAAAATAATAATATTAAGAAAGGTGTGGGCAATAATGCGAAAATATATGAGCGCTATATGTTTATTATTGATGACAACATTATGGCAAACAGATATAGTAGAAGCACATGGTTGGGGGTATAAAAAAAGTACTAATAATAAAGCACCAGCAATTGGTCAATATGAAGAGATAATAAATGATTATTCTGTCTTTTATATGGATAAAAATACAGAAAAAGATATTTATTTAACCTTTGATAATGGCTATGAAGCCGGTTTTACTAATGATGTATTAGACGTTTTACGTGAAGAAAAGGTTCCGGCAACTTTTTTTGTTACAGGACATTACGTGGAAGAAGAACCTGACATTATTAAACGTATGGCAAAAGAAAATCATATTATCGGAAACCATTCTTATCATCATCCAGATTTTACAACAATGACAAAAAAGGAAATTGAAAAAGAATTACAACTTGTCGAAGAAGCAGTTGCTAACATTACTGATCAAGTAGAAATGAAATATGTAAGACCACCGCGTGGAACTTTTAATGAACAAACTTTAAAGTGGACGGAGGAATTAGGCTATGTGTCCATGTTCTGGTCATTAGCATTTAAAGATTGGGAAACGAATCGTCAAAAAGGTGCTCAATATGCATATGATCAAATCATGGAACAAATTCATCCTGGAGCAATTATTTTATTGCACACAGTTTCAGAAGATAATGCAAAAGCTTTAAAACAAGTGATTCAACAATTAAAAAAAGAAGGGTATTCGTTTAAAAGTTTAGATGATTTATTATGGAAGGAATTAATCTATGAAGACATTCTATTTTAAATAGGGTGTCTTTTTTTGGTATAATGAGAAAACATGTTTTAATCGAACTTGTTGTTTGATATAATGTAGTAATAAAGAAATGGAGTTGAGCTAAAAATGAAGCGAGAAGATTTAATTGCTCCCGACAATTATAATATCGTAAAGGATATTGAGAAGTATGCAGAAGAGCCAGAAAAGTTAGCGCTCATGTATATGGATAAGACAGGATTACGTCAAGAAATTACATATGAAAATTTATTAGACAATGTAAATAGAGTTGGAAATGTCTTATTAGAAAATGGTTTAAAAAAAGGTGATAAATTACTCGTCATGGTGCCACGTTTAGTAGAGGCTTATGAAGTGTATTTAGCTGCGTTAAAAACAGGTATTATTATTATCCCTAGTTCAGATATGTTAACAACATCTGATTTACAATATCGTGTTTCACATGCTGGTGTAACAGGAGTTGTAAGTATCTACTCATCAGCAGAAGCCTATAAAGGGCTTGAGCAATATGAATATTTGATCAAATTTTCTTTAGGAGATAAAGTCGATGGTTGGCATCATTTAGATGAATTGAAAAAAGATGCTTCGACAAGTTTATCCATTCAAACGTCTAGTAAAGATGATATTGCATTTTTACCATATACGTCTGGTACGACGAGTAACCCGAAAGCAGTAGTTCACACACACGGGTGGGGTTACGCACATTTACGAACAGCAGCGGATAATTGGTTAGCAATTGAAGAAAATGATAAAGTATGGGCAACAGCTGCACCAGGTTGGCAAAAGTGGGTATGGAGTCCACTGTTAGCAACATTAGGTTCTGGAGCGACAGGATTTGTTTATAATGGACGATTTAATGCAGAACATTATCTACATTTATTAGAAACAGAAGAAATTAATGTATTATGTTGTACGCCAACAGAATATCGTATTATGGCAAAATCTGATGAATTAGCTAATACGGATTTATCTGCGCTTCATAGTGCAGTTTCAGCTGGAGAACCGTTAAATCGTGAAGTAATTGACGTATTCCAAAAGAATTTTGATATTACAGTGCGTGATGGGTATGGTCAAACAGAATGTACGTTACTTCTAGCTTTTATGAAAGGAATGGAAGTGCGTCCTGGCTCAATGGGAAAACCTACACCAGGTAATGAAGTCGCAATTGTTGATGAACAAGGTGATCCTGTAGAAGCAGGTGTTGTAGGTGATATTGCTTTAAAATTAAATAGCCCAGCCTTATTTAAAGGCTATTATTTAGATGAAGAAAAAACAAACGAAGCAATCCGTGGTGATTATTATATTACAGGTGACCGCGCGAAAATGGATAATGAAGGCTACTATTGGTTTGAAGGTCGTGACGATGATATCATTATTAGTTCTGGCTATACAATTGGACCATTCGAAGTAGAAGACGTTTTAGTAAAACATCCTAAAGTAAAAGAATGTGCTGTTGTAGGTTCACCAGATGAAATTCGCGGACAAATCGTAAAAGCATTCGTTATTTTACGAGAGGAAGCAGAAGATGAGGCGGCTTTAATTAAAGAATTACAAGACCACTCAAAACGTCATACAGCTCCGTACAAATATCCGAGAAAAATAGAATTTGTCGAAGAATTACCGAAAACAATCTCAGGAAAAATAAGACGAGTAGAATTACGTGACTTAGAAAAAGCACGTTATAATCAATAAATAATATAATAAGCGTATGAAATTCAAAGATAGTAGTTGATTTCATACGCTTTTTTTGTTGCATAATTTTTTCTAAAAAAAGTAAGCGTAATAGTTGAAAGTCAAAAAAGGTCAGAGTATAATGAATTCATAGTCAAAGATAGTCAAAGTCAAATTAACATGTAAATAAATGTAAATTAAAAATACGAGGAGGAAATAAACTATGAAATGTCAACAATGTAAAGTTAATCGAGCGACTGTCAATATGCAAATGCATTTAAATAATGAAAAGGTTCAACTGCATGTTTGTCACGATTGTTTTGAAGTCATTAAGCAACAAATGAATCCTGATAATTTCTTCCAACAAGGTGGAAATATGAACGAACATCCATTTTTCCAAGGAGCAATGGGTGGTCAAGGTCAAGGAAACAGTCGAACTCAAACACAACAACAAACAGCCAATGATAATGGTTTATTAGATGAATTAGGAACAAATGTAACAGATTCAGCACGTAATGGTCAGATTGATCCGATTATTGGTAGAGATCCAGAGGTAAAACGTGTAATTGAAACGTTAAATAGACGAAACAAAAATAATCCAGTATTAATCGGAGAGCCTGGAGTAGGTAAAACAGCTATTGCTGAAGGGTTAGCACTTAAAATAATTGAAGGAGATGTTCCTGCTAAATTAATGAATAAAGAAGTGTATGTCATCGATGTAGCTTCTTTAGTTGCTAACACAGGAATTCGTGGTCAGTTTGAAGAAAGAATGAAAGAACTGATAACTGAAGTAAAAGAAAACCCTGATGTTATTTTATTTATTGATGAGCTACACTTATTAGTCGGAGCAGGTTCAACTGAAGGATCACAAATGGACGCTGGGAATATATTAAAACCTGCACTTGCACGTGGTGAACTACAAATCATTGGTGCAACGACATTGAAAGAATATCGTCAAATTGAAAAAGATGGTGCACTAGAACGTCGTTTCCAACCAATTACAGTAAAAGAACCTTCAGCAGATGAAGCGGTATTAATTTTACAAGGAATTAAAGATCGTTATGAACAATATCACGGTGTAACGTATCCTGATGAAGTAATTGAAGCATTTGTTTCATTGTCATCTCGTTACATTCAAGACCGTTTTTTACCAGATAAAGCAATTGATTTAATGGATGAAATTGGTTCACGTCTAAATTTAGCACATGCTGAAACAGATACAGAATCATTAGAAGAGCAATTAGAAAAAATCGTTGCTGAAAAAGAAGCAGCAGCTGAAAAAGAAGAATATGAACAAGCAGCAAACTTACGTTATCAAGAAATACAATTACAAAAGCAATTAGATAAAGCAAAAGATCAAGATGAAAAAGAAGCAGTAAGTACAGTTGTAACAGTAGAAGCAGTTGAAGAAATTATCGAGGAAAAGACAGGTATTCCTGTTACAAAATTACAAGCTGATGAACAAGAGAATTTAAAAAACTTTGCAGAACATCTACGTGCGAAAGTAATTGGTCAAGATAAAGCAGTTGATAATATAGCTAAAGCAATTCGTCGTAGTCGCGCAGGATTAAAATCTAAATATCGTCCAATTGGATCTTTCTTATTTGTTGGTCCAACAGGAGTAGGAAAAACAGAATTATCGAAAGTACTAGCTGAGGAATTATTTGGTACACGTGATGCATTAGTGCGTTTAGATATGAGTGAATATATGGAGAAACATACGGTATCTAAAATTATCGGTTCACCTCCAGGGTATGTAGGACACGAAGAGGCAGGACAATTAACTGAAAAAGTGCGCCGTAACCCATATTCGATTATCTTATTAGATGAAATTGAAAAGGCACACCCAGATGTACAAAATATGTTCCTACAAATTATGGAAGATGGGCATTTAACAGACTCACATGGAAGAACAGTAAGTTTTAAAGATACAGTTATTATTATGACGAGTAATGCTGGTACTGGTTATAAACCAATTAGTGTCGGCTTTGAAAAGCAAAATGATGCGATAACTAACCTTGATATGTTAAGTGATTATTTCAAGCCAGAATTCTTAAACAGATTTGACAGTATTATTCGCTTCAATGAACTAGAAGAAAGTCACTTATTAGAAATTGTCGACTTAATGCTAAAAGAATTAGAAGCTAATATTGAAAATGATTCACTTGAAATTAACGTAACAGACGATGCAAAAGAGAAAATCGTTCAACTTGGATATGATCCACGTTTCGGTGCTAGACCACTCCGTCGTGTTATTCAAGATGAAATTGAAAACCAGTTAACAGATTTAATATTAGAAGAAATCGACGTTGAAAAAGTCGAAGTAGTACTAGAAGAAGACGAAATTGTTGTAAAAACAGTATAAAACAAAATATAGAAATCCGCTAATCATGAAGGTTAGCGGATTTTTATAATGTTGATATATATTTCATATTAATTTAGATGACCTTACATATTCTATATAAATTCTCTCCACTGGTGCAAATTAAGCTTAAAAGATATAAGTGTGAATCAGTGGAATATGATAATAGGTTAAAATTTAAAAAGTAACATGAATATTTTTTAAAAGACTATCTTAAAAAGCAATATTTATTCTAACGCCTAGAGTAAGCACAAAAACCTTCGAATACTACGCGTAGGAAGGGTCTTGTACGCAAAAGAAGTATAAAAATCATGAAGTATTGCGCGTAGGAGTGGTCTTGCACGCAAAAGAAGTATAAAAACCATGAAGTATTACGCGTGGGAGCGGTCTTGCACGCAAAAGAAGTATACAAATCATCAAGTATTGCACGCAGAAGTGGTCTTGCACGCAAAAGAAGTATAAAAATCATCAAGTATTACGCGCAGGAGTGGTCTTGCACGCAAAAGAAGTATAAAAATCATGAAGTATTGCGCGTAGGAAGGGTCTTGCACGCAAAAGAAGTATAAAAACCATGAAGTATTGCGCGTAGGAAGGGTCTTGCACGCAAAAGAAGTATAAAAATCATGAAGTATTACGCGTAAGAATATTTTTTTATAAATATAAAACAAAACTCTACCTTAACTCCTAATTATGTCGCATCATCTGTCTATTGTGACATTAATATAGTGTAGAAATCTGGTTATTTTATCTTCTAATAGTGGCGTTATTATAAAAAATGTGTCTTTTGGCGACACTATCATTGAAGGGAAAGGAGTTTTTAACATGATAGTAGAGAAAGATACATGGTTTATAAATGGTTATATTAGTAGCTTAGTTATCGCTGTTGCATTATTAGTTGCCTTTTTAAATATTTTTCATCAACAAATGGTCGTTGCTGTTATTAGTTTTTTATTGTCAATTGTATTAATAACTGGATTGACGATGAATCAACCAAATGAAATTGTCGTTGTTCAATTATTTGGAATGTATGTTGGTTCGATTCGTTCAACTGGGTGGATTATGACAGTGCCTTTAACGAGAAAAACAAAAGTCTCACAAAAAATTCATCGTTTTACAACAGAGACAATTCACATACAAGTTGAAGACAATCAATTGGCTGGTGTATCAGCTGTTGTAACGTATAAAGTAGTAGATGCCGCAAAGGCACTTTTCACAGTCGATGCATATCTTCCCTACGTTAAAATGGAAGCTTATTTATTAATGAATACAATAGCTGTTCCTTATTTAAAACAAGAAGGTGCTATCAACATGAAAGAAATAAATGAAGAAATGAAACATAGTTTACAGAAAAATGTCCATTTTGCAGGGGTTGAAATTATCGCCTGTCATTGTGTTATCGATGAAAAACAAGTATAGACTTTTTCCTGAAAAACCTTCATACATAGAGGTTCACACACTTATTTAGATCAGTATAAAAGCTGATCTTTTTTTATTTTATCAAAAAAACTATTGACAAACTAGTTGGTTGGTTATATGGTTAGTTATACAAGTGACTAACATGTAATTCGATATAGAAAAGGAGGGCTGGTACATGGTGCTTAAGTTAACCGATGATAAGCCTATCTACATCCAAATTAAAGAGTATATAGAAGATTCCATAATAGATGATGTCATGAAGGCGGGCGAGAGAGTTCCTTCAACGAACGAATTA
Organism: Pseudogracilibacillus sp.; assembly: GCA_026169815.1. Lineage (GTDB taxonomy): Bacteria > Bacillota > Bacilli > Bacillales > Amphibacillaceae > Pseudogracilibacillus. The sequence continues at coordinate 8,310 of JAPFDT010000053.1, forward strand.
GCAAAACATTACCAAATTAACCCAGCTACTGCCAGGCAAGGAATGAGTGAGTTAGTAGCAGAAAATATATTACAAATGAAACGAGGTGTCGGTATGTTTGTAACCGAAAATGCAAAGGAAATTTTAATAGAGCAAAGACAGCAGACATTTTATGAAAAATATATTATTCCAATTCAACAAGAGGCGAAAAAGTTAAAAATAACCGACGATCAACTTTATAAGATGTTAAAGCAGAAAGGAGAATAATGAATGAAAATTAATGTAAAACAGATAACAAAGTCATATAGAAAGAAAAAAGCGTTAAATAATGTTTCATTTAAATTAACGGAACCAAAAATATATGGATTATTAGGGAGAAATGGTGCAGGTAAAACAACTTTTATGGATATTTTAGCTGGATATCAATTACCCTCAAGTGGTGAAGTGATGGTAGATGGCAAAGATCCATTTGAAAATCGAGATATTTTAAAACATATTTGTCTGATTAAAGAAGGGGATAATTTTCAAAAAGATATGAACGTAAAACAAATTTTAAAATCATATCGTTTGATGTATCCAAATTGGGATCAAGAATTAGCTGATATGTTAGTAAAAGAATATAATTTACCAACAAAAAAACGAGTAAAGACATTTTCCAAAGGGATGTTATCAGCAGTAGGTGTTATTGTTGGGCTTGCAAGTAAGGCGCCGATTACGATTTTTGATGAACCATATATTGGATTAGATGCCGCAGCACGAAAGAAGTTTTATGATATTTTATTAGAAGAATTTGAAATGGAACCGCGCACGATTATTTTTTCTACTCATTTAATTGATGAAGTAAGTCTATTATTTGAGGAAATACTAATCTTGCAAGAAGGTAAACTGATATTACAAGAGGAAACGGAAAAGTTAAGGCAACAAACTTGTTCTGTGACCGGAGAAGTCGCCGAAGTAGAATCATTTATTGCAGATAAAGAGGTTATTAAAACGAAAAAGTTGGCTAATATGATGACAGCGTTTATCTATGGAAATAGGCAAGAAGCAGAGAAATCATCACTCCAAGTAGACGGAGTACCGATTCAAGATTTAATGATTTATTTAACTGAAAATCCGGAGGTGCAATTAGAATGGTAACTGAATTAAAAGGTTCATTATATTATCTCTATTCGAACTTACGTTATTCTTTACTTGCTTTTTGGGCAGTGTTGATGGCAGTGTTAGCTATTTCTGTTATTTCAGCGCTTTTAATCGAAGATAGTCATGTGTCATTTAATTTGCCTGCCCCAATGTATTTATTTGCCGCTATTTTTGGTTTTTGGATGGTGAAAAATACGATTCCCTATTTAATCAAAATGGGAGGAACGCGGAAAACGATTTTTCTAGCGATCGGCATCTTTGGTGTTAGCTTGTCCTTATTAAACGCAATATTAGCGAATGTAATTAGTAAGATTATTATGTCTGTTGATCAAAAGGGTATGTTGAATGGTGGTTTAACAGTTACAGAGAATGGAGAGGAACAATTTTTTAATCATATTAGTCAATTGATTAGTTATGATGGTTTAATTTCAAGAATTTACATTGATACGTCGATTTCGTTTATGATGTTTAGTTGTTTATTTATTGGAGGATTAATTTTTTACAAATACGGTATTATTGGAAGTACGATTGTTTCAGCAGTATTATTTCTAATCATTTTATACGCTGGAAATGCAGGTTGGTTAGGAAGTTTCGCAAATTATATTTTTGAAAACTTTAGTATCGTTTTCTTTTATCAACTGTTCGGAGTTGGCGTAGTTGTATATCTCATTTCATTTTTATTTTTACGGAGATTGACATTACGTTAGGAAATATAGATATGAAAGGACTTGTAAAGCACTGTGATACTTATCCAGTGCTTTTTTGTTATGTCATTTTATGTTACATTAAAGGTGAGGGAATTGTTTGAAAACTTCATTATCACCACTTTTAAAAACTGAATATATCTAGGAGGCATAATATGAGTAAAGATCATGAAACTCCAGAAGAAAGAAGAGAGCGGTTGCGACAAGAGGAATTAAAACACCCATCAAGTAGTATCCACGGCAGTAATATGTCAGATTTAGTAGGTGGATTAAATTGGAAAGTGACGGGTGTTATTATTGTCATTTTAATCATCATTTTATTGGTATTTTTAATTGGGTAAAAGATGTACGATTAAAGTAGAACGACAGTATATGTTAAATTAGCTCTTTTCGTTGAAAAATAATAATCGAGACGGTAAGTAATAGTAAGATTAAACAGATGATGATGCCAACAGTTCCTAAAAGCGCACCTGATACCTCAGAAGTCAGTAACATCTCGTTTAGATGAGCGGCTAACTGATTTGGGAACCATGTTAAACGATATCCTACTACTGCATTAATTCCACTTAAGCTAAACAAACTACCAATCGTACAAGCGACAACTAATCCTGCATTTTTACAAAACGTATTGAAAAAGATAGTAAGAGAAATAACAAAAATAAACCAAACACTATAAAATGCGACTGTTAAAATAAATAACTGAATAGATAGTGAGCCGAATAATAGATTCGTATAATACCAACTCATACTTAAACTGACTAGTAATGAAATGATGGCAAGACTAATATAAGCAGCCCATTTTGCTGTTATATAATTTCGATAATCGATTGGTTTGGCAAGAATTAATTCAGTAATCCCTAATTGTCGTTCATTCGTAATCGTTCCCATAAAAATTAGGATTAAAATAAGTGCCCCGTACATACTTAATGATTCGATACTCATCATAAAAGCCGCTTCCGCTTTGACAGCTGGCATTTCTAAAATCGCACCATCAGGCATGTCACCCATATTTTCCAATATATAAGGGAGAAAATAATAAGATATTGGATCCATAATCGTCACAATCATCATAACAAGTGGCACCCAAAGCCATTTTTTATTCCGCCAGTTTTCTAACATTTCTTTATTAAAAAGCGTCATCCACTGCATTATTGCTGCACCGCCTTCATAAATAAGTCTTCTAATGATGTACGATTAATGATAAAACTAGTTAACTCCCAAGCAAAATCTCGCACACTTTCTAAAATTTCTTTCCGCGCATCTGTTATATCTGTAACAGTTAAGTGAAGTGTCTGACGAATGATTTGCACGTCCGTAACAGTCGATAACTGAAGTAATGCATTTTTATATTTTGTTATATCCCCATCGAATGTTAATTCTATTTTTGTTGTTTGATATTTTTTTCTTAATGTATGAATAGAATCTGCTTCAATCACTTTACCTTCATGTAAGACAATAACATCATCACTTACTTCATCTGCATCTGATAAAATATGCGTCGAAAACAGTACTGTCATGTCCGTTTTTAATGAATCAAGCAAATCAAGTACTTCACGTCGTCCTAGTGGATCAAGTGCTGAGACAGGTTCGTCTAATAAAAGTAGCATGGGGCGATGAATAATTGCTTGAGCAATACCTAGTCGCTGTTTCATACCTCCTGAATACGTCCTAATAGGTTTATGTTTGGCATTATCTATGCCAACTCGAATTAATAAGTCATTTGTTCGTATCATCGCTTCCTTTGGTGGAATGCCAGCTAGTTTGGCGCTATATATAAGAAATTCTTCACCTGTCATCCAGCTATGAAAAACAGGATGTTGTGGTAAATAACCAATGAGCGAACGAATGTCTTTTTCTTCTGTAGAAAAGTGACATTGACCAGCAGTCGGTTTAATTAAGCCAATTAAAATACGAATTAATGTTGTTTTTCCGGCACCATTAGGTCCAATTAAAGCAATACAATTACCTTTTGTTAAGGAAAAGGAAACATTGTGTAAAACATCTGTTGAGCCATATGATTTTGTAACATTTTTTACAGTAGCGATTGTCATTTAATCATGCTTCCTTCCTACAACAAAGTAAATAATCGGTCCCAATGTTGTGACGAATATTATAATGAGCGTCCACATCCATTTTGGACCAAGGGTGTTTTCTCTTTTTATTAAATCAATTAATGCGACAATGACTAAGATGAACTGAATGATAATTAATGGGACTAACAATTGAAATAAATTTAAATCATTAAAAGCTTCCATAACATAGTCTCCTTTCGATTAAATGAATAATAGTAATAAGGGAAGTAAGGCAACTGCTAAAATACTAAGTAATAAAATCCACGATAGCGGTCTTGCCCAATTATTCGTCCACCCAACGCCAAATCGTTTTTCAATAAAAATAGCTGGATCATTTTTATTAAAATAAAATTGTCCTAATTTCCAATATTCGTCTTCATCACGATCAATAACATTGTTATTCATATTTTTCTGTACTTTAATACGACTTCCACCTTGCCCAGTTATAACAGAAAGCACAAATGTGCCGATTAAAATAAATCCAATTATCGTAAAAATGACGATATCCTCATATTGGATAAGTTCGGGATAAATAAATGTTGATTGAATAAATAGCAGAAGCATAATCGTCAATGTCCCACTTATTAACATAAATATGGACCATCTTCTCCGGAATAAAACAATTTGCCGTTTTGATAGGTCTGGATTCTCGGCACTTACTTGTTGCTTTGATACCGACATCATATAGTTAATAAACATAAACAACCCAAGCATAACAAGTTGCAAGGCAGGCATTATTAATAAGGAACCAATTGATTTGTCTGTATAAGTAATCTTTCCGCCCATATCCGTATGCATAGGAATTTGCTCTGGAATATTGTTATAGAGATAAAACGTTATAAAAAATGTGCCACAAATAACTAAGAAAGGGATGATAAACCAAGCAAAGGATACGACTAGCTTTTCCTCACGAAAACTAGTATCAATGACAACTGTTTGTTGCTTTGATTCTAACCAATTTTCATGCGCTTTTATTATTTTCATTTTACGATGAAATGGTAAATAAACGAGAAAACCTCCTGATAAATATACGAAAAGACCAACAATGTAACTAATGTATAATGTTTTTGTATTAAAGTTAATACCTATCAAAACGAGTACCAAACTAACAATAACTAATAATAAAAGTACAATTGTTGCATAATTTTTTCGCATTTTTTTAAGATCAGTTCGATAATAATAATCGGCAGGAATCGAGACACCAAAGCTTTCCGTTTTCCTCGTTACAAAGGGGATAAATGCAAGAAATCCTAAACTGAGAAAAACAATGCTTATTAATATATAGTCACTACTCATTTGATTTTCCTCCTTCAAGTAATTCTTCGTAAATTGCTTCTACTATTGTGAAATAACTTTCTTTATCAATCCCACGACATAATGAATCCGCAATGGTGGGTCGTAAGCTCATTTTTAATTTCTGTTTATATTGTTCATCAGCTTTTGGCGCTCCATCTGGATTGATAACAACTCCACGTTGACGATGAATTAACACAAAGCCTTCTTGTTTTAATTGTTGGTAGGCTTTATTTACTGTATGTAAGTTAATACCGATATCACTAGCTAACGCACGTACTGATGGTAGGCGATCACCAGGTTTTAATTCTTTTTTAGCAATCCCAATTATAATCTCATCTTTTAACTGTTCATAAATAGGAATATCTGTTTCAAAATCTAATTGAATGAACATGACTATCTCCTCGTTTACTTGTAATGTTTGTTATATATATAGTATAACAAGAATTGAAAAATGTAAATATAAGATTGCAAAAATGTTACAAAGTACGTTATAGTAAAATAGATACTATGAAAGGGGTTTTTGAAATAATGAGTAACTTATTGAGAAAAGCTACACTATTTATTGCAGTCCTTAGTTTAGTATTATTGGCTGCGTGTGGTGACAGTAATGAGAAAGAGGAATCTACTGAAGAGGAAGACATAAATTACAGTGAAGCAGTAGATTACACAATCATCGGTATTGAACCAGGGGCAGGAATTTCTGTCACAACAGAAAAAGCAATGGAAGAGTATGATGAATTGTCTGGTTGGGATGTTGAATTATCATCAACAGCTGCCATGATGTCAGAGTTAGAAAAAGCAATGGACAAAGAAGAGCCAATTGTAATTACAGGATGGAATCCACATTGGATGTTTGCACAGTATCCTGACATGAAATATTTGGATGATCCTAAGGAAGTTTATGGTGGGGAAGAAGGCATTCATTCACTAGCTAAACTTGGTTTAGAAGATGAAAAGCCAGAAGCTTATCAAATTCTTGAACAGTTTTCTTGGGAAGTAGAAGATATGGAAAGTATTATGAATGAATCAAATGAAACAGGAGAAGAAATCGAAACTATCGCCGCCCAATGGGTGGAAGATAATGACGATAAAGTAGCTGAATGGATTGATGGTGTGGATGAGGTGGATGGAACTAAAGTTGAATTAGCAGCCACTCCATGGGATTCAGAGCGAGCTTCTTCAGCGGTTGTAAAAGAAGCAATGGAACAAAAAGGTTTTGATGTGACTGTTACACCAGTTGATGTTGCAGTTGTGTTTGAATCTCTAGCTAACGGTGATGTAGATGGAACAGTAGCTGCTTGGTTACCATACACACACAAAGATTTCCATGAGAGTTACCAAGATGATTATACTGATCTAGGAGCAAACTTAATGGGAGCTAAAATTGGACTAGTTGTTCCTGAATATATGGATATTGATTCTATAGAAGATTTACAAGCGAAATAAATTGATTAATCATCTATTGAAATGAGAAAAGAGATAATAAACGAATGTGTTTATTATCTCTTTTTTGATGGATAAAATTATCTATATTAAGAAACAATTTCACTTGAAAACGAATGACTAGGAGCAAAGCATGAATAAGCATGAAAGTGGTCTTTCGAAATAACGAATAAATCATATACTTCAGCTTGTTCGTTGATTGCTTCATAAACTTCTAATGCTATTTCCTGACCATTTGAAATGTAAGGTAGTTTTGCTATAGCAGCTTTCGAGCGTGAATTTGTTTTTCTGATTTTTATAAAAATATATTCAATAGCAGTAGTTGAAAAAATCTCTGTAAAAAATTGCTCTTTAGCAAGTTTATTATATCCTTTGCCAAAATACGGTTGCCCAAGCCAAGTAGCTAAGAAACCAGCATTTTGTTCGATATCAAATAGACTGATTGTGCCAATTGGTTGTTCATATTCATCGAGAATCGTTCGTGAAATAACTTTTCCTTCTGTCTCAAGAGCAATTAATTCATTTGTTTTAAAATAAAAATCATCCACACAGTTTGTTAAATTACGAATGTATGGCGCTACTTCTGGATGCATTGCTAATTCGAATAATGTTTTTGTTTCTTGAATATCCCGTTTTTTAAGCATCATAAAAAACACCCTCCTTTGAGTAATCATTTCGCAAATGCAGAGGCGAAAGTTAAAGGTTGGGTGCCTAAATAAAGCAAGAAAGCAATATGGTGGGCACCCACGAATTTAAGTTAAACGGACAACGAAAATTCGGGGTCGGAATCGAACCGACTAGAACCAGGTAACCCTGGTGGCGCACCATTTGCCTTCCCTATTTTATGTGATGTATAATCGTTTATTCTGCTTTTTAATTCTAACATAAAACAGATGAATTTGGGAAGAGTTTTTTTGAAAAAAATTAGGATTTATTTATCTTCTTTTTTCATCGTTTGTGCAAGAAAGAAACAGACAATTCCAAGTAAAATAAACGAGATAGAAGCATAGCTATAATCTGTGTCACTAGCGTAAAAGAATATACCTATACCGGACAAAATAAATAAGATTGCTAGTACGATATTTAGTTTTCCAAATGTTGTTAAAGAACGAATCATCATTCACTCCAATCCCCATAAAAAACACTCTGTATTCAAAGCGAATAAGAGTGTTCATAAGTTTATTTATAGATCGATTCTAATGCGTCTTCGATGTAACGATAGCGGAAAGTATAACCTGTATCTTTTGCTTTTTGTGGTAATACATATTGTCCTTTTGTAATTAATTGACTCATTTCACCTAAGGCTAATTTCATTGCAGCATCAGGTAGATCAACTATAGCTGGACGTGATAATTGTTTTGCGAGTATGTTACTAAATTCTTTGTATTGTACTGGTTTTGGTGCTGTCACATTAATTGGGCCATGCACAGATTCGTTTCTTAATGCATGTAATAATAGATTAATGCAGTCATGAATATGAATCCATGAAATATATTGTTCACCATCTCCAACTTTACCACCGAGACCGAAGCGGAAAGGTAATGCCATCATAGGTAATGCACCTTCATCTTTATCTAAGACTAAGCCGAACCGAGCATAAATTGTCCGAATGTTTAAATCTTCAGCAGTATGAGCGGCACTTTCCCATTTTGCACTTACTTTTGCTAAAAAGTCGTCACCTGGAGTTTCTGTTTTTTCTGTGTAAATAGCATCATTATTTGCTCCGTAATATCCGATAGCAGAAGCAGTAATAAATGTATCTGGTTTTGTTTCCATTTTCATTAAAATGTTCATTAACTTCTCTGTAGCTAGTAATCTACTATCAACGATTTCGGCTTTTTTATCTTCAGTCCAATAGCCGAATAATGGCTCTCCCGCTAGATTGACCATTGTATGGATAAATGGCAAGCGGCTAATTGGATAATCATAACTAATATAGGAAATATTCGTCGTATCTGTGTGCGTTTTAGGTGAACGGGTTAGGACGTATATGTGGTGATCTTGTTCTGATAATGCTTCAACAAATCGAGAACCAATAAACCCTGTTCCACCAGTCATTAATATATTCATGTTCATCTTCTCCTCACTGTGACAACATCAAGTCTACATTCATGTTAAGATATAAAGAGAGGTGAGTCAATTGCAAAGGATAACAAAAATTCAACAACAAAAAAAAGCACTCCATCGTTATAATATATTTTTAAATGAAGAATATGCTTTCAGCGTCGATGAGGATATTTTAGTACAGTATCATTTACATAAAGGAATGGAATTAACAAGAGATGATGTAAAGGAAATCATGGCTCATGAAGACATACATCGTCATTATGCACAAGCAATTAATTATTTAAGTTACCGTATGCGGACAAAAGCGGAGATTCGGACTTATTTACGAGAAAAAGAAGTAACACCAGATGTTATTGAGGAAATAATGCAACGTTTAGAAAAGGAACGTTTACTTGATGATACAGCTTTTGCAGAGGCATTTGTTCGTGATCGAATGAATCAAACGTCAAAAGGACCTCGTGTCATTGTGAATGAATTGCGACAAAAAGGAGTCGATGGAGAAACATCCAAAACAGCTGTACTCCAATACGATGAAGAAAAACAATTTGATAAAGCATTCAAATGGGCTCAAAAAGAAGCAAACAAAAAAAGTCAGCATGCAGTAAATAAACGAAAAGAGCAACTACGTCAAAAATTAACACAAAAAGGATTCGCATCAGGTGTTGTGAGTGGGGTAATGAATGAAATTGAAATTGACGTAGACGAAGATGAAGAGTATGCACGATTAGAAAAACAAGCAAACACATTACTACGTCGTTATGAGAAAAAACATGAAGGATATGAACTGAAAATGAAATTAAAAGCCGCATTATATAATCGACGTTTTTCCGGAACATTAATTGACCAATATCTAGATAAATTAGATGAATCACGGTAAAATATAAACGAGGAGTGAAGAAAATGCAGAAAAACATGTTATATAGTGACTATACAGTAGAACAATTACGCTCAGAACTAGGAAAATTAAAGGAAGAAGCACAAACGGCCGAACAATTAGGTGAAATAAGTAAAGTGGAAATTTTAGAAAGAAAAATGCAAATGGTTGCTTCTTATATGTTGAATCCAGATGATTTTAAACCAGGGGATGTCCATGAGTTAAATGGAGATCCAGGTCATACTTTTTCAATAAATTTTATCGATGGGATGATGGCATGGGGACATCGAATTAATTTACTCGGCGAACAATATGAACGAGAAGAAGCATTACCAATTTCATTATTAGGTGATATTGTTAAAGAAAAGTAATTAGAGTTAAAAAGGGTACTAAAATGGATTAACTGAAGATCTGTTTCTTAACAGGTCTTTTTTATTTTGTTTATCTACTTAACCGGATTAAAGTGTAAATAAAATCTTATTTAGAAATACTGCCATTATATGTTAAACTGAATATTAAAATAAAATAAAAAGAAGGTATTGTATTGGATTTTATCACTGAAAAGTTAATCTACATCGCTTTATTTATTTTTATTATTCATTCGATTGAAACGCTCGCTTATGCCGTAAGATTATCAGGAGCAAGAGTAAAATTGATTGCTTCAGCACTATCTCTTTTTAATATCATGGTTATGATTTCAAGATTGGCGAATATGATGCAACAACCCTTTACAGCAAGCATAATTGACACAGCACCAGATGAAAATACACAGGAATATGTCGCTACACAATTTCATTTTTTAATCGGAGCTTCGACTGTTGGAACAATGCTTGGGATATTGTTACTACCTACGTTTATAGCCTTATTTTCAAGAGCAATTATTCATTTATCAGAAGAAAGAGGTTCTATCCCATCCTTATTTAAAAGAATATTTTCTTTACAGTACATAAAACGAGGATTAACTCATTTTAGTTTGCCTAAATTTTCATATATAAGAGATACTAAAATGAAAGATATTCCAATAAGGTTATTTATGGTAAATATGATTATAACTGCTATATATACAATTGGAGTCTTATCTGCCTTATATGCAGGTGTATTAGCGCCTGAGCGTCAGGCAACAGCTTATATGTCATCAGGTTTAATAAACGGGATGGCAACAATATTACTCATTATTTTTATCGATCCAAAAGTATCTGTCATTGCAGATGATGTTGCCAATCAAAGAGGGAGCTATCAAACACTTAAGAATATTTCTATAATGATGGTGACATCAAGATTACTAGGAACATTGTTAGCACAGTTACTTTTCATACCAGGTGCAAAGTACATAGCTTGGTTTACACAGTTTATCGTTTAAAATCCTTTCTTTAGGTTAGATATATTATGAGAAGATGTATTTGATTAATGTAAGGAGGATACATAATGAGATATCAAATAAATCAAATCGATATTGCTTGTCCTTGTTGTCAAAATGATAGGTTTGACAAAGATTATCGGCAGCTGAATACAAAAGGAGCGACCTTTTTTAACCTTGATTGGGCGAATAAAGATGCGATTATATTAGTTTGTAAACAATGTTCCTATATTTCTTGGTTTATGGATGAACCAGAAGAAATTAGATAAAAACCTGAAGAAAAACATATGCACATTTTTTACAAATAGCTTAAATTAGTAAGGAAATGAGGTGAATCTCAATGAAATTTCGTAAAGCTAATAAAAAAGATTTACATTCAATTGTTCGTTTACTTGCTGACGATGAATTAGGCGCACAACGAGAACATTTTACAGAGCCACTTCCAGAAGTTTATTATGATGCATTTAATGCTATTGAATCTCAAATTGGAAATCAAATTATTGTAGCTACCGAAAATGAACAGGTGATTGGTTGTCTTCAGTTAACTATCATTCCAGGACTAGCAAGACAAGGTATGAGAAGAGCGCAAATTGAAGGCGTACGTATCGACCGAGCCTATCGAGGGAGACAAATTGGAGAAAAATTGTTTGAAGAAGCTATTTCGATTGCGAAATCTGAGAAGTGCGGTATGGTGCAACTGACTACGGACAAACAACGTAGTGATGCCCATCGCTTTTATGAAAGGTTAGGATTTTTAGCAAGTCATGAAGGGATGAAACTAATGTTATAGATTAGTTTAGCAGAATATTAGATTTACTGATGAAAAATTAAAGTATTGACGATGACAGGGGATGAATGGATATGTGGAATGAAAATAAAGTGACAGAAATATTGAACATAAAATATCCGATTATACAAGCAGGAATGGCAGGTGGGGTTACTACACCTGAATTAGTTGCTGCTGTTTCTAATTGTGGTGCTCTTGGAAATATCGGAGCAGGCTATATGGATCCAGAACAATTACGTGACAGTATTAAAGAAGTTAAACAGCTTACGAATAAGCCATTTGGAGTAAATCTTTTTATACCTGAGATTCCAGAAGTAACGGAAGAAGAAATTAATAAAGTAAATGAATGGCTCAGTCCTTTTCGAGAGGAATTGAACTTAGCGGAAGTAACCGAGTTAAAAAAGCCGGATACAGTAATTTTTGAAGAACAGATCAACGTTATTATCGACGAGGAAGTTCCCGTATGTAGTTTTACGTTTGGGCTTCCATCAAAAGAATTGGTTCAACGGTTAAAAAAGAAAAATATCATAGTAATTGGAACAGCAACAACTGTAAAAGAGGCGATTGCCAATGAAGAAATTGGCATGGATATGGTTGTGGTGCAAGGAAGTGAAGCTGGAGGACATCGTGGTACTTTTATTGGTTCTTTTGAAGAAGCTATGATTGGGACGATGGCGCTAGTTCCGCAAACTGTAGATCATGTTAATATCCCAGTAATTGCAGCAGGTGGAATAATGGATGGTAGAGGAGTTTTATCATCATTAGTATTGGGAGCGCAAGCAGTTCAGATGGGAACAGCATTTGTTACAAGTACGGAAAGTGGTGCAAAAGAACAACATAAAAGTGCTATTTTGAATAGTGATGAAGGTGAACTAGTTGTAACTTCGACATTTAGTGGTAAACCAGCAAGAGGCATCCAAAATGACTTCATTACAAAAATGAAAAAATATGAAGGAGAATTATTGAAATACCCATTTCAAAATACATTAACACAACCTATTCGAAGTGAAGCGACCAAACAAAATCGCCCCGAATGGATGTCGCTGTGGTGCGGTCAAAATCCACGTTCCAGTAAACAACAAGCTGTCAGTGAAATAATCCAAGAGATCATTGCCCAAATTGACCATATCGTTAATGGAAAAATCAAGAATTGGTAGAGAAGAGCTACGGATTATAAACAGTCTTCAACTATATGAAGTTTTTGTATCAGTGTTTTTAATTATAGTGGTGATTTATCATGTTAAAAAGAAATACTCTATTTTTTGTATTTATTTTTATAGGAATAATATTAGTGAAATTATTGTTTAGTTCGACTTTTAATTGGTTTGAAATTGTATCTATCGCTGTATTAATTACTTTATTTCGTAGTCTGTTCGAATGGATTGAGCAACAGGAAAATGATTTGTAACTCCAACAATAGAACATTTTACGTGGCAGAATGATAACAATTTATTCTACTAAAGATGAAAGAGAAGTAGCATAATACTAACGAGTTTTCTTCGGAGGTGCAAGCAAGTTTATAATATATCAAATCGTAGCCTAAAATGCTTTACAATTTAATACGAAGTAGCACTGGATTTCGCAGTGTCTTTTGCTATCCTCTTTAGAGGAATAATACTTTTTATGTTAAACTAAATATTAAGAAAAGTTGTTAGACAAAAATTTTATTGTTGACTCTTTAAGTACGGGGAAATATGGGTGAAAATAAGATGAATAAAAAAATAATAACTAAAAAGAGTGTCGCTATCTTAGGAGTACTATTAGTAACTATCACAGTCTATCTTTATTATAATAGCTCAATTACATATTTTGGGATTGTAGAGATTCGAGAATTAGAACATCATACAGATGAATCTAAAATAACTTTTGAGGGAGACTTTGGGGTTAGAACATCATCATTTAAGAATGATGATTATTTTATTATCTTTAAAGATGAGAAACCAAGTGAAGGAAATATAGGTGATATATGGAAATATTTATCAGAAGAAGAATCCTTTCACGTATTACTTAAAGCTTACAATAATCGTAATCAATTTGATTTAGAGGCAATATATCTAGACTAGTACCTTATTATATACACTCTTCCTTTTATTATCGGGCATGGTTGTAGAACAATTATATAATCAAAGTAGTTTCATAAGCACTTAGATTATTTAACATCTGGGTATTTTTAAATCGCAGGTCAATTAATATAGCGATTAGCACATCAGTTCGTAAAAACACATTGCCTATTGTAACAATACGATTTCATTGCGAACAGGCATACTGTTTTGGAGTGAAAATCATCTAAACATTAATATATCAATAAAAAATTGGGTACCAAATTCAATGTGATTTAGTACCCCTTTTGTCATCTCAATTGTATGTTTGCACCTTTCAAGTGAACCCGTTAGCATAATGTGGTGTTCTTTTATGTTTTGGCGATGTCATGGGGGTAAATTGTATTTATTATGCTTAACTATATAAATGATTCAACATAATGAAAAAAGAAGATTTAGTATGACAGATACACCTTTATACTTTTATCATTCAAAAATCAAATTAAATATACAAATTATCTTCTTTTTTCCCTTTATGATAGGTTTCTATTATTTGTTATATATGGGAGTGTTAGAACGATCGTTATTAGTTATATTGATGGGATTATTTTTTTCTATATTAATGAGTATCCTTTGGGGAACAGCTGTCTTGAAACTTATTCGCAATCAACCTTATATTATTTTAACGAATACATATCTCCAACTAGATCCACAAACAAAAAGTGAAATGACGATTTATTACAATCAGATAGAAGGGATACAAATGTCGGAATCGTCTTTTCAAAGAATAATTGAAGTGACTATTTATGATGAAAAGGGCTTTTTTGACGAATTATCACTTCATAATAAAATCAGATTAGGACCTAATGGTATCTTTGGTTTTAAAACATTTATGATAACGTATAATGCAGTTCGAAAACGAGAACGCCCACAATTGTTGCAAGCCTTAAATAACGTCATGTTAGCTAAAGAAAATGAAGTGACGGAGGACTTTGCAATAACGGATACAAGTATCGAAACATTGGAATCAAAACAAGATTTTGTTAAAAAGTATGACCCCCAACCAATAAAAAAACTTAATATAGATAGTACATATTTTAAAAAGGCATACGGATACAGTTTCTTTATTTTTCTCGTTATGTTCGTTCTCTTTTATTTACTTTTAGATAGTGATAATAGTTATTTAACGTATATTATCATTAATTTCTTTGCATTTCCGTTTGCTAAAGTCCTCATTGATTGGATGGGATTTTACAAACTTCGTGAAAGATTAGAAAAGCAAAAAGGTTCTACATATTACTTTGATCAATTGAAATATTTGTTTGATGGATTATTATTTCATGCTAGCATCTATATTGCACCATTTGGAGGAACGTTCTTACTAATACGATATGTGATAAATAAAGTAAGAAGCTAAAAGATTGAAACAGGAATAATTGAAAAATGGATAGTAAAGTTATAAAATAATTCTTTTTAATTAATAATGGGAAATTGAATAAGAATTATCCTGTCCAAACAGAGAAAGGATACGTGACATGAAGAAAACATGGATATTTGTCTTGGTTTGCTCTTTACTAATAATCACAGCAATTGGAGTAGGAGGGAAAATGTATATGGATAAAAGAACAGAAGAGAAAGAAGCAGAAAAGATTGAGATAGAAAGAAAGTCCATAAAAGCGTTAAA
Organism: Pseudogracilibacillus sp.; assembly: GCA_026169815.1. GTDB lineage: Bacteria > Bacillota > Bacilli > Bacillales > Amphibacillaceae > Pseudogracilibacillus. The sequence continues at coordinate 23,752 of JAPFDT010000053.1, forward strand.
AGAAAGATATGCCAATATAAAGTCTGTAGAAATTAAAGATAGTGGATTTGATAAAAAAACAGGTGCGTTTGATGTAACCGTGAAAATGACAAATAAAGAAAATGATTCAGTTACTTTTACTTTTCCTTTTTGGATTAAAGAAGAAAGCCTTGGAGCTATTCTAAAAGTAGATAAAAGTGTACAAATAAAAGGTGCAACTACAGATAGAATTCATGTGATTTATTCTAATAACGAAGAGGGAGAAATTTAATGTCTAAAGAATTAAATTTCAAAGATTTAAGCAGATTTATATATTATCTCGATCTAAAACATGACAAATATGATTCTAGAATAAAAAAGGGAGAAGAAATAGAGTTAGAGAATGTTGATTACCAAATCCTCAAAACTTCAGACAACACTTCCAACGGCATGCAAGCGATGGTAGTCGCGCCAATTAAAAATGGGACGGCTGATACATCAGAAATTGTTATTGCTTATACGGGAAAAAGCTTTAGTGATAAATTAGACTTACATACGGATACGGACTTTCAAACGATTGTTTTACGGAAAAAATGTTATAGCTAATAATGCCGCACGGCTTGGAACTGTATTTGTTTTTACTTCACCATCCCTTTTATAATGGTTACTCCTCAAAATATCATAATAGCTAAAATTACCTCAAATAGTAATTAAACAATAATTATAACCTCTCACTAGACTTGACCTAACATTACAAACAGGAAATATCCGGAAAAACTATTGTTCTTCTTAAGTTAATATAGTAGATTTATAGATAATTAAGCAAATTAACATCGGGAAATGGGAAATTGAATAAAAATTATCCTGACCAAACAGAGAAAGGATACGTGACATGAAGAAAATATGGATATTTGTCTTGGTTGGCTTTTTATTAATATTCACAGCAATTGGATTAGGGGGGAAGATGTATATGGATAAAAAAGAAGATCAAGATGAAATCATATTGGAGGCACAACATAATTTAGCATTATATTTAGTTCGGAATTATGAAGGTGTTCAAAAGATAGAGTTCTATAAGTTTAAGCAAGTGGAAGGATTAGGATATTCCTCTTGGAATGTTACTGTCAATATAAACGATGATAATATTATGAGCTTTTCAATAGAAGATCTTTCAAAGGTAGAAGATTTAACTATCAGACATAATCCTAGCACATTTCAGTTAGAGGAACGTAGTGAAGATTCATCAGAAGGCTTAGATGATGTCCAAATAATTTATTGGGAAGGTGGGAAGTAGTGATTTCTAACAAAGAGTTTCGTATATTGGCAGGTGAGTCCTACCAAGTAGACGCTAAAGAAATAGAACATCCTTGGAGAAAAGGAGATATAATAGAAAATAATAATCTTACCCAACCATACCAAGTTATTAAAGTAGAAGACCACACTGAAAACGGCATGCAAGCGATGGCAGTCACGCCAATTAAAAATGGGAAGACTGATACATCGGAAATTGTTATTGCTTATACGGGAAATAGCTTTAGTGATAAATTAGACTTACATACGGATACGGACTTTCAAACGATTGATTTACGGAAAAAATGTTATAGCTGATAATGTCGTACGGCTTGGAATTATATTTGTTTTTACTTCACTAATCCTTCTTTACAATGGTTACTCCTCAAAGTATCATAATACCTAAAAATTACCTCAAATAGTAATTAAACAATAATCATAACCTCTCACTAAACTTGACCCACCATCACAAAATAGGAAATATTTGGAAAGGCTATTGTTCTTTTTAAGTTAATATAGTAGATTTATAGATAATTAAGCAAAATAACATCGGGTAATGGAAAATTGAATAAAAATTATCCTGTCCAAACAGAGAAAGGATACGTGACATGAAGAAAATATGGATATTTGTTTTGGTTTGCTCTTTACTAATAATCACAGCAATTGGAGTAGGAGGGAAAATGTATATGGATAAAAGAGAGGAAGAGAAAGAAGCAGAAAGGATTGAAGCTGAGCGAATGTCTGTGGAGGCTTTAAAAAATACTTTTGAAAATATTAAATCAGTGGAATTTGAGAAGACAGGTTATAATGAAATAACTGGCTCATATGGAATGATGGTTAAAATGAAAAATATGAAAGATGAAACAGCCGTGTTTGATTTCTCATACACTGAAGGTACCGAGATAATAACGAGTTATAAAGTGGTTGATGAGCATGGTGTTCAACAAGAAGGGAAGACTATAAACGTAGTTGAAATTGTGTATTCTAATGGAGAAAAAGGAGAGGTATAATGACTTCAGAGTTAACATATAAGGATATAAATGACTGGGTATATCGTATAAATTCTAAAGATGATAATTATTTTCCATTGGAAGTCGGAGATGTAAGAAAATTTGGCGGTGAAAAACACCAAATCCTCAAAACCTCAGACAATACTTCCAACGGCATGCAAGCGATGGCAGTCGCACCAATTAAAAATGGGAAGGCTGATACATCAGAAATTGTTATTGCTTATACGGGAAAAAGCTTTAGTGATAAATTAGACTTACATACGGATACGGATACGGATTTTCAAACGATTGTTTTACGGAAAAATGTTATAGCTAATAATGTCGTACGGCTTGGAACTGTATTTGTTTTTACTTCACCATCCCTTTTATAATGGTTACTCCTCAAAATATCATAATAGCTAAAATTACCTCAAATAGTAATTAAACAATAATCATAACCTCCCACTAAACTTGATCCAACATTATAAAACAGGAAAAATTCGGAAAAACTATTGTTCTTTTTAAGTTAATATAGTAAATTTATAGATAATTAAGCAAAATAGCATCGAGAAATGGGAAATTTAATAAAAATTATCCTGACCAAACAGAGAAAGGATACGTGACATTGAAGAAAATATGGATATTTGTCTTAGTTGGCTTTTTATTAATAGTCACAGCAACTGGATTAGGGGGGAAGATGTATATGGATAAAAGAGCAGAAGAGAAAGATGCAGAAAAGATTGCTATAGAGAGAAAATCCGTAGAAGCTCTAAAAGAAACTTTTAAAGATATTAAGTCTATAGAGATTGAAAAAAGCATGTTTGATGAAATGACAGGAGCGTTCGATGTTTTTGTAAAAATGACAAATCAAGAAAACAAATCAGTTAGATTTTCTTATACTTATTGGAAAGATGGAGAAAAGCTTGGGTCTATTGGAATCGAAGATATAGAAATACAATCTGATGGTGTAACGGAAAATAAAATTCTAGTAATTTATTCAAATAAAAAGGAAGATGAAATTTGATGTTTAATAAAGAAAACTATAAAGATTTAAGTAGGGATGTTTATCGATTAGATCCGAAAGGTAAAAATTATGATTATAATATAAAGGAAGAAGCGATTAGAAAAATAGAAGGTTTAGATTACCAAATCCTCAAAACCTCAGACAACACTTCCAACGGCATGCAAGCGATGGCAGTCGCGCCAATTAAAAATGGCGAGGCTGATACATCAGAAATTGTTATTGCTTATGCCGGAACAAACTTTAGTGATAAATTAGATTTATATAGAGACTTTCAATCGGTTATTTTAGGGAATAAAGAGTCCTTATATGAATTGAAACAAGTTAGCAAAAAAACTATCCCTATTCCCACTCCAGTTGCGAACAGCCAGATTATCACTGCTGAAAAGTTTGCGGAAGATATTCAGACAGATTATCCCAACGCTGAAGTAACGACTACAGGCCATTCATTAGGAGAATATCTAGCTCTATATGTATCTGCGGAAAAGGGTTGGGCAAATGTTGGTTTTAATGGTCCTGATCCTTATGACGTGTTATCTCCTGAAGCAAAAAAAGCCATTGAAACTGAAACTAAAAAAGTGGATAGTTTTTAAACAATAGAAATGAAATGACCTACTTAATCTTTTAGAAGATGTCCGGTAAAGCATATACTTTTTTTAAGGAATGATAATGTTTAACGGTACCGATAATTTTTCATTTACGGAATTCTTACATATTTTCAATCAGAAGTATGATTTATTAAATGGAAGTATCCCCACAGCACGTCCACGAAGCAACTAACAACTACGAATATCTCTTTACCTAAATATATTATGTTCCAATAAATATGGTAGAATAAAACTATTCCACAAACGGATCATTTAATTGAAGATACAAAGGAGTTAAACTCATGACTAAACCTAAAATTTATACGATGAGTTTTTCTAGTGTTTATCCACATTATGTAACGAAGGCAGAGAAAAAAGGCCGGACAAAAAAAGAAGTTGATGAAATCATCCGATGGTTGACGGGATACAGCCAACAAGAGTTAGAGGCACAATTGGAACAACAAACTGACTTTGAAACCTTCTTTGCGGAAGCGCCTAAGATGAATCGTTCACGAAGTTTAATTAAAGGTGTAATCTGCGGTGTTAGAGTAGAAGATATGGAAGAATCAACTATGCAAGAAATTCGTTATTTAGATAAGCTAATTGACGAGTTAGCAAAAGGAAAAGTAATGGAGAAGATTTTACGAAAATAAAATGAAATGGGAAAGTACTTGAGTTGTTATCGAAAAAGTAGCTTGATTTTTTATAAGAAATAATTTAACTAAGATTTTTTGCTATGTTTTATCTTAAGTATTTTGTAGTTGTACTGAATCATTTTGCGAACAAATTCGCGATCGATAGTGTGTATATGATAAGAAGGAGCTAATAAAATGCTGACAGAAAAAGTTCATATTGCTGTACCTACCGCCTTTTATGAAGATGAGTCTTTAAATGTGCAAGGAACACTTGACCATATTCGAAGTCTATATAAACAGGGAATAAAATCGGTTCTTATATCGGGAACTACTGGAGAACAGCATAGTCTGGATCTACAAGAAAAGTTTGAAATAATTGGCGGTTTAGAAAGAGAAGAAGAACTTATTCATAATATGGAAATTATATTCGGTATAGCTGCAATTAGACAGAAAGAGGCAGAAGCATTAGCTGAAAAGATTTGTCATACGAAAATATCAGGTATTATGCTCGGATATCCGCCGTATGTAATACCAACACAAAAAGAAGCGATTATTTATACAAACAGGCTTATACAGCTTAGTCAAAAACCTACTATTTTATATAATAACCCAAAAAGAACAGGGTTTGACTTATCAGAAAATAGTATTATAGAATTAAGTAAACATGATTTAGTAGTTGGAATTAAAGATGCTGGCAACAAAGAAAAAGTAGAAAATATAAAACACGGTATGTATAAGCAAAAATTTCATTTTTATGCTGGTGGGGAAGTAGGATTAGAAGAAAAGGTATTATTTGGTTATAATCGACTTTCCTCGATTGCGGGCAATGCTTTTCCAACAGAAATTAATCAATGGTTTCAAAGTCTACTTATGGAACAAACAATAAGTACACAAGAAAGAAAAACTATCGACAGTATAATAGAACAAGTTTATTCAGGAAATGCAATTGTAAATTTGAAAAAAATTATAAATCATCAAGGTATGCCATTAGGGATTTGTAGAAGTCCTATAGGTAATATTTAAAATAGATATTATTATAAATGTAGTGAAGAGATAGGTGTTTCCTTTAAGAAACGAGGGCGCGTAAATATGACTGATAAAAATAATAATGAAAAAAACTCCTATATTGGTTATGGAGTTGGTTTTGGCTTGCTAGGTGGCGCTATCTTTTCGTCACTTATCGGAATGTTTTTCGACTCTACTTTGATTTGGGCGTTTGGACCTGGAATAGGCATGATGATAGGAATCGTAATTGGCACAATAATGGATTACAATAACAATACAAAATAATATTATTTGATGTTTTAAAAGTTGTGCATAAAAGCGTTGAGAAATAAAGAACTCTGTAACATATAAGGAGGATTTACATGCCAACATGTCAAAATTGTCATCGTGATTGGAGTTGGAAACAGACGATTAAAAGTCTTTTTACATTGGATACAGCAATGACTTGTCCTTATTGTGAAAGAAGCCAGTTTCAGACGAAAAAATCAAAAAAGAGATTGGGGTTCTTAAACTTTTTAGTTCTTTTGCCATTATTACTTAATATTTTTTTGAATCTTCCAGTCCTTATTTTATTAAGTTTATTCCCGCTTTTATTTATATTGATTATGTCATTTAATCCGTTTTTAATACAATTGAGTAATGAAGAAGAACATATTGATTTTATGTAGGAGTATATAAATATGCGTTATAACAGTGTAGGAAAGCAAACTTTGTGCGCCTACACTGTTCTTGATTTATACTTCTGAATGCTTTAACTTATACTTCATTTCTCTAGTCTCACAGAAATGGCAGTAAAAATAAAACCATATAAATTTAACCTGCTAATTTCTGTAAAATAGATACAACATTTAAGTGCGATTGATGTCCAATTAAATTACCGTGTTTAGATGCTCTATTAGCTCTTTCTTGAAACTCATCTATCCAATTTCTTTCATTAAATTCATTTGCTTCAGTAGCATACATAGTGAAGGTTTGAGGTACATTAGGGATATCCTGTTTGATAGAATTGCTAGCTCTATCAAAGTCAAAAGTGAGCATGGCATGTTCAAAAAGCGAAATTTCATCAGCTTCATGTAGAGCAGTACTAATCTCTTTGAGTTGATCAAAAGTCATATTAGTAACGTCATATTTTTCTGAAAGACTCATCCATATATTTGATGTATCTTTATTAGTTCCGAATTCATTAGCTACTTTATCTATTTCTTTAGTAAATTCGTGACTAATTTTTGTCTGAGCTGTTTCCGGTTTGGGATATAGCGAATGTACTGGTGCTTTAATAGTTTGCTTAATATTCATATTGGAACCTCCAAAAATATTAGATTCTGAAATTTATATCGGTGTTTATTCAAGAATGTTAAGAAAGAATACTAAATATTTCATATGATTCATACTATGTAAATACAATATAGTGCATTATAATAAATTCAATTACTTGCTACAATTTCATATTTTTATATTAAAGAAGGTAATTATTTATTCACTTTATTATTGCGGTTGTTTTTTTAAATATTGTAAAAAGCCTTGTGCAATTTGATTATAGGTGTTTACAATCTTTCTTTCGTCAACTGTTATTAGTTTTCTGTCTTTCATAATCCACTTGCCATCAATCATGACGTGCTGAACAGAATAAGCTTTACCGTAAAACAATAAATTATAAAGGTAAGTAGAAAAATTCACTTTGTTTAGTAATGGCTCTAAATCTGAATCCTTTTTTATGAAAACTAAGTCTGCTTTATAACCATTTTTTATTTGTCCAATATCATCTTGTAATTTATAGGCTTTTGCCCCGTTTACAGTTACCATTCTAAAAATATCTTCGGCAGAATATTTGTTAACAGGATTATTTATTTTTAATAAGTAATATGTTAACCTCATTAACTCCCATACGTTAGTGTGAGAGTAATCAGTCCCTAAACAAACATTCACACCTTTTTCAAGCATAGAATTTACATCTGCAATTCCGGCACCAGTATCCAAATTAGAAAGAGGACAGTGTACAACTGAACTATTATGTTTTGCTACTAACTCAATATCATCTTCCGACATATAAACACCGTGAAATAAAACTGTATTATCATCAAGTAAATTCATTTCATTGTAGAGGTCAATACTTGATTTACCAAAGTTAGATTTAACTATTTTCAGTCTCCATTCATTTTCTAAACAGTGCGTCATCATAATTGTGTTATATTTTTCCTTAATTTTTTTCAAATTAAGTAATGCGTCATTAGTCATATCCTCTTCCTCTAATAAATGCGTTCCAAATAAAATGTTTCCTTCTGACTTATTATAATAATCCTCAATTTCTTCATATGTATCAATTATTCCGCGCATACCAATCTCGTTCATTGCATCACTTAAAAATTGTGGTGATTGTGGATCCGAGTCACTTACAAAGGTTACTCCGTTTTTAATCATATCAACATAGCTTTTTTGAGCAATATATGCAAATTCTTTTTCTGAAATCTCATTATCTAAGTAATCAAACAACAATTGTTGTATTGTTCCTTGCTCTGAATCATTACACCAATCTTGAAGAGCCATTTCTTGCATTAATCCTTTAGCGAGAGGTGAGTAGCTGTGAAAATGAGCATTAATTAGACCTGGAATTACTAAATATTCCCTGCAGTCCATATATACCTCTTTCTCATTTTTATTAAAATCAAAATTTATTCTGTTATTTTTTATTGAAAAATCACGTGTTTCAAATTTCATATTTTCGTTTAAAAAAGTTACATTTTTCAAAATCATATAGTTATTCCTCTCTGTTATTAATAAAAGAAGTGATATAACATAAGCTTCCATTTTAACATATAAATTATGAACGCTGTAAAATGATTGTAGTAGATATTTAATTTACAGGAATGTATTTAAAACTAATATAGTTTATTAATCTATTGAACCCTTTTTTGTTTTCACTCTTGGATATAATCCGTTTGTTTACTGAGTTTTACTAAGATATCATTTTTTATTTTATAATTAGATATTCATATATTATGTTAGACTGAATGTTAAGATATATCTTTCTAATTACGATAGATTGTATTTTGGAAATTGAGAAATCGAAAATATTCAATTTTATTTGTTTGGTATAAATACATGAAACGTAATTGGAGAAATAAAAAGGAGAGAATAAATTGTTTGAATTAAAAGTGAATGAAAATGTATCATTAACGTTATTTGAAAAGAGGGATGCTAAAGAATTATTTACTTTAGTTAATGAATCAAGAAACTATTTAAGAGAATGGTTACCGTGGGTTGATCATATGCAGCATGAAGCAGATTATGAACCAATAATTGAGATGTGGTTAAAGCAATTTTCCTCCGAGGATGGTTTTCAAGCAGGTATTTTATATGAAGGGAAAATAGTAGGAATGGTTGGCTTCCATGGTATAGATTGGATGAATAAAAAAACGAGTATTGGCTATTGGTTAGCAGAACAATATCAAGGTAATGGCATTATGACAGATGCAGTAAAATCACTATTAGACATTGCATTTACTAAATATAAGCTAAATCGTGTTGAGATTTTATGTGGTGTTAAAAATGTAAAAAGTAGGCATATTCCTGAACGACTTGGCTTTAAAGAAGACGGTATAATAAGGGATGCCGAATTTTTATACGATCATTATCATGATTGTGTCTTATATAGTATGCTTGCGAAAGAGTGGAATTAGCAGAGAGTAGTTGTGTTTATGATAAGTTTAATCTTCATGATATGCTATTGATAGTATGATTTAAAATGGGTGAGTGTATGAGTATTTTTATTTTGGAAGATGACGTAATTCAAGCAGAATCTTTAAAAAAAGTAGTAAAAGAAATATGCGAGGAGCAACAAATACCATTTGATTTTATTGAAGCGACGAGTAGAAGTGAACAAATAATTGAAAAAATCCCACTGACAACTTACCTACCAATCTATTTTTTAGATATTGAAATTAAAAATGAACGAAAAAAAGGGTTAGAAGTTGCTCAAGAAATTCGAAAGTATAATCCAGAGGGGATTATTGTTTTTGTCACGACACATGCGGAATTTGCTCCGATTTCTTATCAATATATGGTATCTGCTTTAACATTTATTGATAAGTCTTTACCATTTAATGAACGTTATCAAATGATTGAAAAGTGTTTACAGCATTATCAGCAGCGGAATACGATTAGTGTGCCAACAGATGACTTTATTGTTGAAAATGGTCATACGACAGTGAGAATACCATTTGCAACAGTGCAATATATTAAAACGGATGAACCCCATCGTTTATTATTAGTAACAGAAGATCGTTCGATTCGTTTTTACGGGAAGTTAAAAGATATTGAAAAGTTAGATGAACGATTAGTTCGCTGTCACCAGTCTTATCTTGTAAATACGATGCATATAACTTCGTTTAATGCACGAGCAGGAAGGATTACCTTAAACAATAATCATCATATTCCAGTATCACGTCGGTTAAGTCGTAAAGTTCGGGACATAGTCAAAGGGTGAATTTCTTGATGTACATATATGATTTTATTGCAGTCACATTTATAGGAATAAGTCACATTTTATTATATTTTGAATTAATTCATTATCGTCGTTTATCTTATCCAAAGTTAATTTTTTTAAGTATTATTTTTACAATATTACTCGGCATTGTAGTGACGGTAACGGGATATCCGGAATTTAATGTTATTATGTTTTTCTTCTTTTTGTTAAGTTTAGGTTTAATGCAAATTGAACTAACTTTTATGAAAAATGTATATTTTACATTAGCTAGTATGGTAAGTATTACGCTGTTAAAGATAGTGTTAGTTGAAGCGGGTATGACATTATTTATGTGGAGTCCATTTAATTTATATTTATGGACTAATAGTGTAATCAATTTAATTGTTTCGATTATTATTGTTATTAGCGTATGGTTTTTACGTCATGCTATTCAAAAGTTTGCCAGATTTATAGTAGAAAGTCCGCTATATTATTTCACTTATTTTTTATTTGTTTTAGGACTTGTTATTCTTTTCATTTTAACAGCTCCTACTATTCCTTTCTTAGCTGCACTACATCAAGACTATGGACAATTAAGTTATATTGGTGCTATTATTTTATTTTTTATTTTACTTTTAATGGTATTAATCAGTTCTCATTTAACGAAAGAACAAATGGTCCAAGAACAGCAAGAACGTTTAGATGCGGAATTACTAGATTATGTAGAAAAACTAGAAATTTTGCATGATGAATTAGCAGGATTTCGGCATGATTATGTCAATGTGTTATTAACTTTAGATGAAGGGGTAAGAACGCAAAATATCAAACAAGTTGAAAAAGTGTATTATGAAGTGATTGCACCTACTTCTGAGTTAATTAATAATCGTGAATTTGATATTGTAAAGTTGTCAGAGATTCAAATTCCAGAAGTGAAAAGTATTTTGAGTGTTAAATTAATTGAAGCCCAGCAACAAAATATTCAAGTAATGATCGATATCCCTCATACGATTAGAGAGATTACTATGCCGATTGTCACCTTTATCCGAATTATTTCAATATTACTTGATAATGGAATAGAAGAAACAATGCATAGCAAGGAGAAAATCTTACAAATTGCCTTTTTTGAAATGGAAGATAGACAATATTTTGTCGTACGTAATAGTTCACAACATCAAACAATTGATTTAGAGAAAATTTATGAAAAGCATTATTCAAGTAAGTCACCCAATCGCGGTTTTGGATTATACACTGTAAAAAGTATGGTTGATAAATCAGCTAATGTAACGTTAGAAACTATGTTCGAAGCACCTTTATTTACTCAAACGTTAATAATGAAAAAATAGTGGAAGAAAGGAGTCATCACTTGAATCTTTTTGTAGAAATTTTACGAGCTATAGCTAGTGTTTTACTTATTATAAGTGCTGGTTTCTATTTTAGGCATTTAGAAAAAACTAAAAGACAAAGAAAGCTTGATTCAGTTGAGTTGATTATGTATTTTATGATACAGTTTGCATTTATTTTATTCGCTATTAGTTTACTAATTTCAGTATTTTATCTATAACATTTATTCATCGCTCGATACTGTTGTTTAAAAATTATATTCAACAAAACTTTTGATGAAAGGTAGGTTTTAAATCTTGGGTAAGAAAAGCAATACGTTAGGTGTTTTGTCAATATTAACTGTCATAATAAGCATTATCTTCTTTTTTATTATAAGAGGTCCTAATGCAAACTTAGCAGTAGGAATAAGTGTATTTACAGTCCTTTCCATAGTTGGGATTATTTTTGCTATAGTATCTAAAAAGCTATGGTTTGTTATAATTGGTATTGCTCTGAATAGTGCGGTGTTAGTCTTTGCTTACTTCCTTTTGTTAGCAGTAGGAATTAGTGAACCATAAAATTCGTGCAGTACAGAGTGAAGCGGGATTTTTAGAGAGTAGGAATATTATGGTAGGAATCATTTTCATAGCATTTTTAGTGATAGGTTATTTTTTGATATTAAATAGCAAAGTGCAAAACAAAGGTGCTTTACTATTAGAAAAGGTTATCACAGCATTACTTTCTGCATTATTATTTTCACTTATTTTCGCTTATTTAGGGCATACACCAGTTGAGGAACAAGAAGTTGATGTTGGCTACTTTTCCTTTGGAGCATTATTTGGAGTATATTTTATGTATTCCTTACCTGTGTTTTTACTTTGTGGAGGTTTATATTCCTTTTTTGCAGACTTATATTTGGATAATATTCCTTTTCGTAACTCATTTTTAAAGTATATTGTTGGGCTTCTAGCATACTTAGTTGGTGGCTTATTAATAGTCGGACTGTTTACTTTAATACTATTAATAAGTAATGGGAATTTTAATGGACAATCTATATTAAATTATTTCATATTAAGTGCCTTACCAGCTTTATTGTTTTATCATATTTCTTTGCTTTACAGAGGTCTATTGAAATTGTCTAGCAGAAAAGTTTAATATGTGATGAACAGATATGTTTTTAGTATAGGAGTAATCTAAAATCGCATATTTAACAGAATAAAAATGAAGAGGTGTTAATGTGCTATCAAAAAAGAGTGAGAGGGTTAAAAAAATATTTACGATAGGATTTATTCTGTTTATTTCTGGCATCATCTTTAACAAAAGTTTAGGTTTAGCAGATACTTCAGAGTTTCTTGAAACAATCTCACTTCCGTTGATTATTTTTGGAGTAATAATGCTGATTACATCTAATTTCTTTAGAGGGAACGAGAAAATCTAAAGGCTCGAATGCGATTGAGAGACAATTTCATAAACCATGTTATCTTCTTTGGAAAACCACCATTCAAGCACTTCTTCCCCTTGTTCCTCAAAGAAAATTTGTATTTGATCTAAGCACTTGTTAAACTCCATCGTAAAATAAACGGTAAAAATCTGGTCACCTTCTTTGGTCATCCCTTAACTCCTTAAGCTCTTTTGCTCTATAGCGTTCCATGTCTGGATTATCAAGATAACGATGAAGTGATTCCTTTAATTCCGGATATGCTTCGATTTCCAGTGCTAAATTATCAAATCTTTCATTCATAGAATCTATATCGTGAACTTCCAAGGAGATTAGCTTCTCAGCGACTACAAACATTTTTTCTTTATTATCATCTAAGGCATTCGCAAGTTCCTTTTCATACTATTATTCAATGCAGCCATTAAGCTTCACCTCAATTTAACTTTATTATATCACCATTCAAACTTGGTTCGACGATTTCATTCGATTTAATAAATAAACTTTAAAAATATTTACTATAAAAGTCATGTCTTAATTTCCTAAAGGGTTCTTTTCAGAGCTGCAAACAAGTATATAATATATCAAATCACACCCTAAAACGCACCACAATTTACTGCAAATTAGCACTTTGTTTTGTAGTGCTTTTTGTTATCTGTTTTAGAAGACTGTTACTTTATATGTTAAACTAAATAATAGGATGGGTAGTTCAACAAACGGGCCAGATTGTTACATAAGTCATAGGGGGAGGGAAAGCAAATGACAAATGAAAAAGGTAACGTAAGTGAGTTGAAAAGTTCTTTGTTAAATCTCAGCCAGTACTCTAAAAAGAAAAAGGGCTTTGCTAATGAATTAAGAAGGTTGATTATAACTATAGGTTTGTTTTTAATTATGCAGATAGTCTTCATTACTATTGATGGGACATTCCTCGAGCCGAACTTTAACAGAATTGGTAATTTTGCAAGTGGTCTAGCAGATGCACAATTTTTTAAGATATGGTCATTTCTTTATGATAATCCAATTTTTAGACTCATTACACCTATTGCAATACTTCATATAATTTATGTCTTAATAAAAACTATAATTATTGGATTAATAGAAAAGGATACGAATTCCAGTTAAGCAATCGGGCGCTATTATTAAAGATTAACTTTTAAACAATGTCTTTCCGTATCGATATTCTAGTCGATTTGTTGTATAATAATCATAAGAATCATTTAAAGTATTTCCTCAAGGAGGAGTAAAAAATGAAGAAGATTGAAGGTCAAATGGCAGATGTTATGAAAGAAATTATTTCCGATGGTGACCCAGTTGTTGAAATTGAAGGGAAAGAATATTATCTTTCTTTAATAGAAAAACCAGAAACAACAATCGCTGACGATGTGGAAGCTGATCCAGATTTAAAACAAAAATTGCTTCAAGCTAAAATAGATATATTGAACGGAAAAACTTACACAACAGATGAGGTAGTTGAAATGATTAATCAAGGAGAACTATAAATGAAATTGAAATGGACAGAGCAGGCTTTAGAGGGCTTCCGCAACATACGAAGCCAGTATTATACACAGTCTGAGACTGCACAATATAAAAAACGCTTGCTCGAAAGTATTCAAGCAAAGGTTACCCTCCTTGGTACAAGTATTCCAGTAAAACAAGATGAGTGGAAAGGTAGTTATAAAATTATCATTGATAAATTTATCGTCTATTACTCCTTCTCGGAAAAACGGGACATCTGTTATATTGAGTATTTCAGGCATTCAAGTCAACACAAATCTTAATTATAACGGTAGGACGCAAAAATTAAAATTGCGTCCTTTTTATATTCAGTCTTAAAAAATGTAGATCAATATGACAAAAATAGATATAAAGATAAATCTTTGTTCCAGAATCGGGCGCAATTCTAGAGTATGGATTTGCGTCCTTTATTGCAGAATTGGGTCATTATGTTGAGGAACGTAGCAAGAATAAGAGAGGATAATCAGAATTGAGGAAAGTAGAGATAACACCATATAACAAAGATTGGCTTTTGATGTATGAAGAAGAAGCAGAGAAATTACGCAAGATTTTTGGGTCTGAAATAATTGAAATTTATCATATTGGCAGTACGTCCGTAGAAGGTCTAATAGCAAAGCCTGTTATTGATATAATGCCTGTTGTTAGGGATGTCAATCAAATTGATGACTTTAATATTGCAATGATTGGTATTGGTTATGAACCAAAAGGAGAAAACGGACTTCCTGGTCGCCGATTTTTCCAAAAAGGCGGAGACGAACGAACTCACCATATTCATTTTTATGGGATAGACGATACTGAAATTGAACGTCATCTGGCATTTCGTAACTATTTGCGCACGCATCCTGATGCTGTAAAGAAGTATGGTAGCTTAAAAAAAGAATTGTCCCAATGTTTTCCAAATGACATTGAAGCATACATAAGAGGAAAAGAAAAGCTTGTTTCGGAGATTGAAACAAAGGCAATGAATTGGTATCAGGACTCAAATAGGTATTAGGATATTGCGGCAAACGGGCGTGATTGTTTAAGATATATATAAGCGAAATAGTATTAGAAGTACTTAGATAATTTAACATCTATTTGTTTTTTTATTGGTATAAATCGAAGTTCAATTAGTATGGCAATTAACACATTAATTCGTATAACTACATTACCTATTGTAACATTACGAACTTTACTGCGAATTGGCCTATCATTTTAGAGTTAAATGCATTTAAAACATTGATATATCAATGAAAAACAGGACATCAAATCTTATACCATTTAGTACCCCGATTACTATACAAATTGTGTGTTTGCACCTTTCAATAAAACCCGTTATTAATTTCCCACTAAGGTGTGCATAAATCCTTGTTGTTTCACTTTTATTATGACCAAGAAGAATTTTAGATTACTTCAAGTGGAGTGTCATTATCAATCATATGTGTTGCATAGCTGTGTCGCAAATGATGTGGGTGAATCGTATTTTGATACCAGCCCTATTGTTGAAATATGACTGCTAAAAAATTAAGCAGAATCTTCCCTTTGCCTAGTGAAAAGGGAAATTGCTAGTGCAACCGCGGGAACCATAGGCATAAGAAAGGCCCATCCAATCAAATAAAATATTGGTGCAATAAAAGCAGTTCCGCCAAGTACGATATATGATCGTGACCTTTTTTGAATTCCAAAAACAAACAACAGTAATCCTACTATTGACAATATAATAAGAGAGATATCAAGCAAAGTTATAATTATCACCTCCAAATATTACAGTCTGCCCAATTATAGAATACCACTACACCCCGATTGCGCTTGGTTGCAGAGGATTAAAACGAATATAGTTCTATTATTTTATCCATGGGTAATTTCCTTGAATCACTTATGTCAACAAAATAAGGCAACTGCCATTTCTGAGTTTTCATAGCTTGCTTACTAGTCGGTTTATCCCAACTAGAATAAACTCTTAGTGCCATTTTCCCCTTTGTTGAAGTAGATCTAAGAATATCCTTTTCTAACAGAATTTCTTTTGGAAAAATAAATTGACCAAACTCATTCTCATTTTTAAATGTAGTTATAACTAATAAATCAGGTGCTTCCTCATATATAAAGGGTTGGTTTTTATTATTTTCATCTTTTTCCCAAAAGGCAACAAACTGCCCTACTTTGGTGGGAGTTATATTTGCAACTCTGAATCGAACTGTTTTTGAGTTTAACTGAAATCTACCAGCACCATACTTAGCATTTTGCTTTTTTTCTTGAACTGACTTTACAGTTAAATTATTTGGCTCGTATATCTTTTTATTTACACAATTTAATACTGTATAAAAGTCATGCATTATTCTATTCCTCTCAATAATCTAGCTCGTTTATCGTATCCCTATTCTTATTAGTTATTGTAACATAAAAAAACTCTATAAATCTAAAAAATGAAAGAAAAACACTACGAAGTGTAGTGCTTTTTCATATTAAATTGTTAAGCGTTTTTGGTTGAGATTTGTTATGTTATTTACATGTCTGTACCTTTAAGAAAAACGATTTATAAATATCATCGCTTTTTTATGACCACATATGAATACAAATGATCCGAATATGAAGAATGCCTATTGTTATTTTCTATAATATTATATGCTTCTAATAGAGATGGAATGTAGTAAGTAATTTTCCTTTTTTATTGTTATTATTTTTATAAGCACGGAAGCGGATTATGATAGTATTATATTTGGAGTGTTAGTAGGTACTACAAGGAATTGAATCACTGGCTATTTGAGAAAATATCATAATAGGAGACAAGTACAAAAATGGCAATTGAAACGGGAATCGGTTTTATTATTGGTGTTTTTTTAATTTGGGTTGGCTATATTGTCAGCACTAAAGGAATATATTCCATTCTAGCTGGCTTCTGGATAACGTGGGAACCGGTTAATAACGAAAAATTGGGCAAGAGGATTGGTGTTCTTTTTATCATTTTGGGTGTTCTTGCCATTTTCACAGCTATATTTACCATATGGTTTGGAGATGTAGTTGGGAAAATCACTGCAATTTTAGCTCTTATTGATGGGATTATGATTTTTATTGTAATCGGATTAGATCAAATGGGGCGTTGAAGAAATGTTTCTATTTTAAGAGCTTTAATTTCAATAGGTAATTACAATATATAATATTATAACTGCTAATGGGGAGTGAACGTAGTGGTTGGTATTCTTTTTGCAGTGGTTATTAGTATTGGTTTACCGATATTATTATTTGTATATGCTTGGATACAAAAGAAGTCTATCGCATTTTTATTAGGTGTATTAGCTTTTGTAGGATCTCAAATATTATTTCGTTTACCAATTTTGGCATATTTAGAAAGTCATAGTGCTTCATATTTAATGTTTAATACGCTTTATCCTGTCGTATTTGCTATAGTAATGGGTTTAAGTGCAGGCATTGTTGAAGAGCTTGCACGTTTCATTATGATGTCATTTTTTATGAAGCAAGGGGATTGGAAATCAGGATTTTTCTTTGGTGCCGGACATGGTGGTATTGAAGCGGTATTATTGGTAGGTATTAGTGCATTAATTATGTTGTTTACTCAATCAGATGTTTTTTCACAAATGGATTTTGTTGTTGGCGGTATTGAACGATTTTTCGCGATATTTTTACATATTGGATTATCAATCATTGTGTTGCAAGGCGTGAAACAGAGAAAGTATTTTTATCTTGTAATTGCTATAATTATCCACGGATTTGTTGATTCATTGGTAGGGATTTTACCATTATTTTTATCACCTAATCATGCTTTATTTGCTATAGAAGTTTCTTTAGTAATCACTTCAGTAGCTGTGATGATTTATAGTTTACTCATAAAAAGAAGGGGAGTATTGTGATGAAGAAAATAGTTGCAACAATGTTTGGAGTTGGGTTGATTTTAATGCTGACTGCATGTGGAGGAAGTAAAGTGGATGATGCAACTGCTGAAAAATACATTTCAAAAGCGGAAGAAATTATTACATTATTAAATGAAACGAATTATGAAGAAGTTCATGCGATGTTTAATGACGAAATGAAATCAGGATTGCCAACAGAGGACATGGAAGAACTAACGCCGATTATTGAAGAAGCTGGAGAATTTAAAGAAATAGATAAAGCTTCAGTAGAAGAAGATGACGGTTTATTTATATCTGTTCTCGTTGCTAAATACAGTAAGGAAAATCGTGTTTATACAATAACGTTTAATGAGAAGGAAGAAGTGGCTGGATTGTTTATTAAGTGAGGTGTTAGCTCATGATATTTCGTTCAAAGATAGATAAGTTTTTTATTAATTTATTATTAATAATAGTTTTAAGTATTGGTGGATTAGCATTTTTACCATTTTATTTTAATGGGATAAAAAACGACATAACACCCAATATAATATCAATGATGGTACTCTTTTTGACAATTGGTTTTATTTTATGGATTTCCTTATCGATTAAATATGTGTTTAATGAAGACTTCTTACTTGTAAAAGGTGGACCAATTAAAAGTCGCATTCGATATGAAAATATAACGAATGTTTCACCAACTACAGACGTTTTTACAGGATACAGAATATTGTCATCAAGAGATGCTCTAGAGATATTTTATAAAAATGCGTTACTAGGAAGTGTAAAAATATCTCCTGAAAATCAAAAGGCATTTGTAGATGAATTAAAAAGAAGATGCCCCAATTTACATATTAAATAAAAAGTATTTAAAACAGGAACTAGATCAATTGCGATTTAGTTCCTGTTTGTTATTTAATGTTTTATAAATGTTATGTTGTACTATCGCCGAAAAATAACTTTTTCTGAAGTTTTTGTTCGGAAAAAATCCATCCTGTATAGGAGTTTGTCACATTTAAGTTCTCATCTATCTGAGCAACTGCGACGAAAGGATAGTAGCCTTTACTACGATACCTTAAATCCGTAAAACGAACTTCTGTGAAATTCTCATATTCAATGACTTGCCAGCGATAAACTGGAGAGAATGCTAAGAATGCTGCAATGTTTTTATCTTCTTTTGCAACTTCGATCATTTGTGATTTAGGAACTGGAATTCGTTCAAACATGTCCATTAATTGAATATGGCCATGTTCAACAGTACCTACATAAAAGCGATCTTTCGTTGTAATCGCTACTCGCCAGTGATTTTGTTTAATCGTTGGAGAGGTTGCGACAAATTCTGTCGTTGGAAAATGTTCATGAATTTTCTTCACGATTTCCCTTTTATCAAAATAACGTTTAATATAGTATAAGGTGATTACCGCATAAATAATTAAAAATGTTTGTCCTGGATTTGCACCCAAGACCCAAGCGATGATGCCTGCTACGTGTAACAAGAAAATATACGGATCGAACGTATTAATAAAACCTAATGCGACCCACTTATGAGAAAATGGCCGTATTGCCTGTGTTCCATAAGCATTAAAAATATCAACAAACACGTGAAGTATGACAGCAAGGAATGTCCAGAGCCATAAATGAAGAAAACTTACATCAGGGACGAACATATATAGCACGGCCGCAATAAGTAATCCCCAAAATATTACAGCAGGAATAGAATGTGTCAAACCACGGTGATTTCGAATATAAATGGCATTATTTTTTAATTTTAAAATGGTATCGAAGTCAGGAGCTTGTGATCCAACGAGTGTGCCAACTAATACTGCATTGAACAAAGTAGGATCATTTGCTACAACAGGATCTAAAGTTGCTAATCCGCCTAGTGCGATGCCCATGACTACGTGGGTGCCTGTGTCCATAGCGCTTATGTCCTCCTTAATCGATTATATATAAATTGTAACATAAAGGGTTGATAAAGTGACAGAGAAAGTATTGCGAAACTATAATAAAACAGCATTTAGCGACAATTTAATGACATGGTATGAAGCGAATAAACGTAATCTACCATGGCGTGAGACAAAAGACCCTTATAGTATATGGGTTTCTGAAATAATGTTGCAACAAACGAAAGTAGATACAGTAATAGATTATTATACGAAATTTATGGAAAAATATCCGACTGTTGTTCATTTAGCAAAGGCAGAAGAACAAGAAGTATTGAAAATGTGGGAAGGGTTAGGCTATTATTCACGCGCAAGAAACCTTCATGCTGCCGCAAAAGAAGTGGTGGAAAAATATGGCGGTGTGGTCCCAGATGATCCGGATAAATTAGGAGAATTAAAAGGGATTGGCCCATATACTCGAGGAGCTGTATCTTCAATCGCTTTTAATTTGCCTGAACCTGCTGTAGATGGAAATGTCATGCGAGTATTATCACGCACATTACTGTTACAAGATAATATTAGTGAAGTAAGAACACGGAAAAAAATTGAAAACCTTGTCCGTGAATTAATTTCACATGAAAATCCATCAGCTTTTAATCAGGGGTTAATGGAGCTTGGTGCATTAATTTGTACGCCACGTTCGCCCGCATGTATGCTTTGTCCTGTTCAAGAGAATTGCCGTGCATTTTCAGAAGGGATACAAGAACAATTACCAATTAGATTAAAGAAGAAAAAACAACGTGTTGAACATTATAATGTTCTTGTATTGAAAAATGATGCCGGAGAAGTTGCGATTGAACAACGTCCAAGTGAAGGTTTATTAGCGAACATGTGGCAATTTCCAATGATTGAAAAAAAATTCGTAACGAAGGAATTAGTACGTGAATCAGAAGATAATTTATATGGTATGTCATATGAAATGACTGAAAAACTCGGTAAAGTGCGTCATGTTTTTTCACATATTATTTGGGAGTTAGAAGTTTATGCAGCAAAAACGGATAAAGTTATAGGTGAAAATGTGAAGTTTGTAGCGGTTGAGGAATTGAGTAATTATCCTTTTTCCGTTTCGCATTTGAAAATTAGAGAAGGATTATACGATTAGTAAATTTGGTAGGAAATACCAACGCACAAATTAGGATATCTTCATTGAAGTTGGATAAATTAATTAGTGCGGAGGTGAAATAAATGAAACCTAACCAAAAAGCAGGTACAAACGCTAAACAGGTGAAAAAGCAAAATCAGCAATCACAACAAGCACAACCTGGTCAATACGGTACAGAGTTCGCTGAGGAAACAGATGTGCAACAAGTGAAAAAGCAGAATAAAAAATCACAACAAAATAAACAAAATCCATCTAATTAATATGGATGAAAAAGCTTTCCTGGGTAATCAGGAAAGCTTTTTTATTAACATTAAATGTTTGGGGTGCGCTCGCTCGGATTAGTGTTGTTCTCGCTCGTTTGTAGTGCCTCTCGCTCGGATTAGTGTTGTTCACGCTCGTTTGTAGTGCTGCTCGCTCGGATTAGTGTTGTTCTCGCTCGTTTCTAGTGCCGCTCGCTCGGATTAGTGTTGTTCTTGCTCGTTTATAGTGCTGCTCGCTCGGATTAGTGTTGTTCTTGCTCGTTTCTAGTGCTGCTCGCTCGAATTTTGTTTGCCTTCGTCATCTGTTAGTTTGTAATCATATTGTGTACGTCCTATAAACAGGAAACTTTCATTCTGTTCATTCAATCGGTATACTACATATATTATGCAGTGAAAGGTACGATAGAATGACTTTACCTTCTATTCATGATGTTATTGTGCTTGAAAGTCTGAAGCATGATGGTTCGCTTCATCGTCGTTGGGAAACGAATACGATACTTTATCAAGATACGAATGTAATTGTAGGTTATAATGATCAAACATCTGTCACTGAACCGAAAAAGGGAGTTTGGCATACAGATGTGCCGGCGATTTTTTATTTTGATCAAAGATATTGGTTTAATGTTGTGTTTATTTTAGACGAACAACCGTTTTATTATTGTAATTTAAGTTCACCATTTACTTTTAAAAATGGAATTTTACAATATATTGATTATGATTTAGATGTTGTTGTATATTTAGACGGTTCGTGTAAAATTGTCGATGAAATGGAATACGAAGTGAATAAACGTTATTATCATTATCCAATAAATGTCCAACAACATATACCGCAGCATTTAGCGATTTTATTAGAGTGGATTTATATGGAAAAAGGTCCATTTAATAAAGCACAACGTCATCATTTTTATGAATTATATCGTCGACAACGAGGTAATGCGTGAGAGGTTATTTTTCTAGATAGAGATAAAGGAAGATGTAGAGTGAACAGTATTAAACAATATATGAAGTTTGTTAAGCCATATACGTGGCAAATTATCGGAACGATTTTAATTGGAATATTGAAGTTTGCAATTCCGCTACTTATTCCACTTATTTTAAAATATGTAATCGATAATATTATTGAAGGGGATATGACACAAGCGGCAAAAACGTCGCAATTATTGTGGCTCATGGGAATATCCTTTACAATTTTTCTTCTTCTAAGACCGCCTGTAGAATATGCTAGACAGTATTTGGCACAATTAGTTGCGAGTAAAATTTTGTATGATATTCGAAATAAAATCTTTGATCATTTACAACGTTTAAGTTTAAATTTCTATTCGAATACGAAAACAGGAGAGATTATTTCTCGAGTTATTCATGATGTAGAACAGACGAAAAACTTTGTTGTGACAGGGTTAATGAACGTCTGGTTAGATATGGTAACGATTGTTATCGCGATTATTATTATGTTAACGATGGATGTAAAGTTAACGATTGTATCGATTATTTTATTCCCGTTATATGGATTCGCAGTAAAATATTTCTATGCAAAATTACGTGATTTAACGCGTCAACGTTCGCAAGCTTTAGCAGAGGTTCAGGGGCATTTACATGAACGAGTACAGGGCTTTCCAGTTACAAGAAGTTTTGCATTGGAAGATTATGAACAAGCACAATTTGATACACGTAATAAAAACTTTTTAACAAAAGCAATTGACCATACAAAATGGAATGCAAAAACATTTGCTGTAACGAATACGATTACGGATTTAGCACCATTATTAGTTATTGCTTATGCAGGTTTTCAAGTGATTAATGGTAACTTAACTATTGGTACAATGGTTGCTTTCGTCGGATATATGGAGCGAGTGTACAGTCCGCTGCGTCGTCTGATCAACGCTTCGACTGTGTTAACACAAGCAGTTGCTTCGATTGACCGTGTATTTGAATTAATGGATGAAAAATATGACATCGAAGATAAACCAAATGCTGTTCGTTTAGGCAGAGTACAAGGAGATATTTCCATCGAAAATGTCGGATTTAAATATAATGATGACGAACGAAAAGTATTAAAAGATGTTAACTTGAACGTCGAAAAAGGAGAAACAATCGCTCTTGTTGGTATGAGTGGGGGCGGAAAGTCGACGTTAATTAGTTTAATTCCGCGCTTTTATGATGTCACATCTGGTTCGATTAAAGTAGATGGAATAGACATTCGAGATGTAGAACAACGATCACTGCGAAATAATATTGGAATGGTATTACAAGATAATATTTTATTTAGTGAATCGATTGCAACGAATATTCGGATGGGAAATCCTTATGCAACAGATGAAGAAGTAATTGAAGCGGCAAGAGCGGCAAATGCGCATGACTTTATTCAGGAACTGCCATATGGTTATGATACACTCGTTGGAGAACGAGGTGTGAAGTTATCTGGTGGTCAACAGCAACGTATTGCAATTGCTCGAGTTTTCTTGAAAAATCCACCGATTCTCATTTTTGATGAGGCAACTTCGGCATTGGATTTAGAAAGTGAACAAACAATTCAAGAAGCATTAGGTGAACTAGCGGCAGAACGTACAACATTCATCGTCGCACACCGTCTTGCAACAATTACACATGCTGATCGCATTGTCGTCATTGAACATGGTGAAATTTCAGAGGTAGGTACGCATCAAGAGTTAATTAATAAACAAGGAAGTTATTACGACTTGTATCAAGTACAAGACTTCGGACAAACTCCAACATCTGTATAAAATTTTCCTCCATAAGAGCTTATAATGTATGATAAGCTGTTATGGAGGTTTTTTCATGTCATAAAATACTGATAAGTGTGCATAAAGTAAATAAAGGTGTGATATGCATGGTTTGGATTGTGATGTTATTAATATTTATTTTAATTGGTTCCAGTGTATTGCAATTTATTTTTTCACAACAGGCGCAATCAAAGCGCAGATTAGGACTTGCTTATGAAGTATTTTATACACTTATTATTATTTATTCAACCGTTATTATTGGTTTTGCGATTTTGTATTTCGCTTTTTCTTTGCATGATATTATCTTATTGGAAAATAGAAATGAAGGAACGATATCTATTTTAGAATTATGGTGGAAAAGTTTATATTTTAGTGGTGTAACGATGTTAACAATCGGATATGGAGATATTAGTCCAATTGGCATTGGGAGAGTTTTTGCAATTGTTCAAGCATTGATTGGTTTCATACTGCCAACTGCATTTGTATTAAAAGTCGTACATATCAATTATGAAACGAAGCAGGAAACATAATCTCATCATATGTTATACTAATATATAGAGCATGAGTTAATTAAATTTCATAAAGCATAATTTGTAAATCAAATACGGAGCTTAAGTTTGAAAAAAGAAACCGTTTTCTCTCACTACAGTCGACTACTTGCCGTTGAACATGGACGTTTGAGATTATCTACTATTTTATATCCGTATTTTGTATTGATTTATCCTATTATGAAATTAATTAAATTAAAAAACAAATAAATGTTACATAATAAAGGAGCATATACTATGTCAATTGAAGTAGGAATGGAAGCACCAGATTTTACATTAGAAAATCAAGATGGGGAAAATGTTTCATTATCAGATTATCGTGGGAAAAATGTTGTCTTATATTTTTATCCTAAAGATATGACGCCAGGTTGTACGACACAAGCGTGTGATTTTAGAGATAATCATGATACGTTTGCAGCACATGATACTGTTATTATTGGCGTTAGTCCTGACCCAATCGAACGTCATCAAAAATTTATTGAAAAGCATGGTTTGCCTTTTGAATTACTAGCTGATACAGAACAAGTTGCATCTAAATTATATGATGTTTGGAAATTGAAGAAAATGTTTGGTAATGAATTTTATGGTATTGAGCGATCTACTTTTGTTATTGATAAAGAGGGGATTGTTCAAAAAGTAGAAAGAAAAGTAAAAGTGAAAGAACATATTGATAAAACGATACAATTTATTAAAGAGATGACAGGAGAAGAAGCATAATGAGAATATATACTCGTTCAGGAGATAAAGGTACTACAGCTTTAGTATATGGAAGTCGAGTACCAAAAAACGATTTACGTGTCGAAGCTTATGGTACTTGTGATGAAGCCAATTCTATGATTGGTTTAGCGCTAAGTCATTTAAATGATGCTGATTGGGAAGGAAAAGAAGCATTTTTAGAACAAATGTATCGCGTGCAAACGATTTTGTTCCATGTTGGTGCAGAATTATCAACACCGAAAGATCGTGAAGTAGCGTGGCAATTACGTGAAGACCACATTACAGAGTTAGAAACGCAAATTGATGAGTGGAGTGAAGATTTACCACCATTAACGCAGTTTATTTTACCATCAGGTCACAGTGCCTCAAGTGCACTACATTTAGCAAGAACAGTGGTACGTCGTGCTGAAAGAGTAGCAGTAACTGTCCAAGATGAACTACAAAGCGCTTTACCAATTTCTTATTTAAATCGTTTATCCGATTATTTATTTGTTGCAGCACGTTACGTGAATCAAGCATTAGATGGCGAAGAAATTCCGCTACAAGTTGATGTAAAGTAAATGAGAATAGTATATTAGACTTATTCATGAATAATTAATGACAATTCCTGTAAAATATAGATAACAACAAGTTATAATTGGTTGATTTAAATTGACTTTTCCCATGTAAACACGATACACTATTAATAACAATTATAATCTAATAATAAAAATAGATTGTAAATTCAAATTAAAAGTGAAAGTGAGGTGCATGACGATGAAAGACGATAAATTACAAATAGCTATAGAAACACTGAAGAAGTCTGGGGTTCGTATTACACCACAACGTCATGCGGTTCTTGAATGTTTACTTACTTCAAAGACTCATCCAACTGCAGATGAAATTTATAAATCGCTTAAAGATAAATTTCCTAACATGAGTGTTGCTACAGTTTATAATAATTTACGTATATTAAAAGATCTAGGATTAGTCAGAGAGTTAACGTACGGTGATGATTCAAGCCGATTTGATAGTAATATGAGAGAGCATTATCATATTATTTGTGAAGATTGTGGTAAAATTGTTGATTTCCACTATCCGACGCTTGATGAAATTGAGTCGTTAGCGCAAAAAGTAAGTGGCTTTGAAATAAGTCACCACCGCATGGAGTTATATGGTAAATGTGAAGAGTGTGCAACAGCAAAGGAAAAAGTTACACAGTAATAAAAAAGTTATTGGTTAATAATGAATTCCTTTTAAAAGATAATAAAGATTAATCTTTATATATTGTACCCTTAAAGTTAGCATAATCAAGCTAACTTTAAGGGTATTTTTGTATGGAAAAAGTATGAATAATAAAAAGTTACCGTTGTATAAATCGAGTAAAATCGATTTTACAGGCAGGTTTTTAGTATGTTACACTTAAAATTAGATAATGATGAATTGTCTGAACTTTGAAAGGAAGCTATATTATTTAAACTGTCAGTGATACGTATTTCCAAAATCAAAAGAGAGGGTAATTCTAATTGAGGGCAGTCAAGGTAACAGAGTATAATAAAGATTGGCCATTGATGTATGAAAAAGAAGCAGTGAAATTACGCAAGATTTTTAGGTCTGAAATAATTGAAATTTATCATATTGGTAGCACGTCTGTAGATGGTTTAATAGCAAAGCCTATTATTGATATAATGCCTGTCGTTAGGGATGTTAATCGAATTGATGACTATAATACTAAAATGATTGATATTGGTTATGAGCCAAAAGGTGAAAATGGACTTCCTAGTCGTCGGTTTTTTCAAAAGGGCGGAGACGAAAGAACTCACCATATCCATTTTTATGAGATGGGTAATACTGAAATAGAACGTCATCTAGCATTTCGTAACTATTTACGCACACACCCTGATGTCTTAAAAAAATATGGTAGCTTAAAAAAGGAATTGTCCCAACGATATTCCAGGGATATTGAAGCTTACATAAGTGGGAAAGAACAGTTGGTTTCAGAGATTGAAAAAAAGGCGATGGATTGGAAGCAAGGTTTAAGTATTTATTAAGGCTATTGCAACAATACAGTCGGATTTGTTTGCTTAAAATCAACAATCAATTAACGAACTGGATTGTATAACAGACTTTTTTTGTAAATGGGGGACAGCCATGATTAAAAAGATTGATATAACTAATCCCGGGATATCAAAAGAAGTATTAAATATTCAAATACCTTCATATAAAATAGAAGCAGAAATAATTGATTTTTATGATATACCGCCATTAAAGGACACAGTGCAGTCGTTACAACAAAGTGGGGAGACTTTCTTTGGCTATTATTTAAATGACGAGTTATGCGGAGTTATTTCTATAAAAACAGATGATAGGATAATTGATATACATCGGTTAATGGTGCATCCAGACCATTTTAGAAAAGGAATTGCCAAAAAACTATTGAAATTTGTTGAGGGTGGTAATAAGGAAAAATCTGCAACAATAATAGTGTCAACTGGAACCAAAAATACTCCGGCAATAGACTTCTATTTGAAAATGGACTTTTCAAAAACGGAAGAAAAGAGCGTGTCAGAAGGTCTATCTTTAACCTCTTTTAAAAAGGAAATATAATGAACAGAAAGCTACAATAAATAATATAGACCGTACCCCGAAAAGAGGGAGAGGTAGCGAAGAGAAATAATCCCTCACAAGTGGATGAGGGATTATTTTTTATGGTTTTATTAGCGACGATGAACGGTACTTACATCCAATCAATATGTCAATCTCTTATTCTTTTAAATGTCACTAAGCAAAATGATACTTCATTCGTTAAAGCTCACCTTAATCCAACCTCGTACACTGTTAATTAGCCACATGTTTGTGTTAGTTGTTAGCTCGGATGTATAGATGATTTTTTCTTGCACTTTACCTGAATGAACTAGCTTCTCGCGATATGTTCCTGGTAAGACACCACATTCGATTGGTGGTGTATAATAAACGCCATTTTGTTCAATGACAATATTTCCAATTGTAAATTCGGTTACTTCATTTTTATCATTCCATAAAATTGTATCAAATGAATGTTTATTCGCATGCGCTTCATAAATGGTTCGATACGTTGTTTTATGATAATGGAAAATATTTTCTCGATCAATTGGGTTTTGTGCGAGTGTGACTTTTGGTTCTAAAACACTTTTTTGTTCTGCACAAGTAACCGTGATTGCACCTTCAGAATTAACTGTTAAGCGTACTCGCCACTTTCCGCTTGGGTATTGCTTTTCTAGAGTCTGAAGTTTTTCAACAATTGCTTCCTCGTTTATTGCAAAGTCAAAGTATGACGCTGAATCGAGAAGTCGCTTCATATGTGAATCAAATAGAACAAATTTACCGTCGATAAGCCCAATCGTTTCAAGTAATTCAAATGGCGCTTCTTTCATATCTAATACTTTTGTTTTTGTTAGCATTTCTTTATATTCTTCTTCCACTTGCGATTGCGCAGTAATGGCGCCTCCAGCACCATAAGTTGCTTGATTGGTGTTGCGGTCGATTGTTACTGTACGAATTGGTACGTTGAATATAGCATCACCATTAGGAGAGAAGTATCCAATTGCCCCACAATATACTTCTCTAGGATACGGTTCTACTTCATTAATTAAAACTAGTGTTTCTTGTTTAGGTACGCCGGAAATCGAACCACATGGAAACAATGTTTGTAATATAGTTATCGGTGAAAGATTCTGTTTTAAATTACCTTTAATAGTTGATGTCATTTGATAAACAGTAGGGTATTTTTCGACATCATATAATGAAGATACAGTAACATAGTTATCTTGTGTTAACGGTAATATTTCTTTTTTCATTAATTCAACAATTAAATCATTTTCATGTTGGTTTTTTCGAGAATTTGTTAACCATCGTTTATTTGCTTCATCTTCTCTTAATGTTTTTCCGCGATGGATTGTACCTTTCATTGGCTTAACAGTAATTGTTTCATCCTTTACTTCGAAAAATAGCTCAGGAGAAGCAGAGAGAATATCGATATCTCCTAGCTGCAAATAAGCATTGTAGGAAGATTTTTGGGAGCTTTTTAAGCGTTCATAATAACGTGCACTATTCCCACTGAACTGTGTATCAAAAGAGACAGTATAATTGATTTGTTTCATTGTCCCTTGTTGGATTGACTCCATAATTTTATTGAAATGTTTTTTATATTGTGTTTTTGATTGGCGCATTTTCCAAGAGCCTATCGTATAATCTTTATCGTTAGATGTAGTTACTACTGTAGATTTTGGTTCATTAAATACACCAAACCACAGTAATGGATGTTTATTCTCTTTATTTATATGAAGCTCGTTAAAAAAAGAATAGGTCACCTCATAACTAAGGTAACCTGCTACATAATATCCATTATCTATCGCTGTTTGCACGTGTTGTAAACATTCGTGTACTTTTAATAAGTTATTTGTTTGAATAATATCAATTGGCTTAGTAAAAATAGTTGTTTGCTGATTAAAATCAAATTGTAATCTTGGTTGTTTCATATAGTTGACCTCGCTAGATTATTGTTCACTTTGTTCTTGTTCTTTTAATTTTCTACGGTACTTTGCTGAATTATACTTTTCATCAAACTCTTTACCTTCTAGCTCTTTATCCATCGTTAATGGTTGTTTACAATGCATACAAGCATCGACTCGTCCAAGCATTTTTGTCGGTTTATTACAACTCGGACAAATAATTGGAACAGCTTTCGTTGATAACAAACCAATCCACAAGTAAACGACCGTACTTAATAAAACAAAGATAACTCCAAGAATCATAAATGAAAACATTAACCATGGAATCTTTTTTGCTAAAATTCCACCATACATAATAAAAATACCAATAAAAATTAAGCTTAAAGCAAATGTTCTTATTTTATTTATTTTATTGGAATAGACTAATTTAGGTTCACTCAATGAAAAATCCTCCTCTATACTCACTTTCGTATTATAACATGAACTGATTTATCTTCATACGCTGAACGTTTTTCAGCTGCAAAAAATGATACAAAATAACGTATAAGCAAAATAAAGTTGATAATTTTTACTTAAATCATTATACTATAAGATAGCTTTTGTATAAACGGGGGTTATCAACTTTTCTGAAATGAAAAGAATTTAAAAGCTTTTGTAAGCGATACTACAAGGAGGATGTATATGAAGAAAACTAGATTTATTACTTTGCTATCATTAATAGTAGGTATTGTACTAGTGTTTGCTGCATGCGGAGGAGATGACTCTTCTGATGGCGGTGGAGGCGGTAAAAAAGCTAAAGTAGCTATTGGACCACCAGCGAGTGAAACAAACAGTATTGCAAAGGTTATTTTAGAGAAAGCGGATATTGGAGAAGATGACTATCAAGCTTATCAAGAAGCATTTAGTGATGCAGCAGATCTTGTGCAAGATGGAAATATTGATATGACTTTTGGTGTGTTAGGTCTTCCGGCTGCAAATGTTGAGTCATTACAAGCATCAACAGGAGATGTTGTTATGCTTGGTATGTCAGATGATTTAATTGGTAAAATGGAAGAATCTACTGGTTATGAACGTTATGTCATCTCAGAAGATAGCTACGATTTCTTAGAATCAGATATTGATACGATTGCTGCATTTGCTCTAATGATGGGGAATACAGATACAATTGATGAGCAGTTAGGTTATGATTTAGCTAAAATGATGGTTGAAAAAGCTGAAGAAGTAACTCATGCTCAAGGAGAAGAGCTAACATTAGAAAATGCGCTTAATGGTGCAGATGATTTACCGATTCATCCAGGTGCCAAAAAGTATTATGAAGAACAAGGTTTAACAGTAGATAACCCAGTTGCTGAATTAACGGCTACAGAAGCTGATCGTAAGTCAGAACTAACAATCGGAACAGGAAGCCAAGGTGGAACATACTATCCACTAGGTGGAGAAATTGCTAACGTTTGGAATAACCATTTAGATATTAATGTTACAAACGTTGAAACAGGTGCTTCAGTGGAAAACTTAGCTAAAATTGGTGACGGTAGTGGGGATCTTGGTTTAGCTGTACATGTACCGAGTCTTGATGCGGTTAATGGTGAAGGTGACTTTGAAGGAAATGCAATTGATAACCTAGCATTTATTGGTCACGTGTATCCAGAGGTTGTACAAATCGTTACGCGTGAGACGTCAGGAATTGAAAGTCTTGAAGATTTAAAATAAGTAGTAAAAGGTAGGAAGGGGACGCTTTCTTGAGCTGCCCTCTTCCTGTCTTTTTATTCAGTGTATAAGGTGGTGTCATCATGGATGAAAAACAACAATTAGAAGAAAGTAAAAAAGCAGAACAAGCTGCAAAAGAAATGTTAGAGAAATATGATCGTGAGAGCCAGTTTCGTGAACAAATTGGTAAATGGTCCTGGGTTGTCGCTTTTTTAGCCATAGCGTTAACAGTCTTTCATCTATATGCAGGTTATTTTGGTACATTACCATCGCAACAACAAGGGGCAGTTCATTTAGGAACAGCACTAGGGCTCATCTTTTTACTTTATCCATTGAAAAGTGGTTGGCAAAAGCGACAAAAGACAGTACCCTGGTATGATGTTATTTTAGCTTTTACAGCGATGTATGTAACATATCATAAAATATTCTTTTTTGATTCGATTTTAGAAAGTAGAATATTTGGTTATAGTACGGTAGATACAATCATTTCGATTGTTGCTATTTTACTATTATTAGAGGCAACAAGACGAACAGTAGGAATACCAATTGTCATTGTTGCATCAGCGATGATTCTTTATGCTTTATTTGGAAAATATATACCTACGCAAATTTTATCCCATCCAGGATTTACATTTAAGCAAGTAACAACGAATTTATGGTTTCAAGAAAGTGGTGTATTCGGCACCCCAATTCAAATATCCTCCAAATTTATTTATTTATTCTTGTTTTTTGGTGTTATATTAGTTCATACAGGAATAGGGAAATTTCTTAATGATTTAGCATTCGCTTTAACAGGTCGTTTTACAGGTGGAACAGCGAAAGCGGCAGTAGTAGCTAGTGCGTTTCAAGGAACGATTTCTGGAAGTTCAGTAGGTAATACAGTTGCATCAGGTTCATTTACGATTCCAATGATGAAAAAATCAGGGTTTAGTCCTGAGTTTTCAGCAGGTACAGAAGCATCAGCTTCAACAGGTGGACAAATAATGCCACCAGTAATGGGAGCCGCTGCTTTTATTATGATGGAATATTTAGGTGTGAACTATGCGACGGTCATGTTAGCGGCTGTTATTCCAGCGTTATTATATTTTACGGGAATTTTTATTGGTACACATTTTGAGGCTAAGCGTCTTGGAATATTTGGTTTACCAAAATCACAATTACCTAATTTGAAAGATCAAATGCTACGTTATGGATACATGTTATTACCTGTATTCATTATTGTTGGTACGATTATGGTTGGTTTTACACCACAACGTGCGGCTATTTACGGTATTTTATCTGCTTTTTTAGTTAGTTTCATTCGTAAAGATTCACGTTTATCAATTGGGAAAATTTTTATGGTATTAGAACAAGGTGCTCGTGTTGCTTTACCAGTTATCGCTGCAGTAGCAACTGCAGGAATTATTGCAGGTGTTGTTAGTATTACAGGTTTAGGCGGGAAGTTTGCTACAGGAATTATCGCTTTATCGAATGGTAATTTAATTTTGGCGTTATTCTTTACAATGATCGCTTGCCTCGTTTTAGGAATGGGATTACCGACAACAGCAAACTATGTAGTAACAGCAACGATTGCGGCGCCAGCATTGATTAATGGTTTTGACCTTGCTCCAATTGCTGTTCATATGTTCGTGTTTTATTTCGGGATTGTGGCAGATATTACGCCACCAGTATGTTTGGCAGCGTATGCGGGAGCTGGAATTGCCCGAGCCAATCCGTTTAAAACAGGTGTCACAGCCGTGAAACTCGCGATAGCAGCATTTATTATTCCGTATATTTTAATATACAATCCGATTATAGTGTTAGTAGATGTGACGACAATGAAATTAATTTTAACTGTTATTACTTCTGTGCTCGGCATGGTCGCAGTTAGTAGTTCTGTTATTGGATTCTTTGTTGCAAATTCAAAAGCATATGAAAGACTGATTTTATTTGCAGGTGGAATGGCATTAATTTTACCAGGGGTTGCAACAGATATTGTTGGTATTGGGGCGATAGTTGCAATTTGGTTCTTACAACAACCACGTAAAGGTGATCGTGGTGGGATGAAGAAAACACCAGTAAATGCACCAGTATAAGCAGTAAAAAAATGTTATAAAACCTTAAAGGGAGGTTATTGACTACTTCCTTTAAGGTTTTATTTTGCTTTTATTCACGAAACGTTTATGTATATGTTATGATTGTCATGGTAGGGAAGGTGAAAACGAATGGTTCAAAATGAATTAGAAAAACAAGAGGGGACAAGTAAAGGTTATTACATACTTCTTGTTTTAGCGATATTATTTGTTGGATTTAATTTACGTCCAGCTATCACATCTGTTGGACCACTTATTGGAACGATTCGTGATGATGTTGGGTTTGCTAATTGGAGTGTTGCCTTATTAACGAGTTTACCGTTAATTGCTTTTATGATTATTTCGCCTATAGCTCCAAAGATAGCACATAAATGGACAAATGAATTAACTCTGACATTGGGTTTGTCTATTTTAGTAGTAGGAATTGGCTTACGATTTATATCGTCTGTCTTTTTTTTATTTTTAGGGACTTTTTTAATCGGGACTGGAGTAGCTATTTGTAATGTGCTTTTGCCGAGTATTATTAAAGATAAATTCCCTTATAAAGTAGCGATAATGACGAGTTTATATACGACGTCGATGGTTGTGTTTGCAACAATATCATCCGGATTAAGTGTTCCTTTAGCAGATAATTTACAATTGGGATGGGAATTATCATTGTTCGTATGGATATTACCTGTATTGATTGGACTAGTTATTTGGTTTATCGTATTAATGAAAAATAATCAAAAGCGAAAAGAAGATGCTATTGCTTATACACGTAAAGAACAGCGAAGTGGAATTTGGCAAGAAGCTCTAGCGTGGAAAGTAGCTTTGTTTATGGGATTACAGTCATTTATTTTTTATGTAATGGTTTCTTGGTTGCCTGAAATTTTACATTACTATGGTATGGCAAAGGCGTCCGCTGGTTTTATGTTGTCATACTTTCAATTTATAGGAATACCTGTTACGTTTATGGTACCAATGATTGTCACAAGAATGAAAAATCAACGGTTATTTGTAGCGATTGTTAATATTATTTTTATAATAGGTTTAATTATATTGTTATTAAGTCAGTCAACGGCGATGATTATTGTGGCAACAACATTGCTAGGTGCTGCATCTAGCTCGAACTTCGCCTTAGCATTAACATTTTTATCGATTCGAGCACAAAATGCTAGAGATGCGGCTGAACTATCAGGTATGGCACAATCAGTAGGTTATTGTGTCGCAGCAATTGGGCCAATTTTTATCGGGTTTCTATTTGATGTGACACAAAGTTGGATGATTCCATTGTCTATTTTAATTGGGATTATGATAGTCATTATTTATTTTGGGTTACAAGCTGGTAAGAATGAAGTTGTGTTCGATAATGATTAAAGAAAGGGAAAGATAATGAGTAAAATTAAATTAGTTACATTAGATATGGATGGTACTTTATTACAAGATGATCAAGAAGTATCAACGTATACAAAAGAAGT
This sequence comes from Pseudogracilibacillus sp., assembly GCA_026169815.1. Lineage (GTDB taxonomy): Bacteria > Bacillota > Bacilli > Bacillales > Amphibacillaceae > Pseudogracilibacillus. The sequence goes on from JAPFDT010000053.1 coordinate 58,809, forward strand.
GATTAATCAAGCGTTAGATCAAGGTGTACAAGTTGTATTATGTACAGGAAGACCATTACCAATGTGTTATGATTATTCAGTTGATTTATCGTTAGATTCGTATATTGTCACAAATAATGGTGCAGAAATATGGAAAGTAGATAAAGAATTATTAGAACGTCATACATTTCCGGCTGAGAAGGTAGAAGCTTTATGGAAGCTAGGGAATGATAAAAATCTTCATATGTGGACAGTGGCTACAGATGAGTTATTTCATAATTCAACGCGACCGGATAATTTTGCTAATCATGAATGGTTGAAAATTGGTTTTGGAAGGTTAGATGAACCAACAAGAAATGAATTGTTTAGAACATTACAAGATGATCCATCGATTGAAGTAACAAACTCTTCGCCGAATAATATTGAAGTAAACCATAAAGGTGTTAATAAAGTACATGCAGTAGAACGATTATGTCAGTTATCAAATATAACAATGGATGAAGTGATGGCGGTAGGAGATAGTATGAACGATTATAAAATGTTAGATCAAGTAGGTCTGGGAGTTGCGGTTGCAAATGGACAACAAGAAATCTTGAATGTCGCAGATGTTATCACAGCGTCGAATAATGATCACGGCGTTGGAAAAGCAATTGAAAAATATGTGTTAAAATAAAATGACAGTTTAAAAATATACAGCTCTTTGAAGATTAGATAATAGAGTCCCCGTGACGCAATATTTCCATTTGTGTCACGGGGATTTTGCTCTCACGTCGTGGGATTTGCTCTCGCGCTGTGGATTTTGCTCTCCCGCTATAGATTTTGCTCTCACGTCGTGGGATTTGCTCTCGCGCTGTGGATTTTGCTCTCCCGCTATAGATTTTGATCTCACGTCGTGGGATTTGCTCTCGCGCCGAGGACTTTGCTCTCCCGCTGTGAATCATGCTCTCCCGCCATGAATCTTGCTCTCCAGCCTATACGACGATAAAATATATTGATATTGCTAAAATAATCGAAACGTTAATCATTGCGATAAAAGGTAATAACGCTTTTGTTCGTATTGTTTCTAAATCCACGTTTAATCCTAAACCGACCATAGCCGAGGCGAGTAAAAATGTCGTTATTTCTTCTGTTATTGTTGCGGCAACTGTTGGAAAGGGAATGATTGACCCCAATACATAAGTTCCTACAATACTCATAACGACAAATCCTAATAAGAAGTAAGGCAGTGGTAAAGAAGATGATTCGTTTTTTTGAGCATTTTTCATGTTTAGCCAAATGATTAATCCGAAACAAAAAGGAACTAATAAAAATACTCGTGAAAGTTTAGCCAATAAAGCAAAAGCTAGTGCATTTTCTCCAGCAGGTTCGGCAGCTAAGGCAACGTGTGCTAACTCATGTAGGCTAAGTCCTGACCAAATTCCATAAGGCATATTATCAATTGGCAAAATTGGTAAGAGTACTGTGTAAATAATTGAAAAAATAGTACCTGTTAAAGCGATGATAGCAATTGAAATAGCAGTATCGCTTGATTTTGCTTTTATAATCGGAGCTACTGCTGCAATAGCCGCTGCTCCACAAATACCAGTTCCAACACCAAGTAAGAATGAAACAGATTTATCCATCTTCCACCACTTTTGAAAAATATACATTAAAACAATGGAAAGTGCGATAGCGAATAGTGATTTTACTAGTAAGCCAAGCCCATCATCTAAAATAACTTGAACATTTAATTTTAACCCATATAAAATAATTGCAAGTCGTAAAATATATTTTGATGAAAAAGCAATTCCTCTTTCTATTTTTTTGGGATAACTAAACAATTGCCGATATAAAATCGCTAAAATAATCGCTGTAGCAAGTGGTCCAATTCGATTAAATCCCGGTAATTGCGCTAATATATAACCAATAATCGCAATAAAAAAAGTGAATAATATTCCGTACATGAACGATTTATTTTTATTCCATTCTATATTTGTCTGCATATAAATCCCTCTCTCTATCTTTTCAACTACTTTTAGTATATTATGGGCTTAATCATTCGTAAAATAAATGATTATTATCATTGTCATAAGTAGGGCTTATGTAAAAGGAGGAAAGTAAATTGGATCAATTATTACGAGTTTTTATAATGGTAGTAGATGAAAACAGTTTTACAAAAGCAGCAAATAAATTACATATGACACAACCAGCAGTTAGTCAAGCTGTCAAAAATTTAGAGAATCATTTTAATACAACATTAATTGATAGAGTAAATAAAACATTTTACCTTAATAAAGCGGGCAAAATTGTGTATGAAATTGGAAAAGAAATTCATGTAAAACTAGATAAAATGAAACAATTAGTAGGCGATTTACATGATGAAGTAAGTGGAGAGGTTATAATTGGAGCAAGTTATACCATTGGTGAATATATGATGCCACAGTTGTTAGCTGAATTGCATGATCGTTATCCAAACCTCCATGTTCATATCATGATTGGTAATACAAAAGAAATCGGTGATAAGTTATTAAATCATGAAATAGATTTAGCATTTATTGAAGGAACTTATGAACATCCTAATCTCGTTGCAAAAACATTTATGCAAGATAACATGTTCGTTTGTTCCGCGGCAAATGATGAATTAACGTCTATTGAAAATTTGTCCGAACAAGTATGGCTTTCTCGAGAAGTTGGTTCAGGTACAAGACATATGCAGGAAAAGTTTTTGCAAACTCATCAGATTACTCCACAACAATCTGTTACATTAGGAAGTACGCAATTAATTAAAGAAGCGATACAAACAGGTTTAGGAATAAGTTTAATGTCACAAACTGTAGTCGCAAAAGAATTAGCATTAGGAACAATTCAGCGTTGTAACTTTGAGTATGAACGTGTAACAAGAGATTTTTCGTTAATAAAATATATTTCCTCTTTTGAGCCAAAAATAAATGAAATAATTGAAACGATAGTAAATGAAATTTGGTCAAATAAAACTACTAAATAATTCATTCTAAAGTGAACTGTCTTTATTTTCAAAAAAAGGGTATAATAGAAATAGTGAAAGGGGATGGTACTGTGGCTTTTTCTCGAGGAAGGAAAGAACCGTTACCAGAAGTAGAAACAAATGTCTGGGCATGTACAAGCGATGATTGTCAAGGATGGATGAGAGAATCGTTTAGTTTTGATAAAGAACCAGCATGCCCATTATGTGAAGCTTCGATGGAATTAGAAGTGCGAATGTTACCAGGATTAGAATAACTGGTAGTACGATCATGAAAGACTTGAACCGTGTTATGATTTACAATTTAAGTTGTAAATACATAGCACGTTACACCAAGTCTTTTTTATATGAAAGATTACTTTAAAATTATAAACATACAAGTTGCTGAAAACGGATACATTTGTTAATATATATGTACACTATTTTTTTACATACAGTTGTAAGCGATTACAAGTACATGAGGAGGAATGAAATTGAGATATGCAAATCCTAATACAGAAGGTGCAGTAGTAAATTTTAAAGAGAAGTACGATAACTATATAGGTGGGAAATATGTGCCACCAACGAAAGGGCAGTATTTTGATAATGTTACTCCTGTTACAGGTGAAGTATTCTGCCAAGTTTCGCGTTCGACTAAAGAAGATGTTGAGTTAGCATTAGATGCAGCTCATGACGCAAAAGATGCTTGGGGGAAAACATCACCAACAGAAAGAGCAAAAATTTTACATCAAATAGCTGATGCTATTGAAGATAATCTAGAAATGCTAGCTGTAGCTGAAACATGGGATAATGGTAAGGCTGTTCGTGAAACATTGGCTGCTGATTTACCTTTAGCTGCTGATCATTTTCGTTATTTTGCTTCGGCTATTCGTGCACAAGAAGGAACGATTAGTCAATTGGATGACGATACAGTAGCTTATCATTTCCAAGAACCACTTGGAGTAGTTGGACAAATTATTCCGTGGAACTTTCCAATTTTAATGGGAACATGGAAGTTAGCACCTGCATTAGCGGCAGGAAATTGTGTTGTTTTAAAACCAGCAGAACAAACGCCAGCATCGATTCACGTTTTACTTGAGTTGATCGGTGATTTATTACCTCCAGGTGTTCTAAATGTTATTAATGGATTTGGTGTAGAGGCAGGGAAGCCACTTGCTTCAAATAGTCGAATTTCTAAAATTGCATTTACAGGAGAGACGACAACTGGACGTTTAATTATGCAGTATGCTTCTGAAAATGTTATTCCCGTTACGTTAGAATTAGGTGGTAAGTCGCCAAATATATTCTTTAAAGATGTTATGGATGAAGATGACGGTTTCTTAGATAAAGCAGTAGAAGGGCTTGTAATGTTTGCGTTAAACCAAGGAGAAGTATGTACATGTCCGTCACGTGCTTTAGTTCATGAATCGATTTATGATGAATTTATGGAACGTGCTTTAGAACGAGTGAAGCAAATTAAAATCGGTCATCCGCTTGATACGGAAACAATGATGGGGGCACAAGCTTCAACTGAACAACTTGAGAAAATTAAATCTTATCTAGAAATCGGTAAAGAAGAAGGCGCTGAAGTTTTAACAGGTGGATCTGTAAATAAATTAGATGGTGAATTAGATGGTGGATATTATGTTCAACCAACTATTTTTAAAGGAAATAATAAAATGCGTATTTTCCAAGAGGAAATTTTTGGACCGGTATTATCTGTGACAACTTTTACAGATGATGCAGAAGCAATGGAAGTTGCTAATGATACATTGTACGGATTAGGTGCAGGTGTATGGACGAGAAATATTGATAAGGCGTATCGTTTCGGACGTGGTATTCAAGCAGGAAGAGTTTGGACGAATACCTACCATCAATATCCAGCGCACGCAGCATTTGGAGGATATAAGAAGTCAGGTATTGGCCGAGAAAACCACTTAATGATGTTAAGTCATTATCAACAAACGAAAAACTTACTCGTTAGTTACAGTGAAGGAGCGCAAGGTTTCTTCTAATTAGCAACAATTTGAAACTCCCGCATAATTCATGTGGGAGTTTTTTATAAAAATGAAAGAGGTGATCAACATGACTGAAAAGGTGATCGCAACTGAAGCAACGCTGGAACTAATTGAAAAATTAGAAGATATTCATGGTCCATTAATGTTTCATCAGTCAGGAGGTTGTTGTGATGGAAGTGCGCCAATGTGCTATCCACGAGATGAATTTAGAACAGGCGATTCAGATGTATTACTTGGAGAAATAGGTGACACACCATTTTATATGGCAAAAGATCAATATGAATATTGGAAGCACACTCAATTAATTATCGATGTTGTAGATGGACGTGGAGGCATGTTTTCTTTAGAAGGACCAGAGGGTAAACGGTTTTTAACGAGATCAAGAGTATTTACAGATGACGAACAAAAAGAATTAGATTTAATTTAAATTATTGTTATTTATCTAGCAACATCTTCGGCTAGCTACGTATATATAAGTAAGAGAGCAGTTAAAAGGAAGTGAGATTTTGACACCAGTTATCCCATATTATGTGCGTGGCCATACGGCGGAAGGGTTAGTAAATTTTGTTGAAAGCAATCTAGAGGGGATTGAGAACATTTATGTATTATCTCATCCTTCGCACCAAGTTTTGTCAGACGTTTTATGGAAAATGGTAAAAGATAATGATAGAAAAAGAACTTATGAAAAAATATATAGTCCTTATCTTGCTAATGGTTTAGAAGGTATTATTTTCCGCGAAGCCTCATATGCTATATTATCAGTAGATGTTTTTGATAATGACATTGCTACTAAAATTGATGTAACAAAATGGTTACCCTATACAAAGAAACTAGAGGAATATAATGAAGTTAAAGAGTTGCGACAAAAAGCGTATGAACAATTTAGTGAAGCTTTACACATTCATGATGATTTAGAAAAAGTATATATCGACGAAATGGATTTTGCTAAAGCAGATAAAGTAGCAGATCAATTGTTAGAACAAATTTTCTCGAAAGTTCCAAAGCGTAAAAATCCAGCCCATATGTATAAAAGGATATTTGGAACGAATACAATTGGTGGTGCATTAAATAAAGTAGAAGAGCTACTAGCACCAATAAACAATCGTATCTACGTAAAGGGACGCGCTGGAACAGGGAAATCTGTATTATTGAAAAAAGTGATTGATCAAAGTATGGCATATGGATATGACGTAGAAGTATATCGTTGCAGTTTTGATCCACAAAGTGTCGATATGGTCATGATTCGTGAGTTAGATTATTGTTTGTTTGACAGTACAGCACCACATGAATTTTTCCCAACACAAAAGACAGACCAAGTAGTTGATTTATATGAAGAAACAGTAAGGTCTGGAACAGATGAAAAGTATGCAAAGAAAATTCAGCAGATTACGAAAGAATATCAATTAGGTATGAAAAAAGGTTTAGCTCATATTCAGCAATTAGAGACATTTCCAATGTTTCAAGCTATAACAAACGAATCGATAGATGAAGATTATGCAACACGTTTACAGAAAGTCATCCAAGAAATTAAAATAAAATAAATAAGGCCTTGTAATTAGTCAGAATATATAGTAAAATAAACTAAATTAAAAGAATTTTCTTTCAATTAGGGGGTGGAGAAATGGTATCAGTTAAATTGTTAAAACCATATTATATTAAGATGAATTCAGAATACATCCGAGTGATTTTAGCTTATCAATATTTCTCATTATTTATTAATAAGCAGGTGTACCATTTTGTTCCAATTGAAGGGCAAGAGATTTTAGTAAATCGTCGCACGAAAAAAGTAGTAAATACAGAGACAAAGTTTGCTTTTCAAAGAGGTAAAGATGTCATTTATATAACGATGAAAAAATTAACATCATTAGTTGATTTTATGGATCAGTTAGAGGAAATTATTCAACCATATTATGAACCAGAAACAGAAGAGAAATCGCACGTTGCTCAATCTGATAAAGACTTGAATGATGTTACGGCGTTAATTATTAAAGAATTAGAAGTACAGAATATTAAACGACTTATTGATCAAGCACTAGATGCTCAGGACGAGAAATCATTTTATGAATTAAGTCAGTTATTATAAAAAACTTCCTTAGTAAATAGGGAAGTTTTTTTCTTTGTAATATAATTTTTTCATGTTTATTTTAAATCAATAACACTATGAATCAATTTAATCATTCGTTTTATTATCTCAAACACGAACTTTACGTTTGATAATAGACTCGTTAGCTAAACACGTATGATTATAAAATATTATAACTAAACGTTCGGGTTTTTAATTAAATTATCCTATTATGAAATTGATTCAATATGGGAAAACAAAGGAAAACGAGGTTGGGACAAAACTGTTTTCATATATGAATATGGATTGATTAAATAATCGTTTCGGAAATACACTTCGCTTTCCGCGGGCGAGCGTTGAGCCGCTTCAGGCTTCGCCTTGCAGGGTCTCAACCTGCTCTTTTCTCCCGCTGGAGTCTACGTATATTTCCTACACTTTATTTCAATTCTAGATTTTCATATACAGAAAATATGGTTTTGTTCCAACCTCGTAAAACATTAATAATTATCTATCTTATACCAAACCTTTTAATATTGGTATATCATACATTAATCTAAACTTTTTAAGATATCTTTAACATTTTTAGCTGCAAAGCTACTTGTACCTAGATTTTCTGTATGTTCCATCATCATGGCGATAACGATACCTGGATCATCTGTTGGATAGCCGACGAACCAACCATTTTGATGGCCACTAGAATCAGCGGATTTTTTTAATTCAGCTGTTCCTGTTTTACCGGATATTGCTAAATCATCATCTTGAGCAGCTTTTCCAGTACCTTTTGTAACGACTTCACTTAAATATTCTTGCATTTTTTCAGCATCTTTTTTACTGATAACATCTTTTTTCCAAATTTCTCCTTGCTTATCATCTTTTAAAAAACTTGGTTTAACGATATTACCATCATTTAGAAAGGCAGTATAAGCGAGAGCTAAATGTAGAGAACTCATTTCGATTTCCCCTTGCCCGTAACTACTATTGGCAAGTAAAATTTCATCTTTTAAATCTCCGCTATTTGAAATGTGTGAAGGCCTTGGTGATAAGGAAATTGGAATTTTTTCCTCAAAGCCGATGTCTTTAAGTCCTTTCACATAGTTTTTAGCACCAATATCTAAAGATTTCATCGCAAAGTAGATGTTATCGGATTGAATCATGGCTTCTCTTAAGTGCACTGGGTTACCAGATGAAGAAACACGAGTTACTGTTACGCCTTTCCAACTTTCTTTACCCCATTTTAATCCATTAATTGTTAAGCCTTCATCATGAGTTATTGATCCCTCTGTTAGTCCAATTGCTGCAGTGAGTGGCTTTATAACAGATCCAGGCGCATATAGGGAAGTAAAACGATTTGTAAACGGTTCTCGTGGATCATCCATTAAACTGTCCCATCTACTTTGTGTAATGCCGAACGTCAATTCGTTTGGATCATATCCTGGACTACTAATTAAAGCTAATATCTCACCTGTCGTTGGATGAACAGCAGCAGCAGTACCAGCAACATCCTCTTTTTCATATGCTTCATACATTGTTTCTTGAATATTTATATCAAGCGAAAGTTGTACTCGCTTTCCATTTTTAGCTTCTTTTTCAGCGACCACAATTTCTTCATCTTGTTGTCCTTCTTCCTCCGCAGGAATAGTTAGCGTTATTTTAGCTCCTCTTTCGCCACGTAATGTATCTTCATACATCTTCTCTAAGCCTACTTTACCGATTAAATCATTGTCATTATATATTCCTTCTGGAGCTTCTTTTAATTCTTCGGCTGTTATTGGGCCAACATATCCCGTAATATGTGCGGCTGCTTTACCTGCAGGATAATTTCTACCTGTCGTATCTCTTTTCTGCACGGCAGGTAAGGCGGTTAGTTGTGCTAAGCGATCTTCGGCTGAATTAGGAATTGTTTTTAAAGGGATAAAGTGTTCTGGCTCTATCCAATCCGCGCTCAGAGCTTTATCGATTGAATCGGTAGAGATATCTAACAGTCGAGCGATTTCGGCTATTTCTGCTTCTTCGTCTGCAAATTGATCGGGAACTACACCGATTTCATAGGCGACATCATTTAAAGCGAGAGGCATTTGATTTTTATCCACTATTTCTCCACGTTTCGGTTCTTCTGTTTGAATAGAAAGTTTACCGTCTTTCTCTAAACCGGGATAAATAAAACTAGGATCCCATTCTACTAACCATGAAGGATCTTCATCTTCTTTGTCACTTTCAGTTAAAACTAAAGTAATATCGTTCGTAAACTCGATCTTTCCTCCGATACTATCTAATTCTACTTTTAATGGAATAGTGATTTTTTCATCTTTTTTAGCCTTCTTTAACGCTTTATCGTCTACCTCATCATATTGAATCGCAAGGTCATTAGCTTTAATATCTTGATAAATTTTATCATAGCGATCGATAAAGGCTTCTTCGTCATAATTAGCTTTTGTATCGTCTGAGACCATTTTATACATGGCTGTAAAATCTGTTTTTTCCCACTTTTTAATGTAATCATCTAATTGAACAGTTGGATCATCAATATTAGATGAGCAGCTTACAAGAAAAATAAAGAAAAGCACATTTAAAGTCAGTAAGATTTTTTTCACATAGGTCCCTCCCTCTGTAGTAGTGTACGTATGAAAAAGATGTTACTGTTTCTTTGTTAGATTCATTTAATATGTATGTTTAAATAGCTAATCTAAAAAATAAAAAAAGTTCAAACACATATTACACCAATAAATGTTCGTAATATAGAAACAATTTACTCATCTTATTCAGATAATACCCTTATTATAACGAGGATAAGGTAAAAATGAAAAACATATGAGTTTAAAAAGTGAGAAAAGTAGGAGGGAAAAATATGAATTAGTTCCCAAAATCTGTGTGTTTGCATACTATAAAGTAAGCGAAAAGAGATACTACTTGTCGAAAGAACATTTATTAGCTAAAATGTGTAGATGAGTCAATTTATCGTAAATATATTTTTAACATTTTAAATGAATGAATAAGGATGGTATAACATGGATCAAGAAAGCTTAAAGCAACTGTTGAAAAGTATAATAAATGAAACAGAAAGTAAACAAATTACATCAATTAAAGATATGATTCAATTATTAGCTGTTGAGATGGATAATGCATAGTTGAATCGTAAATAATTACGATTCAACTGTTGTTTCGACATATTTTTGTTGAATTTGAACAAGTTCTACTTCATTATTAGTAAGATTAATCATTTCTTCTTCAAATGTTTCTTGAGCGTCGATATGTACATAAACAGTAAGTGTGACATTTTCTGTATATTCTTTGTTCTCTACAATATGTGGGGAATGTTCAAGTGCATTTTCTATTTTTCCTAATATAGGATATGCGATTGTCATAGCATATCCTTGCATTAATTCACCCTTGACTATTCCTACATGTTTAATCGTTTCAGAAGTAGTAGTACTGTAAGCACGTATCAGACCACCAGCACCGAGTTTAATGCCACCGAAATACCTTGTAACGACGACAGCAGTATTTTTTAATGATTGTTGTTTTAAGACTTCTAACATCGGAACGCCAGCAGTACCGCCTGGTTCACCATCATCATTGTTTTTTTGAATTTCATCACGGTCTCCAATAATATAAGCAGAACAATTATGAGTTGCATTATGATGTTGCTTTTTTATTGATTGTATAAATGATTGCGCTTCATCTTCTGAGTGTACGCGAGATACATATCCGATAAATCTTGATTTTTGAATAGAAATCTCATGAGAGCCTGATTCTTTCACAGTGTAATATTTATTTAACATAAATGACAATCCTCCGATATATTAATAGGTTATAATATAATTATAGCATAGGTTGGTGAAGTACACTTGGGACAAAAATTAAATAAAAAAACATTAGATAATATAATTGAAGAAATGAGAAATGTAATCGAAAAGAGTCAAGATGATGTTTTTCATATAAATGAAGAAGCTTTACAAGAACGAGCTCGTTTAGAACAAGAACTAGAAGAAACGCGAATAAGTGTAAAGAAATACGTAAGTTACGTCGACGAGCTTAGTGAGAAAGTAAAGCAATTTAAACAAAGACTATCTATAGTCAGTAAGGAATTTAATATATATTCCGAAATAGACATTAAGAAAGTGTATGAAGAAACATCTTCATTACAAACAGAATTAGCAATTGCTGAACAAGAAGAAAAGACATTACGACAAAAGCGTGATGATTTAGAAAGACGTATTATTCGGTTAAATTCGACTATCGAACATGCCCATAATATTAGTAAAAAAGTATCTGTCGTTTTAAATTACTTATATGATGACTTTGGACAAGTACAAGAAGAGCTAGAATTAGCTCAAGAAAAGCAAGAACTAACATTGAGAGTTATTGAAGCGCAAGAAATTGAACGAAAACGGTTATCACGAGAAATACATGATGGACCTGCCCAAATGTTAGCGAACATTTTAATTCGCTCTGAAATAGTTGATTTAGCTTTTCGAGAAGAAGACATTAATCAAGCGCTTAAAGAAATGGAAAGTATTCGAGAAAATGTACGGATTTCATTGGAAGAAGTCCGAAGAATTATTTATGACTTACGACCAATGTCATTAGATGATTTAGGTTTGTTCCCTGTAGTAGAAAAACATATTAATACGATGGCAGATTACTATGATGTGGATATTAAGTTTCATGTCCTTGGTAAAAAGCAAAGGTTAATACCGAGTTATGAAGTAGCGATTTTCCGAATTATTCAAGAAGCTTTACAAAATGCAATTAATCATGCTAATCCGAAAAGGGTAAGTGTAGCAATTGAAATTAAACCAGAACAAATAAATGTCTTAGTAAGAGATAATGGTGATGGATTCGATCCAACAGAAGAAAAGAAAGAATCATTTGGTATTATTGGCATGAAAGAACGAGTGGAATTAATTAATGGAGTTTTTACAATCGATACTGAAAAAGGGAAAGGAACAACAATCCGAATTAATTTGCCATACAATTCGCCTGTAGAGTAAGAAGTATAATTGATTTTTATGAAATTAGTTAAGAAAATATATCACAATATTTTTCCAATGTTTACCAAAAATAGCAACAGTATGTAAAAGTAATATTGTAGTAATATGAAATTGCCGAGATTAGTGCTATAATAACACTATAAAAAAAATGCATTCATCTCGCACATAATGTCATATTTTTAGAAATATCATGAATACACATCAACGTAATAGAAATATAGAACGAGAATGAAATAGGGGAGAGGTACAATGGAAAAACAAGAAGTAATTAAAATTGCACTAATAGATGATCACAAATTATTTCGAGAGGGAGTAAAGCGCATATTAAGTTATGAGCCTTCATTTGAAGTAGTCGCAGAAGCGGATGACGGGAATAAAGCGCATGAAATCGTAGAACAGTATCAGCCGGATATTGTATTAATGGATATCAATATGCCTGATGTCAATGGTATTGAAGCAACGAGACAATTAATTGAAAGCTTTAGTAATGTGAAAGTAATTATTTTATCGATTCACGATGATGAAAATTATGTGCACCATGCTTTACAAACAGGGGCTCAAGGTTATTTATTGAAAGAAATGGATACAGAGTCACTCATGGAAGCAATTCGAGTTGTTCATGAAGGTGGGTCATACTTGCATCCTAAAGTAACACATAATTTAGTAAAAGAATACCGTAAGTTAGCGGAAGAAAATCAATCATCAAAGTTAAGTCAGATTGAATATCAAAAGCCTTTACACATTTTAACGAAAAGAGAATGCCAAGTTCTACAATTGCTTTCTGAAGGTCAAAGTAACCGTAAAGTAGCTGAAACACTTGTCATTAGTGAAAAAACGGTTAAAAACCACGTAAGCCATATTTTACAAAAAATGGACGTAGCTGACCGTACACAAGCTGTAGTTACAGCAATAAGAAATGGCTGGGTAGAAGTATTCCCAGAAAATAAATAAACATTTCACCGGAGGAATAGAAATGAAATTAGCAATTGTAACGGACAGTACGGCATATATTCCAGAAGAACTTTTAAAAAAGCATAACATATATACAATTCCTTTAAGTGTCGTTTTTGGTGACGATACATTTCGTGAAGGTATCGATATAACAACAGCAGAATTTTACAAAAAAGTAAAAGAAGAAGCTGATTTGCCGTCTACATCGCAGCCACCAATTGGTGCGTTTGTACAATTATTTGAAGAGTTGAGTGAGACATATGATGGGGTAATCTCAATTCATTTGTCAAAGCGCTTTAGTGGGACTTTTGATGCTGCATTAAGTGCTGGCAAAATGGTAGATAATATAGAGGTATATGCAGTTGACACTGCTTTAAGTGCCATGCCACAAGGGCTCTTCGCCATTGCCGCTGCGGAATTAGTCGCAGAAGGAAAGTCGACTAAAAAAATACTTACTTATTTAGAAGATATGAAAGAGAAAACCCGAGCCTATTTCATGGTAGAAGATTTAGCTCATTTACAACGAGGTGGACGTTTGAATAAAGGACAGGCATTAATCGGAAGTTTACTTAATATTAAACCTGTTTTGCACATTGTCGATGGACTTATTGTACCTTTTGAAAAAATAAGAACCCAGAAAAAAGCGTTAAACCGAATTATGTCAATGTTAGAAGATGATGTTAACAATAAAAATGTAAAACGAGTTGTATTTATTCATGCAAATAATGAAACACAAATAGAAAAAATGCGCGATGATTTTTCAGCAAAGTATCCTGATGTGGAAACAATTATCAGCTATTTTGGACCGGTAGTTGGCACGCATTTAGGAGAAGGTTCTATCGGTGTTTCATGGTATTCTGATTAAGGAGATGATTTCTTTTGAAAAAAATCATCCAACTATTTAAGCAAAGACAGAAGAGGGACATGGATAAAACATGTTCCTCTTCTGTTAAATATAACGAACAATTAATATTGGATAAAGAACAGTTGCAACAATATGCTGCAAGATACGATGGTAAGCTATTACTTGAAGAAGAATTTTACTTACCTACTAGTTTATTTACCTTATTAGTAAGAGAGAAAATAATAACTCCTACACCTTCAATTACAGCCTCTTTTTTTACTACTACTTGTAAGCGATGTCATCAATCAGAACCTCAATATTTCGCAACAATTCATTGTGCTCGTTGTGAGAAACCTCATCTTTATTGTCGTAGTTGTATTCGTATGGGAAGAGTGATGGAATGCACTCCGTTATATGAATGGACAGGACCACCAATGAATTGGCCTGTTCACCGAGCTCCTTGTTCATGGCAAGGTGAACTAACAAAAGCACAACAACATGCTGCTAACAGAATGGTTAAAACCTTTGAAGCAAGGTGTTCTCTCCTTATTTGGGCTGTAACTGGATCTGGGAAAACAGAGATGTTATTTCCGACTATAACAGCCGCTTTAGAAACGGGCAAAAGAATTTGCATTGCATCTCCAAGGGCTGATGTTGTTCGTGAGTTAGTACCGAGATTACAGGCTGCTTTTTCTTCTATCCCTATTCAAGGTTTGTATGGAGGGAGTAGAGATAATGATGGGACCGCTCAATTACTTGTATCTACCACACACCAACTATTACGTTTTAAACATGCTTTTGATTTATTAATTATTGATGAAGTAGATGCTTTTCCGTATCATCAAGATCTAACGCTACAATTTGCGGCTAGTCGGGCAAGAAAGGAAGAATCATCACTCGTATATTTAACTGCAACCCCGAGAAAAATCCAACGTCAACAAATGGCAATGAACCAACTTGATTATGTTTTTGTACCAGCCCGTTTTCACGGTCACTTACTACCAGTTCCAAAGTTTATTTATTGTGCTAAATTACAAGAAAGATTAGTATCAGATGAATTGCCAAAAGAATTTATCCACTGGTTACATACTCGTAAAAAACCTTCTAGACAATTACTCGTTTTTGCATCTACCATTACCTTAGCGAATAAACTTACTGAAGTATTACAAACATTATTTCAACACGATTACGCCTTGCACCAACTACAATATAATATAACGTCTGTTCATGCTGGAGATGAAAAAAGAGAGGAAAAAGTCGCAGCATTTCGTCGGCATGACTATCACGTATTAATTACGACAACGATTTTAGAAAGGGGCGTTACGTTTCCTTCTGTCGATGTTGCTGTGTTAGATGCAAGTCATGACGTTTTTGATGAAGCAGCTTTAGTACAAATTTCAGGTAGGGCAGGCCGTAGTCAAGCAGATCCAACTGGAGAAGTAGTGTTTTTTCATGATGGTAAAACGAATAGTATGGTCAAGGCTCAAGCAGATATTATGAAAATGAATCGGCGAGCAAGAGAAAAGATAGTAGGAGAGGATGAATAATGAAACGTTGTTTATATTGTCAAGAAGCGATATATTTGCGCGTAACTTGGAACAATGTAGTACAATTAAACTCACCATCTTCATTATGTGAACTCTGTGAAGAGAAATTAGAATGGATTGAAGGAAAGAGATGTGTTGTCTGTTCTAGGGAAAGTCCGGCTAATTGTTGTTATGATTGTAAGCGATGGAGTGAATTTTATAATGGGAAAGATCCGTTAATACGAAATTATTCATTGTTTACTTATAATGATTTTATGAAAGAGTTAATAACGACATGGAAATATCGCGGAGATTATGTGCTAGGGACGATTTTTCAAGATGTATTTAAACAGCAATATAAGAAAAATTATTCGTTTATTATGAAACAAGCAATTGTGCTGCCGATTCCATTAAGTGAAGAGCGATTACTGGAACGGTGTTTTAATCAAGCTGCTATGTTGGGACAATTTATTAGTAATGATGTTCAAATAGGTTTATCACGAACGCTTAGTGAAAAACAAGCTAAAAAATCAAGATTTGAACGAATTACAATGAAAAATCCATTTAAACAAACGGAAAGATTAAACAAACCAGTCGTTTTAGTCGATGATATATATACAACAGGTAGAACATTACGTCACGCAGCACAATTACTAACAGAAAACGGCTGCCCAGAAGTATATTCATTAACCCTCTGCCGCGCATGATATAATAAGTAATATAAGTTTATAAAATGATCAACAAGAGACAGAAACTTTGATGTAATTAGGAGTTAAGGTAGAATTTTATTTTATATTTATACAAAAATATACCTACGCGTAATACTTGATATTTTTTGTGCATCTTTTGCGTGCAAGACCGTTCCTACGCGTAATACTTGATATTTTTTGTGCATCTTTTGCGTGCAAGACCGTTCCTACGCGTAATACTTGATATTTTTTGTGCATCTTTTGCGTGCAAGACCGTTCCTACGCGCAATACTTGATGATTTTTGTGCATCTTTTGCGTGCAAGACTGTTCCTACGCGCAATACTTGATGATTTTTGTGCATCTTTTGCGTGCAAGACCTTGCCTAGGAAGTTGAGGTGTTGCCCACGGAAAGCGTAGTGCTATTCTGCAGCAAATTTTTACGCATGCATTCCTTAATTATATTTTACAAAGTGTAGCTACGTCGCTGTTTACGTTTAAAGTGTATTAAATAACATGCAAGATTTTTTAAGTTATATTAATTAGAGATGAAATTTTACATAAAATTAAAAGTAAAGGTGATATAAATGGAATTAACAAATTGTGCTAATTGTGGAGCGGTATTTGCTAAGAATGTAGTGGATATTTGTCCGAAATGTTATCGCGAAGAAGAAAAGGCATTTGAAATCGTTTATAAATATTTACGTCAACAAAAGAATCGTTCTGCAGTATTGCATGAAATAGCTGAAGACACTGGAGTAGAAGAAGATCTGATTATAAAATTTTTAAAACAAAATCGCTTGCGATCAGCGAATTTACCACAATTACATTATCCATGTGAATCGTGTGGTAAGCCAATTACAGAAAAGACACTATGTTCATCGTGCTCCTCAAGGATTGTATCAGATTGGAGTACTGCGAAACAAGAAGTGGAAGAAACGAAATCAGAAAGTGAATTGGGATCAAGTTATTACATTGATGTAAAGAAAAACAAAAATTAAATTTAAGTTTTAAGAAAAGATGCCGATAATATAAATAGAAACCGATTCAGGGCGGAAAAATGAGAAACAGGATGTGATGAAAATGAAAATTCAAGGATCTAATCCTATATTAAATGCTTATCAAAAGCAACAACAAAAAGTATATGATACAAAACGAACTGAACAAAAAGATAAAATAGATATTTCTCAAACTGCGAAATCACTTCAAAAGAACCAACAACATGAAGTGAACCGACAAAATCAAGTGCAACAATTAAAAGAGCAAGTTCAACAAGGTGAGTATAAAGTGAACTATGAACAACTTGCTGATAAAATGATTGATTTTTGGAGCCGTACTTAAGAGCGATGGAAGGAAGTAGAGATATTGCGTGAATTATATGAAGCAATGCAACGTTTAGTAGATTTGCATGTTGACCTAATAGAAACTTCACAGAATAAGACTGAAGAAATTAAACAAGGTGATATGGAAAAACTTTCAAAACTATTAATGCAGGAGCGTAAACAAGTTCAATTGATTTCACAAAAAGAATCTGAACGTCAAGAACTTGTTGAAAAGTTTTTTGTTGAGAAAAATGCACAAAATGAAGAGCAAACGATGACTAATTTGCTTGCATTTATAGATGATGAAACTGAAAAAGTTGAATTTGAAAAGGTAATGAGTGCACTCATTGATGCAATTGTTGAATTAAGAGAAATAGAACAGTTGAATAAAGAATTAATGGAACAATCAATGCAGTTAGTACAATTATCATTGGATATGTTACAACCATCGATTAATCGAATGAATTATGACGGCAAGCAAAATATTCAAGAATCATCAAAAAGATCTGTATTTGATTCTAAAGCATAGAAAGAAGAGGGACTAAACAATGGGGACATTTCAAGGACTCGAGTTAAGTAAACGAGCTTTATACGCACAACAAGGTGCTTTATATACGACTGGACATAATATAGCTAACGTCAACACAGAAGGGTATTCAAGGCAACGTGTGAATTTTGAAACATCGACGCCATTTCCAGTACCATCACGTGTGATGCCACAAATTCCAGGGCAACTTGGAACAGGAGTAGACATCGGGGTAGTAGAACGAATTCGTAGTAAGTTTTTAGATATGCAGTTTCGTTCTGAAAATAGTCGCCATGAATATTGGGATACAAAGCAAGAAACACTTAGCAGGTTAGAAAGTTTATTAAATGAACCTTCAGATAGTGGCTTAACGAAAACAATGGACCAATTTTGGCAATCATTACAAGACCTAGCAGCTAACCCAGATAATGATGGGGCTCGCTCTGTTGTGGCACAAAGAGGTTTAGCAGTGGCAGAAACATTTAACCACTTATCGAAAAGTATGCAATCGATTCAAGGTGATATAAAAGAACAGATTGATGGTTCGGTCAAAGATATTAATTCATTGTTAAAAAACATTAACAAATTGAACGAACAAATCCAAAGTATTGAACCACATGGTTTATTGGCGAATGACTTATACGATGAACGTGATCGTTTAATCGATTCATTATCTGAACAAGTTAATATTAAAGTAACTTACTCGGAAAGTAGTAAAAGTGCATTAGACATTGCAGACGGAATTGCTTCAATTGAACTATTAGATGAGAGTGGACGTTCTATTGGAGAAGATGGTGTCTATTTAATTGAAGTTACTGATGATAAACCATTAAGCGAATCTGTTAATGAGTTGTCAGTAGAGTATGAAGAAAGTGAAGATGAGTCAAGTGTCTTTGATACACCCCCGGTTACTGGCATTAAAGTAGCAGGATATGAAGAAGAGCTTGAAGGTGTTGAATTACTAGAGTCTGTCGGTAGATTAAGTGCACTCATTGAGTCTTATGGTTATAAGGAAGATGGTCAAGAAGATGTCATCGGAACGTATCCAGAGGTATTAGCTGAGTTAGATAAGATGGCAAGAGAGTTTGCTGAAGCATTTAACGAGGTTCATAGACAAGGTAAAGATGCTGATGGTGATGGTAATTCAGGTGGAGACTTTTTTGTTGGAAAAGATAATTTTGACGGTATAACTGCTGAAAGTATTACAGTAGATAAAGATATTTTAAAAGATCCTAATTTAATCGCAGCAGCAGATCCAGAGAGAGGCGAACAAAATGGAGACAATGCGTTAAAATTAGCTGATGTTTTTGATGATAAAATTGAAGGTTTAGATAAAACATCTCCAAGAAAGTTCTTTACAGCACTTATTGGTGATTTAGCTGTACAAACAGAAGAAGCGATAAGAATGACTAAAAATACAGCACAATTACAACAGCAGGTAGATCATTCTCGTCAGTCAACGAGCGCAGTCTCTTTAGATGAAGAAATTGCTAACTTAGTTAAGTTTCAGCATGCATACAATGCTTCTGCAAGAAATATGACAGTGATAGATGAAACGATTGATCGAATTATAAATCATATGGGTGTCGTAGGAAGGTAGGATAAACATGCGAGTTACACAAACAATGTTACAAAATAACATGTTAAATAACTTATTTCAAAGCCAAGCAAATATGGATAAATACTTAACGCAAATTCATACAGGTAAGAAAATTAATCGGGCATCAGATGATCCGGTTATTGCGATGAAAGGAATTAGTTATCGAACAGAAGTAATTGAAGCAGAACAATATTCTCGTAATGCGACAGAGATTTGGAACTGGTTCGACCATTCTGATGATATTTTAGGAAAAGCAACAGGTGCAGTACAACGTATGGAAGAATTAGCTGTTCAAGCGGCTAACGGTACAAACACAGCTGATGAATTAAAAGCGATTAAAAAAGAAGTAGAACAATTAAAGGAACAAATGATTGAAATTGCTAATACGAAAGTAAATGGGAAGCACATTTTCAATGGTACGGATACGAACAAACCATTAATTGAAGTAGATGATGATGGAAACTTAAATTTTAATGAAGGTAATGGACGAACAGAAACAGTTGATATTGAAGTATCTAAAGGAATAAAAATGGATGTTAACATTAATCCGGACGGTGTGTTTGATGAAGAGTTGTTTGAGAACATAGACAACTTTATTAATGCTTTAGACGTCGATAATGAAGACGAATTAGATGAAGATGCATTAAATCAAAGTATTGGTGATTTACAAGCGAGTAATTCAAACATTATTCAAGCACGTGCAGAGCTAGGGGCGCGAATGAACCGTCTTGAATTGATTGAAGACCGTTTAGACCAACAAGTTATAATTGCAAAAGATACGATGATGGAAAATGAAGGTGTCCAATTTGAAGAAGCAGTTACGAACTTAATGACACAAGAGGTTATTCATCGTGCAGCATTAGCAGCAGGTTCGAAAATTATCCAACCATCTTTGCTCGACTTTTTACGTTAATCAGAAAGAATATGATTAGTACATCAGAGAAAGGGGGAATGTTATATGCATACGGCTACATTACGTATCGATTCTCAACCGGCAAAAATAGCTATTAGACAAACGAATGGTACAGTCGAACTGGCACAACCGAAAGCAGATATGTCGATTGCTCAACCGAAAGCCGATTTACAAATGCGTTCCACGAAAGGTAAACTCACAATTGATCAAACACAAGCATTTGAAGAAGCGAACTTAATGGGACCATTACGTTCGACTGAAAAACACGCACAAAAAGGAAAGCAAGCGACGCTAGAAGGTACGAAACGACGAGCGTCAGAAGGATCACAATTAGTCGATATTCATATAGGAAGTAATATGATTGCTGAACAGTCAAAGCAAAAAGGTCATCGACAATATGTTCCGCCATCAATTAAATACATTCCATCCCCTTTCTCGGTAAAAACTCATTATACAAAAGGCGATGTAACAATTGATGCACAGGCTCAACAACCAAACATTGACGTACGAATAAATAAACCGGCATTAAACTTTAATCGAGGTGGAGTTGATATTTCGATGGCGCAACATCCGTCATTATCTATTCACTTTGATGACATATATGTTTAGTGAGTTTATTTTAACATAGCGAATTAACCAAACAGACAAGGAGTATGTACATGCGAATTGATACAAAATATTTAGGGGAAATGGACATAGATGAAGAAAAAACAATTCATTTCGAAACTGGACTTCCAGGTTTTCTAGAAGAAAAAGAATTTATCATTTTAGATATTCCAGGTAATGATTTATTGCAACTATTACAATCATTACACACACCGAATTTAGCTTTCTTTATCGCTAATCCTCATCAGTTTGAACAAACGTATCATTTCAAATTATCTGATAGTACAGTAGAAACTTTAAATATTACGACAGAGGAAGAGGTCGTTATTTTATCTATCTTAACTGTAAATGATCCATTCGAGAAAAGTACGATTAATCTTCAAGCACCTATTGTCATTAATTCTAAAACGAAGCAAGGTAAACAAATCATCTTAAATGATGAAAAATATGACATGAAAACACCGATAGCCTTCTCGAAAAAAGAAGAGAGAGGGGATTAATATGCTTGTATTATCAAGAAAAACGAAAGAAACAATAAAAATTGGTGATGATATTGAAATCTCTGTTTTATCCGTAGAAGGCGATCAAGTGAGGATAGGGATTAATGCTCCTAAATCGATCGATGTTCACCGTGGTGAAGTGTATAAGGCGATTCAATTAGAAAATAGTGAAGCGGCTAATGTACAAGTTGATTTAACGAAATTGTTTATAAAAGATTAAATATCTAGCTATTTACATATAAAAATTTAACATTTTCACAAATGTGTCGATATAAATAATAAGAAAATTGAATATTGAGGAGTTGTATGGAAATGAATATAAATGATGTCACACAAAGTGTCACTGCCATACAAAGTAGTGGGGGAGTACGACAACAAAAATCTGAATTAAATATGAAACAACAAAATCAAGGCCAACAAGATGATAGTTTTGATAATATTTCAAAAGAAAAAATAAAAACGACTGTAGATACATTGAATGAGTTTTTAGAGCCTAAATTTCATAACGTTCAGTTTCAATTCCATGAAGATTTAGATAAATATTATGTAACTGTCGTAGATCCAATAACAGAAGAAGTAATTCGAGAAATACCACCGAAAAAAATGTTAGATATGTACGCTGCAATGGCAGAGTATATGGGGTTCTTAGTTGATAAAAAGGTATAATTTACAAGGAGGAATTACGTCATGGTTATGCGAGTAGGCGGGATCGTCTCAGGTATGGATATAGAAGGCATGGTTAGTAAGCTCATGGCAGCAGAACGTATGCCTTTAGAACGTCTGCAACAAGAGCAGAAAGCATTAGAATGGAAACGAGATTCTTTCCGTGATATTAATAGTCATTTACTAGATTTAGATAAAATGATGTTAGATATGAAACTAACAACAACTTATAAACCGAAGCAAGTAACATCATCAATGGAAAATGCGGTTACAGCGACTGCATCATCAAGCGCTTCAAACGGAAACTATAATATTGATGTTCAAGAGTTAGCAACAAGTGAGATGCAAGTTGGGGCTAAAGGTATAGAAGCTGATTTTAGAATTGATGTAAACAACGCAAAGGAGCATACGTTCTATACTTATGATGATAAGGGTGCACCTCAAGAACATAAATTCACAGTTAAAGAAGGAGATTCATTAAAAGACGTACTCAAAAACATTACGAATAGTAGTAATGGAAATGTGCGTGCATTTTATGATGAATCAGCTGATCGAGTAGTGTTAGAAACAACGCGAACAGGAAAGTATAACGAAGATGGAAATGAAATTACTTTTGGGGAAGATTCTCAGGATTTTTTTGGTAAAACTTTAGGCTTAACTGGTGAAGGATTAGATGTAAAAGCAGCTACAAATGCTAAATTCACTTACAACGACGGTCTTGAAATCGAGTCACGTTCAAATGAATACACAATTAATGGCTTACAATTAAGTTTTCATAACGTAACAAATGGTAATGCACGTCTTTCTGTAAATACAGATGTTGACGATTCTGTTGATAAAATAATGGATTTTATCGATAAGTATAATGAAACAATCGATAAGATGAACGGGTCACAGCTTGAAGAAAGACATCGTGATTTCCCGCCATTAACAGAAGAACAACGTGAAGAAATGACTGAAGATCAAATTAAACGTTGGGAAGAAAAAGCGAAAAGTGGTTTACTACGTGGTGAAGCTACAATCCGTGATGGAATGTACACATTAAGACAGTCAATGCAGCAAACAGTATCAACAGATGGTGCTTTTAACCATATAAGTCAAGTCGGTATTACGACAACTAAAAACTATTTAGATGGTGGAAGACTAGAAGTTAATGAAGAAAAATTACGTGCTGCATTACGTGATAATCCAGATGACGTATTTAAATTGTTTTCTAACGATGATAAAGGCGAAGCACGTGGATTAATTAATCGTTTTGATGATGCATTAGACCGTACAAGAGCAAGTATCGAGCGAAAAGCAGGTAAATCAACTGCTACGTTAGATAACTATTCAATCGGTAAAGAAATAAAGCATTTAAATGATCGAATTAGTATTTTTGAAACTCGTATGGAAAAAGTAGAACAAAGATATTGGAATCAATTTACAGCAATGGAAAAAGCGATATCAGATCTTGAACAACAGTCGTCTCAGTTATTTTCTCAATTTGGAGATATGTAATAATAGAAGGAGTGGCATAATTTAATGTTACGAAAACAATCTTATCAAGCTTATCAAAATAATGCGGTTACTACAGCTTCAGGAGCACAGTTAACTTTGATGTTATATAATGGATGTGTGAAGTTTATTCAACAAGGTATGCAGGCAATGGAAGAGAATAAATATGAGTTGAAGAATACGTCCATTCAAAAAGCTCAAGACATCGTTCAAGAATTAATGTTAACATTAGACCAAGACGTTGAAATTTCTCAACAAATGATGCCTTTATATGAATATATTCATTATCAATTACAACAAGGTAACATGAAAAATGATCCAGCATTATTAGAAGAAGCACTAGAATATGTTAAAGAATTTAGAGACGTTTGGAAAGAAGTTATGAAATTAGATGCAGCACAACAAGCACAAGGCGCTAGAGCATAATGAATCGTGTACAAGCAGTATATGAGCAAACAAAATCATTGCTTGATGTGTTAGCACAACTTGATAAAGAAAAAGTTGATCGCGACCAAGCGATGGAACAACTTACTAGTATGATAGAGAAGCGCGAAAAACTAATAAGTGTGTTAAAAGAACCGTACACCGATGAAGAAAAAGCAATCGGTAGAAAAATTATGGTTTTAAATAAGCAACTTGAAAAAGAAATGGCTACTTTATTTGAACATATTAAAATGGATATGAAAAAGTTAAAACAAAATAGAGACTTAAATTATTCTTATATTAACCCATACGGCAAGATAAAGACAACCGATGGTATGTATGTAGATAATAAACTATAAAGGAACTAGTAGAATAATTTGTCTTGCTTTTTTCAAAATAGTCTTGCATCTAAAATTATACATGATAATCTAGTAGTATAGACGCAAGATTACTGTTATAAAAATATGACACAATAGATGTTTTATAAAGCATTTATTGTGGAATAATAGTATAATAAGTAATACTAAGAAAAAGGAGGACACTTATATGAATTACAACATTCGTGGTGAAAATATTGAGGTGACTACACCGATACGTGAATACGTAGAAAAAAAGATTGATAAATTAAACAGATATTTTGATACACCGCCGACATCTGATGTTCATGTGAACTTAAGTGTCTATAATGAAGAACAACAAATTGAAGTAACAATACCTATGACTGATTTATTGTTACGTGCGGAAGAACATCATACAGATTTGTATGCTGCGATTGACTTAGTTGTCGATAAGTTAGAAAGACAAATTAGAAAGTATAAAACAAAAGTAAATCGTAAATTCCGTCAAAAAGGTGCTGCAAAACATATTTTTGCAGAATTAGAAAAAGAAGCGCAAAATCAAGAACAAGAATCAGATGAAATTGAAATTGTACGTACTAAACGTTTCAATTTAAAACCAATGGATTCTGAAGAAGCAATTTTACAAATGGATATGTTAGGACATACATTTTTTGTTTTCACAAATGCGGAAACAGACGATACAAACGTCGTTTATAAAAGAAAAGACGGTAAGTATGGCTTAATTGAACCAACAATTTAAGTACACGTAAAAAAGAGCAGCTATAATGTTGCTCTTTTTTTTGTTTGTAAAAACGTCTAATTTATCAAGTTAAATAATAACGGTGAACATTGTCGAAAAGATAAGTAATTTATAAAAATAAAGAAAGATATTGCTAGTTTTTGTAAAATAACACTTTTTATCAATGTAAAAATATAAAAAAGCATATAAATCTTAAAATTAGTTGTCGAAAACATATAAAAATTTAAAAAAGACTATTCGCATTATTATTATGTTTTTGTTATAAATAAACTAAAGAATTATAGAGCAGGAGGTATTATATTATGGAGAGACAATTGACGTTAGAAGAGTTGAGTCGTAAAGTTCGACAACAAGAAGATACGGTTGCGCAACTAGTACGTATTATCGCGGCAACGAATCATCGCATATCTGATTTGAAAATAAAACAAGAAACAATGGAAAATAATTTAATTAGATAACTTACATTAAGTTTATCCCCGAAATTTTCCTCATGTACAAAAAGGAGTGATGCTATCCACCATAGCAGCTCTTTTTTTGTTGGTTTTAAATAGAGTCACATTAAAAAACCAAGAACAGATAGTGATAAAATGTCTCTGGTTGTCATCTCTAATTAAATAATGGTATGATGAAGAATAGGCAAAAGTGATATGGATAGTATTTATTTGATCAAGGAGCGTTAAATTATGGCGACATTTTTAAAAAGGATTTTCGGTGATGGAAATCAGCGACAATTAAATCGTATTCAAAAAACAGTTGATGAAATAGAAGCATTAGAACCAACATATGAACAGTTATCTGATACAGAATTAAAAGGCAAGACTACAGAATTCCAAGAGCGTTATCAAGCAGGTGAAACGTTAGATGATTTACTTGTAGAAGCTTATGCAGTTGTAAGAGAAGCATCTAAACGAGTATTAAATATGCGTCCATTTCCAGTGCAATTAATTGGTGCTACTGTATTACATGAAGGTAATATATCGGAAATGAAAACAGGGGAAGGTAAAACATTATCTTCTACAATGCCAGCTTATTTAAATGCATTATCTGGTGATGGCGTACACATCATAACAGTGAACGAATATTTAGCTGCTCGTGATGCTGATGATATGGGAGCACTGTATGAGTTTTTAGGGCTTACTGTTGGGTTAAATATTAGTGGTATGACGAAAGAAGAGAAAAAAGAAGCTTATGATTGCGATATTACGTACGGTACGAATAATGAGT
The DNA here is from genome assembly GCA_026169815.1 of Pseudogracilibacillus sp. GTDB lineage: Bacteria > Bacillota > Bacilli > Bacillales > Amphibacillaceae > Pseudogracilibacillus. The sequence goes on from JAPFDT010000053.1 coordinate 85,198, forward strand.
ATGGATTCGATTACTTGCGTGACAACATGGTGTTGTATAAAGAACAAATGGTACAGCGTCCTTTAAATTACGCAATCATTGATGAGGTAGACTCTATTTTAATTGATGAAGCAAGAACACCTCTCATTATCTCAGGAAGCGCACAAAAATCTGTAAATTTATATGAACAAGCGAATTCACTTATTGCTACATTGAAACAAGAAGAAGATTACACATACGATGTAAAGACAAAAGGTGTGTTACTAACAGAAAATGGAATTAACAAAGCCGAGCGCTTTTTTGGAATTGAAAACTTATTTGATTTAAGTAATGTGTCATTAACGCATCATATTAACCAAGCGTTAAAAGCACATGCATCGATGCATCGTGATACAGATTATGTCATTGAAGAAGGCGAAGTAGTTATCGTTGACCAATTTACAGGTCGTTTGATGAAAGGTCGTCGCTATAGTGATGGACTTCACCAAGCAATTGAAGCAAAGGAAAGACTTCAAATTCAAAATGAAAGTATGACTTTAGCTTCGATTACCTTTCAGAACTTCTTCCGTATGTATAATAAATTAGCAGGTATGACAGGTACAGCAAAAACAGAAGAAGAAGAATTCCGTAACATTTACAATATGGATGTTATTGCGATACCAACGAACAAACCGATAGTACGTGACGATAGAGTCGATTTAATTTATAAAACGATGGAAGAGAAATATCGTGCAGTTGTAAATGAGATTAAACAACGTAGTGAAATAGGCCAACCTGTATTAGTTGGTACTGTAGCAGTAGAGACGTCGGAAATTATCTCACAGTTATTAACGAAATCACGTGTAAAACATAACGTTTTAAACGCAAAAAACCACTATAGAGAAGCAGAAATCATTGAAAATGCTGGTCAGAAGTCTGCAGTAACAATCGCGACTAACATGGCAGGGCGAGGTACGGACATTAAGCTAGGTGAAGGTGTCATCGACTTAGGCGGACTTGCTGTAATAGGTACAGAACGTCATGAATCTAGACGAATAGATAACCAGTTACGTGGTCGTGCTGGACGTCAAGGTGATCCTGGTTTATCACAATTTTATTTATCAATGGAAGATGAGTTAATGCGTCGTTTCGGTTCGGATAACTTACGTGGGATGATGGATCGTTTAGGTATGGAAGAAGATGAGCCAATAAAGCACAAGATGATTTCACGTGCTGTAGAATCTGCTCAAAAACGTGTAGAAGGAAATAACTTTGATGCACGTAAAACAGTACTATCTTATGATGACGTATTACGTGAACAAAGAGAGATTATTTATAAACAACGTTTTGAAGTTATTGAGTCAGAAGATGGCGTAAGAGAAATTGTCGAAGGAATGATTGAGGCAACAGTAGAACGCCTAGTAGCAACACATACAGCTGACGAAGATGAAGATAATTGGGATTATGAAGCAATTATTGAATATGCCCACGGAAATTTATTAGATCCAGAAGAAATTTCATTAGAAGATATTCAAGGAAAAGAACCGAGAGAAATAACGTTCTTACTAATGAGCGCGATTAGGAAACGTTATGATGATAAAGAGGCAGAATTAACGCCAGAGCAAATGCGTGAATTTGAAAAAGTTATTTTATTACGTACAGTCGATACGAAGTGGATGGATCACATTGACCAAATGGACCAGTTACGTCAAGGAATTCATTTACGTGCATATGCGCAAAACGATCCTTTAAATGAGTATCAAACAGAAGGATTTAATATGTTTGAGGCAATGATTATCAGTATCGAAGAAGAAACAGCACGTCATGTGATGAAAGCTCAAATTCAACAAAATTTACAAAGAGAAGAAGTAGTGAAAGATACGAAAGCTGTTTCAGGTGGCGAGGATGAAGGCAAGAAGAAAACTCGTAAACCATTCGTCAGAAAAGAAAACATCGGACGAAATGATCCATGTCCTTGTGGCAGTGGCAAAAAATATAAACACTGTCATGGTAAGTAAATTAATATAGCAATAAATAACAATAGAGGTGGCTCAATATGGATATAACAGAAATGAAACAAATTCTAGATAAGACAGCGCAACGAGTAGATGAATTTAGGGGGTCTCTTTGACTTAGATGCAAAGAAGGCTGAGATAAGTAAACTGGAACAGAAAATGACTGAGCCAGGATTTTGGAATGATCAAAATGCTGCACAAAAAGTAATCGATGATTCAAACTGGTTGAAAGGCAAAGTCGAAGCATTCGAAGCATTAGAGACTAAAACAGAAGATGCCGAAGTAATGTATGAAATGGTAAAAGAAGAAGATGACACAGAACTATTCAATGAATTAAACGATGAGGTAACATCATTATCTAGTATGGTCCAAGATTTTGAACTAGAAATGTTATTAAGTGAGCCATACGATAAAAATAATGCGATATTAGAACTCCACCCAGGTGCAGGTGGTACGGAATCTCAAGATTTTGCAAGTATTCTATTAAGAATGTATCAGCGTTGGGCGGAGAGTAAGAATTTTAAAGTGACGACATTGAACTATTTAGCAGGCGATGAAGCAGGTGTTAAAAGTGTCACATTACTTATTAAAGGTCATAATGCGTACGGTTATTTAAAAGCTGAAAAAGGAGTACATCGTCTTGTGCGAATTTCACCGTTTGATTCATCAGGGAGAAGACATACTTCATTCGTTTCTTGTGATATATCCCCTGAGTTAGATGATGATGTTGAAATTGAAATTAATCCAGAAGATTTAAAAATTGACACATATCGTTCTAGTGGATCAGGTGGACAACACGTTAACGTAACAGATTCAGCTGTAAGAATTACGCATGAACCGACAAATACGATAGTATCGTGTCAATCTGAGCGATCACAAATTAAAAACCGTGAACATGCGATGAAAATGTTGAAATCAAAATTATATCAATTAGAAATTGAAAAGCGTGAACAGGAATTAGCTGAAATTCGTGGTGAACAACAAGAAATTGGTTGGGGTAGCCAAATTAGGTCGTATATATTCCACCCATATTCGATGGTGAAAGATCATCGAACAAATCTGGACATTGGAAATGCGAACGGCGTAATCGATGGCGATATTGATCCATTTATTGATGCATATTTACGGTCACAAATGTCATAATAAATATAAAATGTACTAATTTAGACAAATTCATGACAAAAAAGGAGAATTACATTTTAATTTCTTCCATTATCGGTTATAATAAAGAGTGATCGACAATAATATTAAAAGTTAGGGGGCTTACATAATGAAAAAGTGGTTAATGGCTACAGTATTCGGTACAGTTCTTGTACTAGGTGCATGTGGTAATGACGGTGATGACGCTTCAGAACCAGCAGATGATGCAACAGAGCCGGATACAGAAGAAGAAGCTGATTCAGGTGATGATGCTGCGGTATCAAATGATGCTGCAGAAGAGTTATATCAGCAAAGCTGTGCAAGCTGTCACGGAGATGACCTATCGGGTGCGGTTGGTCCATCACTAGAAACAGTTGGTGCGGACATGTCAGCAGATGACATTGAAGAGATCATTGATGAAGGTGTTGGTTCAATGCCTGGAGGTCTACTAGCTGGGGACGATGCTAAAGAAGTAGCGGACTGGTTAGCAGAGCATAAGTAATATTTGAAAAAGCTTATCTGACATTCATGTTAGGTAAGCTTTTTTAATTTCCTCTAAATATCCTCCTTACAATAAAGCTTACCATAAAAGTCAAGTAAATATATGTTCGAAAATAGATATTATTTTCTTTTGTAAAAAATATTTTGTCCTATTTTCCATTATTATGTAAATGTCTCTAATTGAAATATAATTGTAATATTTTTTTAAGCTAAAATTATGTAGATTTATGTTATGCTATATACATAGTAAAAAAATTATAAACTATTATTCGATAAAATTTGCAGGAAGATGTTACTTATAACAAATAGATTCGACATTGATGGAGCATGATAAACGAATTAATTTTATATAAAATATTATGTTATGTATTATTGTGTGTTACTAATAGGTGAGTTGATGGTAGGTCAAATATATATTATGTTAATGAAGGTGAAAAATTAGATGATTATAATGAAAGATGTACATAAAACATACACAACTGGTGTAACGGCCCTAAATGGAGTCAACATTGAAATAGATCGTGGCGAATTCGTATATATCGTTGGTCCGAGTGGTGCTGGTAAATCGACATTTATTCGACTTATATATAGAGAAGAAATTCCGTCTAAAGGGGATATAACAATCCAAGGAATTGAAACAAATAAAATGAAAGATCGTGCAGTTCCTTTTTTACGGAGAAAAGTCGGCGTTATTTTCCAAGACTTTAAATTGTTACCGAGATTAACAGTTTATGAGAATGTCGCGTTTGCTTTAGAGGTAATCGAAGAAGAACCAGAAAGAATTAGAGAACGTGTTATGGAAGTATTGGAGTTAGTAGGATTGAAAAACAAAGTTCGTTCATTTCCACAAGAACTATCAGGTGGCGAACAACAACGTGTGTCGATAGCGCGAGCAATTGCGAATAATCCTGATATTATTATTGCTGATGAGCCAACAGGAAATTTAGACCCTGATACATCATGGAGTATTATGCGTATTTTAGAAGAAATTAATATACGTGGAACGACAGTTATTATGGCAACACATAGTAAAGAAATCGTAAATACAATTAAAAAGCGTGTTATAGCAATTGAAAATGGTATTATTGTGCGAGATGAACATCAAGGAGATTACGGTTATGAAATTTAGAACTATACAACGTCACGTACGAGAAGGATTTAAGAACATCATTCGAAATGGTTGGATGTCGGTTGCATCTATTGGGGCGGTGACAGTTACATTAATATTAGTTGGGGCCTTTGTAGCCATTATGCTTAATATTAACCAAATGGCTAATAAAGTAGAAGAAGATGTTGAAATTAAAGTACTAATAGATTTAACAGCAGAAGATAAAGAAGTGACTGAACTGGGAGAAGATATTGAAGCAATTCCCGGAGTCGGTACAGTAAACTTTTCGACAAAAGATGATGAATTAAAAGAGTTAGTAAATAGTATGGGAGAACAAGGGGAAGCATGGGCTCTGTATGAACAAGATAACCCGTTAAACCATGCTTACGTTATAAAAGCAGCAGATCCGCAACAAACAGAAGTGATTGCAGAGGAAATTGAAACATTTGATCATGTACATAAAGTTGTATATGGACAAGAAGTCGTGTCCAATTTATTTAAATTTAATAATTATGCCCGAACAATTGGGCTTGGACTAATTATTGGGTTAGTATTAACAGCTGTATTTTTAATTTCTAACACGATTAAATTAACTATTATGGCACGTAGTACAGAAATTGGCGTAATGAAGTTAGTTGGAGCAACAAATGGATTTATTCGCTGGCCGTTCTTTATTGAAGGGTTATTACTAGGTATATTAGGAGCGATTGTACCAGTCGGATTAATCGCGACAGCATATTATTATGTTGTCAATAACTTTAGTGGAAAAACGACCTTTTATTTTGTCGAATTACTTCCATTCAACCCCTTCATTTGGCAATTAACAGCGATTATTATTATATTTGGTGCATTCATTGGAGTATGGGGAAGTATTATGAGTGTACGCAAATTCCTTAAAGTATAAAAGAAATGGAAAAAAGACAGGGAGTGTAACGGATTGATTAAGCAAGCATCAATTAAAAATATTACAATAAATATACTATGGACTACAATACTATTTACTATCATTACAATCGGATTTACGAATCATTCCGTTGAAGCGAAATCTATACAAGATTACGAAAAGGAACTACGAGAATTAGAGAAAAAATCTAGTAATCTACAATCAGAGAAAAATGATATTCAACAAAATAAAAAATCTCTTGACAATGAAAAAAATAAAAACTTAGATTCGCAAAGTTCAGTTGAAAACGAGATGGATAAAATTGAATTAGAACTAGATAATACACAATCAGATATAGATGCAAAAGAAAATGAAATTGCGATAACGACAAATGAAATTAAGAAATTACAAACAGAAATTGAAAAGTTAAATGAAGAAATTAAAGATTTACAAGAACGTATTAAAAAACGTGAAGAATTATTAACAGAAAGATTACGAGCTATTCAAGAAAATGGTGGTAACGTACCTTATGTATCGGTTATTTTAGGATCCGATAGTTTCGCAGATTTCATTACACGTTCATCAGCAGTTAACTCTATAATGGATCAAGATAAAAGTATTATGGATGAACATGCAGCAGATAAAAAAGAATTAGAAGAGAAAGAAAAAGAAGTAAAAGAAAAGAAATCTTCGGTAGAAGCAGAAAAAGTAGAACAAGAAAAACAAAAAGCATCATTAGTATCACTGAAAGATAAATTAAAAGATCAAAAAGCAGAAAAAAAGAAAATTAAAAAACAACTTGCAGCAGAATTTGAAGAGTTAGAAGAAGAATCGTTATCATTAGAAGATGAACAAGCATTAATAGATAGCCAAGAAAAAGTCCTAGCAAAAGCTAAGCAAGACGCTAGTTCGAAAAAATCTGATTTAGAAGCAGAAGAGAGACGTAAGCGTGAAGAAGCTGCTCGTCAAAAAGAAGCAAGCCAGAAATCAAATTCAAACTCGAGCTCAGGTTCAAGCTCAAGCTCAGCTTCAAGTAATAGTGGTTCGAATACCGTCTCAAAAGGAAATGGATCACTAGCGTGGCCTGTCAGCAGTTCTCGATCTGTTCGTTCAGGATTTGGTCCAAGAGTACACCCAATTACAGGTGAAGTAGGAAAACAACATAATGGAATAGATATTGCGCCACCATCCCCTGGTCAGAAAGTGCCTGTTTCAGCAGCGGATTCAGGTATTGTCACATATGCAGGAGTAATGAGTGGTTATGGAAATACAGTTATGATTCACCATGGTAATGTGACGACATTGTATGCTCACTTAGATTCAATTGGAGTAAGTAAGGGACAAAATGTGGGACAAGGATCGCAAATTGGTGTGATGGGAACGACTGGAAACTCAACTGGAGTTCATTTACACTTTGAAGTACACCCAGGCGGCTATCCAAACGCAGTTAACCCTAACAATTACTTTTAACATGAACTTTTTTATATAAACAGTAAAAACATCACTTAAGTTATAACAAAATGTGCTAACAAATTTTTATCGTAGCAGTTTTGTATTATAATAAAAGTGATGTTTTTAGTTTATTATTCATAATATTTTAGAAGGATCTATTTCGGTAGCAGGTTTAGATTATAATCTGTAGTAAATAACTATTTAGTGTCATAGTAAGTTTGATGAAAATACTTATATGAGCGAAAAATTAGATTATATTACTTAACTAAGTGAATAGTTGATAGGAACGAATAGATCTTTATGTTAGACTAGAGAATATATCTATATTGCAATTGTTGAGGTGGAGCTATGAATGTTAAAAAGCGTGACATCGTTCTCTTTATATTATTTGCATTTATCGTTGGATTACTTGGTGCCTTTACAGGTCTCAAGATATATGAAGCGAAGCTGCAACCAAATATAACGTCAGAACGAATTGAATTAGGAAGTAAAACAAAGAACAGTACTGGAGATTTAGCTGAAGAACTAGAAAAAGTAGAGCAAGTATATGAATTAATTGAAGAAAATTATATTGAAGATATAGAAGAAGGACAACTTATTGAAGGTGCAATTGATGGCATGTTAGAAACGTTAGATGATCCATATAGTTCGTTCATGACATCAGATGCAACGGAGAAGTTTAATGAGCAAATCGAATCTTCCTTTCAAGGTATTGGTGCAGAAGTAAGTATGGTTGAAGGAAAAGTAACGATTATTGCACCGATTAAAGATTCGCCAGCAGAAAAGGCTGGACTTAGACCGAATGATCAAATTTTACAAGTAGATGAAGAGAAGTTAGATGGTTTGAATTTAAATGAAGCGGTGGAACGAATTCGTGGTGAAAAAGGGTCTGAAGTAACGATATTAGTGGAACGAAAAGGCTCATCAGAACCTTTTGATGTGACATTAACGCGTGATGATATTCCAATTGAAACAGTTTATGCAGAAGTAGAAGAAGTAGACGGTAAAAAGACTGGGATATTAGATATACGTTCATTCTCACAAACGACTGCTGATGAATTTAAAGATGCTTTAACTGAGTTGGAAAATGATGGTATTGAAGGATTAGTCATTGATGTACGAGGTAATCCAGGTGGGTTGTTAGATTCTGTAGAAGAAATCTTAAATTTATTCGTCCCTAGTGATGTACCTTATATTCAAATAGAAGATAGAAATGGAAATAAAGAAGAAAGCTTTACGGATTTAGCTGAGAAAAAGCCATATCCAATTAATGTTGTGACAGATGAAGGTAGTGCTTCTGCATCTGAAATTTTAGCAGTTGCTTTAAAAGAGATTGGTTATGATACAGTCGGAACAACAACGTTTGGTAAAGGTACTGTACAACAAGCAGTTCCAGTTGGAGATCAATCAGAAGGAAATACATTGAAACTAACATTCTTTAAATGGTTATCACCAGAAGGAAATTGGATTAACGAAGTAGGCGTTGAACCTACAGTAGAACAAAAACAACCTGAATTCTTTTATGCGAATCCAATACAAGTGAAAAAGACATTTACTTTTGATCAAACAAATGAAAATATTGAAAATGCACAAATTATGTTAAAAGGGTTAGGTTATGATCCGAAAAGAACAGATGGTTATTTCGATAAACAAACAGAAGAAGCAGTTCGTCAATTCCAAACAGAAAATGATTTAAAAGTTACTGGTGAAATTGATGAAGAAACAGCAGGTAAAATTGAATTAAAAGTTGTCGAAGTGATTCGTGAAGGAAAACAAGATTTACAGTTAGAAAAAGCGTTGGAAGTGTTATATAAATAGAATCTAAAGAAGTTGTCGAAGTGAGGTGAATGATGATGCTTGGAATATGGGGAATGGAAATAGCAAAAGGAATAGGGAAGATCTTTTTAAATCCACTTTTTTACTGGAGTATATTGTTCTTGTTTTTAATTAGTTGGCGTCGAATTGCTAAGGAGCGTCGTCAATTTGGAACGAAAATATTTCCATTACTTTCAGAATGTCGAGGGACGTTACATGTGTCGTTTATTTTTAGTATCATCATTTCCTTATTAACGATTTTTGTTGGAATAGTGATGTCGTTTGAAATGATTGTTATCATCGTGCTTGTTTCAATAGTTGTAAGTATGCTGGGGAAAAGTTCATTTCTTTCCGCTAGTTATACATTAGGGATAACGTTCCTACTGATTACAATTTTACCTAATATAAATTTAGGAGTAGTGAACAACTATTTATCGTTTGAAACACCTTCCATTATTCAATTGTTATCGTTAGGTATTTTATTGGCGATAATGTTATTTGCTGAAGCATTATTAATTCGCAGTAAAACTGGGATGAGTTTTCCGGAGATGACGTTAGGTGACCGGGGGAAATGGATTGGGCAACATCGTTTAAATCGAGTAGCTTTTATCCCTTTTTTCGTTTTATTACCGGTTAATCATGTCGAGTTAGTGTTGCCTTTATTTCCTTATTTTGAATACGATGGTGCAGGATATCAATTAGTGTTATTGCCTTTTTTAATTGGTGTTAATTATACGGTACGTAGCGAGTTACCAGTAGTTGCTGCAAGACGTCTGAGTCAATGCACGTGGATATTAAGTGTAGTTGTCTTGTTTGTCGTATTAGCTGGGCTTTATTATCCGCTTGCTTTAGCAATAGCATTTATATTAGCTATTGTAGGTAGGGAATGGTTAATGTATCAGCATAAAAAACACGATAGATATAAACCTGCCACATTTGTCCCTCTTGATAAAGGGTTAAAAGTGCTTGCATTATTACCAGGAACACCTGGGGATCGTTTAGATATTCATGTGGGAGAGACGATTAGGAAAGTAAACGATCATCCTATTCAAACACCGAAGGAATTTTATGAAGCGTTACAAAATAGTGGAGCGTTTTTTAAGTTAGATATTATCGATATGCGTGGGGAAGTTCGTTTTATTACAAGTGCATTTTACGAAGAAGATCATTATGAACTTGGAATCGTATTTGTACAAGAAGAAAAATGAAACAAGGTGTCATCCAAATAATGTGGATGACACCTTTTTGTTATTAGTTGAGGTATTGTTAAAATCCAGAGAATGGAATGTTAGTTCGCATTTGTGATATAATATAAGTAGATAAAAGTACAAAGATAGGGGTTCTAAAATGGTAGATAAATTTGAATTAGTGTCGTCATATGAACCAAAAGGAGATCAGCCAAGAGCAATACAAGAATTAGTTGATCAAGTTAATGCTGGAGACAATCATTTAACGTTGTTAGGAGCAACTGGAACAGGAAAAACATTTACTGTATCCAATGTGATTAAAGAAGTGAACCGTCCTACTTTAGTGATTGCTCATAATAAAACATTAGCAGGTCAATTATATAGTGAGTTTAAGGAGTATTTTCCAAATAATGCGGTAGAATATTTTGTTAGTTATTATGATTACTACCAGCCAGAAGCTTATGTCCCATCAACAGATACATTTATTGAAAAAGATGCAAGTATCAATGATGAAATTGATAAATTACGACACTCTGCAACATCAGCGTTGTTTGAACGACGTGACGTATTAATTGTTGCAAGTGTGTCTTGTATATATGGTTTAGGTTCACCGGAAGAATATAAAGAACAAGTGCTATCTCTACGTTCTGACATGGAAATGGAACGTGATGAATTGTTGCGAGAACTTGTTGACATTCAATATGCTCGTAACGATATTGACTTTAAACGTGGTACATTCCGTGTTCGGGGAGACTCCGTAGAGGTCATTCCAGCATCTCGAGAAGAACACTGTATTCGGATTGAATTTTTTGGTGATGAAATAGATCGCATTCGTGAAGTAGATGCACTGACAGGGGAAATTATTGGTGACCGTGATCACGTAGCGATATTCCCAGCATCTCACTTCGTTACAGGTGAAGAAAAGATGAAAATTGCGATTAAAAATATTGAATTAGAGTTAGAGGAAAGATTAAAAGAATTAGAAGCGAACAATCAATTGTTAGAAGCACAACGTATTGAACAGCGAACGAATTATGATTTAGAAATGATGCGTGAGATGGGTTTTTGTTCGGGGATTGAAAACTATTCTCGTCATTTGACTTTACGTGAACCAGGATCAACGCCATACACGTTGATGGATTTCTTTCCAGATGATTATCTTGTTGTTATTGATGAATCTCATGCTACATTACCGCAAATTCGGGGTATGTATAATGGTGACAGGGCAAGAAAGCAAATGCTCGTTGATCACGGTTTTAGGTTACCATCTGCATTAGATAACCGTCCATTAAAGTTTGATGAGTTTGAACAAAAGGCAAAACAAAATGTATATATATCGGCAACACCAGGACCATTTGAAATGGAACATACGAAGAAAATGGTCGAACAAATTATTCGTCCAACTGGATTACTCGACCCAGAAGTGGATATACGTCCAATCGATGGACAAATTGATGATTTAATCGGAGAAATGAATAAACGGATTGAACGAGATGAACGAGTACTTATTACGACATTAACGAAGCGGATGTCGGAAGATTTAACAGATTATTTAAAAGAACTTGATTTTAAAGTTGCTTATTTACACTCTGAAGTAAAAACGTTAGAACGAATTGAAATTATTCGTGATTTACGGGTTGGTAAATATGATGTAATCGTTGGAATTAACTTATTACGAGAAGGGTTAGACATACCTGAAGTGTCGCTCGTTGCTATATTAGATGCAGATAAGGAAGGTTTCCTCCGTTCTGAAAGATCCCTTATCCAAACGATGGGACGTGCTGCAAGAAACGAACAAGGACGAGTTATTATGTATGCAGATAAAATAACTGATTCCATGCAAGTTGCGATAGATGAAACGTATCGTCGTCGTGAGATTCAGCAAGCTTACAATGAAAAGCATGGTATTACACCGACAACGATTAAGAAAGATGTTCGTGAATTAATCCGTGCTACTGTAGCGGCAGAAGATGAAGAAACATATGAAACGAACGAATTATCGAAAATTATTAAATTACCGAAACCTGAACGTGAACAAGTTATTGAACAAATGGAAGAAGAAATGCGCATCGCAGCAAAAGATCTTGATTTCGAACGTGCTACAGAATTACGAGATATTATTTTTGAATTAAAAGGAGTAGGCTAAACAATTTATGTTAGTTAGTCGGAAGGATGAAGCAAGCTTATGCAAAATAAGAAAATAAAAATTCGTGGAGCAAGAGCACACAATTTAAAAAATATGGACGTAGATATACCGAAAAATAAATTAGTTGTTGTCACAGGTTTATCAGGTTCAGGAAAATCTTCTTTAGCTTTTGATACAGTATATGCAGAGGGACAACGACGTTACGTTGAATCCCTTTCTGCTTATGCGCGACAATTTTTAGGGCAAATGGATAAACCAGATGTCGATACAATTGAAGGTTTATCACCAGCGATATCTATCGACCAAAAAACAACGAGTAAAAACCCTCGTTCGACTGTCGCAACTGCAACAGAAATTTATGATTATTTACGATTATTATATGCACGAATTGGTCGCCCATTTTGTCCGATTCATGGAATTGAAATTGCTTCACAAACGATTCAGCAAATGGTTGATCAAGTGATGCAACTGCCTGAACGAACTCGTGTACAAATTTTAGCACCAGTTGTTTCAGGTCGAAAAGGCGAACATACGAAAGTTTTAGAAGATTTACAAAAAGAAGGGTACATCCGAATTCGTGTGAATGGTGAAATGTGTGAAGTAACGGATGACATTGTGTTAGATAAAAATAAAAAACATTCCATTGAAGTAGTAGTGGATCGACTTGTCGTGAAAGCAGGCATTGAAGGAAGATTAACAGATTCGTTAGAAACAGCACTTCCATTAGGAGAAGGTCGCGTGATCGTGGATATTATTGATGGCGATGAAATAAGAATGAATGAACATCATGCGTGTCCTGAATGTGGGTTTTCAATTGATGAACTAGAGCCGCGGTTATTTTCATTTAACAGTCCGTTTGGCGCGTGTCCGACGTGTGATGGGCTAGGAACAAATTTAGAAGTTGATTTAGATTTAGTCATTCCAGATTGGTCGTTATCTTTAAAAGAACATGCAATTGCGGCATGGGAGCCAATTAGCTCGCAATATTATCCACAATTGTTACAAGCTGTTGCGACACATTACGGCATCGATATGAATAAACCAGTAAAAGATTTACCAAAAAAACATCTTGATATTATTTTATATGGAAGCGGGAAAGAGTATATAAAATTTCATTATGTGACAGACTTTGGTAAAAAACGTAACAACGATATTCAGTTTGAAGGTGTCATTAATAATATTTCTCGACGTTATCATGAAACGTCATCTGATTTTATTCGTGAAACGTTAGGAAATTATATGGCAGAAACAGCCTGTCCAACGTGTGAAGGATATCGTTTGAATCCGGAAGCATTATCTGTATTTATTCATGGAAAACATATTAGCCAAGTAACCGAATTATCTGTTGCTGAGGCGTATGATTTCATACAATCATTAGAACTTGACGATAAAGACAGACAAATTGCTAGTATGGTGTTAAAAGAGATTAATGATCGATTATATTTTCTGCAAAATGTTGGATTAAATTATTTAACGATGGCGAGAGCGGCAGGTACGTTATCGGGTGGTGAAGCACAACGAATTAGGTTAGCAACTCAAATAGGTTCAGCACTAACTGGTGTATTATATGTTTTAGATGAACCTTCGATTGGGTTACATCAACGTGATAATGATCGCTTAATTGGTACGATGCAACATATGCGTGATTTAGATAATACGTTAATTGTTGTCGAACATGATGAAGATACGATGTTAGCAGCAGATTATATTATCGATATTGGGCCTGGTGCAGGGGACCATGGTGGAGAAGTTGCAGCAAGTGGTACACCGAAACAAATTATGCGTAATAGTAAATCATTAACTGGTAAATATTTATCAGGAAAAGAATTTATTCCGATTCCAGCAGAACGTAGAGAAACAGATGAGCGATTTATTCACGTAAAAGGCGCATCAGAAAATAACTTAAAAAAAGTGGATGCTGATTTTCCAATTGGGCTAATGACAGTCGTTACAGGGGTTTCTGGTTCAGGAAAAAGTACGTTAGTAAATGAAATCCTATATAAAGCGTTAGCGAAACATTTGTATCGTGGTAAACATCGTCCAGGTGCACATGAAGAAGTAACGGGATTAGAGCATGTAGATAAAGTAATTGATATAAACCAAGCGCCAATTGGTCGTACACCACGATCGAATCCGGCAACTTATACAGGTGTATTTGATGATATTCGTGATGTATTTGCGGAAACAAATGAAGCAAAAATTCGTGGTTATAAAAAAGGGCGTTTCAGTTTTAACGTAAAAGGTGGAAGATGTGAAGCATGTCGCGGTGATGGAATATTAAAAATCGAAATGCATTTTTTACCAGATGTATATGTTCCTTGTGAAGTATGTGAAGGCAAAAGATATAATCGTGAAACGTTAGAAATCGAATTTAAAGGGAAAAATATTGCTGATATACTTGATATGCGAATTGAAGAAGCATTAGGCTTTTTCGCTAATATACCTCGTATTAAGCGTAAACTTCAAACGATTGCCGATGTAGGGTTAGGATATATTTCATTAGGTCAACCAGCTACAACACTATCAGGTGGAGAGGCACAACGAGTTAAATTAGCAAGTGAACTTCATAAACGCTCAAATGGTAAAACTGTTTATATTTTAGATGAGCCGACTACAGGACTTCATACAGCGGATATTAAACGTTTATTAGCTGTATTACAACGTCTTGTTGAAAATGGCGATTCGGTAATTATTATTGAGCATAATTTAGATGTCATTAAAACAGCAGATTATATGATAGATTTAGGTCCAGAAGGCGGAGATGGTGGTGGGCAAATTGTTGCAACAGGTACACCTGAAGAAATAGCAGCAAATGAACAGTCTCACACAGGTAAATATTTAAAAGATATATTACAAAGAGACCGCGCTCGGATGGACGAGGCATTGGAAAAAACGATAAATAAAGCATAAAGTAAAGCTGATCGACACAAATAACATAATCGATCAGCTTTTTCATTTTGACTTATTCCACTTAAGTGTCTTCTTAAAACATGACATTATGTTGATGACACAGTAGACAGAAACAGCGTAACAGTATTCCAGAAAAACATTGCACTTTCTACTGATCTGAAAAAGTATTTATTTATATTCGATAATTAGAAAATAACCATCGCAGTCCGAATATATTCCGCTTTCCGCGAGCGAGCAGTGAGCCGCTTCAGGCTTCGCCTTGCAGGGTCTCACATCAGCTCTTTTCTCTCGCAGGAGTCTCCATATATTCGGACTGCTTTGTACTTACTGTTTGTAGTTTTAATTACTAAATAACACTTTTTCAGTGAATGTATTTCGTCGTTTCTAGGATTAATAATGATTAGCTCTAATTTTCTATATTCGATTAAGAATGTATTATAAACTTTTAACAAATGAATCGAGGTCAATTAGATATTTCTCTATCAATATTGGCAGTTTGGAGCGGAGGATTGTTGACTCCTGTGGAAACAGAACGAGTCTGAAAGCCCCGTAGGAAGCGAACTTTGCTTCCGAGGCAAACTAAATTCGCGACGTCCTGTCGCAACGTTTGCATTTGAACGTCCTGTACTTCGAGATTGAAGCCGTTCCCACGGAAAGCAACAATCCGTAGCGGAAAAATGCCTAAGGCTAAATTAAATTATTAAGGATGAAAGTTACTTCACAGTTTACGTTTATTGCGTTAGAAAAATCTTTCACGATTAGAGAAAAATTTAGTGAAATAATCTATGCAGGATGAGTCAAATATAATTATTTAATTGCATAGTCGAATACATTGAGAAGTTTTGTACGGAATAATTAATTACCATTTTTCGTACAAAATTTTTGACGTAAAAGTTGTTTGTTTGTAAGCTAAGAATAGGAATATGGAGGGAGATTTTTCTAATGAAGCCAATTGAAAAAGTAAAAGTACAAGAAATGCTTGATGGATTTACAGATAAACCAGTATATATACATTTAGAAACTACAAATGGAGCGTATGCTAGTCATTTTGATAATGTAGGGGTGAATGTAGGTGCATACATCCGAAATGCACAGGTGACATTTACAAATGCAGTCATTAAAGGTGATATTAGCTATCGTGTTGGACTGAAAACAGAATTAGGTTGGATCTATGCAGAAGGTGTAACAGATTGGGAAATTTACCGTGATAAGGACTTATTACTTGCTGGTCATGATCTAGAAGGTAGATTAATGGTCGCATTACAAATTAGTGAACAACCGTTTAAATAAATCGATAAAGAAGGGGAATATTATGGATAATCAAACACATGTCGTTATAGTATATCCGCATCCAGATGATGAATCATTTGGGGGAGCGGGAATTATTAAGAAGTTTAGACAAGAAGGTGTGCCAGTCACTTATTTATGTGGAACATTAGGTGAAATGGGACGTAACATGGGGACACCAACATTTGCAAACCGTGAAACATTAGCTGATATTCGTAAAGAAGAATTAAAAGATGCTTGTGAGTACTTAGATATTGACTATCAATATTTGGGATACCGAGATAAAACAATCGAATTTGAAAAGCAAGAAGAAGTAGCTAATCATATAAAAGAAGTTTTAGAAACATTACAACCTTCGTTAGTAGTGACTCATTATCCTGAACATGGCGTTCATCCAGATCACAATGCATTAGGTGCAGCGACAATTGAAGCAGTACGTTTAATGGATAAAGCAGATAGACCTACTGTCTGGGCAAGTGCGATTACGAATGACTTTGAAAAAGTTCTTGGTGAACCGGATATTGTCTATTCAATTGAAGATGATTTTGAATATAAATTAAATGCGATTTTAAAACATAAATCACAAGCAGAAGGTATGTTTGAGAAAATGCAAGATACTTCAGGTGAACATCAAGTGTTTGTTGATGGTTTAAAAAATCGTCTCGGCAAAGAACGTTTTTTTACATGGAAATTTGAAGATTAATTAAAATAAACTAATTCACAACTCGAAGGGAAGAGTGTGGGATGTTATTACGAAGATTTTTTAATTGGTTTACTTCGATATTTTTAAATGCGATTGCGTTAATGCTTGTATCATATTTATTTCAGTCTTTTTATATCGCTAATTTTAAGACTGCATTACTGGCAAGTATTGTATTATCGATTTTAAATATTTTTGTTAAACCATTTTTAATTTTATTTACTTTACCAATTACAGTTTTGACGCTAGGTTTTTTCATATTAGTACTTGATGCGATTATACTATTGATTAGTCAATCAGTTATTGGTGATACATTTGTAATTGATGGCTTTTTTGTAGCCTTTGTTGCTTCGATTATTATTTCGATTATTAGTGTCTTTTTACACAAAATTGTAGGCGATGATAAATAAATAATGAGTATAAACTGAGAAAGAGGTATGTGATGACCTCTTTCTTTTTTGTTTTGTAACGTTTTAATAGATAAATAATGGAATAAACGGTAAAATAATTGGTACGCAATAGACTACATTGAATCGTAATTTAGCTTTTCGTTGGGGGTATCCGAAATGAAAATCGTTAGAACACAAGATTTACTAGATAATTTTAATCTTACGTTAGTAGCAGGTGAAGATGGGATTCACCGTGAAATTGCTTCAAATGATATACATAGACCAGGTTTTGAAATGACCGGTTTTTTTGAATATTACCCAAGGGAAAGAATTCAAATAATTGGTAGAACGGAAATGAATTATTTTCTAAAACTATCGCCTGAGGAACAAGCAGATCGAGCAGATCGTCTTTGTACTGATATAACTCCAGGTTTAGTAGTAACAAATTGGATGGATGTTCCGGACATCTTGATGAAAGCAGCCATTGAAGCAGGTGTTCCGATTTTAAAATCACCGAGAACAACGAATAGAGTAATTGTTCGTATAAGTAATTATTTAGGCTCACAATATGCACCGACAACTGCTGTACACGGAGTTCTTGTTGATATTTATGGTGTAGGGGTACTTATTATGGGACAAAGCGGTGTTGGTAAAAGTGAAACTGCCTTGGAACTCGTAAAACGTGGTCACCGGCTTGTCGCTGATGACAGTGTCGAGATTCGTCAAGAGGATTATGATACACTAATTGGTAATTCTCCGCCGTTAATTGAGCATTTATTAGAAATTCGTGGGTTAGGAATTCTAAATGTAATGACATTGTTCGGGGCAGGAGCTGTCAAAGGTCATAAACGTATTTCCTATGTCGTTCAATTAGAGTTGTGGAATGATAAAAAACAATATGAACGACTAGGTATTGAAGAGGATTCAATGAAAATTATGGATGTTACCGTACCTAAAGCAACCGTTCCAGTGCGTCCTGGTCGAAATTTAGCTGTAATTATTGAAGTAGCAGCGATGAACTTTCGTTTGCGAAGAATGGGTGTTAATGCGGCTGAGGAATTTTCTGATCAGTTAACGACAATGATTCAAGATACTGATAAAGACAAGGAAATGTAGTAATAGATGATATTGGAAAGGTAGGAGGTCTTTGATATGGTATGTGAAGCAGAACAATTGAATAGAGTATTTTTTCAATTAGGACCAATCTCGGTTTATTGGTATGGTGTTATTATAGCGACTGGACTCTTTTTGGGGTTATATTTAGCGACAAAAGAGGCTGATCGTCTAGGTTTAAATAAAGATTTAATGGTTGACTTAATCGTCTTTGCAACTCCAATTTCGATTATTTTCGCACGTATTTATTATGTGATTTTTGAGTGGGACATGTATCGTGGTGCCCCGTTGTGGAAAATGATTGCTATTTGGGAAGGTGGAATTGCCATCCATGGCGCGCTCATTGGTGCAGTGTTAACAGCGATTGTTTTTGCTAAAATAAAAAAGGTACCTTTTTGGCAATTAGCTGACATAGCTGCTCCAAGTTTAATTTTAGGTCAAGCGATTGGTCGTTGGGGAAATTTCATGAACCAAGAAGCACATGGCGGATCGATGTCTGAAGCGGCGTATAATAATTTTCATCAATATTTACCAGATTTTATTATGAATCAAATGTGTATTGATGGTGTCATGTATTATCCGACGTTTTTATATGAATCGTTTTGGAATATTCTCGTATTTGTTTTATTAATATTATTACGAAAAAATAATCCGCTCCGTGGTGAAGTGTTTTTAAGTTACGTCATGTTCTATTCGGTTGGTCGTTTCTTTATCGAAGGGTTACGAACTGACAGTTTATATTTCGGACCGATTCGTCAAGCACAACTATTTTCAGTTGTTTTAATTGTGGGTGCGTTAGCATTTATTATCATTCGTCGTAAAATGAAGTTAGAAGAGTATCGTTATGACGGAAGAAAAGTTGACACAAGAAGGCGACGTAAGTGAGACAAATTATTTTACGTGGATTAAGAGAAGGAGTTAATGTATCGTGGACGCTTGGTAAAATTGTTTTTCCTGTAACGATACTTGTGACCATTTTACGTTATACTCCAGTTCTGCCTTGGATTATGGACTTTTTAACTCCGTTAATGAAGTTGATTGGTTTACCTGGTGAAGCGGCAATGCCACTTGTTTTAGGTAATGCATTAAATTTGTATGCAGGAATAGGTGCGATTGTCTCGTTCGATTTTACAGTAAAAGAAGTATTTATATTAGCAATGATGTTGTCGTTTTCGCATAATTTATTTATTGAATCAAGTGTGGCGGCTAAGGTTGGGGTTAATTGGTGGTTTATTTCAGGTTTACGTCTGACGTTAGCGTTCGTGTCAGCTTTTATTATTAATCTCGTTTGGCCTGGTGGGTCAGAACTTGCACAATATGGTTTTATCGGTGGATCTGAAGTAGAATTGACGACATGGACGGCGATTTTTTTACATGGATTAAAGACGGCTATAATCGCAGTATTACAATTATCGGCTGTTATTTTTCCGTTAATGATTTTTATGCAGTTTATGCGTGATGCAGGCTGGCTTGATTCATTGTCAAGGGTGTTTGCGCCTTTTACACGATTTTTAGGTATGAAAGAAAATACATCATTTACGTTAGTAACAGGGCTGACGATTGGATTAGCTTTTGGAGCTGGTGTGATGATTCAAGCAGTACAAGAAGATGGTGTGTCACGGAGAGATATGGTGCTTGCCTTAATCTTCCTTGTTACATGCCATGCGGTAATTGAGGATACGGTTATATTTATCCCACTCGGTATTCCCGTATGGCCCTTGTTATTGATTCGTTTTATTATGGCAGTTATCATTACAATTGGTGTAGCGTATGTTTGGAAAAAAGCAGATAATAGAAGGAGAAGAAGGATAGAATATGAATATTGATACAATTTTATTTGATATGGATGGGACATTAATTGATACAAACAAGTTAATTCATGAGTCGTTTGTGCATACTTTTAATCATTATGGACTTGCTTTTACAGATGAGGAAATTTTAACTTTTAATGGACCTCCTTTGATTGAAACGTTTACGAACATCAATCCTGAGTTAGCCCATAATATGATTGAAACGTATCGTGAGCACAATATAGCTAATCATGATGCATTTGTAAAAGTATTTCCAACTGTAATTGAAACGTTAGAACGTTTAAAAGAAGAAAATATTAAAATGGCAGTTGTTTCTGCAAAAATGCGTCCAGGTGTTGAACTTGGGTTAGAAATGACGAATATTCGTCAATATTTTGACACGATTGTATCAGTAGATGATGTGACACAACCAAAGCCACATCCAGAACCTGTATTAAAAGCGATGCATGAGTTAGGTGGACAGAAAGAATCGTCATTAATGATCGGGGATAATTCGCACGATATTGAGTCAGGTAATAATGCAGGTGTGAAAACAGTTGGTGTTAAATGGTCAGCTAAAGGAGAAGATTTTTTAAAGCAGTTTGAGCCAACATACATGATTGATGAAATGCACGATTTATTAAAAATTGTAGGAGTGTAAACGATGCGTAAAACGACAAGGTATCCTGTAAAAGATGCAAATTCATTATGGCGAATCTATCGTACTGTGCCATTTCTAAAAGTGATGAAAAATTTTATCGTCATTCAATTGGCACGCTATACGCCTTTTTTACAGGTGAAAAATTGGTTATACCGGACGTTTTTACGCATGGAAGTAGGTAAACAGACATCATTTGCCTTGATGGTTATGCCAGATACGATGTTTCCTGAGTTAATCAAAGTAGGCGACAATAGTATTATCGGTTATAATACAACGATTTTAGCGCACGAATATTTAATTGAAGAGTATCGGCTTGGTGAAGTTCGCATTGGTAGTAATGTGTTAATTGGAGCGAATACAACGATTTTACCTGGTGTGACCATAGGTGATGGTGCTATTGTTTCGGCAGCGTCGTTAATTAATAAAGATGTTCCAGCCGGCGCTTTTGTTGGTGGCAATCCTGCAAAAGTTATTTACACGAAAGAAGAAATGGAAGCTAGACTAGCGAAAAAATGATAGGAAGTCACTCCTAAATTCGAGTGGCTTTTTCTATGGTTAAGAAGAGTAAATTGACATAGAAAGTCAAGGTAAAAGGCTTATGTAGTAACGTTTCTTGAGATTGTTCAGTTGTGAGCATATTAATAGACTAGAGGGGGTATTATCTTATAAGCTAGATATATCAAAGAAGCTAATAAAGATAAAAATAAAAACAGATAACTTTGGAAGGAAGATGTAAATGACGGAAGAGCGTATTTATGATGTAGCAATTTTAGGTGCTGGACCTGCTGGAATGACTGCTGCTGTTTATGCATCTCGTGCGAATTTAGACACATTAATGTTAGAGCGTGGTATGCCAGGTGGACAAATGGCAGACACAGAAGATATTGAAAACTATCCTGGATTTGAAACGATAAAAGGACAAGAATTATCAACGAAAATGTTTGAGCATGCTCAGAAATTTGGTACAGAATATGCATATGGTGATGTTAAAGAAGTAATTGATCACGGCGATTATAAAGAGATTAATGCCGGAAGTAAATCTTATAAAGCAAAATCAATTATTATTACGACAGGTGCACAATATAAAAAATTAGGTTCACCAGGTGAAGAAGAATTAACTGGGCGCGGTGTTTCTTACTGTGCAGTTTGTGATGGAGCATTTTTCCGTGAAAAAGAAATCGTCGTTATCGGTGGTGGAGACTCGGCTGTTGAAGAAGGAATTTATTTAACACGTTTTGCTGATAAAGTAACGATTATTCACCGTCGTGATTCATTACGTGCACAACAAATTATCCAAGATCGTGCATTTGATAACGACCAGATCGAATTCATTTGGGATACAGTTGTTGAATCAATGAATGAACAAGAAGGAAAAATTGGTTCATTGTCATTAAAAAACGTGAAAACAGGGGAAGAAAGCATATTTGAAACAGATGGTGTTTTCGTATATATCGGAATGGTACCATTAAGTGAACCATTTAAATCGTTAGGTGTTGTGAACGAGGAAGGATATATTTCAACGAATGAAAATATGGAAACAAATGTCCCAGGAGTTTATGCAGCTGGAGATATTCGCGAAAAAGACTTACGACAAGTCGTAACAGCAACAGGTGATGGAAGTATTGCTGCAGAACAAGCGATTAAATTTTTAGAAGAATTAGCATCAAAATAAAAAAGTTATCATTATTTAATCATTTTGTTATGGATTAGTAACGTTTATTATGTATAATATAATAATAACTAATTGACCCCCTTTAATTGATTAGTTACTAGCGCAGGATATTATTTATCCTGTGCTTTTTTTTGAGAAAAAATGAAGTTGTTGATATGAGCGAGTCTGTGCTAAATTCGAGCGAGGACGTCAGAAAACGCGCGAAGAAGTGCTAAATCCGAGCGAGGGCATCTTAAAACGCGCGAAGAAGTGCTAAATCCGAGCGAAGACGTTTGAAAACGCGCAAGAAGGATCTGAATTCGTTCCAACATTTCACATTCTAATGTACAATCTATAGTGACTACTTCCCTTTATGTCTATGAATAGGTATAATTATAAGAAGGACTCTTATTATTTAGTTGTTTTATATGAATATGTAGCGATCGTTATTCATTTTTAGGGGGAATAAAAAGTGAAACAATCTGAAACGAAATTGATTATTATAACAGGTATGTCAGGTGCAGGGAAAACTGTTGCTGTACAAAGTTTTGAAGATATGGGTTTTTATTGTGTAGATAATTTACCACCAACTTTGATTCCAAAGTTTATTGAACTTATGAAAGATGCTTCTAATACGATTCGTCGTGTCGCATTAGTAATTGATTTACGTAGTCGTGAATTTTTTGATGCATTATATGAGGCGTTGGATACGATCGAACGAGAAGATTGGTTAGAAGAACATATCATATTCTTCGATGCTAGAGATGAAGTGTTAGTAACGCGTTATAAAGAAACACGTCGTGGTCATCCACTAGAAGTAGGTGGCTTACCGTTAACAGGCATTCAGAAAGAACGAGCCATTTTAGAGGAACTCCGTGGTAGAGCACAGAAGATTATTGATACATCGGAATTAGCACCGAAGAAATTGCGTGAAAAGATTCATGAGTTTTATTCAGCTGAAGGAGAAAAAGTGTTTACAGTGAATTTCGTTTCATTTGGTTTTAAATATGGCATTCCAATTGATGCTGATTTAATGTTTGATGTACGCTTTTTACCGAATCCATTTTATATTGAACATATGCGCCCACTTACAGGATTGGATAAAGAAGTAGCTGATTATGTATTTAAGTGGCCGACGACAGAAACATTTAATGAAAAATTATTTGATATGTTACAATTTTTAATCCCACAATATAAAAAAGAAGGTAAATCACAACTCGTTGTTGCGATTGGATGTACTGGTGGACAGCATCGCTCCGTTGCGTTAACTGAGTATTTTACAAAAGAATTAGCAGATTACCATGCAGTACGAAAATCTCATCGTGATATCGAGAAAAGAAAGGCCCGTTAATATGGCTTACGAGATGCAACCAAAAGTAGTCGTATTAGGTGGCGGAACAGGAATGCCTATCATGTTAGAAGGGTTGAAAGCTTTACCTGTTGAATTATCAACAATTGTTACAGTAGCTGATGATGGTGGGAGTACAGGACAAATCCGAGAAGAGATGGAAATACCTGCCCCAGGTGATATCCGTAATGTGATTGCTACTTTAGCACAAGTGGATACAGAACTAAAAGAATTATTTCAACATCGTTTTAGTAGTGGAAGTTCATTACCAGGTCATTCAGTTGGCAACTTAGTATTAGCAGCAATGAATTCAGTTACAGGGGATTTTTATCAAGCTGTGAAACAAGTATCTGCATTGTTTCGGGTAGATGGAAATATTTACCCAATTTCAAACGGATCGATTGTGTTACATGCTGAACTAGATGATGGCACGATTGTGTCAGGAGAATCGAATATTCCAGTTAAAAATAAAAAAATTGAACGAGTATTTTTAACACCAGAAACAATTGAGCCTTTACCGGAAGTAGTTAATGCGATTATGGATGCAGATATTATCGTTATTTCACCTGGAAGTTTATATACGAGTATTTTAGCTAATTTAATTGTGAGCGGTGTTCAAGAAGCGTTACAAAAAACAGCTGCAAAAGTAGTATATGTGTGTAATATTATGACGCAAAAAGGTGAAACGAATGATTATACTGTTGTAGATCATATTGAAGCACTTGTATCACATATTGGTTATGAAGTCGTTGATACTGTAATTGTCCATAATAAACCTATTTCTAAAGAAATGTTATCTCGATATAAAGAGGAAGATTCTATTCCAGTTATTTATGATCGTGATAGACTGTTAACATATGATTTAGAAGTAATTGAAGCTGATATTTTAGATGATTCACAGGAAATGATACGTCATAATACGACGGTATTAGCTGATATTTTATATAAGCTTGCTGTAAAGGAAAAAGAAAAGGATGAGTAAAAGGTGTCATTTACATCTGAAATTAAAAATGAATTAATTCAAATAAAAGGACAAGATTGTTGTTTCAAAGCAGAATTAGCTGCTGTCATTCGCATGAATGGAGTTATTTCAACGATTAATCCATATACGATGTTAGATGTGCAAACAGAAAGTGCAGCGATAGCACGTAGGATTTTTACAATTTTAAAAAAGATATTTACTGGACCTGTTGAATTACTCGTTCGAAAAAAGATGAAATTAAAAAAGAATAATATTTACATCGTACGAATTAAAAAAGGTGTCGACACGTTATTACAATCTTTAGAAATTGAGTATGATTCAGATGCTTTTGAACCGTCCGACTTAGCGACAACTTTAACAAAAAGCTGTTGCCAACGAGCATATCTACGTGGGGCGTTTATTGCGCGAGGATCGATTAATAATCCAGAAACATCGTCATACCATTTAGAAATTTTTAATTTAGATCCTGATCATAATCATGAGTTGTATCAATTATTAAATCAATACGATTTAAATGCACGTGAATTTCAGCGTCGGAATGGCTATATAATTTATATAAAAGAAGCGGAAAAAATCACAGAATTTTTACGTGTTATTGGAGCAAGTAATGCATTATTTAAATTTGAAGACGTTCGAATTGTCCGGGATATGCGTAATTCAGTTAACCGAATTGTCAATTGCGAAACAGCAAATTTAAATAAAACGATTAGTGCTTCAGTGCGCCAAGTTGAAGGAATTAAATATATTAAATCAACTGTTGGTTTAGATGTTTTGCCAGTTCGTTTAAGGGAGATAGCAGAAGTACGTTTAGCACATCCTGAAGTAACATTGAAAGAATTAGGAGAATTAGTCCCATCAGGTAAATTATCTAAATCTGGTGTAAATCATCGTTTACGAAAAATTGGCGAAGCTGTTGATAAACTGAGAGCAAATGGTGAAGTGTAAACAAATGAATTAAGTTTATTTTCGTATGATAAAATGATATAATAACGTTAATTTCTGAAAAAAATACTAATTATAATCGAACTAGAAGATCTAGAAAGGATGTCAGATTATTGATAAAAAAATCAGTAGAAGTTTTATTAGAATCGGGATTACAAGCTAGACCAGCGGCACAATTTGTTCAAGAGGCAAATCGTTTTTCAGCTGAGTTATTTTTGGAAAAGGATGGCAAACAAATTAACGCAAAAAGTATTATGGGATTAATGACATTTGCTTTAGCAAAAGGGGAAGAAGTAACTCTCATTGCAGATGGTGTTGATGAAGAAGAAGCTGTAGAAGCACTTGTTAATTTTATGACAGATAAACAATAAATAATATGTAACTTGTTTTCTTATATAAGAGAACAAGCTTTACTATGATTAACAGAATTTTGCCAAAAATTAATAAAGGGGATAGTGCATGAAACAATATGAAATGTATAAAGCCGCTTTAGCAGACGTTAAGAAACCTTGTGCCTTTATTGATGTAGAAGCTTTATACGACAATATGAAAGCGATTACAAACAAGGCGCGAGGCAAAAATATTCGCATTGCGAGTAAATCGATTCGTAGTGTAGCTGTATTGCGAGATATTTTGGCCTATTCACCGACATTCCAAGGCGTTATGTGTTTTACAGGAGAAGAAGCTCTATATTTACACGATCAAGGAATTGATGATTTATTGATAGCTTATCCAATTTGGGAAGAGTCAATTTTACGTTCAATTTGTCCACGAGTAAGTAGCGGTGCTTTAATAACAGTGATGGTTGATAGTGTAGCACATTTAAATCGGCTAGAAAAAATTGCTCGAGAAGAAGGAGGGTATTTTCTCGTTTGTTTAGATATAGACTTATCTTCCCAATTGTATGGTATTCATTTTGGTGTACAACGCTCGCCACTTCGAACAATGAAACAAGTAAAGGAAATTATTGATTTTTTAAAAGATAATAATACTCTTACATTAGATGGTGTGATGGGTTATGAAGCGCAGATTGCCGGAGTTGTTGATGCAGATCCGAAACAACGTGCGAAAGGCTTCGTCATCCGTCATTTCAAAAGAAAATCAAGTCGTGCAATCGTAAAAAAACGTAAACAAGTTATGAAATTGCTTGAAAAGAATGGCTTGTCGGTACGTTTTGTCAATGGTGGAGGGACAGGTAGTTTACATCAAACAACAAAAGAAAAAGTCGTCACAGAAGTAACGGTAGGTTCGGGATTTTTTAATTCGCATTTATTTGATAAATATAAAAGCTTTCAACTTCACCCCGCTGCTGCCTATGCTATTGAAATTACCCGAATACCAGAAAAAAATATATACACATGTTTTGGTGGAGGATATGTTGCTTCAGGTCCAGCAGGCGATGATAAAGTACCAGAAGTGTTTTTACCTAAAGGAGGGCAGTTAACAAAAAATGAAGGAGTAGGTGAAGTGCAAACTCCAATACATTATAAAGGAAAAGTCGAGCTTACATATGGGGATCCGATTTTTTTACGACATAGTAAAGCAGGGGAGTTGTGTGAACGCTTTTTAACGTTACATATGATAGAAGCGGGCACGGTAAAGAAGACATATACTACATACCGGGGGGATGGAAAATGTTTTCTATAAAAGAAACTAACTACGTATTTAAAAATTGGTCAGAATCTGTTCGATGTGAACCAGAACAATATGTTGAGCCGAATAATTTATCGGAGTTGCAGGCAATTGTGCGACAAGCTTTTGTCGATAGAAAAACTATTAGAGTCGTCGGTGCAGGGCACTCCTTTACTCCATTAGTAGCGACGAGCGATATTATGGTTTCGTTAAAACATTTAGCAGGCATTGATCATATCGATAGAGAAAATAACCTCGTAACTGTTTGGGGAGGATCGCTGTTAAAAGATCTCGGAACTCAATTGTGGGAACATGGCTATGCAATGGAAAATTTAGGTGATATTAATAAACAATCGATAGCTGGTGCAATTAGTACAGGTACACATGGAACAGGCATTCAATTTGGAAGTATCTCTACTCAAGCGGTAGGTATAACGTTATTGTTAGCTAGTGGAGAATTATTAGAAGTTGATGAAACAAATGAAGCGGGTGTTTTCCAAGCAGCCCAAGTATCCCTCGGTATGCTTGGAATTATTGTCAAAGTGACGTTAAAAGTATTGCCAGCTTATCAACTAACTGGAACGAGCTATAAACTATCATTAGATGAAACCTTCCAGCAGTTGGACACTTTATGTGAGCAACATCGCAATATAGAGTTTTATTGGTTTCCTTATACAGATACTGTTCAAGTAAAGACATTTGATCTGGCAGCGCCTAATAAAGAGAAGGATCAGAAACAAATGAAATTTAAAAAAGTAGTCGTCGAAAACGGGCTCTTTTGGTTAATGTCAGAAGTAAGTCGACTTGTGCCGCAATCTGCCAAACCGATTAGTACCTTATCTGCAATCGGCGTCCCGGTAGGTACAGAAACGAATGATAGTTATGAGATTTATGCAACTCCCAGGCTCGTTAAGTTTCAAGAAATGGAATACTCTGTCCCCAAAAAATATTTACCAACAATTCTACGTACAATAGATGAAGTAGTACGAGAGAAGAAATATGCAGTACACTTTCCATTAGAATGTCGTTTTGTAAAAGCCGACAACATCTGGCTAAGTCCATCTTATGAAAGAGAATCAGCATATATTGCCGTTCATATGTATAAAGGGATGGAATTTTCCTCATATTTTCAAGCGTTAGAAGAAATCTTTCAAGCCTATGATGGTAGACCTCATTGGGGAAAAATGCATACGATGACGAAAGCGGATTTACAAACAGCTTATCCGAAGATGGAAGATTTTATTTCATTACGCAAACGATTAGATGAACGAGGCATATTTTTAAATGAATATGTATGTGAATTATTTCAATTAAAAAACTGAGACATGATTATGCTAACGATTCTCTTAAAAGGTGCATATAGAATATTCTCGGCATTATGATAAAAAATCTAGTTGTACATAATACCGTACTAATTGATATGCGATTTAAAACAATAAAAACACCCAGATTTTAAAATGTCTGAGTGTTTCCATTACTATTTAGGTCATAAAATTATGACACAAGCGTACTCATTTGTGCAATAAATCATTTAATACTGCTAGATATAAACATTGAAGCATCTTTTTTCGCAAAAATACGCTTCCCATAATAAAACGTTTTAATCTCATTTGCTGTAAAGCCAACTTCAGATAATGATTTTTTCATTTCATCGTGCGAAAAACCATTATGAATTTTTGGATGACTTACATTATTATTTTTATCAAAATCAACAATGATTAGCTTACCACCATTATTTAAAGTGTTGAATAATTCTTTTAATATTTTTTGAGTATCTGGAATATGCAGGAGAACTAATGACATTAAAATTATATCTGTCTTAAATTCAGGAGTTTTTTCTGTGAAATCTGTTTGAAGTACCCTTGCATTCTTTATTTTATTGTTAGTAATCTTACTTTCCGCAATAGCTAACATTTGTTTCGATGAATCCACCAACAAAACGGAGTCTACTAAATTTGATAACTCTAGACTGATTAGACCAGTTCCACTGCCATAATCTAGCAAGGATTTTGATTTACTGTTTTGTAATTCTTGTTTTACTTCCTTTGTTATAATTTTAGCTAAGTCAACTCTATCTTCTGTGTCGTATCTTTTTGCCATTTGTTCAAAATGATTATTTTTCATAGTTGTTTCTCCGTTCTATTTATTATTAAAGGAGTGAAGCGATTTTATCTATTGTGGACTGGACAACAAAAAGCACTGCGAAATGCAGTGCTGATCATTTGAGTATAACCTGTAAAGATTATACTCCAACGCTTTATTGTTAGATTATTCTTTACGCTCAAGTACTTGGTCGATTAAACCATAGTCAACTGCTTCAGCTGCAGACATGAAGTTATCACGGTCTGTATCTGCTTCAATAACATCTAATGGTTGACCTGTACGCTCGGCTAAAATTTTGTTTAATTGTTCACGCATACGAATAATTCGTTTAGCATGAATCTCAATGTCAGACGCTTGTCCTTGTGTTCCACCTAATGGTTGGTGAATCATGACTTCACTATTTGGCAGTGCATAACGTTTTCCTTCTGCACCTGCTGAAAGTAAAAAAGCACCCATTGATGCTGCCATTCCAGTACAAATTGTTGAAACGTCTGCTTTAATAAATTGCATTGTATCGTAAATTGCCATTCCTGCTGTAATTGATCCACCAGGTGAGTTAATATATAGTGAAATATCTTTTGATGAATCCTCTGCTTCTAAAAATAGTAATTGCGCAACAATTGAGTTTGCAACGTTGTCGTCAATCGCACTTCCTAACATAATGATTCTGTCTTTTAATAGACGTGAGTAAATGTCATAAGCACGTTCACCGCGATTAGTTTGTTCTATAACTGTAGGGATTAAAACCATATTCCAATTCCTCCTTAAATTATCATCATCTTGTATCATTTGAACCTATTATTATCATAACGATATGGTCAAAAAAGGTCAAACAATACGCTTTTTATTTTTGACCTATTTTTCTATCCTAGCCAAATAATATGATACTCAACCATCATAGGTTATAAATGAAAGAAAATGAATGAACTAAGTAGAGTATAACGTATGTTTTCGGAAAAATAAACCATGTGAGGAGAATGTTATCAAAATGTTTTAATAAAATAGATGGAAGGTTGAACGTGACATTGTCAATGTGAGAAAATAATTAATGTTTTGAGCGCGCAATTTACAGTTATGAACGTGTAATGCTTGTTCTGGATGTGTAATAAATATTTGTAAAGGAGTATGATAATGAAACGTACTTGGATAGGTATCATAATTATTTTAATTGGAATAGGGTTTTTATTAGAACAAATGAACATTATGCCTTTTGTAGATGTATTAGCGAAGGGGTGGCCAGTTATTCTTATCTTGATTGGTTTGACGCAACTTCTTCAAAAAAGTCGAGCAACATTAATAACTGGTTTGTTATTTATCATCGTTGGAGTGATTTTTTTATTAAATGGATGGACTAATTATAATTTCTTAACTTATTTATGGCCATTATTCATTATCTATGTCGGATTAATATTTGTTTTTTATCGTGCAAAAGCAAATCAGCATATTGATGAAGAGAATATGCTTGAAAGTGTTGCGATATTTTCAGGTTCAGAAATAAAAAGTCGTTCGAATCCGTTACAAGGTGGGAGTATTACTGCTGTTTTTGGAGGATCAGAAATTGATTTAACTGAAGCGGTTGTGACAGACAAACAAATTACAATTGAAGTAATCTCGATTTTTGGTGGAGTATCATTACACGTTCCAGACAATGCTCACATTCATATTACTGGCATACCAATATTTGGGGGGTGGGAAGACAATACACGCCACTATAAGCACGAGGACGATGATCGACCTATAATTCACTTAAAATGTGTGACGATCTTTGGTGGCCTAGAAGTGAAAAATTAATAAGTTATTTAAAATGTACACGGGATAGCTCGTGTACATTCTAAATTTAACTTGTATTCTATTTTAAATAACGTTATAATATCGAATGTGTGTGATAATATGTGCCCGTAGCTCAGTTGGATAGAGCACCAGTTTCCGGTACTGGGAGTCGGGGGTTCAAATCCTCTCGGGCGCGTTTATTTAAAATTGAGATGTAGCAAGGTTTACAGACGTATTGTAACCTTGCTTTTTTTGTAACATACTATAATGTTTTAAAGTCAGTGATCTAGGGTATAAAGATGACATTGGGTTCTTTAATCATGAAGGAGTAATGCGTATGAATAAGTCGACGAGATTTATGCAATTTATTGGTGGCAAGAATTTAATATTTTCCTTATTGACGTTAATATTAATTGGTTTAGCTGTTATTATTTATAACAAAATTTCGTTCGTATTTCATCCACTTGTTGTTGTGCTTTCAACCGTAACTCCACCAGTAATTTTAGCATTTATCGCATTTTACCTATTGAATCCTGTTGTAAATTTATTAGAAAAAGTGCGTATTAAGCGATTATGGGGAATTATTATCATTATTATCGCTTTTACAGGTGCGGTAACAGGTCTTTTAATGCTAACTATTCCAACAATTGAACAACAAATTAAAGATTTAATCGCGAATTTCCCTGTTTATATTGAGAAAATAAATGAAAGTGTTCATCAATATGTAAGCAATTCATTTTTTGAAACATATTATAATGAGGCAAGAGATTGGGTTGAAGCAAATTTAGGTGATATTCCTGGAACAATCATGAATTCATTTGGGGATGCTATCGATGGAATTGCTAGTTTTGCTAGCACCGTGACAACGATAGTAGTATCATTAATAACGTTTCCGTTTGTCCTATTTTTCTTATTAAAAGATGGGGAACGTTTTAAAACTTATTTTCTTTCATTATTTCCGAAAAAATTCCGTAATGATATGGCTAATATTTTGCATAATATGGATACACAAGTTGGATCGTATATTCAAGGGCAAATATTCGTAGCATTATGTATTGGAGTGCTCTTGTTAATTGGCTATTTAATTATTGGTCTCGAATATGCGATTGTTCTAGCCATTGTTGCTGCGGTGACAAGTGTAGTACCTTATTTAGGACCAGTAATCGCCATCACGCCAGCGATTATTATTGCGCTAGTAACTTCGCCTTGGATGTTGTTAAAGTTAAGTATTGTCTGGGCAGTTGTGCAATTCTCTGAAGGGCATTTCATTTCGCCGAATGTGATGGGAAAAACGATGCAAATACATCCATTAACAATTATGTTTGTCTTATTAATCGCTGGAAAACTGTTTGGTATAGTCGGAGTTATTTTAGGGATACCAGGATACGCTATTGCGAAAGTGTTAGTGCAATATTTCTTTACTAAATTTAAAATTCGTTATAACTATTATTATCAAGAAGGTTACGATTTTTCAAAGGATGTTAAAAAGTAATTTTAAGATGCAATTTATTTAAAAGGCTAAGATTCGATATGTTATACTGATATTGTAAGGAAAAAGTATATGATAATTTTCTTAAAAGGAGAGATTCGAAATGTCTGGATTCGTTCCATTCAATAGGAGAAATCGTCAAGCTAAAGTGAGTGGTCCATTTAACATGATTGATAATTTATTTCAAGATGCATGGGATGCAGGTCGTAATTTAATTACTAACTCGTTTAAAATTGATGTAAGAGAACTAGACAATGAATACATTATAGAAGCAGAACTTCCAGGTGTAAAAAAAGAAAATATTGATTTAAAATTAAATGATGGTAATCTTACAATTTCCGTAGAAGAGGAAGATTCAAGCGAGGAAAAAGATCTAGATGACACGTATATTCACCGTGAAAGAATTTATCGGGCAATGGAACGTTCACTTTATTTAGCAGATGCGAAACCTGAAGGAATTCGTGCGAAATTAGTGGAAGGTGTGCTTGAAATTACCGTAGAAAAAGCCGGTAGAACAAATGATACGCATCGAATTGAAATTGACTAAATACTAATAATACCCTATGAATTTATTTTCATAGGGTATTTTCATGAAAAAGTGCTCTAAACAATTTTGTTTAGAGCACTTTTGTTAGTTATAGAAGGGCAGGGTGATTTAACGAAATACGTTTCGTAGTATGTTTCGAATAAAGCGCCGTCCTATTCTTTTTCCGTATGTTCCACGTTTTAACGCATTTGCTGTTCCAAGCAACCCGATGATTCTAAATATCATGCGCATAAGTGACACATCCTTCATGTATGATAATAATTACTGCATTTTTTTTAAGTCTTCTACGATAGCATCCATTTGTTCTGATTCCATTCCACTATAAGGGCTAAGGATTTCGCCTTCAGGGTTAACTAAGAAAAAGTAAGCACCGTGAACAACTTGGTTATCGCCTTCAGGTGGAGCTGCTAACATGTTTTTGAAGCCATTCATCGAAATATCTTCAATTGTTTCAAAATCATATCCTGTTAAGAAGTTCCAGTTAGATAAATCTGCACCGTAATCTTCTGCATACTCTGTTAAAACTTCAGGTGTATCGTAATCAGGATCAACAGAGAAAGAAACGAATTCTACATTATCAATATTTTCTTCGTTCACTTTTTCTTGTAATTTTACCATATTATTCGTCATTGGGATACAGACTGTTTCACAATTTGTAAAAATAAAATCTGCTATCCACCACGTTCCTTCTAAATCCTCATTAGACAATGTTTCATTATCTTGTGTTGTAAATTCAAATTCAGGTACTTTCTTTTCTGTAGTTGCTGCTTGATCCCCGCCAATTGCAACGCCACCTTCATCTTCTTGAGCAGATTCGCCTCCATCGCATGCTGCAAGAGCAATGACGAGAGAAGTGAGGAGAAGAAAACGTGTTATATATTTTTTCATCATTTAATCCATCCTTTAATCTAAGTTCTTTGTTATAAAAGCTTCCTATAACTAATCTATAGCCTATCATACCATAGATAAATCCCAAAGTAGTATATTTATGCGCCTGTATTAGTGACAGGTTTGTGACGAAGCGGAAGAAGTTTTGTTACGTTATTTACTTGATTGAATGTTCAAGAATTTTAAGAAAATAAAGGAAAAATAATGGACTTTTAATCAGTTAATGGATACGATAAGTGTACATCATTTTATTAGAAAGTAGTTGAGTTGGATTGTTAAAAGCAATTATGTTTGATTTAGACGATACGTTATTATGGGATCATAAAAGTGTTAGTGAAGCATTTAAAACAACGTGTAAAACAGTGGAAGATTCGCACAATATTGACGCATCTGTGTTAGAAGAACGTGTGCGTTATCATGCAGAGCAAATTTATCCAACATTAGATACATATAGTTTTACGAGTAATATTGGAATCGGTACATTCGAAGGAATGTGGGGCGAGTTTAAGGATGAAGGAGAAAATTTCAAACTATTGCGTGAAACGGTACCAGGTTTTCGTAAACGAGCTTGGTTTGAAGCGTTAAAAGATGTGGAAATTGAAGATGAAACATTAGCTGAAGAGTTAGCAGTTATGTTTCCAGAAGAGCGCAAACGACACATTTATTTATATGAAGAAACATTAGACGTACTTAATGCATTAAAAGATGATTATAAATTACTGATGTTAACGAATGGATCACCAGATTTACAACATATGAAACTATCGTATTCTCCAGAATTAGCACCATACTTTGACCATATTGTCATCTCAGGTGCATTCGGACAAGGTAAACCGAGTGTCGATATTTTCAATTATGCTTTAAGTTTATTAGAGTTAGAAAAAGGCGAAATAATCATGATAGGAGATAATCCGAATACAGATATTCTCGGCGCATCTCGTGTTGGTATTGATTCTGTTTGGATTAATCATCATGACCGTGAGTTAACAGATGTGACACCTACTTATGAAGTGAGTAGATTAAAAGAAATTCTTAAAATTATAGAATCATATAAAAAATAAGCTAGGAAAAAGATAAAATCTATTATGATTTTATCTTTTTTCATGTGAAAGGAAAGAATGGGGCGTTGACACCGCATAGAGCGCGTCTATACTAAATTAGATTAAAAGAGGTTGGGACAAAATCATATTTTCTGTATATGAAAATCTAGAATTGAAATAAAGTATATTTCCGAAACGATTATTAATCAATCCATATTCATATATGAAAACAGTTTTGTCCCAGCCTCTTCAATTTTTATTTCAATGCAGGGAAGTGCGGTACAACTTCTTCGGATAGTTCTTGAATAATTTCTTCTGCAGGTCGTTGTGCATCTTTGTTGTTAAATAAAACATGATTCACACCGATTTTTTGTAATTTGTGTAAATAATCGATTAAAAATTTATGCCCAGTTCTAAACCCTAAATGGATAGGTGTTGGCCCTTCATTTGGGTTTTCAGACAAATCAATATGAAGTGATTGTGAAAAAGGTTTAAATTCCTCAGTTAATGCACGAAAATCTGCAATCACTCTTCTTTGTTGCGCAGGATTACGCGGATAACTCATCCAACCATCACCATGTTCAGCAATCCATCCAAGTGTTTGACCAGAAAATCCTGTCACCAATACAGGAATATTACCTCTTGTTGGTTTTGGTAAAATATCTGTAACACCTGTTAATTTCACACGTTCAGTATTTACAATAGGGAAAGACGTAGACCATGTATCACGCATTACTTGGAGCGCTTCTTGATAGAATTCTGAGCGTTGGTTTCGATCGACACCAAATGCGTCAAATTCTATAGGTCTATCACCAGTTGCCAACCCGAACAGAAGTCGGTCGTCTGAAATTTTGTCTAAAGATGCAGCAGATTTTGCTAAATTTAATGGATGTTGAAAAGATGTAATCGCACTTGCTGTTCCTAGTGCAATATTTTTCGTATGTGCTGCAATATGACTTAGGAAAATCCACGGGTCATACATTTGTCCAACATCACCAAAATGTGGATCATTTAATGGAACGTCACGAACAAATAAAGCAGCAAAATCTCCGTCTTCAGCAAGTTTCCCTAATTTAATTTGTTCCTCTAAATGCATCTCAGGCACGTTGCCAGCATATGTTTCTAGCGGGTAAACGAGTCCTAACGTTAATTTTCCTTCTTCAAATGTTCTAGAAAATCCCTTATGTTGATTAAACTGACTCATTATATTTATCTCCTTTTATAAAACAATAGTAAGGTTTTACATATTCCAATATATCGATATGTTGTAAGGAATGAAAGTAGATTGCTCAGCCTTCTTAGTAATATATATGAATAATGGTGTTTATTGGAGGATAGTTACATAGTGAATTTAAATAAAAATCTATTTGTAATTGAGTGATAAGCTTTTTTATTGTTGTAGGGTAAATAAATCGACGTTATAATAGAAGGGATGTACAACTAAATGGAGGGAATAAAATATGGACAAACAAGAACAACTTATGATAAATTTCAGAGATTTGTTTAATAAGATGGCTTGGCTCAATAATGATACGATGAAAGAGAGTTTAAAAGGATTTACCCCTTCCGAAGTCCATTGCATCGAATCCATAGAGAAAAATGTTGATTCCAATGTAAGAAAGTTAGCAGAATCACTTTATATGACTAGAGGTGCGATCAGTAAGCTAACGAAAAGATTAATTAATAAAGGCTTAATTGAAAGTTATCAAAAACTAGACAACAAAAAGGAAATTTATTTCAGACTCACTGAGCAAGGAAGAAAAGTTTTTCATATTCATGAGAAAGTTCATAAATCTTTTAATGAACGCGATCAAATTATATTTGAACAGTTGTCAGAAGAACAATTTAACGGGATGCTTGCTTTCCTAGAAAACTATAGTAAGCACTTGGATGATGAAATAAAAAGACAAGGTATTTACAATTAATTAAAGTAAAACATAGAGAAGTAGTCCATTCCAGCAGATTTGGACTACTTCTCTTTTTGTTGACAAGGAAACAATGAGTTGTTAAGGTTTTGTTGAACAAGAAACAAAAAAGAAGGTGAATGAAATTAATTCAGAGAAAACAAAAGAAGAACCATTACCAAAAGACATACTCGCTGCTGCTTGGGCGATTGCACTAGGAGCAATTGCGCCAATGCTTGATTCTACGATGGTAAATATCGCTATAGATACTTTAATTTATGAATTTAATACGACATTGGATATTATTCAATGGTCAATTACAGGTTATGTGTTAGCTCTAGCAATGGCAGTGCCAGTATCCGGCTGGCTTATGAATAAATATAATGGAAAGAAAATTTACATTGGTTCAATTATCTCCTTTGGTGTTATCTCGATTTTTATTGGAATTAGTTGGAATGTATCATTATTTA
Source organism: Pseudogracilibacillus sp. (assembly GCA_026169815.1). Lineage (GTDB taxonomy): Bacteria > Bacillota > Bacilli > Bacillales > Amphibacillaceae > Pseudogracilibacillus. The sequence continues at coordinate 123,019 of JAPFDT010000053.1, forward strand.
TCCTTTTCCGGTTAGTACAAGGATTTAGCGCTGGAATTATTACAACGTTGATGATGACACTTTTAGTTAAAACGGCAGGGCAAAATAAAATTGGAAGGGTAATGGCAATCGTTAGTACACCGATGATTCTTGGACCGATTTTCGGACCAGTTGTAGGGGGATTTATTGTACAAAGTGCTTCATGGCAGTGGATTTTTTACATTAATATATTTATTGTAATTGTGGCTGTACCATTAATGATCAAATATATTCCAAATTTTGAACCATTTGATAAAGAAAGTAAACTCGACTTTTTCGGTATAATTGTATTAGCTTTAATGAATGTCGTATTAATTGTTAGTATTACAGAGGCAGCTGAATATGCTTCATTTAATAATAAATCTACAATTTTGTGGATGTGTAGCGGCTTTATTTTAGCTATCACTTATCTTGTACATAATAGAGTTAGAAAAAATCAAACAGTGCTTCCAATTAATTTGTTTAAGCATAGAACTTTTCTAGCAGCAAGTAGTGGTTTGTTTTTAGCGAATATTGCTATAATGGGACCAATGTTAATTCTGCCATTATTTTTTATAAATATTCATTATATGTCACCAATACAAGCTTCACTTGCTTTAATACCACAAGGAATTGGCATGCTTATTACTCGACCTTTAATTGGTAAAATAATTGATAGAATTGGAGCCAAATTCGTTGTCATTGTTAGTTTAGTTATTTCACTTATTGGATCAGTTCCATTTATTTTTATAACAGAAGAGACAAGTATAACGTGGATTTCTACCATTTTATTTATTCGTGGTAGTGGAGTTGGTGGGATTATGCTCCCATTGATGAGTGATGCATATACAGGATTAGAAGATAAACAACTTCCTCAAGCTGGTGTAGGGATTAATATGATTGAAAATGTAGGATCAAGTTTTGGTACTGCTATTATCGCAACAGTCGTCTCAACCGTTATGCAAGGTTTGGGACCAACGATAACGAATGAATTAAGAGGATATCAAGCCGGATTTTTAATATCTGTTGTTGTTCTTTTATTGATTTTTATTCCGAATTTATTCCTTACACATAAAAGAAATGCTTAATAAGAGAGAGTGCGTAGAAGTAATATTTTAATAAATAATCACTCAAAATATTATGTTCTTGAGTGATTATTTATTTTAAAAACTAATCATATATTTCCCACGCTAATTTAATTGAATCAATAATATAATCTGCTACTTCTTCAGCATCAAAATCATCGGTAATAAAAGCGGAATTGTGTTCTTCGTATGTTTTCTTTCTTTCGTGAAAAAGCTCTTCAATGTCTTCCATACTTTTATTTTGCAAAACTGGTCTACTATCAACAAGCATATGCAATCTTTCTTTCCATGAGTCCCAACTAATATCTAAATAAAATACGATACTATGTTCTAAACAAGCTTCACGAATCTCATCTTGCATAAATGCTCCGCCACCTAATGAAATGACTTTTAATGGTTGCTGACTATAATGTAGGACATATTCTTTTTCTTTTTCACGGAATTTCGTTTCACCAATTAATTTAAAAATATCTGTTGTTGGCATATCGAATTCTTTCTCAATTTCAGCGTCAATATCGATGAAATCACGGTATAATTTTTTAGCGACAATTTGTGCGACAGTTGTCTTTCCTACACCCATGAAGCCGATAAAAACTAAACTTTTTTCTTTAACTGACGTACGATCCACTTGCATAGTTGTATCTCCTTTTATGACATAATAAATCAAGCGGGTGACATGGATTCACCCACTTTTTGGTGTGCGTTTTTATTTTATTAATTGCTCAAAAGATGCTGAAATAGTTGCACGTCCTTCATTAATTTCAGGATGGAATTGAATCGTTGCTTCATCTCGTGTTTGTTGGACATTTGTGATGGCTGCATCAACTTTTTCCGCAACTTCTGCATTATCTGTTAATGCTTTAACAATCGATAATCCGGCTACTTTACCTTGTTCGCGCGCTACTTTAGCACTTTCAATTCCGGTAATATTTCCAGCAACATATACGCCATCAATTGGAGTTTCCATTGCTTCATTATGAATCGGTACGTGTCCGCCGAGTGCTTCATTATATTCAAATGGACAGCCAACTACTGCAGCTAGTTCGCCTAATGGATATAAACCACCTGCAATGCATACAAAATCAACCTCAATCGTGCGTTCTGTATTACGAATAATATCTCCATCTGGTGTGACATCTACCATTGTAACCGATTCTACGCGATCTGTACCGTTTATTTCTTTAATTGCTTTTCGTAAATGGATTGGCATATCCCACATTTTAATGCCATCTTTTGGATAAAAGTTTAATGCAATGTTACGAACGAATTCGAATGTCGCAAATTTACTACCAAATTGGATGAACTTCGATGGGGCTAAATGAGCGATTCTCACTAAACGTTCCATCACTGCTCGTGGATTACTTTGATCTTCTGAAACGACGTTTGTTGCCGGAAGAGCCATACTATGTAAATCAACACCAGCTAATTGTAATTCTCGTGCGATCGCAGCTGATAATACGTTTACGCCAACGACAATTCCTTTTTCACCGACGCTGACACGATGAACATTCGTCATTACTTGGGCAGCACCAATTGACATGACACCTGGTAATGTCCAACCTGGAATTGGTGCAGCAGATTCTGCAGCACCAGTGGCAATGAGTACTGTTTTCGCTGCAACATGTTCTGTATTTGTATGAACGACATAATGATTTTCCAAACGTTCTACATGATGTACAGATACGCCGAGTCGAATGTCAGTTTTAAGATTTTCAGCTTCTTCGATTAAAAGATTAGACTCTTTAATTCCGTTCCACCATTCCCCATTCGGTTCTTCATGTAATTGACCTAATAATCTACCGCCAGCTTTTGGAAACTCATCGATAACGACGACAGATAAATCATATGTACGACATTGAATTGCGGCTGATAACCCAGCAGGTCCAGCTCCAATAATAACGACATCATGCATTTTCATCTGTATCGCCTGCCTTTCTTTCAGCATATTCTTCATACGTTCTCGGAAGTGGTCCTTCATTATTTGGGTTTAGTGGATCAGGTTGAACGTCACCACTTTTAACAACCATATTTTCTTCAATTAATGTTAGACACGCTCGAATGTTTGAAACATCATTTACTGTACAACGACATTCGAAACAATGACCGATATTACAATAAATACTACGAGGATTTCCTGTTGCTTCGTGTCTTCGAATCGTGCGTACATCATTTGCTAAAAGCGCTGAAGCAATTGTATCTCTTTCGTAACCTTCGTATGTTTTTCCATCAAATGTAAATGTAACCGTTCGTTCATTTTCAATTGTACCTAATACAGGATGATCAATAATACGTTTAGTCATGGTTTACGCCTCCTAAATCTGATAAGGATAAAGGACGAACAGGTGGGGCTACTTTTAAAGGAATGTTATTTGTTGGATCTTCTCCTGTTATACTTGTTAAAACTTTATCGACAGCAGGGCGACATGTACGACCACCGCAAAATCCCATTCCAGCTCTCGTTCGTAATTTTAATTCCCGTGCAGAACAATTGTATTTCTTAGCTGCATCTTCTAAATCTGTTAAACTTACTTCTTCACAGCGACAAATAATGACGTCTTTCATCTAAATCCTCCTAACAATTAAAAAAGAAATAAAATCTATAATAATTTCATTCTAACACAAATTATCAGAGAATTTATGGTAATATGATAATAAGGTGAAAAGATTTATACATATTTTTGTTTGGAGGTTTGACCGATGAGTAAAAATAACGTTGAAGTTGCAGTAATAGGTGGGGGTATTGTTGGTTCTGCTGTTGCCTATTATATTGCAGAGTCTGGATTAGATTGCATGTTAATTGAAAAAGATGATGTTGCCAGTGGTACGAGTTCGAAATGTGATGGGAACGTTACGATCGTGGATAAAGATCCGGGATTTGATAGTCACATGTCACTTGTTAGTCAAGAATTGTTAGAAGATTTACACGGGAAGCTAGAACTTCCATTTGAGTATCGTGCACATGGGAGTATTTTAGTTTGTGATAATGACGATGAAATGCAAGCTGCAACAGAATGGGTTAAGACACAAAATGAAGCAGGATTAAAATTTAACGTATTAGATGAAAAAGATATACGTAATGAATCCCCATATTTTGCCGAAGATATTCCAGGTGGATTAGAATGTGAAACAGATTCTCTTATTAATCCTTATTTATTTTGTTATTCATTAATGGATAAAGCAAAGCGCGATTTTAATTTACAAATCAAGACTCAAGCTGAAGTTACAAACATTACAAGAGAAGCATCAGGAACTTTCCTCATTGAAACGAAAAACGGTGAAGTCCGCGCAGAGAAAGTCGTCAATGCTGCAGGTGTCTGGGCACCTTTTATTGGAAAAATGCTGGATGTAGACATCCCAATCATTCCTAGAAAAGGTCATATCATCGTTGGTGCGAGAGAAAAGCCAGTGATGTTCCGTAATATGATGGAGTTTGGTTATTTAATGAACAAATTTGGACGTGAACGAATTGCAGATGAGATTACAGCTAAACATGGTGTAGCGACAGTGATGGAGCCAACTGAAAGTCAGAACTTTCTACTCGGAAGTAGCCGTCAATATGTTGGATATGATAGCTCGATTGATATTCAAGTTGTCAACACAATTGCTAGAAGGGCGTTACGATTTTTTCCGAAGATGGATGATTTTAAAATTATTCGTTCGTACACAGGTTTCCGTCCGTTTACAGAAGATCACTTACCAATCGTATCTGCAGTAGAAGAAGTACCTGGTTTTTACATAGCGGCAGGGCATGAAGGAGATGGTATTAGTTTAGCAACTGGAACAGGGAAATTGATGGAAGAGATTATTAACGAAAAATCAAATACGATAATTCCGACTGAACCATTACGGTTTGATCGTTTCCAAAAAGCAAAAGCATAATCAAGATTACGCTCTTTGTTTTAGATAACAGAGGGCGTTATTTTTACATAAAAAATTGAAAATAAGTTACGTTTTGTGATGGATAAGACAACAACGTATGAATGTACAAGTTAGGGTGGGGGATGAACATGTTTCGTGTATTAAAAATAGGAAGTGCCTTTGTAGGCATTATTGTCGGAGCAGGATTTGCTTCAGGACAAGAAATCTTACAATATTTTACTAGTTTTGGACATATCGGGACTGTAGCAGCAATAGTTTCAGGTCTCTTGTTTGCCTATTTAGGAATGACATTAACTAAAATTGGCAGTAGATTGCAAACGTTATCACATAAAGAAGCAATTTACATTATTAGTGGTCGTTATTTAGGAGTTATCGTTGATGCGATTTTAATTTTCACCTTATTTGGTGTTGGGGTTGTTATGGTTGCTGGAGCAGGATCGTTGTTAAATCAACAATTTGGTCTGCCAGTTTTTGTAGGAAGTTTAATTATGATAGTACTCGTTATGGCGACGATGTTAATGCAAGTAAATAAAGTAATCGGAGTCATTGGGAGTATAACACCATTGTTAATTATAGCTGTCATTGTTGCAGCAGTTTATGCGTTATCTACGATGGATACTAGTTTTGCAGAGTTAAATCCAATTGCAAAAGAACAAGAAAGTGAGTTTAGTCATTGGTTAGTCGCAGCGATAAATTATGCATCATTCAATATTGCAGTTGGTGCTGGAATGTCGATCGTTATGGGTGCCGCAGAAAAAGATGAACGCATCGCTACATTAGGTGGACTTCTCGGAGGATTGATGATTGGATTTTTAATCATATTATCTCACTTAGCGATTTTTTCAAAAGTCGATGTAGTCGCAGCATACGACATGCCATTATTAAAAATTGTCGATGAAATCGGACCAGGATTAGGTATTGTTTTCTCACTCGTATTGTTCGGTATGATTTTTAATACAGCAGTTAGTATGTTTTATGGATTTGTTGCACGTTTTACTGTACTAGAGTCACGTAGCTTTGTAATAGGAACAGTAGTGACAGGGATTCTTGGATTTATCGCAAGCTTTGTAGGCTTTACTGATTTAGTTGCAAAATTTTATTCACTAATCGGTTATTTAGGCGTATTTTTAATTTTAGCCCTAATTTACGCACCATTTAAATTGAAAAAATTAGGTAAATAAAGTTTCATGTGTAAAAAAACTACTCTAACGAAAGTGAAGAGTAGTTTTTTTGCTCTCCCACTTCAAATTTTGCTCTCCCACTTCAAATTTTGCTCTCCCACTTCAAATTTTGCTCTCCCACTTCAAATTTTGCTCTCCCACTTCAAATTTTGCTCTCCCACTTCAAATTTTGCTCTCCCACTT
>JAPFDT010000018.1 GCA_026169815.1 Pseudogracilibacillus sp.
AAGAGAAAAGACGTCAATTTAGATGTGAAATTTTATTTATTCGGGAGGGATATCCCTCCCGAATAAATAAAATTCAATCAATAATCATATAAAGTGGAGAACACTTGTATTATTAATTTACACAACATTTAGGACTTGACTCGCGCAAGACCCTTCTTACACGCAATACTTGAGAAGGTTTGGGCTGACCATGCGCGTGAGACCCTTCTTACACGCAAAACTTGAGGAGGTTTGGGCTAACCATGCGCGCAAGACCCTTCTTACACGCAAAACCTGAGGATATTTGGGCTAACTATGCGCGTGAGAATAAATATTGCGGTTTATGATATTCTTCCAAATGCATCAAAGATAGCGAAGGAATAACACGGGAACTTCTACGGGTAGACTAAAACTGGTCATGTCCTGTGACTTACGACACTTGTACATCATGTACTTCGGAGTACGGCAACCGCCCCCCCTTCGGAAACGATTCTTTGTTGCCGAAGAAGTTGAGGTGTTGTCCGCCGAAAGCGCAGTATTATTCCGCAGCGCAGTGTCGCACTATTATTCTTTAATTTAATTATAAATTGTTATGTCGCAAGCTACACTTACTATTGAATATAACTTCATCGTAATTTGAATTTTATATTTTGTTCATACTCCGTTCATCTTCATTTATTATACTGTAATTAGGATATTGAAAGTAGGAGGAAACATAATGAACGAAATGTGGAGTAAACGATTAATTCGATTTTCGGCAGTGATGGGAGTAATTGGTGCAGTATTGGGATCTCATATGGCGGGTGCTGGATCTGGTGCATTTAAACCTGTGCATGCGCATATTCTAGTGGTTGGTTGGTTATCTGTTTTTGCTTGGGGAATTTATTATAAAGCATACCGAACGAAAGCACGTAAATTAATGACAGCACAAGGTTGGACAGGTATGATTGGATCAGCTGGACTATCATTTGGTCTTTGGCTACAATATTTACAACCATTCGGTGATTCTAAAGCGTTAATTTTACCAATTTATATCGGTGGCGGAGTCATTTTACTAGTGAGCTTTTTCTTATTTATGATTATTACATTTATCGGCGAAGAACAGTAAATCATTTAAAAAGGTACTTCTCTAAAATTAGAGAGAAGTACCTTTTATTATTGTGCGGTCATTATAATAAGTTATCTGTTTCGAATTGAAAATACATATACAGCATTCATCATTAATAAAAGTAGACTAATAACAATAATCGAAAATAGTTGGGAATCTTCTGTCACAAGAGAATAGAACGAAATTCCAATAATCGCAAAAACAAATGCAATATTAGCAAAATTATATGCTTTATATAATCCATGCAACATGACATGTCGTTCCCCGTCATCCGATATTTCTAACAATTTTTTAGCATATTTTTTATCACCAACATCAGGGAGATTCCGATTAGGGTAAGCTAATTTGTATAACTTCATCATATAAGATGTCATGGAGTAGCTTAGCAATGTGACGATAACTCCAATAATTATTAAAGGGTTGTGCATTTTTAATAAAGCAATCGACATTCCTAAAACGGCAAATATTGCACTTACATTGTTGCTGAACGAATAGTCATACAGTTTTTTATTAATGATTCCCTCTGCCTGATCTTCATCATCCCCTACTAAATCTTCTTTTGCTAGTCGTTTAATCTGATTAGCAATGACAAAACAAAATATCCAGCCAAGTAATACAATGGCATATAAAATAATTAACACTGTTGTAGTCGGAAACGTCATGTTATTAAAGGGGATTAAAAAATAAATACTAATGACGATGAATCCTCCTATTGCACCGATTAAAAATTGCTTGATAAAATTCATATTATAATTCATCCTCCTCAAAGAAAAATATATTTTCAATTGGTTCACTAAAAATTTTGGCAATGCGAGCTGCAATTAATAAAGATGGAATGTATTCTTCGCGTTCGATTAAACTTATTGTCTGTCGTGACACTTTCGCTTTCTTTGCTAATTGAGTTTGGTTTAACCCGTCTCGTGCTCGTAATTCTTTTAAACGACTTCTCACATTTCATCACCTCTATTTATTACTGTAACTTACCTTAGTCACTTTGACAAGTTTATTTGTCAAAAATGACACTACTTTTGTCATCATGAGGCATCTGATTCATTTTTCAAAAAATGTTCTCATTAAAAATAAACATGAAAAAACCGCCCTATTTCAAGGCGGTTTTTTTCATGTTTATTCTTTTTTCACTTCTTCTACGACTTCTTCTACTTCATAACGTGACATTTTCTCTTTTCCTTCTTCCATCGTTTTTAACGTTCGGATTGCGAGTCGTAATGGAATTTTACAGAAAAGAGTTATTGTTCTCGTATTAATATCTTTTAAATATTCTTCTCCACGTTGTAAATTAGCTCGAGCATAATCAAATACATCATCACGTGTCCAACCTTCTGGAATAAACCGTACCCCACGCTCAGCATAATCTTCATGCTGGTTACGTAATATATTAACCGCCTGTAAACCACGACCGAAACCTATCGCTAAATCATAATCAGTTTCTGTCCCATCATACCAATTCCATATATCAGATAACATGACACCTACAAGACCAGCAACATAATACGTATAGTCATCTAAATCTTCTTCCGTATGAATGACCCAATCTTTCTCGACCCAATCCGCCATACCTCCTGCCATTTCAGCAGTTGATTCACGTACTTTGCGAGCAATTCCTTCTGGGCAAACATCGAGCCAGTCACCTAAACGCATGGTCACTTCTGGTAATTCCGCTTCATATGGCGCAACTAATTGTCCATATGCTTCTGCATCAAAGGTTCCTTCTGCTGCTAGAAGTTGTTGCGTTTCTTTTAACAGACGAACTTTGATAGCTGCATCCATCTCTTCATGATCTTCAATTTCATCGACTGCACGCATTAATAAATAAGCTGAACCGACTGTCAGTTTTAATGGACGTTTTAACAATGTAATTGGTATATAAAATGTACGACTCGTTTCTTTCAATACACGCATCGCTTCTTTTTCTAACTTCGCTTGGTTACTCAACTCCACGTTCCTCCCTACACTCGTTATTAGTAGTATATCAAAAATTACATATTTTTTCTTATCTTAACACTTTACAACGACAGTGAACTTTCTATTATTAGCTTTTCTTCTACCTTTTTTCTTTTGTTCATAATTCAACTATAATTTCTATATTATTTTTGTTAATCGTTGTTTGCTTCATTAATTCGAGATTAAATAGTCCAGAAATATTCATTGATTTAACCAAGAAAGAGTAAACAGCTTTAACCCTATTGAGTTCAAGGTTAAAGCTGTTTAATAGATTCTTATTCATTTTTCTCGTTTTTTGCTAAACTTTTCATTCTTAAGTTGTGAGATTATTTATTTCTAATAGTTGCTTGTGCTGCAGCTAGACGAGCAAGTGGTACCCGGTAAGGGGAACAACTGACATAGTCTAGTCCAGTTTGATGGAAGAACTCTATGGAACTTTCTTCTCCGCCATGTTCACCACAAATACCTAATTTTAATTCCGGCTTTGTTGCACGACCTAATTCTGAAGCTGTCTCGACGAGTTTTCCTACTCCTTTTTGATCGATAGCTACAAATGGATTTTCTGGAATCACTTTATTGTCAACATAATTTTGTAGGAACTTACCTTCTGCATCATCCCGACTATAACCAAATGTTGTTTGTGTTAAATCGTTTGTACCAAATGAGAAAAAGTCAGCTTCTTCCGCAATTTGATCTGCAGTTAGAGCAGCGCGTGGTATTTCAATCATTGTTCCCACAGTGTAAGTAGTAGTTCGCCCAGTTTCTTCTTCTACCTTGTTAGCTGCTTCTACAACTACTTGGCGCATTTCCCTTAATTCATTCACATGACCTACAAGTGGAATCATGATTTCTGGATTTACGTTTACATTTCTTTCAGCTAGAGCTGCCGCCGCATAAAAAATTGCCTTTGCCTGCATGTCATATATTTCAGGATACATAATTCCAAGACGACATCCACGCAGACCTAGCATTGGATTGTGTTCATCTAATTGTCGTACTTTGTTTAGTAGCTGTTCCTTTTGTTCAAGTTCCTCAGATTGTGGTTCTAGGATTTGTAGCTTTGTCACTTCAACAAGAAGTTCCTCTTTAGATGGTAAAAACTCATGAAGAGGTGGATCTAGTAAGCGGACAGTAACTGGATATCCTTGCATCGCTTCAAACACCGCTTCAAAATCCGCTTGTTGCATAGGTAATAACTGTTCAAGTGCAGCTTGTCGTTCTTCAAAGTTCTCTGCCATGATCATCTTTTGTACAGTTGGGATACGTTCACTCTCCATAAACATATGTTCTGTACGACATAAACCGATTCCAGTTGCTCCAAATTCAAATGCTTTTTCCGCATCTCTTTGATTATCAGCATTAGCACGTACACCAATTTCTCTTTCTTCATCTGCCCATGTAAGCAGACGCTGAAATTCGCTTGATAAATTTGGATCAGTCATTGGCACTTCACCAAGCATGATATCACCGGTAGCACCATCAATTGTGATAGTTTCGCCAAATTTTACTACGACGTCATTTACGGTAAATTGTTTTTCTTTTGCATCAATTTTTATCGTTTCGCATCCGCAAATACAAGCTTTTCCCATTCCTCTAGCAACTACTGCTGCATGACTAGTCATACCACCTCTACTTGTTACGATTGCTTGAGATGCTACCATGCCATGAATATCATCCGGTGTTGTTTCAGCCCGTACTAGAATCACTTTTTTACCTTCTTTGGCTAATTGTTCTGCCTCATTGGCATCAAAAACAACTTGACCTGTTGCAGCACCAGGTGATGCTGGTAACCCTTGAGTTAAAACATTTCTTGCAAAGGAATGGTCGATACTACTGTGTAATAGTTGGTCTAATTGATTAGGGTCAACTCGAAGCAGAGCTGTTTTTTTATCAATGAAATCTGCTGCGGCCATTTCAACTGCGATGCGAATGGCCGCTTGTGCTGTCCGCTTTCCATTACGTGTCTGGAGAATATATAATTCTCCGCGTTCTACTGTAAATTCGATATCTTGCATGTCTTCATAATGTTGTTCAAGCAGTTCGGAAGTTTCTACAAAACGCTTGTAAACATCTGGCATTTCTTCTTTTAGAGTAGCAATCGGTTGTGGTGTACGTACCCCAGCTACAACATCTTCTCCTTGAGCGTTTATTAAGTATTCCCCGTAAAGTTTATTCTCGCCGGTTGATGGATTTCGTGTAAAAGCAACCCCTGTTCCCGAATCATTACCCATATTTCCAAAGACCATACTTTGAATGGTGACAGCTGTACCAAGGTGATCAGGAATTTTATGTAATCGACGGTAAACTTTTGCACGTTCATTATTCCATGAATCAAAAACTGCATTGATAGCAAGAAATAATTGGTCCTTTGGATCTTGTGGGAAAGATTGCTTTGTATGTTTTTTGACAATGTTTTTATAGCCTGTAATTACTTCTTGCCAATCTTCTGCAGAGAGTTCCGGGTCAGAAAGATAGCCTTTTTGTTCCCGTGTGTCTTCTAATAATTGTTCAAAGTAATAGCCATCTATTCCAAAAACAACATTACTAAACATCTGAATGAAGCGACGGTAAGAGTCGTATGCAAATCTTGGATTATTCGTTAATTTTGCCACACCTACAACAGTTTCATCATTCATTCCCAAATTTAGAATCGTATCCATCATACCAGGCATTGAAATAACAGAACCTGAACGTACAGATACTAGTAATGGATTGTTAGCATCTCCTAAGCCTTTATCCATTTTATCTTCTAAATCGCTTAACGTTTCAAGTGTTTGTTGCTTGATTAAGTCAGGGATTGATCTATTTGTTTTATAATATGCATTACACGCTTCTGTTGTAATAGTGAAACCTTGAGGTACTGACAAGCCTATATTCGTCATTTCTGCTAGACTTGCTCCCTTACCACCTAATAGATTTTTCATGTCTTTTTTACCTTCTTGAAATGAGTAAACAAATTTCTGCATGATTAATAGTTCCCTTCTATTTTCAACATTTCTAAAATTAAACTCGCCGTTTCTTCTACTGCATTATTTGATACATCTATAATTGGACAGCCTACACGTTTCATAATTTTATCAGCATATTCCAACTCACTCAGAATACGTTCCATGTCGGCATAACTTGACTTGGAGTTCAATCCAAGTGATTTCAATCTTTCTTTTCTAATATCATTTAATTTATTTGGTGAAATAATTAAACCTACACATTTTTTTCTTGGAACTTCAAATAGTTCATCAGGCGGTGACACCTCTGGAACTAGGGGGATATTTGCGACTTTTAAACGTTTAGAAGAAGCTAAATACATGGACAAAGGTGTCTTCGATGTTCGAGAAACACCAATTATAACGATATCTGCCTCTGTTAATCCTCTTGGATCCTTACCATCATCGTATTTCACAGCAAATTCTATCGCTTCAATTTTACGGAAATATTCATCGTCTAGTTTCCTTGTTAATCCAGGACTATGATGAGGTTCCATGTTAAATTTCTTTTGAAATACATCAATTAATGGTTTCAATAAATCAACTACCCATATTCCTTCTTCTTGTGCTCTTTTGTCTAGATATTCTTTTAAAACTGGAACAACAATGGTATAAGCTATAATCGAATTTGTTTTAGTAGCTAATGTGATAACTTCTTCAATATCTTCCGTGTTTTCGACATAAGAATTTCGATTAATTTCTATATTTCCCCCATCAAATTGCGATGCTACTGCTTTTGCAACAAATTCAGCTGTCTCTCCAACCGAATCCGAAACTAGATAAATCGCTTCTTTATTTTCCAATTTCTTAGTGTTCCTCCTTTGTTTACGTTTAAGGTGTTTATGTTTCCCTAACTTTCAAGGCTCCACAAATATGTCATACTTATTTCTGAATAGTATAACACAATGTTCGTTAATAGAAAATAATTACTCTATTTTAATAGAGTAGGAATAGAGGATTTAATAAGAATTATCTGTGGCACAATTGAATGAACTCTATATGTCAATGGCTTTACAGTGGCATTGTGAACAACAAGTTAATATTGAATATATTGTGAATGAATTAAAAGAAAACGAATCTAAATGGTCGATGATTCAAACCCGTTAGTATTTTCCTGAAAAAAGAGGCTAACACAAAACTGTCTTCATTCATTTATTTGGATTGATAAACTAACCGTTCCGGAAATATGCTTCATTTTATTTTTCCACCTGTCATGTATAAAATATGTTTTGTCTCAACCTCTTCTTTTTATCGTTTCACCCCCGGTTGGACAATCATTGTCTTTGTCTTCGTGTCTAACATAGCTTGTGCTCCTAAAGGCACTCCAATATTCAGTGCTTCATGCCCGATTTTAAAACCAGTCATGACAGGACATAGTAGTGTTTTAAAATAATGATCCAATACGTCTTGTAATGAAAGCGATAGTTTACTAGTTGTTATAGAAGAGAAGTCTCCAACAACAATCCCTGCCACCTCATCTAGCTTTCCTGCTAAACGTAATTGATTTAACATTCTATCCACTTGATACGGATGTTCACCTATTTCTTCTATTAATAAAATTTTTCCTATCGTATCAATTTCAAATGGCGTCCCTAACGTACTCGTAATCAACGTAAGGTTACCTCCTATTAATTGTCCCGAAGCTTTTCCATTAACGATAACTTGTAGTCGAGAAATTGCTTCAGAATACCAAATTGACATCGGTGCAAACAACTGATTTACTGATTGCTTTGTTATGGTATTTACATGATGCTGCCCTAAGTCAGATGCAATCATTGGTCCATGAAATGTAATTATATTACTTCTTTGTTGGATAGCTAAATGGAGATAAGTCATGTCACTATATCCCCAAATTATTTTTCGATGTTGTTTAATTAACTCATAATCTATTCGTTCTGCAAAACGTGCTGTACCATATCCTCCCCTAGCTAAAAATATCGCCTTCACTTTTGAGTCTGCAATCATGTCATGAAAGTCTGCTAATCTTTCGTCATCTGTACCAGCTAAGTAGCCATGAGATTTAAATATATGTTTTCCTAACACCACTTGTAAACCAAGTTGTTGTAAAAACTTCACGCCACGTTGCAGCTCATGAATACGTGGTGGACTTGCAGGTGCAATCACCCCAACAACGTCTCCTCGTTGCAATCGTTTTGGATTCATTTTTTCTTGTTTCATGATGTACTACTCTGACATTGCATGATGAACATGTCATATATTTTTATAGCCATTTGTTCATCCGTTTTCAATAGTTCTTCTGGGTGCCACTGAACGCCGATGACAAAAGAATGTCTTGAACTTTCTATCGCTTCAATAATTCCGTCACTCGTTCGTCCACTGACAATCAACCCGTCTCCGACACGATACACAGCTTGGTGATGATGACTATTTACTTTGATTGTATCTTGCTCAATTATTTGCTGTAGCTTGGTTTTATTTACTAATGTTACAACATGAATTGGATGTTTTAATGGAGACTTTTGATTATGTTGAATAATAGTATCTGTTACTTGAGACGTCATATCTTGATATAAACTACCTCCAAAGAAAACATTAATCATTTGCATACCTTTGCAAACACCTAAAATAGGTTTATCTTCATAACTAACATATTTAAGTACTTCCCATTCAAATGCATCGCGGGTTGGATTAACTTCTCCTAGTTTAGGATGCGGTGCTTCAGAATAATAGTTAGGGTCGATGTCGTTTCCACCTGCTAAATATAATCCATCGATCATTGTTGCGTATTTTTTTATTATTTCTATTGATTCTGTGTAAGGCAAAACAAGTGGAACACCTCCTGCTTGTTTAATCGCTCGTACATTTGCGATATTCGTAAAATATTGTTCTTTATTTTCATCAATTGATGGCACAATCCCAATAATTGGCCTCATCATTTACCCTCCTTGCGACTTCAGTTAATTTTTATTATATTCAATTTTTATCATGACGTGAAATGATCACTTGTACACTAAATAACTAAATTTATATAGTTAGTCCCATATTTACTCTACACAACATGAATGAGTGTTCATTCTTTTATTGATTTAACATACGTAAGTGCTATAATGAACAAAACACTATTTGCTAAAGGGGGATGCACCAATTGGAAGCGGATACATTGAGACTCCAAGATTTAAAGAGAAAAAACGTTATTATGTTAGTAGCTTTTTCTATTGCTGTTATTGGCGCATTATTAGTGACAATTGTTCAAGGAGACTTTGATCGTAGCATTGTTTATGGCACGGGTTTAACGGCTTATATTGTTGGATATTTAATAATAACATTTATTAAAAAACCTCATATTTTCCCATATTATATGGTACTAGTCGGGTATGCGACGATGCTTTGTTATATCGTATTGCACGGAGGCGGTTTACAAACGCTAGGTATTTTCTTTTTTCTTTTATTTATTTCTACTGCTCATTTTATTACGTCAGTATTTATAGGGGGATTAGTTTTAGGACTTATTGGAATTGTCTTAACAAATTATTTTCCCGATCCTTTACAAGTTGACGTGCTTCAGCAAAACTTTTTATCTATATTAGTTGCTTATGTGTTAAGTGGTATGGTATCGATTGTCGTCATTCAGTTAAATAAAGGTCAATTTAAACAAATTGAGGAGTTATTAGAACAAAGTGAAAAAGAAGCATTAGAAAAGGAAGTCCAACACGAAACGTTAAGACAAAATGTAGCAAATATGATTACACAAATTTCGAATGTAAATGACCGTGTACAACATAGCGTGGAAGCACAAGACGAACTCGCTAATGTTATTACTGAAATAGCTTCAGGTAGTACAAGTCAAAGTGATCAAATTATCGGTATTTCTGAACATGCTCAAAATACGACAGAACATATGCGGCAAATGCTAAACGCTCTACATCAATTGAAGGTAGAATTTGAGCAATCACAAGCTGAAGTGCAATCAGGAAACGTCTTGGCAACAAATTTAGCTCATAATATGAATGACGTGATTGAACATATTCGTGAATTAAGTGATACCTTTGATTCCTTAACTGACAACATTCAAGAAACGAGTGATTTCCTTGAACAAATTACTGATGTCAGTAAGCAAACGAACTTATTAGCATTAAATGCCTCTATTGAAGCAGCGCGTGCTGGTGAAGCTGGACAAGGCTTTGCCGTTGTTGCAGATGAAATTAGAAAGTTAGCAGATTCAACGAATGAAATCGTCGATAAAATTGCCACAAACATGACGATTGTTACAGACACAAATAAAGTCGCCTTAGACCAGATGAACTTAAATTTAAATATTGTAACAGAACAAGTAACCAATACAAATCAAGTAAATCAGGCCTTTGAAGGAGTTACTCATTACTTTCAACAATTAAGTAGACAGTTTGATCGTTTTAGTCAATCAGCAACTGAAGCGGAACAAAATGCAGAGGAAATTGGTACATCTACAACAGATTTATCTGCCGTTATCGAAGAAGCATCTGCAGGATTAGAAGAAATGACTGCAACAGTGATCAATGTTCAAGAAGATAATGTTGAAATACGTCAATCAATGGAACAAACAGAAGCAATCGCTAAAAAGTTAAGTTCCTCATAAATGCATAATAGATATAAATGACATCCTGTTTAATAGATATAGATAGGATGTTTTTTATTTGCTTAACTTTTGGCTTTTCTGATTAAGCTGTGATAAGTTAAATTAAATAGTTTTAAGTGTTTTAGAAAGAGGTGCATCGTAGTGAATAAACAAGCATTTTTCTTAGCGCTTATTACCGTTACATTATGGGGTTCTGGTTTTGCTGCCATTAGCGCTGGCTTAACGGGTGGATTTACCGCTGGTCATTTGATGGTTTATCGTTATTTGATTGCTTCTTTCGTATTCTTTTTATATGCCATTTATCCTAAATCAAATTTTACATTACCTAAAAAGAAAGACCTGCTCCCTATATTTTTCCTAGGTGTTGTCGGCATCACCTTCTATCATTTCGGCGTTACATTTGGTCAACTTACTATTTCAGCAGGTACAACTAGTATGATTGTTGGAGCAGGACCAATTTTTACAACATTAATTGCAATTATTATCTTAAAAGAGAAAATGTCTGGATTTAGTTGGATTGGGCTTGGTGTTGGATTTATCGGTGTTACTTTAATTACACTTGGGTCTTCTGGTGCGACATTTACATTTTCTAGTGGATTATTTCTTGTATTTTTTGCAACAATTTCTACATCATTCTTTTTCGTTTATCAAAAACCGCTTTTAGCAGAATATCACCCTATCGCTTTAGCTGCCTACTTTACATGGGCGGGAACAATCCCAATGTTATTTTTTGTCCCAGGATTATGGGACACACTGCGTCACGCTACATTAGAAGCAAACTTATCCGCTATATATGTTGGGGTATTTCCGGCAGCTCTTTGTTATGCTACTTGGGCAATGGCTCTTTCCCTTGGTAATGTTAGTGCCATATCAAGTATGCTTTATTTAGAAGCACCTATCGCTATTTTTATCGCTTGGATTTGGTTAAATGAATTACCAAGCACACTTTCTATGATTGGTGGCTTTATCGCTATTTCAAGTGTAGCTATCGTGAACTTCGTCGGTCGACGCAAACAGAAAACTACTAGTTTGGATTAACGAATATTTTTACCATTTATTTGCGAGAGGAAGTAATGTATTGAAAATATATATCGATGCAGATGCATCACCTGTACAAAATGAAGTGATTCACATAGCAAAAGAATATCAGTTAGCTGTCGTGATGGTTAAAAGTATTTCCCATTATTCTCATGACCCTTTACCAGATCATGTATCCGTTCAATATGTAGATAAAGGTGCGGAAATGGCTGATTTTAAAATTATGTCTGTCGTGGAAAAAGATGACATCATTATTACACAAGATTATGGTCTTGCTTCCATGTTACTTGGAAAAGGATGTTACGTCATGCACCATAAAGGATTTTATTATTCGGAAAAAAATATCGATCAATTACTATCTTCACGGCATGCTAGTGCACAAGCTAGACGAGCTGGTTATCGAACAAAAGGGCCAAAACCTTTTACAACAGAAGATCGTGAAAAATTTTCAACATCACTTAGTAAGTTAATAGAAAGAATAAGTGAAAATTAAAAAGGAAGAAAGCTCTGTTTTCAATATTTCTATACTCTTCCTTTCTTAAATTTTCATTTTAAAATACAAGTAATTCAAAATTGCGTGAAAAAATGATATAATAACTATGTTGTACATAACACTATCGGTAAATATTATTATAATATTCGAAATATTTATGTAAAGGTTAAATGAGGTGACGAATTGGAGAAAGATGTATCAATTGGATTATTAGGTTTAGGTGTTGTAGGTTCTGGAGTCATTCAAATCGTTGAAGAGCACCAGGAAGAGTTAGTACATCAATTAGGTTGTGGTGTAAAAGTAGATAAAGTGCTTGTACGCGATATGGAGAAAGCACGTCAAATCGAAATCAATCATGATTTATTAACAACAAATTCTGACGACGTATTAGCTAACGCAGATATTGATGTTGTTGTCGAGGTAATGGGTGGCGTTGATACAGCTCGTAAATATATTTTAGAAGCTTTAAAAGCTAAGAAACACGTAATAACAGCAAATAAAGATTTAATTGCCTTACACGGACCAGAGTTAGAAAAAGTTGCCCAAGAAAATGGCTGTGACTTGTTTTACGAAGCAAGTGTAGGTGGCGGTATTCCTTTATTACGTGGATTATCTGACGGACTAGTTTCCGATAGAATTCAGCAAGTAATGGGAATTGTCAATGGAACGACGAACTACATCTTAACGAAAATGGATAAAGAAGGACAAAGTTATGAAGATGCATTACAAAAAGCTCAAGAATTAGGCTTTGCAGAAGCTGATCCAACAGCAGATGTAGAAGGTTTAGATGCAGCACGTAAGATGGTTATTTTAGCACGTCTCTCCTTCTTTACAAATGTTGAATTAGACGATGTTGATGTTGTCGGTATTTCAAATGTTTCTGCGACAGACATCGATTATGGTAAAAAGTTAGATTTAACGATGAAACTAATTGGATTCGCAAGTCGTCAAGATAACCAAATTGACGTAAGTGTTGAACCAACATTCATTTCAAAAACGCATCCTCTAGCTGCTGTAAACAATGAATATAACGCAGTCTATGTAAGTGGAGAAAACGTTGGAGAGACGATGTTTTATGGAGCAGGTGCTGGTAGTTTACCAACAGCTACAGCAGTCATGTCAGACGTCGTTGAAGCACTTAAAAATATGCTTCTTGGAGTAAACGGAAAACAATTTGTCGTTCCACGTTTTAAAAAGGAATTAACGCCTGCTGATAAACGTTTTAGCCAATTTTATTTACGATTAAAAGTAAAAGATGAAACTGGCGCATTTGCTTCAATCTCTGACTTATTTAATCAGTTAGGCATTAGTTTTGAACGAATTTTACAAACACCTAGCAATGGAGATTTCGCTGAAGTTATTGTCGTTACTCATCAAGCTTCGAGTGAAAATTTTGTAAAAGCGATGAAGCAGTTAGATCAATTAGATGTGGTAGAATCAGTAGAAAGCCATTATCGTGTCGAAGGAGATGCATAAAGAATGAATTGGCAAGGACTTATTAAGGGGTATGCAGATTATTTACCTGTTACAGACGAAACTCCCGCTTTAACATTACATGAAGGGAACACACCACTTGTCTACTTTCCTCATTTATCAGAGGAATTAGGTATCGAATTATATGGAAAATATGAAGGTTTAAACCCTACTGGATCATTCAAAGATCGTGGAATGGTAATGGCTGTCGCTAAAGCGAAAGAGGCTGGTAGTAAATCTGTTATTTGTGCATCTACTGGAAACACTTCGGCAGCGGCAGCAGCTTATGCAGCAAAAGCTGGCATGAAGGCAGTTGTTGTTATTCCTGAAGGAAAGGTTGCAATGGGTAAACTCGCACAAGCAGTCATGTATGGTGCTGAAATCGTGCAAATTGCTGGTAACTTCGATGATGCATTAACGATGGTACAGCATATTAGCGAGCAATATCCTGTGACTCTAGTAAACTCTGTAAACCCAAACCGGATCGAAGGTCAAAAGACAGCAGCTTTTGAAATCATCGATCAATTAGGTGGAGAAGCGCCTGATATTTTAGCAATTCCAGTTGGTAATGCTGGGAATATTAGTGCTTATTGGAAAGGTTTTAAAGAATATAACGAACAAAACAATACGAACTTACCTAAAATTTACGGATTTGAAGCAGAGGGGTCAGCTGCAATAACAAAAGATAAACCTATTACGGATCCTGATACTGTTGCAACAGCAATTCGTATCGGTAATCCTGCCAGTTGGAATTTAGCAACAAATGCGCGTGATGAATCAGATGGGATGATTACTTCTGTTACAGATGATGAAATTTTACAAGCGTTTAAAACATTACCTGCTAAAGAAGGTATTTTCGCTGAACCTGGATCGTGCGCTTCTATCGCTGGAGTCTTTCAACAAGTAAAAGCAGGCACAATTGCTCCTGGAAGTAAAGTTGTTGCCGTTTTAACTGGAAATGGATTAAAAGATCCACAAACTGCGATAGAACAAGTAACAATCGACCCTGTCTCATTACCAAATGATGAAGCAGCAGTAACTGAATATATTAAAGGCTTAGTAGGTAACTAATATGTTTACCATTTCGGTTCCTGCAAGCTCTGCGAATATCGGCCCAGGATTCGATTCAGCAGGAGTTGCAGTAAGTCGTTATTTAACATTAGAAGTAAAAGAAGCGGATAAGTGGCAGTTCACCCATACAACTGCTACTATCCCCCCTGTTCATGATTATCATGATCATTATATTTATAAAGTAGCGAAACAAGTTGCTGACTGGCAAGAAGAAACTTTAACACCATGTCATGTAACGATGGATAGCGAAATTCCTTTAGCACGTGGATTAGGTAGTAGTGCATCTGCTATTGTTGCAGGCATTGAGCTAGCTAACCAACTATGCAAGCTGAATCTAACAGAAGAAAAAAAGCTAGATTATGCAGTGAAAATTGAAGGGCATCCTGATAATGTCGCAGCAGCGCTTTTAGGTGGCTTTGTCGTAACAGTTAAAATGGGAGAAGAAGCTAGTTATAAAAAGCTTCCAGCGATTCAAACAGATCTCGTCGTGTATATTCCTAATTTTGAATTAAAAACAGAAGATGCTAGAAAAGTCTTACCCGATAAATTTTTAATGAAAGATGCGGCAACAGCAAGTGGTGTTAGTAACTTAATGATTTCCGCGCTTTTAACAGGTGACTATGAATTAGCAGGCAAAATGATGGAAAGTGACTTATTCCACGAAAGTTATCGAGCAAAATTAATTCCTAATTATTTTGATATCCGTTCTGAGGCTAGAAAATTAGGCGCATACGGCACAGTGATTAGTGGTGCGGGGCCAACGATGATTTCATTCGTTCCAGGAGGCGAAGGTAAATCTATTGCTACGCAAATGAATAATTTATTAGATAATTATGAAGTAACCGCGCTAAAATTAGATGAGAATGGATTACAAGTAAAAAATAACGCACCAATTACAGAACAAGACTAGTACACACGATGTGTAACTAGTCTTGTTTTTTTAGTGCGTAGTAGACAGAAACTACGACGTAAATAATATAATTTAGTCTAGTTTTAGGCAGTGTGTCGCTACGGGTCGTTTCTTTCCGCGGGAACGGCTTCAGCCTCCTCGGAAGCAAAGTACGCTTCCTGCGGGGTCTTCAGACTCGTTCTGTTTCCGCAGGAGTAAACGACCCTCCGCAACAAACTGCCAAGGTCGATAGAAAAGATACTTAATATTTCTTTTTCATTTTTTAAAAGTTTTAAGTGTTAATATTATTTTCTTTATTAATAATAGATAATCAAGCATGGCATTATTAATTCAAGAAACAATGAAAATTAGTCACTGAAAAAGTGTCATTGGTAAATAAATATACAAAGATCAAATACAAAGCAGTCCGAATATATGGAGACTCCTGCGGGAAGTAAGAGTCTATCAAGACCCCGCAAGGCGTGAGCCTGAGGAGGCTTGATACTCGCCCGCGGAAACATACTAAGATTAGTAGTACAAGACATTGGCCGATGTCTTGTGCTACTATTTTTTTATAGTAGAAGTGAAGGAAGACCGTAAATCGCTTGAAACCTTTGAGTTTGTCGCTGGAAAC
>JAPFDT010000025.1 GCA_026169815.1 Pseudogracilibacillus sp.
GTAAAAGTAATGATTATTCCTACAGATGAAGAAGTAATGATTGCAAGAGATACGATAAAAAAGGCAAGAACGAATGAAAAGGAAACAGTCTAAGCTGTATAAAATGACAACGTAAACATTCCATAATGTTTACGTTGTTTTTTAATAGTGTTAAATTCCTGTTTAGCTTAACAGGTTCGTTGAAAAATATATGATATACTTGATTCACTTACAATATATTAATAATAGACTGGAGCGAGATGATTGCATCAAGTAGAAGAACGTTCAGTTAATTGTTTTATTGCAACAATTAGCGACACACGAACAATAGAAAATGATAAAAGTGGGCAATTACTAAAGCAACTATTAGAAGAAAGTAATCATATTGTAGCAGAACATGTCATTATTGCTGATGAGGAACAACTAATAAGTAAAGCGATTGACGATGTTATGTTGCAACCGGAAGTTGAAGCAATTTTATTCACTGGTGGTACGGGTATTTCGAAACGTGATGTGACAATAGAAGTCGTGCAAAGTAAAATAGTAAAAGAGATTCCCGGATTTGGGGAAATATTTAGGATGCTAAGTTATACAGAAGATATTGGTTCTGCAGCCATCATGTCTCGAGCAACTGCGGGGGTATTAGAAAGTGGACAACTTATTTTTAGTATGCCAGGTTCATCAGGAGCAGTAAAACTAGCAATGAATAAACTAATCTTACGAGAGATATCCCATATGATTCATGAATTACAGAAACATATTACACCTTAAAGTAAATAAAAATAATCATAAAAAAGAAACCACTCAATAATATGAATGGTTTCTTTTTAACTTTAATTAGCGAATAATTAATACGTCACACTTAGAGTATCTTGCAACGCTTTCAGAAACACTACCGATTAAGAAACGCTCAACCGCATTTAAACCAGTTGCTCCAACGATGATTAAATCTGCATCATTTTCAGGTGCGATTTCTTTAGCGATAGCAACTTTAGGAGAACCATATTTAATAACTAGTTCTACATTTTGAACGCCAGCTTCTTTAGCATTTTCAACATATTCATTTAATAAGTCTTCTGCATACTTTTGTGCACGCTCTGATAAAGATTTGTCGTAAGCCTCAGCTGTAGCGAATGTACGCGTATCCACAATATGTGCTAAAATTAATGTAGCATCATTTGCTTTAGCCATTTCTACTGATTTGTTAAATGCTTTTTCAGAAGCCTTTGACCCGTCAACTGCAATAATGATTTTTTCATAACTACCACTCATTACAAATTCCTCCTCAAAAAATCTTTTATCTCTTATATTAATTATAACCTATTTTACATAGAATTGGAAAAGAAAGTGAAGAAAAACAGCAAATTTTTCAAATTAGCATGATAATTTGGAATATTTGTGTATGAAAATAATAGATTTTGCTTGTGAAGCTGTATCCAAGCAGATAATCATTTGTTTTTTAAGTAATTTGATAAAAACTAGTGTTACAATTTCCAAGTTTAATTGATTTGTAATATTATGATTATCTAATGCAATTTATTTATATTTTTGCTAAAATACTAGTAATGATGTAAATTTTACAAAAATTTATGAAGAAGGTGTAAACTGTGAGAATAGGGATTCCTAAAGAAATAATGAATAATGAAAACAGGGTAGCTTTAACGCCAGCAGGAGTTTTAACATTAACGAACGCTGGACATGAGGTGTATTTACAAACGAATGCAGGGAAAGGATCAAACTTTCCAGATGAAGAGTATGTAGAAGCTGGAGCAACTATTGTACAAACAGCTAAAGAAGTTTGGTCAAATGAATTAATTATGAAAGTGAAAGAACCGTTTGAAGAGGAATTCGACTATTTGTATGAAGGACAAATTATTTTTACATATTTACACTTAGCCTCACACGAACAATTAACGAAAACATTATTAGATAAAAAGGTAACAGGTATTGCTTATGAAACAGTACAAACATCAAATCGAACATTACCATTGTTAACTCCAATGAGTGAAGTGGCAGGATATATGGCGACACAATTAGGTGCGCAGTATTTAGAGAAAACAAAAGGTGGAAAAGGTGTTTTATTAGCGGGTATTTCTGGTGTGAAACGCGGAAAGGTAACGATTATTGGTGGAGGAGTAGTAGGAACAAACGCAGCGAAATTAGCGGTTGGCTTAGGAGCGACAGTAACGATATTCGATTTAAATCCTGTTCGTCTCAAAGAATTGAATGATTACTTCGGAAACTCAGTTAATGTCTTAATGTCGAATCCGTTAGAAATTGCTGAAGCGATTGCAGAATCGGATTTAGCAATAGGGTCTGTGTTAATACCGGGAGCAAAAGCGCCAGTATTAGTTACAGAAGAAATGGTGAAATCAATGGCTGAAGGTTCTGTTATTGTAGACGTAGCTATTGACCAGGGAGGAAATTTTGCAACGAGTGATCAAATTACATCTCATGATGATCCAATATTTGTGAAACATGGTGTGTTGCATTATACAGTCCCAAATATGCCAGGAGCTGTACCACGTACATCAACAACAGGATTAACGAATGCAACGGTTCCTTATATTTTAGAAATAGCGAATAAAGGGTATGAACAAGCTATTAAAGATAATGAAGCATTACGAAAAGGTGTTAACACAATGCAAGGTAATGTAACAAATGAAGGAGTAGCTAACGCATTTGATTATACATATACTCCAATCGAAACATTGCTATAAATGACGCTTAGTTTATTTGAAAACAGGGTATAGTAATTAGTAATTATTTTATTAGGGGGAAAATTGCAATGAAAATAACATATCATGGACATTCTGTTGTAAGTGTTCAAACGGACTCACATCATATTTTGATTGATCCATTTATTACTGGTAATTCATTATGTGATTTAGATCCTAACACTGTAAAAGCGGATGTCATTTTATTAACACATGGACATAATGATCACGTTGGTGATACAGTAGCAATTGCTAAACGAACAGGTGCATCAATTGTTGCGTTAAATGAACTAGCTGTTTATTTAGGACAACAAGGTTTAGATGCACATGGGATGAACATTGGCGGTGCGTATGACTTTGATTTTGGTCGAGTGAAATTTACTCAAGCTTTTCATAGTTCATCGTATGAAGAAGAGGATGGTACTTTTATTTATACGGGAATGCCTGGTGGAATCTTGCTAACAATTGATGATAAAACAATATATCATGTTGGTGATACAGCATTATTTTCTGATTTAAAATTAATCGGTGAAAGAAATGACATTGATTTAGCCTTTGTGCCAATCGGTGATAACTTTACAATGGGTCCTGAAGATGCACTAGTTGCATGTGATTGGATAAATGCAGATATTGTAGTACCTGTTCATTACAATACATTTCCAGTTATTGAGCAAGATCCAGTCGCGTTTACTGATAAAGTTGCGACAGGAAAAGGTATGCCGCTTAAAGTTGGCGAATCGATTACACTTTAATTATTAATAGAGTAAAAAACGAGATTATCATTTGCGATAAACTCGTTTTTTTATTGATCATTTATTATGCAATTATGACCCGGGAAATAATACAATAGTTCTATATATCGTTTTGGTATCATATAGTGTACAAAAATAAGGAGTTGATTACGTGCGACAATATACTATATTACGTTTGTTATTAGCGGGATTTCTATTTTATATAGCTTGGCCTTATATTACGTTAGGTACAACATTAATAGAAAAAATATTTTGGGTTAGTTGGTTATCCTTTTTATTATTAGTAGTAGGGAGTAATTTTGCGACATTGTTACAATTATCCCGTCCTCCTGTTATGGAACAAGTGGTTCAAAGAAATCGAATGAGAGGGTAATGAATAACGATTGTGCTTCTTGGCTAACATCTGTATAATGAAGATTATATAACAGACTAGTACAGTAGGAAGCATGGTGAAATACATGTCGACAAAGCATGAACAAATTATTCGGCATATTTTATCCTTAGAAGTAGGACATAAAATATCAGTACGACAAATTGCAAAAGAATTAAATGTTAGTGATGGAACAGCTTATCGAGCGATAAAAGAGGCTGAAAATCAAGGGTTAGTTAGTACGATTGAACGTGTAGGTACAATTCGTATCGAGAAAAAAGAAAAGGAACATTTTAAACAGTTAACATTTTCGGAAGTCATTAACGTAGTAGATGGACAAGTGTTAGGTGGTCGTGGTGGTTTACATAAGGAACTAAATAAATTTGTTATCGGTGCGATGCAATTAGAAGCAATGATGCGTTATACTGATACGGACTCATTGTTAATTGTCGGAAATCGTGTGAAAGCACATGAACTGGCACTGAAAGCAGGGGCTGCGGTTTTAATAACAGGTGGTTTTGATACGAAAGAACATATTAAAAAGCTAGCCGATGAAAAAAACTTACCAATTATGTCAACAAGTTATGATACGTTTACTGTTGCAGAAATGATTAACCGGGCTATTTACGACCAAATGATCAAGAAAGAAATTGTTTTTGTTAGTGATATTTATACGCCCTATGATGAAGTTCAACATTTATATAATACAGATACCGTTGCAGATTGGTATAAATTGAATGATTTAACGTCACATACAAGATTTCCCGTCATTGATGATAATAGACGAGTAAGTGGTATGGTAACCTCTAAAGACGTTGTAGGTGTGTCAGATGAAACGTTGATAGAAAAAGTAATGACGAAAAATCCCTTTACAGTACAAGGTAAAACTTCTTTAGCTTATGTTGCTCATTTGATGGTGTGGGAAGGTATCGAAGTTGTGCCGATTGTGAATCAATCCCAAACTTTAGAAGGCCTTGTATCACGACAAGACGTGTTAAAAGCGTTAAATGAAGTACAAAGACAACCACAAGTTGGAGAAACGATTCATGATGTCATAGCGCAAGGATTACGCACATCAGAAAATGATGCAACCGTATTTGAAACAGATATTACACCACAAATGACGAACCAACTAGGAACGCTAGCAAATGGTGTTTTAACAACATTAATTACAGAAGCGAGTGCTAGATTGTTACGTCATTTAAAAAAGGGAAATATGGCTGTAGAAAGTTTGAATATATTTTTCATAGAACCTGTTCAAATGGATAGTCATTTAACGTTAAAACCTGAATTGTTAGATGCAGGACGCTTATATGCTAAAATTAATATTGAAATTTACAACGAAAACAAACTCGTGTCTCAAGGAATGTTAATGGCGCAAATAATGGATCGCTAATTAAGGAAGTAAGATGATGACGTGTTTAAAGAAAAAAGCACACAAGTTGACTCAACTTGTGTGCGCATTATTTTGTTAAGCGTCAGGATGTAATTTACGGTATTCGTTTCGGTAGTGTTTTGCAACTTTATAACCATGAACAATTTGAGTAGCACCTAAAACTACAAATACGATACTAATAAGTAGAATGATCGTAGTTTGATACGCTAAATATTGGTTAATACCAAAAAACAGAATAAAACCGCCTAAAAATATTCGCGCTTTACCATTTGTATATTTTTGGATTAATTCATCTTTCATTCGCAAAATCGTCACTTTATAATAAATGTACATAATAATAGATACTGCTATGAGAAAAGCGAAAATAAGCATTATATCGTCTCCTAATGTGTATGTTCTTTTTTCATTGTAGCTGTTTCTTCATAAATAATCTAGAAAAGCTGTTTAAGAAAGGTTGAATTTAATATGCCAAAACAAGATATCATTCAAACTATTAAAAAATATGAAACAATTATTATCCATCGTCACGTTAGGCCAGATCCAGACGCATTAGGTTCGCAGTGTGGATTAAAAGCAATAATCCAAGAAACATTTCCAGAGAAAAGTGTATATGCAGTAGGTGAAGAAGATGAATCATTTCATTTTTTAGCAAGAATGGATGACATTGCCGATGACGTATATGAAGGAGCATTAGTTATCGCTTGTGATACTGCTAATACAAGTCGTATAAGTGATAATCGCTATAATCTAGGCGAGAAATTGTTGAAAATTGACCACCATCCAGATCATGATAAATATGGTGATATTCGTTGGGTAGACACAGGAGCAAGTTCTACTTCAGAAATGATTTATGAATTATATTTAACAGGAAAAGAGTCAGGTTTTTTATTCAATGAAGAAGCGGCACGACTTATTTATGCAGGAATTGTTGGTGATACTGGTCGTTTTTTATTTCCAAGTACAAAAAATGTCACATTCCAATACGCAGCAGAATTAATTGAATATCCATTTGATCGCCAAGCATTATATGATGATTTATATCGAGTGAATGAAGATATTGCAAGATTACGCGGATATGTTTTACAGCATTTTACAATGTCAGAAAATGGTGTAAGTACGATTAAATTAACGAAAGAAATATTAAACCAATTTAATGTCGATCCAATGGAAACGAGTAAATTAGTTGGTGCTTTAGGTGACATTAACAACATTAAATCTTGGGTATATTTCATTGAAGAAGATGATATTATTCGAGTACGAATCCGTTCTAAAGGCCCTGTTATTAATGAATTGGCAGCCAAATATCGTGGTGGAGGTCATCCACTTGCTTCTGGAGCAACTGTTCACACTTGGGAGGAAGCAGAGGCGTTAACTGCAGAACTTGAAGAAATTTGTGCTAAGCATTCATAAACATGAATCAATTTCATAAATAATTTTAGTATCTCAAATATGGATTTTACTTATAATGGTAGAACTGTTTACTTTTATTCCAGCCAACTGCTTTTTAACGGACATAGCCTCAATAAACGTATGTTCAAATTCTTTGTAAGTAAACGTTCGTCTTTTTAACGGAATCATCCTATGATGAAATTGATTCAAATATAAGATAAAATAAACCCACCTCGAACCAAATTATACACGATATATTTTGGTTCGAGGTGGGTTTTTTATTGAATTAAGCTTTGTTTTCTATAGGAATAAACCAACAACCTGCATCAGATTCTTCATAATCTACTCGAAGATTTTCTTTTTCGATGCTACGTTTTATGAGTCTGATTAACTCAGGTGATTCAGCATATACTGTTCTCCCTGATTTTAATTGCGTAATTTTTTCATCACGCATTTTTCTTCTATCTAGTACTGTCATAATGATATTTCCCCCTTTAATTTATAACTTTATGAAAACGAATACATTTATGTTATGTCTATTTTATATAAATAATAGTAATAAAGCTATTATTTTATTTAAAGTTCAAATAAAATTAACAATTGATTGCCTTAGTTAAGCTGTTTCAAAATGAATGAATTAGTGTGTTAGCAGTGAATAATAAAGTTTTTAATAATATTAATCCGCAATTTTACCTTCGAGGGAAAGTTTTATTTGTTCAGCAATCGATAATTTTTTTACTTCAAATTCATATGATTGATCATCGATTGTAAATGTTTTATTTTCGATGACAGTAATTAATAAGTCATCACTGTCTGAAACACTTTGAATACTTTTTCCGATAATATTCGATAGTTCACTCTTAATCATGTTTTCAAGTTGTAACGTCATAAGACGATCAAATTTCAATGTTTTTTCATTGATAAATTGAACGTGAATGGAAGTGACAATAGCGGAAGACTGTTCTTCTAATTGTTCTTTATCTTCTAATAGTGCTTCATTTTGTTGTGTGATTTCTTCTATTTCGGTTTTTAATTCCATTCTTTCTACTAACAACTTTTCGTACATTTTACCGTACATGAATAGTAGGGTAAGGTAGGCTATAATTGCTCCAATAAATATTCCGATGAAAAATGTTTGATAGGTTCTTTTTTTATGAAAGGGTGGAATGTGCATTATGATATATCCTCGTTCGTAATCCATTGGATGAATGTAATTCCTGATTTGACACCGACCATGGCAGATACGATGAACATTAACTGTTTAAATAAATCTAAAGTAGAACCATCGAGAAATCCTTTTTGGAAATTTTCAATCGCATCGAACGTACCGCCAATCGCCGCTACGATTGCCCAAATTTTTAAAGATTGTGCGATTCTTCCCATTGATGTAATAGGGGCTTCTCCAGTTAGAAAAGATCCGAAACTACCAATAATAGTGCCGCCAACGATTACGCCAAATGCAATGAAATAGCAGTGAATAATAGATACGATAAACCTTTCTTCCATTCGTTATACCCCCTATCTATCATATGTATATGCACATATACTAGAGTGTATGAAAGGAACGAGTGGAAACGTAAGAAACGTCAATGTATAATAGAAGGACTTAACAACATTTGAGTCGAATATTATTATGATAGACAAAGGTAGGAAAAAACAATGTCATTTACGCATTTACAAGTACGTAGTGGATATAGCTTTTATAAAAGTACGATGACGGTTGATAAATTAGTGGAACGCGCACAGGAACTGAATTATTCAAGTTTAGCATTAACAGACGAAGGGGTGTTATATGGTGCTATTTCATTTTATCAAGCGTGTGAGAAGCGCCAGATTAAACCAATTATCGGACTTGTTGTTGATTATGTATTAGATCCAGAGACGCAAGAAACGCTTCCACTCATTTTATTAGCTAAAAACAATCTAGGATATGAACAATTAATTCAAATATCAACGAATATTCAATTTGAACGTGAATGGATACAGTTGTTAGCGGAATCGAATTTAATCGGTATCGTATCAACAGAAAATCATTCTTTGAAATCATTGCTAATGCAAGAAGATTTTATTCAGTTTACAAAAAAAATAGAAAAGGTAGCTGATTCATTTCATGAAGATGACTTTTATGTCGGGGTGGAGCTGTATGAAGGCCTAGGAGTAAATAGTCAACTGCA
Source organism: Pseudogracilibacillus sp. (assembly GCA_026169815.1). GTDB lineage: Bacteria > Bacillota > Bacilli > Bacillales > Amphibacillaceae > Pseudogracilibacillus. The sequence continues at coordinate 8,778 of JAPFDT010000025.1, forward strand.
ACCATTAAAACAATTTGCGGACCAATCAACTCTACAATTCACTGCATTACATGATGCGCGTTATTTAGAAGCTAAAGATGCGATAAGTTATGACTGTTTGCAAGCCATAGAAGAAGGTAAAGAATGGACGGAAAAATCACGAGCGAATATGTTGCAAAATCGTCATTTACGCTCGAAACGAGAAATGATGAACGCTTTTGCCGAATGGCCTGAACTATTAGAAGAAACCGAAGCAATAGCGGAAAGATGTAATGTATCGATATCATTTGACGAACAACGCCTACCTACATTTCCTGTTCCTACTAACGAAACAGCGGCTAGTTATTTGAAACAGCAATGTATCGAACAAATTGCTACAAAGTACAATGAATCTGAACGAGATAAAGTGAATGAACGTTTAGAATATGAGTTACGAGTCATAACGCAATTACATTTTAGTGATTACTTTTTAATTGTTGCTGATTTTGTCCAATATGCGAAACAAAATAATATTGCAGTTGGTCCAGGTCGTGGTTCAGCGGCAGGTTCTATTGTAGCTTATTTACTTGGTATTACGAATGTTGATCCATTAAAGCACCAATTGTTATTTGAGCGATTTTTAAACCCTGAACGAGTAACAATGCCGGATATTGATATTGATTTTTCCGATAATAGACGTGATGAAGTTATTGATTATGTCCAAGATAAGTACGGGGCAGAGTACGTTTCACAAATTGTTACATTCGGAACCTATGCTGCAAGATCAGTCTTAAATGAATTAATAAAAGTGATGAATATAGATGAAAATGATAAGCGTTATATGTATGAACATATCCCGTCACAAGGTGGTCATGAGCTGTTAACTTATATTAAAGCATCCGAAGATTTTCAAGCTTATATAAAACAAACGAAAACAATCCGCCAACTTTTTTCTATTGCGTTAACGTTAGAAGGATTACCTCGACACATTTCAACACATGCTGCGGGAATTGTTGTAGGAGAAAAACCGTTAATCAATCACGTTCCGCTAACGAAAGGAAGTAATCATACTCATTTAACACAGTATGCGATGAATGAATTGGAAGCAATTGGATTATTGAAAATTGATATATTAGGATTGCGTAATTTAACGTTAATTGAAAGAATTGTCCAATCGATTTATCGATTAACTGGTGAAGCAATTGATATTGATGCTTTACCGGAAAATGATCCAACTGTATTCAAATTACTACAAGCAGGTAAAACAAAGGGGATATTCCAACTTGAATCTGCTGGTATGAAAAATGTTTTACTTTCCTTACAACCGACTGAACTAGATGATATTATTGCACTTAATGCCTTATACCGTCCTGGTCCAATGGATTATATTTCGACATATGTGCAACGAAAACACGGCAAAGAAGCTGTTTACTATATACATCCAGACCTAGAGCCGATATTGAAACCGACATATGGTGTATTGATTTATCAGGAGCAAATTATGCAAATCACGCATGAATTTGCAGGCTTATCATTAGGAGAGGCGGATATTTTAAGAAGAGCTATTAGTAAAAAAGATCACGCCTTAATTGATACGCAGAAACAATCGTTCATTGCGGGATGTAAACGTAACGGATATGAAGAAGATGTCGCCGAAGAGTTGTTTTCATGGATTGAAAAATTCGCTGATTATGGATTTAATAAAAGTCACTCCGTTGCATATAGTAAAATTGCTTACCAATTAGCTTATTTAAAAGCACATTATCCGACATTTTTCTTTGCTCATTTATTAAGTACAGTGCGCAACGATCCGAATAAATTATATATGTACGTAAAAGAAGCAAGCTTTTTTAATATTAATATTTTACCTCCATCGATTAATCAAAGTCAGGCATATTATCAAGTGGAAGGAAATGATATTCGAATAGGTTTAATGGCGATAAAAGGAATCGGATATGATATGGTCCAAAAGATTTTAGAAGCAAGGAAAGAAAGGAAATTTACAGATCTCTTTGATTTTTGTGTACGAGTCCATGATATGAAGCGAAATGTATTAGAGACACTCGTCTTAGCTGGGACATTTGATGACACATATGCTAATCGAGCTAGTCTGTTAGCGTCGATTGACCAAGCACTCGAACGCGCAGTTTTATTTGGTGGGATGAGTAAACAGAGTTCGTTGTTTAAACATCTGTCATTGAAGCCCGAATATACAAAAATAGAAGATTTTACAACGATTGAAAAATTAAATGATGAAAAAGATTTATTAAATATGTATGTTTCAAGTCATCCGATAAAACAATATCGTGCTAAACTTGCGATATCGGGTTATGAACCTTTAGAACAGTTGGAAAGTTATTCTGATAATAAATTTATTAAAACAGTCGGCATAGTTCAATCTATAAAAACGACACGAACGAGACACGGAGATTTGATGGCATTTATAACAATAACGGATGAGACTGGAGAAATAGATGCAGTCGTTTTTCCAAAAGTATATGAAAAAGTGAGTAATTGGCTTAAAGAAGATAAAATGATTGATATTAGTGGGAAAATCAACGAAAGACGTAATAAAAAGCAAATCGTCATTCAAAATATACAAACCATTAATATAGATGCATTGAAAGAAACAGGTGAATTATATATTCGCCTACAAACAAGCATAGATGGAGCGTCTGCTTTGAATTTTTTACAAAAGATTAGAGAGCAATATAAAGGAGACACATTAATTATTATTTATAACGAAAATGAAAAAAAATCGTATAAGTTAGAGAATAAATACTCTTTAAATGTGACAGAAGCGGTAATGGACCAACTAAAACAATTTTTCGGAAGCGAAAATGTTGTGTTAAAAAGTTAAAATATATATGATTAAATTCATATAAATTCAAAATAGACTTTCAATTTAAAAAACTTTTGATATAATATAAACAATCTAAATCATAAAGTGTCGTATTTAATGATTGAATTATAGATTAAAACGGCTTAGTGGTAGAAAAGAAGGGGCGGAAATAAACAAATGACAAAGTTACGAGATGAAGCACTACATATGCATAAAGTAAATGGTGGGAAATTAGCTATTAATTCAAAAGTTGCGGTAAAAAACGCAAACGATTTAAGTTTAGCTTATTCCCCAGGGGTGGCTGAGCCGTGTAAAGAAATTCATGCAAATCCTGAGAAAGTGTATGACTATACGATGAAAGGCAATATGGTCGCAGTAGTTAGTGACGGAACTGCGGTTCTTGGTTTAGGTGACATCGGTGCTGAAGCATCTTTACCAGTTATGGAAGGTAAAGCAGTATTATTTAAAGCATTTGCTGGAGTCGATGCTTTCCCGATTTGTTTAGATACAACGGAAATTGATGAAATCGTTAATACAGTAAAATTATTAGAACCAACATTTGGGGGAGTTAACTTAGAAGATATTGCTGCTCCGAATTGTTTTATAATTGAAGAACGTCTAAAGAAAGAGACACGCATTCCGATATTCCATGATGATCAGCATGGAACTGCGATTGTTACAGTGGCAGGACTTATGAATGCATTAAAATTAGTTGGCAAATCATTTAAAGAAATTAAAGTTGTCGCTAATGGTGCTGGAGCTGCTGGTATTGCGATTATTAGGTTGTTAGAGAATTTCGGGGTTGGTGAAATCATTATGTGTGACTCACAAGGTGCTATTTATGACGGCAGACCACGCCGAATGAACGAAGTGAAAGACATGGTAGCTAAACGTACAAACCCTAAAAGGTTAAAAGGAAATCTTGATGAAGTAATTGAAGGAGCCGATGTATTTATTGGTGTTTCTGTTGCTGATGCATTAACAGAAGATATGGTGAAGAAAATGAATACTGATCCAATTATTTTTGCAATGGCTAACCCTGATCCAGAAATTTTGCCAGTGGTTGCGAAAAGTGCAGGAGCAAAAATTATTGGAACAGGACGTTCTGATTATCCGAATCAAGTGAACAACGTATTAGCTTTTCCAGGCATCTTTAGAGGAGCATTAGATGTAAGGGCTACACGAATTAATGAACGAATGAAAATGGCAGCAGTAGAAGCAATTGCAGAATTAATTACAGAAGAAGAATTACATGCAGATTATGTTATCCCAGGGCCATTTGATCCAAGAGTAGCTCCTGCTGTCGCAAAAAGTGTAGCAAAAGCTGCGATGGACTCTGGAGTAGCAAGAATTGAAGTAGATCCAGAAAAAGTAGCTGAAAAAACTCGAGAATTAAATCAATTAGAAGACACAATTATCGTAGAATAAATCTTATAACGTCTATATTGTAGGAAGAAAAATAAAATAATAACATATTTAACGAATAAATTTGGTATTATTAGTAGAAATGATGTCTATATTACAGTATAGTAAACTTTGAGGTTATAATGTAACGTTATGGATGACAATTATATGTACTTATACTTATCTTATAAAATAAATCATGTTGCATTATATGCTCCGAATCGTATTTTTTAAAGGGAGGGGTATATTTGCTGAAAAAGATTTTTGGTAGGAATCAAAATAATGTAACGATTCCTGATAAAGAAGCAAAAAAAGATGTTCCACACGGTTTGATGACGAAATGTCCAAACTGTCAACATATATATTATCGTAAGGAAATAGAGAAGAATTTACTCGTTTGCCCTAACTGTGAGCATCATCACCAAATGCATGCTTGGGCAAGAATATGGAGTTTATTTGATGAGGATACTTTTGTAGAATGGGATAAACAACTGTTATCTACAAATCCATTACATTTTCCAGCTTATCTAGAGAAGATTGAAAATGATCAGAAACGAACTGGCTTAAACGAAGCAGTTGTAACTGGAAAAGGATTAATTGACGGTAATCCTACAGCTTTTGCTGTGATGGATGCTAGTTTTAGAATGGGAAGTATGGGTTCAGTTGTTGGTGAGAAGATTACTCGAGCAATTGAACAAGCACGAAAAGAAGCTATGCCATTTATTATATTCACCGCTTCAGGTGGAGCGCGTATGCAAGAAGGTGTACTAAGTTTAATGCAAATGTCAAAAACATCCATTGCTATTGAACGTTTTTCATCTGCTGGAGGTTTAATGATTTCTGTGATGACGTATCCAACTACAGGTGGAGTAACGGCTAGTTTTGCTTCATTAGGCGATTATAATTTTGCTGAACCACACGCATTAATTGGTTTTGCAGGAAGACGTATTATTGAACAAACGACCCGTGAAAAATTACCAGATGACTTCCAAACGGCAGAGTTTTTATTAAAGCATGGACAGATTGATCAAATTATTCACCGACACAAAATGAAAGATACGCTATCAACTGTATTAAAAATGCATAACTATAATCAAGTAGCTGATGAACAAGCAGCATCTTCTCATTCAGATACAGCATTTGTGTCGATTGAAGGAGGACAATCTGTATGAATCAAGTGTTAGAATTTGAAAAGCCCGTAGTGAACTTAAAGGCTAAAATTGAAGATTTAAAAAATCTTTCGCAAAGTAGTGAAATAGATTTAACAAATGAAATTACGACATTAGAAGAAAAGCTCGCTAAATTAGAACACGATATTTATTCAAATTTAACACCGTGGAACCGAGTTCAAGTAGCAAGACACCAAATGCGTCCAACGACATTAGATTATATTGGTGAATTGTTTACTGATTTTCTTGAATTCCATGGTGATCGATATTATGGTGATGATGAAGCAATTGTTGCAGGTATTGGTTTCTTTCAAGGACAACCAGTAACAGTAGTTGGTCATCAACGCGGAAAGAATACGAAAGAAAATATTCGCCGTAACTTTGGTATGCCACATCCAGAAGGGTATCGAAAAGCAATCCGCCATATGCAACAAGCAGAAAAATTTAATCGTCCAATTATTACGTTTATCGATACAAAAGGTGCTGAACCAGGTAGAGAAGCTGAAGAACGTGGTCAAAGTGAAGCGATTGCTTATAATTTAAAAGCAATGGCAGGACTTAAAGTACCGATTATTTGTATCGTAATTGGTGAAGGTGGAAGTGGTGGAGCATTAGCTTTAGGTGTAGGAAATCATATCCATATGCTTGAAAATTCTACTTACTCAGTTATTTCACCTGAAGGGGCAGCTGCACTATTATGGAAAGATGCTTCGCAAGCAAAACGAGCTGCTGAATCAATGCGAATAACGGCACCAGATTTAAAAGCATTTAACATTATCGATGAAGTTATTTCTGAACCAATAGGTGGAGCGCATCGTGGTGTTACTGAACAAGCTGAAAAAATTGCACCAGTCATTCAACAATCTTTAGCAACTTTATCACCAATGTCTGAAGAACAATTATTAGATCATCGATGGGAAAAATATAAGAAAATCGGTGAGTTTTCGGAAGCTGAATAAATTAAACTATTTGAGGTTGACTTTAAAGTCAACCTCTTCGTTATTTCATGCAATAGTATGTTACGTTGTGCAAATAATGTATGCTATTGATTGATAATAATGAATTAACATACAATAGTTAAAAGGGTTCCTTTTAGTACAGGACATACTAATAGATATAGTTCAATAAGAAGCATGGTATATAGTTAAAGAGGTGGTAACATGAAGAAAATCGGAGTATTGACTAGTGGTGGAGACGCACCAGGAATGAATGCAGCTATTCGAGCAGTAGTAAGAAAAGCGATTTATCATGAAATTCAAGCATGCGGTATTTATAATGGATTTCAAGGTTTATTAGATAATAATATTAAACCTTTAGAAGTCGGTTCTGTAGGTGATATCATTCATCGAGGAGGAACAATACTTTATTCAGCGCGTAGCCAAGAGTTTATGACTCATACAGGTCAACAACGAGCTGTAGAACGATTAAAAAAAGAAGGTATTGATGGACTTGTCGTAATCGGTGGAGATGGAAGTTTACGTGGTGCGAGTAATATAAACCAATTAGGTATTCCAACAATTGGTGTACCTGCAACAATTGATAACGATATAAGTGACGTTGATTCTACAATTGGTTTTGATACCGCATTAAATACAGTAATTGAAGCTATTGATAAAATACGTGATACTGCAACGTCTCATGAAAGAACATATGTTATCGAAGTAATGGGAAGAAATGCAGGAGATATTGCTTTATATACTGGGCTTGCAGGTGGCGCAGAGAGTATTATTATCCCTGAGAAGTCACATGATTTTGAAGAAGTAATTAAACGAGTCACTCAAAGTAAATTACGTGGGAAAAAGCATAGTATTATTGTCCTCGCTGAAGGTGTGGGTGACGGGAAAGAGTATGCTGAACGAATACAAGCCGCAACATCATTTGAAACTCGTGCTTCCGTCTTAGGTTATATTCAACGAGGGGGTTCCCCATCTGCAAGGGATCGAACGTTGGCAAGTCGTCTGGGAGCAAAAGCAGTTGACCTGCTCATGCAACATGAAAGAGGTAAAATTGTAGGCTTAACAAATAACGAATTGACCGCTCATGATATGAACAGACTCTTAAAGAAGAAACATCATATAAACGAAGCCATGTATCAATTGTCAAAAGAGCTTTCCATATAATTTGTATGTTAAGCAAATTTCGTTTGTATTGTTTTTAGCAAAGGATTTAATATTCGTTAAATAAAATAGATATAAATACAAAGGATAAGGTGATCAGAGTTGAGAAGAACTAAAATTGTTTGTACGATTGGTCCGGCATCAGAGGATTTAGAAACATTAAAAAAGATTATTAAAAATGGTATGGATGTTGCACGACTAAATTTCTCGCACGGTAATTATGATGAACATCGTGAACGAATTAAAAACATTCGCCAAGTAGCAAAAGAAATGGGTAAAGTCGTCTCTATTTTATTAGATACACAGGGTCCTGAAATTCGTACGACTACTTTTAAAGATGGTAAAGCAACATTAGACCGTCATGATATTGTGTACATAACAATGAAAGATGTAGAAGGAACTAAAGAACGCTTTTCTGTAACGTATAAAGGATTAATAGATGATGTAGAAATTGGTACATTAATATCTCTTGACGATGGTTTAATTCAATTAGAAGTATTAGGAATCGACCATGAAAATGAAGAAATAAAAACAAAAGTAGTTAATAGTGGTGTCATTAAAGATAAAAAGGGCGTTAACGTTCCTAACGTATTGGTAAATTTACCTTCTCTAACAGATAAAGACGTAAGAGATATTAAGTTTGGAATTGAAGAAGAGGTTGATTTTATTGCAGCTTCTTTTGTTCGTGAAGCAAATGATGTCTTAATGATTAAACGAATTTTAGAAGAAAATAATGCTGGACATATTCAAATCATTTCTAAAATCGAAAACCGTAGTGGAGTAGATAATTTCGATAAAATATTAGAAGCAAGTTATGGTATTATGGTTGCAAGAGGTGACTTAGGAGTTGAAATTCCATCATCCGAAGTTCCACTCGTGCAAAAAGATTTAATTCATCGTTGTAATATCGCAGGAAAGCCTGTTATAACTGCAACACAAATGTTAGACTCCATGCAGTGGGAGCCTCGTCCAACTCGTGCTGAAGCTTCAGACGTAGCGAACGCTATATTAGATGGAACAGATGCAATTATGCTCTCAGGTGAAACGGCAGCTGGAGATTTCCCAGTTGAATCTGTTTCTACAATGAATATGATTGCTTTACAAATTGAGACAGCTTTAGATCATGAACAATTATTGAAAAATCGTTCAAGATCGATTTCTATGACAATTACAGATGGTATTAGTCAATCTGTAACACATACAGCACAAAATTTAGGAGTAAGTGCGATTATTACGCCAACACAAAGTGGTCATTCTGCTCGTATGGTCGCGAAATACCGTCCGAAAGCACCGATTATTGCCGTTACCTTTTCTGAAACGGTTTGTCGTAGATTAACACTAGTTTGGGGAGTATATCCAGTTCATAGTGCACAAGCTTATACGACAGATGAACTACTAGAAGTATCGGTAAATAAAGCGTTAGAAACAAAAGTTATCTCTCAGGGAAGTAAAGTCATTATTACAGCAGGTGTACCAGTTGGAGTAAGTGGTACAACAAACATGATGAAAGTGCATGTTATTGGCAATGTTTTAGCGACAGGTACAGGTATTGGTCGTAATTACATTTATGGTGATGCCGTAGTAACGAATGACGCTGAACATGCGAATAGACGAGTGAAAAAAGGTGATATCTTAGTTACGTATTCAACAGACAAAGATATGATGCCTGCTATGGAAAAGGCTGGAGGAATTGTTACAGAAGAAGGCGGGTTAACATCACACGCAGCTGTAGTTGGCTTAAGCTTAGGAATCCCAGTTATTGTCGGTGTACAAAATGCAAATAAAGTAATTAAAGATGGTGAAGATATAACGATTGATGCAGGTACTGGTGACATTCATCAAGGCCATGCAAGCGTCCTGTAATATATTTTAATTAAGACCTAATTAACTGGATACGACTTTGTGCTCTTTTTGGAAATTACGTTTAACATACTTTATCTTTTATTAGCAACAATGTACACTAGAATTTACGATGTATGTTTATAAGATGCAGTCGTTCCAATTAAGAAAGGTTGAGATTGATGATTTGGCTTATTTTAACATTCGTATTAATTCCTGCCATTGAGATTGGTATTTTTATATGGACTGGAAGTCGTATAGGAGCTTTACCAGTTGTATTAATTATTGTATTAACAGGTATTGTTGGAATTGCCTTAGTAAAACAACAAGGAATCGAAACGTGGAGGAAAGTGCAAGAGTCAATGGCACGTTCTGAGCCACCTGGTGAACATATTTTAAATGGAATATGTGTTTTAATTGGTGGAGTGTTCCTATTAGCGCCAGGATTTTTTACCGATTTCTTAGGCTTTTTGCTTGTTCTTCCTTGGACAAGAAAACCATTTAAATATTTTATGTATAAACAAATGAGAAACAAATTAAAGAAAGGTACTGTAGTGTACCGAAAATGGTAATGAAAACCCTAACTTAATTGATTGTAAATCATATAATCAATTGAATTAGGGTTATTTTTTATCTGAAATAAATTCCCACATTAACGTAAATATATTCGCGTGATACATAGCACTTAAAATAATTAATAAAATTGGTGTGAAAATAATTCCACTTAATCCAAAGTATTGAATACTAGCGAATAAAATAATTAACGCAATAAGGGGGTGGATATGTAAATGTGTAGCAATCATTTTAGGTTCGATAAATTGTCTTACAATAATAATCAGCATATATAAACTAATTAATTGAATAGCAAAAGGATAATCACCATTTAAAAAGGAAAATAAAAGCCACGGAACGAAAATAATGCCAATTCCAATATAAGGAATAAAGTCAACTAAGAATATTAATAATGTTATGACGAATAAGTGATCAATACCAATGATGAGAAAAGCAATGAGAACAATACAACTAGTTAAACAAGCTAAAAAAAATTGCGCTTTAATTAAACCAAATGTTGATTTTTTTAAATGAAAAAATATTTCACTAGCCTTTTTACGAGTTTTAAGAGGAATGAATTGTTGCCAAATTTGTTGCATGTTAGTGAAATCTTTTGTCATGATTAAAATACTAAGTGAAATAAAAATAATAACTAAACTTGCTTGGGAAATACTCGTAATTAATGTTGAAGTAGATAACAAAATGTTCGTTATAATGTCGTTGCTTGATTCATACAATTTATCAGTTATATATGGAATTGTTTTCTCGATTTCAACATGCTTTGTATCTGGAAGAAAAAACAGTTTAGTTTGTACTTGATCATAAATTGGGATGAGGGTAGATTGTCCAAAACCAAGAAATAATTCGTTGATTTTTTGAAAATTTTCAGGTAAGTGTGCTGTAATTTGCGATAACTCTATGATAATTTGATGCGAAAATAAATAAGTAAATAAACCTATTAAACTAATGATGGAAAGAATCGTAAGATAACTAGCTATACTACGAGTTAATCGATATTTGTTTTCTATATAAGAGACGATTGGATGGAGCATGACACTAATAATAAAGGCGATGATAAATGGATAAACATATGGAAATAAAAAATGATAAAGAAAAATAGTTATGATAAAAAAAACGATTAATCCACCAATTTTTAAGAAAGGCTGGATATTTAATTGTTGCATAAATAGACCTTCTTCACTTAAAAATCCTCCTAAAAAACGATAATATGTAACTATATTTCACTATATGTTCAACAGTTATTTTTTAGACATAAATAGCATAATTAAATGGTTTATCAGTAGAAAAATAGAATTAATTGAATTATTTTTTGGTTGCGAATACGTTATATCTAGTAAAATGTAATGGGTTTCAATTCACTTTATGATATATTTCCTCTATAATACAAGATACAGATAAATAGGTTTTATAAACATCCATTTAATTTTTATGAGTATTTTTAATTCAGAAAAGGAGAGATTTACAATGTCAGTTACAAGAGGACTTGAAGGGGTAGTTGCAACAGAGTCATCAATTTGTTCGATTATCGATGACAAATTAACATATGCAGGATATACAATTGATGATCTAGCTGAAAACGCTTCATTCGAAGAGGTTGTATATTTACTATGGAACCGTGAGTTACCTAACGAGGAACAACTGAAGACAATCCGCGAAGAATTAGTAAATGAAATGGAAGTACCTGAATCAATTTTTGATCATTTACGTTCATATGATATATCTAAAGTACATCCAATGGCAGCATTACGTACTGCTATTTCATTGTTAGGTTTATATGATGAAGAAGCAGACGTTATGGAGAAAGAAGCAAATCACCGTAAAGCAGTTCGTTTACAAGCGAAAGTTGCAACAATTGTTACGGCATTTGCACGAATTCGCCAAGGAAAAGACCCAGTAGCACCTAGAAAAGATTTAACATATGCTGAGAACTTTTTATTTATGTTAAACGATAAAGAAGGGGAAGCAATTGAGGTAGAAGCAATTGATAAAGCGTTAGTATTACATGCTGACCACGAGCTGAATGCATCTACATTCACTGCAAGAGTATGTGTTGCTACACTATCGGATGTATATTCAGGTATTACAGCTGCAATTGGTGCTTTAAAAGGACCACTACACGGCGGAGCTAATGAGCAAGTAATGGCTATGTTATCTGAAATTGGCGAAGTAGAAAATGCTATTCCATACATTAAAGAAAAACTAGAAAATAAAGAGCTTATCATGGGTATGGGACACCGCGTATATCGTACAGGAGATCCTCGTGCTAAGCACTTACAAAAAATGTCTAAAGAATTAACAAAATTACACGGACTAGAAAAATGGTATGACATGTCTGTGAAAATTGAAGATTATATTAAAGAACATAAAGGTCTACCTGCAAATGTTGATTTTTACTCAGCATCTGTATATCATTGTTTAGGGATAGACCATGATTTATTCACACCGATATTTGCAGTAAGTCGTATGTCAGGTTGGTTAGCTCATATTTTAGAACAGTATGATAATAACCGCTTGATTCGTCCACGTGCAGATTATACTGGACCAAGCTTACGTGACTTCGTTCCTGTTGATCAGCGCGACTAAGTAATGTTTTTAAAAAGTTGAGGCTGGTACAAAACAAATTTTATGCATAAGAAGTGGAAAGTTAAAAACTAAGTGTATTTCCGCAACGATTAGTTAGTCAATCCACCTTCATGTATGAAGACAGTTTTGTCCCAACCTCATTTTAGTGCGGAGCTTTAAAAATAGAGAAAAAAGCAAAATAATACAAAAATCATTAGATTTATTGTATGTTTAATAGGAGCACATTTTTAATCCGGATGAATAAATCATAAAATCCAGAAAAAAGAGAGATTAAAAAGAGATTTTAAATTTTATTAGGAGGTTATTGTAGATGACAAATAAAATTACAGTAGATAATGGGAATTTACAAGTACCAAACAAACCAGTTATTCCATTTATTGAGGGAGACGGAACAGGTCCTGATATTTGGGCAGCAGCAAGTCGTGTATTAGACGCAGCTGTAGAAAAAGCATATGATGGTGAAAAAGCAATTCAGTGGAAAGAAGTTTACGCTGGAGAGAAAGCTTTTAACAAAACTGGTGAGTGGTTACCTAACGACACATTAGAACAAATTAATGAATATAAAATTGCATTAAAAGGTCCTTTAACAACACCAATTGGCGGTGGGTTCCGTTCATTAAACGTAGCACTACGTCAAGAACTAGACTTATATAACTGCTTACGTCCAGTACGTTATTTCCAAGGAGTTCCTTCACCAGTTAAGCATCCAGAAGATGTTGACATGGTTATTTTCCGTGAGAACACAGAAGATATTTATGCAGGAATTGAGTGGGAAGCAGGAACACCAGAAGTTAAGAAAGTAGTAGATTTCTTACAAGATGAAATGGGAGTTAAAAACATTCGTTTCCCTGAAACTTCAGGAATTGGAATTAAGCCTGTTTCAGAAGAAGGTACGAAACGTTTAGTACGTGCTGCAATTAACCATGCAATTGAAGAAGGCCGTGACAGTGTAACGTTAGTTCATAAAGGTAACATTATGAAGTTCACTGAAGGAGCGTTCAAGAATTGGGGTTATGAAGTAGCAGAAGAAGAGTTTGCTGATCAAACATTCACATGGGCTGAATACGATCGTATCGTTGAAAAAGACGGTAAAGATGCAGCGAATAAAGCACAAGATGAAGCTGCAGCAGCTGGAAAAATCATCATTAAAGATGCAATTGCTGATATTTTCTTACAACAAATTTTAACTCGTCCAAATGAGTTTAGTGTTGTTGTAACAATGAACTTAAATGGTGACTATGTTTCAGATGCACTAGCTGCACAAGTTGGTGGAGTTGGAATTGCACCAGGAGCAAACATTAACTACGATACTGGTCATGCTATTTTTGAAGCAACACATGGTACTGCACCAAAGTATGCTGGACTAGATCGAGTTAACCCTTCATCAGTTGTTTTATCAGGTGTTTTAATGTTAGAACACTTAGGCTGGAAAGAAGCAGCTGATTTAATTACAAACTCAATGGATAAAACAATTTTATCTAAAGTTGTAACATATGACTTTGCTCGTTTAATGGACGGTGCAACTGAAGTTAAATGTTCAGAGTTTGCTGATGAACTAATTAAAAATATGGGATAATATTTAGTATATAAGTCAACTTTATTATGATGTTATGTCATAATAGAGTTGGCTTTATTTTTAAATAAATATGGAAAGTAGGGATAAATAATGGGAATTAAACGTAGAAAAATCTCTGTCATTGGTTCAGGTTTTACAGGAGCTACCACTGCATTAATGGCTGCTCAAAAGGAATTAGGAGATGTTGTTTTAGTAGATATACCTGATATGGAGAAGCCGACACAAGGAAAGGCTTTAGATATGCTCCAGGCAAGTCCTGTACAAGGTTTTGATGCAAAGATTACAGGTACTTCTAATTATGCAGAAATAGCCGATTCAGATATTGTGATAGTAACAGCTGGCATTGCTCGTAGACCAGGTATGAGTCGTGATGATTTAGTTAATACAAACGCGGGAATTATGAAGTCCGTAGCACAAGAAATAAAGAAATATGCACCTGAAACGTTTATTCTAGTTTTATCAAATCCAGTTGATGCGATGACATATACTATTTTTAAAGAAACTGGTTTTCCAAAAAATCGTGTTATCGGTCAATCTGGGGTACTTGATACAGCAAGATTCCGTACTTTTGTTGCGGAAGAACTAGATGTATCAATAAAAGATGTAACAGGTTTTGTTCTCGGTGGTCACGGAGATGATATGGTTCCGCTAATTCGTTATTCATATGCAGGAGGCATTCCGTTAGACACGTTAATTTCAGAAAGTCGTTTAGAAGAAATAGTGGAGCGAACAAGAAAAGGCGGCGGAGAAATTGTCGGTTTACTAGGAAATGGTAGTGCATACTACGCTCCAGCAGCAGCTCTTGTTGAAATGACAGAAGCTATTTTGAAAGATCAACGTCGAATTTTACCAGCAATCGCTTACTTAGAAGGCGAATATGGTTATTCTGAATTATACCTAGGAGTTCCTGTTATTCTTGGTGGTAATGGGATTGAAAAAGTAATGGAATTAGATTTAACAACTGATGAAAAATCAGCTTTAGATAAATCTGTACAATCAGTAAAAGATGTCATAGAAGTATTAAACAAATAAATAATGGTCTTATACAAAACATCCTTTTAAGTCTTAATACTTTAAAGGATGTTTTTTTGTTAGTGAATCAATTTTATAATAAAATTGATTTAATTAAAAACATGAACCGTTAGTTACAAAATATTATGATCATCTAATTGTAAATTTAATGTTAAATACTTCGATACTTTTCCACTTTTCTTTTAGTTGTTGTAAGATAGTAGGTAACAAACGTATGAGTAGAAAAGAGGGTATTTATTGAGTCAGACAATATTAATTGTAGAAGACGAACCATCGATTGTGACCTTATTGAAATATAATTTAGAACAAGAGAACTTCATAACAGAAGTCGCTTATGACGGGGAAGAAGCAATAGAACTGTTTAAAGCAAATGAGTATGATTTAATTGTCTTAGATATTATGTTACCTAAAATGGATGGTATAAAAGTGTGTAAAACAATCCGAATGATTAATAAGCACATACCTATTATCATGCTAACTGCTAAAGATTCAGAGTATGATAAAATACAAGGGTTAGAAATCGGAGCAGATGATTATTTAACGAAACCATTCAGCCCGAAAGAGTTACTTGCAAGAATACAAGCTATATTGCGTAGAATAGGTAACGCTCCACTTAGCGAAGGCGAAGTTCTTAAAAATGGAGATATATCGATTTATCCACAACAATATAAAGTTTATTTTAAAGATAATTTGTTAGAATTAACAAAAAAAGAATATGAACTCCTCGTTTATTTAACAAAACATAAAGGTGAAATATTATCACGCGAACAATTATTGCATGCAGTGTGGGAGTTTGATTTTGTTGGTGATTCACGTATAGTTGATGTTCAAGTTAGTCATTTACGCGAAAAAATCGAAGAAAATACCCGGAAGCCTTCATACATTAAAACAGTTCGTGGTTTTGGCTATAAAATGGAGGAGTACACATGAAAAATTTACCATCTAAAAAAAGTTTAACTTATATTAGTATTATAGCACTTGTTATATTAGTTACTGGTATAATTTTATTTCCAGTAGTGACAAACATTTATATATTATTTGCTGTGTTAATTATCGAGTTAATTGTATTTTTAATTATGTTATTTTTCCTTTTTGATAAATATGTTAAACCAATTGAAGTTGCCTCAGATACGATGGATAAATTATTACAAGGAAATTACCATGCTCGTGTTCACCATGCAATGGAAGGGACAATTGGTGAACTAAGTACTAAAATAAACTCCCTTGCCCGTAATTTAAGTGAATTAACGATTCAAGAACAAATTCAAGCAGAGCAATTATCGACTGTTATTGAGAATTCAGAAAGTGGCCTAGTCCTTATCGATGAAAAAGGGTATATTCATATCGTGAATCGTAAGTTTATCTCGATGTTTGGGAAAAAAACTTCGGATTACATTGGGCATCTTTACTATGATGTACTTGAAAATGAACAAATTCACCATACTGTGCAAGAAACATTCTTATATGAACAAAATGTCAAGCACCTTTTTTCATTAGTATCAGATGATGATCCAGTTTATTTAGAAATTGTCGGTGCTCCATTATTTGATGAAAGAAATACATTAAAAGGTGCTGTATTAGTCATTTATGATATAACAGAGTTTAAAAATATTGAAGTAATGCGAAAAGACTTTGTAGCAAATGTATCACATGAGTTAAAGACACCAATTACATCGATTAAAGGTTTTGCTGAAACGTTGATAGACGGAGCAGGAGAAGATCCAACTACCCGTAATCAATTTTTAAATATTATTTTTGACGAGAGTAAACGAATTCAATTATTAATAGAGGATTTATTAATTTTATCCCGTTTAGAAAAAGATGAATTTACCTTATCAATTAGTGAAGTGAACGTAGGAGAATTAGAAGACGAAATAATGCCAGTAGTAGAACAAAGAGCTGCCGAAAAAGAAATTAATGTAACAACAAATATTGATCGAACGATTAATTTTTCTGCTGATGGAGAAAAAATGAAACAAGTCATTTTGAATCTATTAATGAATGCGATAAGCTATACGCCTGAGCGTGGTTTTATTTCTTTAGATATTTTTAACATAGAAGATTACGTTCATTTTCAAGTAGCAGATAGTGGTATTGGGATAGGAAAAGATTATTTGCCACGAATTTTTGAGCGATTTTATCGAGTGGATAAAGCAAGAAGCCGTGATACAGGTGGAACTGGCTTAGGTTTAGCAATTGTAAAACATATTGTAGAAGTTCATCATGGGGAAATTACAGTAGATAGTGAAGTAGAAAAAGGAACAACCTTTACTGTTTGTATTCCACATGATAGAAAAAAGAACAATCATACATTATTGAATAAAAAATCGTAATTTCGATTTGACAATAAAATAATGCTATGTTATTCTGTAATAGTGAACAAAAAGTTCAGATGATCTAATCGACAAGTAGGAGCACCCGCTTCTCACCTGACCGACACTTATTATACAGTAGTTGGCTGGTTACTAGTATATTTTAAACGCTAGAAATATGTGGGTGCACCAGTGTGCCCACATTTTTTGTTGTGAAAAATGCTCGAGATCTTGTCATTCTTGATCAAAAATATTCGGAGGTGGCTAGATATTAGCAAAGAAATGAACGTTAACGAGAAAATTCGTGCAAGAGAAGTAAGACTAATTGATGCAAACGGAGACCAACTAGGCGTAAAATCTCGCAATGAAGCGTTAGAAATCGCTCAAAAGAGAGAATTAGACTTAGTATTAGTAGCGCCTGGTGCTAAACCGCCAGTTTGTCGAATTATGGATTACGGAAAGTATCGTTATGAGCAACAGAAAAAGGAAAGAGAAGCTCGTAGAAAACAACGAGTTATTAATGTGAAAGAAGTTCGTTTTTCTCCTGGAATTGGTGATCACGACTTTAACACAAAGTTACGTAATGCTCGCAGGTTCATTGAGAATGGCGATAAAGTAAAAGCTTCTGTACGTTTCAGAGGTAGAGCGATTACGCATAAAGATTTAGGCCGTGAAGTATTAGAGCGACTTGCAGAAGAGTTGAAAGATGTTGCTGATGTTGAGTCAAGAGCTCGTATGGAAGGTCGTCAAATGTTTATGATGCTTGCTCCAGCATCTGAAAAGTAATCATAGTATATTTAATAGTATATTTAGAGGTAGATGTATTTAAGGAGGAAATTTAGCATGTCGAAAATGAAAACACATAAAGGTTCTGCAAAGCGTTTTAAAAGAACAGCTTCAGGAAAGCTAAAACGTTCACAAGGATATACAAGTCACTTGTTTGCGAACAAATCTCAAAAGCAAAAACGTAAGCTACGTAA
Source organism: Pseudogracilibacillus sp. (assembly GCA_026169815.1). Classification (GTDB taxonomy): domain Bacteria; phylum Bacillota; class Bacilli; order Bacillales; family Amphibacillaceae; genus Pseudogracilibacillus. The sequence goes on from JAPFDT010000025.1 coordinate 27,163, forward strand.
GTCAGCAATGGTATCAAAAGGCGATCAAAAGCGTATCGACCAAATGTTACCACGATAATAAACAAAATATAGAATTAGATGGAAGTATTTTAGGAGGTAATTAGAATGCCACGAGTAAAAGGTGGAACGGTTACGCGTAATCGTCGTAAAAGAATTTTAAAGTTATCTAAAGGTTATTATGGTTCAAAACATAAACTATTTAAAACAGCAAAACAACAAGTTATGAAGTCAGGTCAATATGCTTATCGTGACCGTAAGCAAAGAAAACGTGAATTCCGTAAATTATGGATTGCACGTATTAATGCTGCAGCACGTTTAAACGATATGTCATATAGCCAGTTAATGCATGGTTTGAAAGTTGCTGGAGTAGATATTAATCGTAAAATGTTAGCAGACCTAGCGGTTCATGATGCAGATGCATTCACTGCACTAGTTAACCAAGCAAAAACTGCTATTAAATAAGTGTAATCAAACCAAATCTTATAGAAATATGAGATTTGGTTTTTTCATTACGAAATTTAGTGATTATAAAAATAAGATGTAAACAAAAACTATGACATAGTATTATAAAATTATTGCACAAACTACTGGGCTGAAAAGGCATTATTTATATTAGATAGTTAGAGAATAACTATCGCAGTCCGAATATATTCCGCTTTCCGCGGGCGAGTATCAAGTCTCCTCAGGCCTACGCCTTGCGGGGTCTTGATAGACTCTTACTTCCCGCAGGAGTCTCCATATATTCGGACTGCTATGTATTTGCTGTTTGTAAATATATTTACTAATGATACTTTTTCAGTGATTGTATTCCGTCGTTACTATAATGAATTATGTGTTTTTTTAAACGGTAGAAATTTAAAATAGATATGTGTAGTTAATTTGCATACTTAACAAAATTAAAATAAAATATCTAAAAAATATTAAATGCTTCAAATATAGCGAAGGAATAACACGGAGACTCCTGTGGGAAAGCGAAGACGATTAGACCCCGGAGAAAGTGGTTTACTTTCGAGGCAAACTAAGAACGCGACGTCCTGTCGCAAAGTTTGCATTTGCACATCCTGAGCTTCGAGGCTAATCGCGAGCCCACGGAAAGCGTAGTGTTATTCCGCAGCGAAGTTTGGTACAAACATTCTTTAATTATATTTTATATAATATTAGTTACATCACAGTTTACTTTTCTGTAGTAAATTAACTATAAATAAAAGGAGGGGTTATGTTGGATTGGGGTATTTTATTTTCTAAACAAGAAAAATTAGATCAATATATTATCGAAAATCATCAATTACACGATCAAGATTTATTTGAAGAAAAAATGCTAGCACTACTAGTTGAGTTAGGTGAGTTAGCGAATGAAACGCGTTGTTTTAAATTTTGGAGTGAAAAAAAAGCTTCAGAACGCTCCATTATTTTGGAAGAATATGTTGATAATATTCACTTTATACTATCATTAGGATTAACGAAACAATATGAGTTTTCACAAATTGAAGATGAAACTAGTCACTTTACAGAAACCGAACAATTTAACGATGTATTTAAAAAGGCTCTGAAATTTTATACAGAACAGACAAAAGAAACTTACATTACATTGTTTCAATCATATATCCAATTAGGTGCGCTTTTAGGTTTTACAGTAACTGATATAATAAAAGCATATGATGAAAAAAATGAAGTAAACTATGAAAGACAAGATCAAGGATATTAATAAAGATAGGGGTAGAACAGATGACAAAATTAGATAATACATTAACAATGTTAAAAGATTTAACAGATGCAAATGCGATTTCAGGTCATGAAAAAGCAGCACGTGATGTCATGGAAAAATACATAACACCTTATGCAGACGAAGTTTATACAGATAATTTAGGAAGCTTAATTGCAAAAAAATCTGGAAATGAAACAGGTCCAAAAATAATGGTTGCAGGTCACTTAGATGAAGTTGGCTTTATGGTAACGAGAATTGATAAAGATGGATTTTTATTTTTCCAAACAATTGGTGGTTGGTGGAATCAAGTTATGCTCGCACAACGAGTGACGATTATGACACAATCTGGTGAATTAACAGGAGTTATTGGTTCGAAACCTCCACATATTTTATCACCAGAAGCGCGTAAGAAGCCTGTTGATATAAAAGAAATGTTTATTGATATTGGTGCTTCTAGTAAAGAAGAAGCTGAAGAATTTGGCGTGCGCCCAGGAGATTCTGTCGTACCATATTTTGAATTTACACAAATGAACAACGAGAAAATGCTTCTTGCAAAAGCGTGGGATAATCGAATTGGTTGTGCGATTGCAATTGATGTATTAAAACAATTAGAAAACGAAGCACATCCAAATAGAGTGTATGGAGTAGGAACAATCCAAGAAGAAGTTGGTTTACGTGGTGCTAAAACATCTGCTCACTTAATTGAACCTGACATTGCTTTTGGTGTAGACGTAGGCATTGCTGGAGATACACCAGGAGTATCTGATAAAGATGCGGATAGCAAACTAGGTGATGGCCCTCAAATCGTCTTATATGATGCATCAATGATTTCTCATAAAGGCGTTCGTAATCTTGTTGTACAAACAGCGGACGAAAACGAAATCCCATATCAATACGCTACAATGGCTGGTGGTGGAACAGATTCAGGAGCAATTCATTTAACTGCAAATGGTGTTCCAGCATTATCGATAACAATTGCTACGCGCTATATTCATTCACATGCTGCCATGTTACACAGAGACGACTTCGAAAATGCTGTGAAATTAATTGTAGAAGTCATTAAGAAGTTAGACGCAGAAACAGTTGCAAACATTCGTTTAGCGTAAAGAAAAGTTACTAAAAAATGAAGTGCCTCCATTAGGAGAACACTTCATTTTTTACTCATTTGCAATATGAAGTAAATCATTTACTACTTTTTCAAACGTATTGATTAATAAAACAGCTTTTTGTTCATGTGAATTTTTTGTAGAAATGTTTATTTTTATCGAATTGGGTAATAAAGAATAATATAATCCATATCCATCTTCTACTACTGGTCCAAAGATGAAATGAGAAACGAGCGGATGCGAAATATTTGTTGTTGATAACACATCATGTTTTAACGCCTCATAGCCAGTCGAAGCAAATAAATGCGGCTTCTCTGTTAATCCTAAATCAGTCCCGTATAGTTCATACATTTGCTCAAGGCCAAAGAGGTGTCTTTCTATCCCATTACCAGTGACACAATTTTTTAATCGTCTTCTATGCTCATCATGTGCTTTTTGCATAAGCGATAAAGTTATAGAGCTTGTTTTGTTTTCTTGCGTGTAATATTTGGCTAGTTCCAGCGTTTCCGTAGTAGATGGTCGGTTACATTCTGTTCTACCTTGTTGATATGTTCTCATCGCAACCGCTTCGTAAGTACTCTTTATTTGTCCAAATGTTTCATAGGCTGCAATTTGCAATGCCATATGAAAGAAAGCATCAGGACTGAATTTTGCTTCTTTTATATTATCTGTTCCGACAGTTTTAACTACTTTTTCAAAAATGGAATATGATGTAATGTCTTGTTGATTAGCGCTAACTAAACTGTCCAAAGTTATTTGTAGTTGGTCCGATACATGCCACTCGAGTGCTTTTATTTCTTGTTGGTTATGTATGCCAGAATCGCTATAGGTTTTTTTAGTGAAATTAGCTGTAATGTACTCAAATAACGTTAAAATCGTTGTAGCATCAAGTTTAGTGTGTTCTACACTTACGCCAATTTTATTGTCACTCGTAATGGAGAATTGTAATGCTTTATCATAATATTTGTCTGAACCATCTAGAAACATTCGTTTGAGTGCAGTTATAGCGTCGTTGCTTTCTTCATCAAAATGAATAAACGCTAAAGCTTCCTCAATGATATGAAAATTCGTTTGATTGTTTTCATCGTTGTTTAATGCATGATAAATCCTTGCAGCTTCAGTTCGCTTTGCAGTCGTCATATAACCAATTGGACTTGCATTATTTTGTAAGTTACTGGTTACAATTGAATCGATAGCTTGCATGATATTTTCTTCATTTATTATATTACCTGTATCATTCGTAATATAAAGAGGATAAAAACGTTGTTTATGCATAATAATGACGTAATTATTTCGTTTATCCATCTTTCCTACATGATATCGGTCTTTCTGTTCATGAGGTAATCTCGTACCTTTAAACAAATAAGAAAATTGTTCATCGCAAATAATTTGAGGAATAATGGCATCATTATATAATGCCCCATCTAAGATTAGATGATAAAATGATGCAAGTTTTTGTGAGAAACGTGCAGTAAGTTGTGTTTTATTCTCACATGTAGAGAAACTTTCATGATCAACAATGAAGTGATAGTTTAAATTAGTTTGTAATTTACCGCGATGTGTTAAATAAAGATCATCCCATAACGGGGCAAGCCAGTTGTTTTTATGATTTCCCTGCCAAGCAATTAGCTTTTCTTGTAGCATCTCGCCTATTTCATTTTTTTGAAAAAAAAGATCAATTTCGTTTTTTGATTCAATAAATTCATCTTCTGTAAGTAATGGTTTAATCCAAGTTAATAATTCTTTGTGTGTCGTTTCTAATTGAGGTAACGGCAAAACAGGTAATTTAGACAATGTGCATCCTCCCATAATTTTATCTATTATAATTATATATCATACAACAAACAACTCAACATGAAATGAATTTAAAAACATGGTATAAGCGAATAATTCATAAAATGGTAACAATTTGTCGACTTTATTGCTATGATAGGATTAATACCATTCTCAAAAAGCAAATAATTTGTTTATCTTCTTTGCAAATAATGGGATGAAACATTGCAAAGAAAATCTAATTGAATTGTGAAACTCTAAAGGAGGACTTTCTATTGCTGAAATTTGAAAATGTAACAAAAGTGTATAAGGGTGGTAATAAAGCGGTAGATAATATTAACTTAGAAATTAATAGAGGTGAATTTGTAGCTTTTATCGGGCCGAGTGGTTGTGGAAAAACAACTACGATGAAAATGGTTAACCGCTTAATCGAAACGACAGAAGGAAATATTTATGTAGATGGTAAAAATATAAATGAAGTTGATGTTGTCGAATTACGACGTTCCATTGGTTATGTTATTCAACAAATCGGTTTATTCCCGCATATGACGATTCGAGAAAATATTGCCTTAGTATCAAAATTATTGAAGACGCCATTAGATGAACGTAATAAACGTGCAGAAGAGTTAATTGATCTCGTTAGTATGGATCGATCGTATCTGGATAGATATCCTGGTGAGCTAAGTGGGGGACAACAACAGAGAATTGGGGTTCTACGTGCATTAGCTGCTGATCCACCATTAATTTTAATGGATGAACCGTTCGGAGCATTGGATCCAATTACAAGAGATGCATTACAAGATGAATTTAAAGATTTACAACAACGATTAGGTAAAACAATTGTTTTTGTAACGCACGATATGGATGAAGCTATTAAGTTAGCAGATCGTATTGTAATCTTACGAGATGGAGAAATTGTTCAAGTAGGAACACCTGATGAGATTTTACGAACACCAGCAAATGAATTCGTTGAAGAATTTATTGGAGAAGAACGTTTAATTACATCACGACCTTCATTAGAAACAGTTGGACAAATTATGAATGATAGTCCAATAACAGTCCATGAAGATGTCGATATATCTGAGACGATTAAGACATTAATTGATCGTAAAATTGACTCCCTGTTAGTCGTCGATGATGATAATTACTTTAAAGGGTTCATCGATATTGAAATTATTAACAGATATCGTAAAGAAAACGTAAAAGTAAAAGAAGCGATGGTTACAGATATTTTCACCGTAAAAGAAGATCGTTTATTACGTGATGTTGTGAGAAGAATTTTACGTCAAGGTACACGTTATGTACCAGTTATTGATGATGAAGGAAAATTACGTGGTATTGTAACACGAGCTAGTTTAGCTAACATCGTTTATGACTCAATCTGGGGTGAAGATGAAGATGTCGTTTTACAATAATGCAATCTATGCCAAAGGAGGGGTAGCATGGATCAAATGATGACTTTTTTCTCTGATTATGGTGATCAATTATTATTTAAAACTTGGGAACATTTATATATATCTTTTATTGCAATTGCTCTAGGAATCATTGTTGCAGTTCCATCAGGTGTTTTATTAACGCGAGCACCTAAATTAGCGAATGGTATTATGGCATTAGTAGGCGTTTTACAGACATTTCCGACGTTAGCAGTGCTTGCATTCTTTATTCCGTTAATTGGTATTGGTAAAGTACCGGCAATTATCGCTCTCTTTATTTATTCCTTACTCCCTATTTTACGAAATACATATACGGGTGTAAAAGATTTAGATGAGAATTTAAAAGAAGCTGGTCGCGGAATGGGTATGACAGTAAAAGAACAAATCATGCACGTTGAATTACCACTCGCTATCCCAATTATTATGGCAGGGATTCGGATGTCAGCAGTTTATTTAATAGGTTGGGCAACATTAGCTGCATATATTGGGGCAGGTGGACTAGGGGATTTCATCTTTGATGGTCTTAACTTATTTAAACCAGAGTTTATTTTAGCAGGTGCGATCCCAACAACATTAATTGCGATTATTTTAGATTTTCTTTTTGGTCGTTTAGAAGTTGCTTTAACACCAAAAGGAATAAGAGATAAGAATGCTACTAAAAATCCAGCATAGAAAGGAAAGAACAGATGACTAAAATTATGAAGAAGCAAATTATTTTTATTAGTATCGTATTTGTAATCATTCTGTCGGGATGTTCTTTGCCTGGACTAGGTGGTTCTTCAAAAGATACGATTAAAGTAAGTTCACTTAACACATCTGAGTCAGCTACTGTAGCTTATATTATTAAATATTTAATTGAAGAAGAAACAGATTACTCTGTAGAAATAATTGGAAATATGGGCTCTTCCATTGTACAGCACCAAGCTTTAGAACAAGGTGATGTTGATATGTCGTCCACTCGTTATACAGGGACAGATTTACCAGGTGCATTAGGTTTAGATCCTGTTACTGATCCTGATGAAGCTTTAGCTATCGTTCAGGAACAATTTGCTGAACGATTTGATCAAAAGTGGTATGACCCATTAGGTTTTGCGAATACGTATGCTTTTACGGTAAAAAGTGAATTAGCAGAAGAGGAAAATTTAACAAAAGTATCTGATATTGAATCGATTGCAGAGGATTTACGTTTAGGAGTAGATAACGCTTGGCTAAACCGTGAAGGGGACGGATATAAAGCATTTATCGAAACATATGGTTTTGAATTTGGTAAAGCTTATCCAATGCAAATCGGCCTTGTTTATACGGCTGTTGCAAGTGATGAAATGGATGTCGTTTTAGCTTATTCTACAGATGGAAGGATAGAAGAATTTGATCTAGTTACATTAGAGGATGATTTACACTTTTTCCCTCCATATGATGCATCACCTGTAGTAAGTAATGACGTATTAGAACGCTTTCCAGAAATAGACGGTTTAATCGAAAAGTTAGTTGGACAAATTGATGTCGATGAAATGCTTAGAATGAACTACGAAGCAGATGTAAAAATGAAAGAACCGGCAATTGTTGCAAAAGAATTTTTAGAAGCAAATAATTACTTTAAATAAGGAGTGAATAAAGTTGGAATTAATAAAAGAGATATGGCACTATTATGAGCATAATGGTTCGTATGTGTTAAGTGAAATATTCCGTCATTTCTTAATGTCTGCATACGGAGTATTATTTGCGGCTATTATAGCAATTCCACTTGGTATCTTCCTTGCTAGATATTCACGGTTGAGCCCGGTAGTCTTTTCTATCGTTAATATTATTCAAACTATACCAGCATTAGCCATGTTAGCTGTATTAATGCTCGTTATGGGATTAGGACCAAACACAGTAGTGATGGCTCTCTTCCTCTACTCGATTTTACCAATCCTTCGAAATACATACACTGGTATTTTAAGTGTAGATAAAGCTTTAACTGAATCAGGAAATGGTATGGGAATGACTAAATTTCAATTATTACGCATGGTAGAACTTCCATTAGCCTTATCTGTTATTATTGCAGGATTAAGAACAGCTTTAGTAATTGGAATTAGTATTGCTACAATCGGTGCGTTTATCGGTGCAGGTGGTTTAGGTGATATTATTATTCGTGGTACAAACGCAGCAGATGGAACAGCAATTATTTTAGCAGGTGCAATTCCGACTGCTTTAATTGCAGTTTTTGCAGATTTATTTATGGGTTGGATTGAAAAACAATTAAATCATGAGACGAAAATTAAACGTCGTAACCGAACAGCATAATAAAAAAACGATGAGGTAGATAAATAAGCCTCATCGTTTTTTTATACTTTGTAATAATCCATGACTTTTCGAATGTAGTTTTGTGTTTCTTTAAATGGAGGTACTCCGCCATATTTTTTCACATTACCTGGCCCAGCATTGTAAGCTGCTAATGCCATCCGTACATCACCATTTTGTTCTTTTAACATTTTACTGAAATATTTTGTTCCACCGTCGATGTTTTGTGCAATATCATAGCGATCTGTTACTCCTACTGCCTTTGCCGTAATTGGCATTAATTGCATCAAACCAACTGCTCCCGCATGGCTTTTTACGTTAGGGTTGTAATTTGATTCCATTTTAATAATCGAATGAATTAAATTAACATCAACTCCGTGCTTTTTTGCTGCTTGTTCAATTAATCCATTGTATTTACTCGTTGGAGGTTGTTTCTTTAAATTTGTCGTCGCCTCTGGAGTAGTTACAGGAATATTAGCTTCATAAGCATTGGTCATTTGTTCATAAGAAGGCGTTTCAAAAGGGTTATGCTGACTTGATGCATTAGGCATAGATTGCATAGTTGGTAAAAAGAATGATGATAAGTCACTTGCACCTATACCGAAGTCTTGTTGGTTCATTTGTTGTGCAAGATTCATTTTCTCTAATAACATCGTATGAAAATCGCCTAATTGAGTTGAATTACTATTTTGTTGTACATGTCCAGCTGTTACATTTGGAAGTGTAAAGATTGCTAAGTAATCATTAATCTTATTCAATCATATCGCCCCACTTTATCTCCTTATATTATACAAATAATAGAGATAATGGGCAAGTGAAATAGGGCTAAAGCAATAGTTGTTACGAAGATGACTGTTGTACGCCTTGTTTTAGTGCGGTAATCATCTCGATTTTATTTGCATCATTAGATTGATTCCAAATTAACTCAAATAGGAATCCTAATCCAGGAAGTAATTTCTCCTCCCCATCTTTTATTGCATCCACAATTGTCGCTTCAAGTTGGTCTTCTGAGTTTTCTTTAATATTATGCAAAATAGCTTGGCGAATATCTAAATCCATCTAGCTATCCCTCCTTTTTTACAATAGTTTGACCGATTCCTAGTGAAATATGTATGATAGAGATAAATGAATATAGGACTGATGAAATTGATTACATCGATACAAAATGAACAAGTGAAAAATTGGCGAAAATTACAAACAAAAAAATATCGTACGCGTACAGGACAATTTATCATTGAGGGACATCATTTAATTGAAGAGGCAATCCATAGTAACTTTACTATGGAGACGATTATAGTGAATGAACAAGCAACTATCTCTAAATCGTGGTCAGATTATGCTATTACTCATGTGTCTGATGAAGTGTTTAAATCAATTACACAAACGAGTACACCACAAGGCGTGGCAGCTGTCGTTCACATGAAAGAAATAAACGAACGAGATGGTGGTCCAGTTTTAATTTTAGACGGATTACAAGATCCAGGAAATGTGGGAACAATCATTCGAACAGCAGATGCGGCAGGTGTAGCAAAAATATTAATCGGTAAAGGGACAGTTGATGTCTATAATGATAAAGTTATTCGAGCAACGCAAGGATCGCTATTTCATATCCGGATAGAAGAAGTAGAAACAAATGAGGCAGTAGCAGCTTTACAAGTAGCAGGTTATACAGTGTGGGCTAGTGCGCTTGAAGGCGCTAAGCCATTAAAGGAAATTGATTTTTCACAAAAAAGTGCTTTAATAGTTGGGAATGAAGGTGCAGGGATTCAACAAACGATACTTGATAAAGCAGATGGAAAAGTAAAAATTCCAATTTACGGTCAGGCAGAGTCATTAAATGTAAGTGTCGCAACAGGTATTTTATTATATGAAATGGTGAAATAGTTGCATAACAAAGCGACCTTGTATATACTGTTGTATAGTTTCATATTGGAAATAGCGTAGAAAGAGCCAAGTAACAAAAGAATTAATGAAGTTAGGGAAGAAGTGTCTTGACTGCAAACATTTCTCTTCATTTATTTGTTATGATTCACTCTCGAGCTGACACTTAATCGTGTTCTGGATGAAAAGTTCATCCATTATCAAACTCAAGTTGGATACAATTACGTATCAACAAGGGTGGTACCGCGAAATAATAGCCTCGTCCCTTTCTTTTAGGGAGAAGGCTTTTTTTATTGTCATTAATTAAAGGAGGTATTATTGTGCAAGAACAATTAAAGCAGTTAGAACAAGAAGCAATTGAAAAAGTAGCAAATGTTGTAGATTTAAAAGCATTACAAGAGATTCAAGTTGCCTATACAGGCAGAAAAGGCTCCATAACAGAAGTATTACGTGGAATGGGGAAGTTATCGAAGGAAGAACGTCCAATTATTGGAGAATTAGCTAATAAAGTACGTGCCTCTATTCAAGCAACAATCGATGAGAAAAAGGCAGCACTTGAACTAGAGCAGTTAGAAAAGCAACTAGAAAAAGAAACAATTGATGTGACATTACCTGGCCGACCAGTTCAATTTGGTGGTTCACATGTATTAACATCACTTATTGAAGAAATTGAAGACTTATTTATTGGTTTAGGTTATGAAGTTCGAGAAGGGCCAGAAGTAGAAACGGATTATTACAATTTTGAAGCATTAAATTTACCTAAGGGACACCCAGCACGTGATATGCAAGATTCATTTTATATTACAAATGAATTATTATTACGTACACATACATCTCCTGTACAAGCTAGAACAATGCGAGCATTAGATGGTCAAGAACCGATTCGTATGATCTGTCCAGGAAAAGTATATCGACGTGATAGCGATGATGCAACACACTCGCACCAATTTACACAAATTGAAGGACTATACGTTGATAAAAATGTTCGTATGAGTGATTTAAAAGGAACGTTAGATTTATTTGCGAAAAAGATGTTTGGTGAAGATCGTGACATTCGTTTACGCCCAAGCTTCTTCCCGTTCACAGAACCGTCTGTTGAAATGGACATTTCTTGTAAAGTATGTAGTGGTGAAGGTTGTTCCGTTTGTAAGCAGACAGGATGGATTGAAATTTTAGGTGCTGGAATGGTTCATCCATCTGTATTAGAAATGGCTGGATATGATCCAAATGTTTATACTGGTTTTGCTTTCGGAATGGGACCAGATCGTATTGCGATGTTGAAATATGGAATTGAAGATATTCGTAGGTTTTACACAAATGATATGCGCTTTTTAAAGCAGTTTCATGAAGCATAAGAGGAGGTAGTAAGATTGTTAGTATCATTAAATTGGTTAAAAAATTACGTTGATTATGGCGATTTAACTCCAGAACAACTTGGAGAAAAAATTACAAAATCAGGAATTGAAGTAGATGGTATTGAATATGTAATTTCAGAGACGAGTGACAATATCGTCGTTGGATATGTAAAAGAGTGTGAACAACACCCAAATGCAGACAAATTAAAATTATGTCAAGTAGATGTTGGAGAAGAAGAATTATTGCAAATTATTTGCGGTGCACCAAACGTTGCCCAAGGTCAAAAAGTAGTTGTAGCAAAGCCAGGTGCAGTTTTACCAGGTGATTTTAAAATTAAAAAGGTGAAATTACGTGGCATTGAATCAAACGGTATGATTTGTTCCTTACAAGAATTAAGTGTTGGAGAGCGCTTTGTTCATTCGCAATATGCTGAAGGAATTGTCGTTTTACCAGAAGATGCAGTTGTTGGTGAGGAAGTAGACGCATTACTAAATTTAGATGATGCAATATTAGAGTTTGATTTAACACCAAACCGTGCAGATGCACTTAGTATGATTGGTGTAGCTTATGAAGTTGGAGCAATTTTGGATGAAGATATTACTCTTCCTGAGCCAACATTACCATCATCAGATGAAAAAGTAGCAGACTATGTAGAAGTAAAAATTGATGATCTAGAAGCTTGTCCGTATTACGGAGCGTTTATTATTAAAGATGTAGAAGTAAAGCCTGCACCACTATGGATGCAAAATTATTTATTAGCAGCAGGAGTTCGCTCGATTAACAACGTTGTTGACATTACAAACTATGTATTATTAGAATATGGTCAACCACTTCATGCGTTTGACTATGATTTATTAAATTCAAAAGAAATCGTTGTTCGTCGTGCCAAGGAGAAAGAACAAATTGTAACGTTAGATGACCAGACACGCACGTTAAGTGAAGATAACCTTCTCATTACGAATGGAGAAAAAGGAATTGCGCTTGCAGGTGTAATGGGCGGAGCTGATACGGAAGTAAATGATGCTACGACTACGATTTTGCTAGAAGCTGCATATTTTGATGGACAAGTTATCCGTCAAACAGTGAAAGAAACAGGACTGCGTAGTGATGCTAGTACTCGTTATGAAAGAGGAATTGACCCTAATCGTGTACGTGAAGCAGGTATTCGTGCTTGTGAACTGTTGGCGAAATACGCAAACGGAACTGTTGTAGAAGGTGTAGCTGAAGTTGATGAGTTAGACCGAAATGACTGGACAGTAGACATTAATACACAAGTGGTAAATCGTCGTTTAGGAACAGCAATATCTAATGACGAAATGGAAGCTATTTTACGTAAATTACGTTTTGGCTATGAAGTTAATGGTGATGACATTACTGTAACTATCCCAACACGTCGTGGTGATATTACTATTTTTGAAGATATGTTAGAAGAAATTGCTCGTATTTATGGATATGATCATTTGCCATATACATTACCAGCAAATGCATCTAAACCAGGTGGATTATCTGATGAGCAATTATTACGTCGTGAAGTAAATGGCTACTTACAAAGTATCGGCTTATCAGAAGCTATCACGTATTCATTATTAAATAAAAAAGACGCATCATCATTTGTTAGTCCGGAATTATCGAATGATCTAAAACCAGTTTCGTTAGCAATGCCAATGAGTGAAGACCATCAATATTTACGTTTAAGTTTAATTCCTGAACTTTTAAGCCGTTTAACATACAATGTGGCACGTAAACAAGCAAATGTTGGCTTGTATGAACTTGGTTCTGTCTTTTTATCAGAAGAACAAGAAGTGACAAAACAACCTAAAGAATATTTACGTTTATCTGGTGCTATTACTGGTCATTGGTTAGACCACGCTTGGCAAGAAGAAGTAAAACAAGTTGATTTCTATGTTGTAAAAGGAATTGTTGAAGGCCTATTTAAATATTTAAATTTAGATGTTACGTATCAACAAGCTAAAGTAGAAGATATGCATCCAGGTCGTTGTGCTACTTTATATCATGGTGATGTTGCTATTGGATTTTTAGGTCAAGTTCATCCAGCAGTTACAAATGAGCGTGATTTAAAAGAAACGTATGTTTTTGATATTGATATGGAGTATATTTTACAATTAGACCGTGATCCACTAATGTATGAGCCTGTACCGAAGTATCCGTCTATTCTACGAGATATTGCTTTTGTTGTATCAAATACAGTTCAAGCTGGAGATATCCAATCAGAAGTTAAACGTGTAGGTGCACCATTAGTGACAAAGGTTGAAGCATTTGATGTGTACACAGGTGATAATGTAAAAGCAGATGAAAAATCACTTGCATTTAACATTCATTATCAAGATCCTAATAAAACATTAACAGATGAAGAAGTAGATGCATCAATGAAAGAAATTGTTACAGCAATCGAAGAAAAATTTGGTGGCTATGTAAGATCATAATAATTAAACTGCTTATCGGTAAAAATACTGATAAGCAGTTTTTTCATATAGTCAAAGAGCATGGTGAGATAGTTAATTTAATAAGGAAGAAAGAGCGTAGTAGACAGAAACTGCGAGGTAATGGCTATATTTAATAATCTATCAATAAAATATATTGCTAAACTCTCGCTACGGAAAAGCACTGCGCTTTCCGTGGGCTCGCGATTAGCCTCGAAGCTCAGGACGTGCAAATGCAAACGTTGCGACAGGACGTCGCGTTCTTAGTTTGCCTCGAAAGAAAACCACTTTCTGCGGGGTATAATCGTCTTCGCTTTCCCACAGGAGTCTCCGTGCTTTTCCTTCGCTATATTTGATGCATAGAATATGGTTATAAGTTTCATTTTAATTTTACTAAGCATACAAATTAACAATATATTTTTACTGTAAATATTGATAGTTAAAAAGTGACATAATTATTTCAAGAAACAAAAATACAGTCACTGAAAAAGTGTCATTAGTAAATAAAACTACAAAAAACTAATACAAAGCAGTCCGAATATATGGAGACTCCTGCGGGAGAAAAGAGCCGATGTGAGACCTTGCAAGGCGAAGCCTGAAGCGGCTCACTGCTCGCCCGCGGAAAGCGGAATATATTCGGACTGCGATAGTTTTATTCAAACTATATAATATAGATCAAATCTTTTTCAGCACAGTGTATAACATAATATTTTTAACGTCAACATCACTTCTGCCTTCACTTCGTTCGTCAATCAGTGTGTTTCCTTTACCTCTACAGTTTTTTACTTTAAAATTAAAAGATAATGATAGGAGGTTTTTCTATGTCGAAAAAGTTAGTATTAATTGATGGAAATAGTTTATTGTTTCGAGCTTTTTATGCGTTACCATTACTCCACAATGAAAAAGGAGTTTATACGAATGCGCTATATGGATTTACGAATATTTTATTAAACATTTTAGAAGAGGAACAGCCAACTCACATGCTTGTTGCCTTTGATGCGGGAAAGACTACGTTCCGTCATTCTACATATAAAGAATACAAAGGTGGTCGTCAGAAAACACCACCAGAATTGTCAGAGCAATTTCCACTATCACGTGAATTGTTAGATGCTTTTCATATTAAACATTATGAACTCGATTTATATGAAGCAGATGATATTATCGGGACATTAGCAGAAGCGGGGGATAAAGAATCCTGGGAAGTAAAAGTAATTTCAGGAGACCAAGATTTATTACAACTCGTTACAGAACACGTCACCGTTGATGTTACGAGAAAGGGTGTAAGTGAAGTTGAATCCTATACGCCACAATCATTAATTGACAAAATGGAATTATCTGCTGATCAAATTATTGATTTAAAAGCTTTAATGGGTGATAGCTCAGACAACATTCCAGGAGTACCAGGGGTAGGAGTAAAAACAGCAACAAGGTTATTGAAAGAATATACGACGTTAGAAAATGTATATGATAACTTAGGTAACATTACTGCGAAAAAATTAAATGAAAACTTAACGACGTATAAAGAAGATGCTTTCATGAGTAAAGATCTAGCAACAATTGATAAATCAGCTCCGATTGAAATATCCCTAGCAGATTTAGAGTTTACAGGGTATGAATACAATGATATTCATCAGTTATTTACAGATTTGGAATTCCGTCAACTACTCGATCGGATTCATAGTGAAAAAGGCGGTGATATACCTGAGACGCAATTAGAAGCGTTCGATTATGAGATTATCGAAACATTTTCGGAAGATTTTTTCACGGGTAAAGAAGCATTGCAATTAGAAATGATTACAGACAATTATCATGATGCGAAAATCGAAGCGATAGGGATAACGAATGAATCCGGAAGTTATGTTATTGAAACTGAAAAAGCTTTACAATCTGAAGTCTTTCAACATTGGGTTTCAGATAGTTCGAAAAAGAAATATGTCTATGACGGAAAAGCTTTAAAAGTTGCTTTATTACATCGAGGTATTCAATTAAAAGGTGTAACATTTGATTTACAATTAGCTGCTTATTTATTAAATCCCGCTGTGAATAACAATGAGATAGCGACAATTGGTAGACGTTTTGGTATTCGTGATGTACATGTGAATGAAGAAATATATGGTAAAGGTGCAAAATTAAAAGCTCCAGCATTTGAGGAATTAGCTGAACATGTCGCTCGAAAAACGGATATTATTTATACGTTAAAGGATGAATATGTCCAAGATTTACAAGATAATGAACAAATGAAATTATTTACTGAATTAGAATTACCACTTGCTTCTATATTAGCTGAAATGGAACATCGTGGAGTAAAAGTTGATGTCGGACGTTTGAAAGAAATGGGCGAAGAATTAAGTGGTCGATTAGATACAATTGAACAAGAGATTCATGATTTAGCTGGAGAAAAATTCAATATTAACTCACCTAAGCAATTGTCTGTCGTTTTATTTGAAACATTAAAATTGCCTGTAATTAAGAAAACAAAAACAGGCTACTCAACGGCAGCAGATGTGTTAGAAAAGTTAGAACCTGAACATGAAATTATTTCTAAGATTCTCCTTTATCGCCAATTGAAAAAATTACATTCTACTTATGTAGAAGGGTTACTAAAAGTTGTTTATCCAGAAACAAACAAAATTCATACACGTTTTAACCAAGCATTAACGCAAACAGGACGATTAAGTTCAACTGATCCGAACTTACAAAATATCCCGATACGTTTAGAAGAAGGACGGAAAATTCGCCAAGCATTTATTCCATCAGAAGAAGATTGGGTACTATTTGCGGCAGACTATTCACAAATTGAATTACGTGTGCTCGCTCACATTTCACAAGATGCTAAATTAATGGAAGCCTTTAAAGAAAATAAAGATATTCATACACAAACAGCAATGGACGTTTTTCAAGTAGAACGTGATGACGTAGATGGTAATATGCGCCGCCAAGCTAAAGCAGTAAACTTCGGTATTATTTACGGTATAAGTGATTACGGACTATCACAAAATTTACAAATTACACGTAAAGCTGCCCAACAATTTATCGATCAATATTTAACGATTTACCCAGATGTAAAGAAATATATGGAAGATATTGTGCAAACAGCGAAACATCAAGGATACGTCGAAACAATTATGAAACGACGTCGCTACTTACCTGAAATTACGAGCAGTAATTTTAATCAACGAAGTTTTGCTGAACGTACTGCAATGAACACACCAATTCAAGGAAGTGCGGCAGACATTATTAAAAAAGCGATGATTGACCTTGATCATCGATTAGAAAAGGAAAATCTACAATCACGTGTCCTAATGCAAGTGCATGACGAATTAATTATCGAAGCACCGAAAAGTGAACTCGATACATTAATTGAACTTGTTCCAGAGGTAATGGATAGTACCGTACAATTAGATGTACCGTTAAAAGTAGATTATGCACATGGAAAGACATGGTTTGATGCAGATTAAGGAAAGGATGGAATAAGTTTACATGCCAGAATTACCTGAAGTAGAAACCATTCGAAAAACTCTAGAAAGATTTGTATTAAACAAACAAATTGAAGACATTACGGTACATTGGCCGAAAATTATAAAACAGCCAGATGATATTGATCATTTTAAACAACTATTAATTCATCAAACATTTCAAAGTATAGAGCGTCGAGGTAAATTTCTATTATTTTACCTCGATGATGTTGTACTTGTTTCCCATCTACGAATGGAAGGGAAATATCGCGTTGTCGAAGCGGCTGAACCTATAACTAAACATACGCACGTTATATTTCATTTCACTGATAGTTTAGAATTACGTTACGACGATGTTAGGAAATTTGGTACGATGCACGTATTTCCGATTGGAAGGGAATTGCAAGAAAAGCCATTATTGCAACTAGGTCCAGATCCGTTTGAAGCTGCTTACACATTTGATTATTTATATGATAAGTTGCAGCGCACGACAAGAGTAATTAAAGCAGCTTTACTTGATCAAACAATTATAGCTGGGTTAGGTAATATTTATGTTGATGAAACATTATTTTTAGCGCAAGTTCACCCAGAACGTCGGGCAAATACGTTATCTGAAGCGGAAGTTAAACGTATTTATGAACAAGCAAGTATCGTATTATCAAAAGCAGTAGCCCAAGGTGGGACAACGATTCGTTCCTATGTTGATGGCGAAGGTGAAATGGGTATGTTTCAACAACAGTTATTTGTTTACGGCCAAGAAGAAAAAGCATGTCAACACTGTGGAGATACTATAGAGAAAATGAAAACCGCTGCACGTGGCACACACATATGTCCGTCTTGTCAACGGTTATAAATAGTATTTTACTAGAAAGAGATGATGTACATGACATTAATTATTGGGTTAACTGGAAGTATAGGTACAGGAAAAAGTACTATAGCGAACCACTTTAAAACTTTGCAAATCCCTGTAGTAGATGCAGACCTTATAGCTCGTCAAGTAGTAGAACCAGGCGAAGATGCATATACAGTAATAGTAGAAACATTTGGTGAACAGATTTTACAAGAAGATGAAACACTTGATCGAAAAGCGTTAGGTGCGATTGTTTTTCAAGATGAAGCAAAAAGAAAACAATTAAATGATATTATTCACCCAGCCATTCGCAAAGAAATGTTAAAACAGCGGGATGCTTACGTACAACAAGAAGTCCCAGCTGTAGTCTTAGACATCCCACTTTTATATGAAAGTAAATTAACTGATTATGTTGAAAAAATTATCGTTGTTTCTGTCGATTCAGATGTACAACTTAAACGTATTGTAGAGCGAGATAATAGTACAGAAACTGAAGCACAACAACGGATTAATTCACAAATTCCAGTAAGTAAAAAAGCAGAAATGGCTGATGCAACAATTGATAATAATGGTATAGTTTCTGAATCCCACGAACAATTAGAACGCATCTTAACGAAATGGCAAGTATTATAATAAAAATAGAATAAAGGAGCTTTGTTATGAGTAAAACATTGTTTTTAACAGGCTTTCCAGGTTTTCTAACATCTAGTTTAATCCAACAACTTTATCAAGATTATTCAGATGAAATCGACCATATTTATTTACTAGTTTTATTATCAGAAGAAAAAGCTGCTTATCAAAAATTACACCAATTAGACAAGGATCAGCAACTACCGTTAGATAAATGTACAATATTAGTAGGTGATATTACACAAAATAATATCGGCATTAATCGTGATATTCAGGAACATATTGCGCATGACATCACGCATGTTTTTCATCTAGCAGCAATTTACGATTTGGCTGTACCGGAATATTTAGCTGAAAGAGTAAATGTACATGGCACAAATCAAGTGAATGAATGGGTGCAAACATTACCGAATTTACAACGATACATTTATTTTAGTACAGCATATGTATCAGGTACACGCGAAGGACGTATTTATGAAGAAGAATTAGAGATGCATCAAACATTCCGTAATCATTATGAACGTACTAAATATGATGCGGAAGTGTTAGTTGATAGATTAAAAGATGTTGTACCAACGACGATTATCCGACCAGGCATTGTGAAAGGTCATTCCGAAACAGGAGAAACGACTAAGTTTGATGGCTTATATTTTATGCTCAATATGTATGACACATTAAGTTTCCTACCTGTCATTCCATATTTAGAGGAAGATAAAGATTCTCCAGAGGGAAATTTTGTCTCAAGTGATTACGTCTTACAAGCGACTAGTTATGTAAGTATGAATCAAGTAGGTGAAGGGAAAACATATCATTTAACTGATCCAAATCCATATACAATGTTAGAATTACAAAAAATGATTGCCCATCATTATTTAGGGCGTCCACCAGTAGGAAAAATACCAGTATCTCTTATGAAAAATATTTTACAATTTGCGCCATTAAGAAAATGGTTACACGTTGAAAAGGAAGCAATGGATTATTTCATCATTCACTCATCTTATGATACGACACTTATTACGAGAGATTTAGCAGCTACGTCGATAAAGAGTGTCGATTTAGCTGAAACAATAGCACCTATGATTAATTTTTATCGTAAATATAAAGACGATTACACAAAACAAATTACGATAAAGTGAATAAGAATACGCCTCCTTGCTTTTATTAAAGAAAAATTTAATAAAACATTTATAAATAGTAGCACATTTCTTCCTTAATGTGTTATACTAATTATGAAAACAAAACAATAAGTGTAGCACATATTGGGAGGACTATTTAATGAGAAAAACTCGAGTTGCCATTAATGGATTTGGTAGAATTGGACGAATGGTGTTTCGTCAAGCGATTTTAGATGAAAATATAGATGTTGTTGCGATTAATGCAAGTTATCCAGAAGAGACGTTAACACATCTAATTAAGTATGATACTGTCCATGGTATCTTTGAGTGTGATATAGAAATCTTAGAAGATGGATTTTTAATTAATGATCAAAAAATTTTACACGTCAATTCTCGTGAACCTGAAAAGTTACCTTGGGAAGAAAATGATATTGATATCGTAATAGAAGCAACAGGAAAGTTTAACTCACGCGAAGGTGCAAGCCGTCATTTAGAAGCAGGAGCTAAAAAAGTAATTATTACAGCACCTGGAACAGATGTAGATAATACAATCGTATTAGGGGTAAATGAAGAAACATATGATCCTGAAAAAGACGATATCATTTCTAACGCGTCATGTACGACAAACTGTTTAGCGCCAGTTGCAAAAGTAATTGATGAACACTTTACAATTGAAAATGGATTAATGACAACAGTTCACGCCTATACAAGTGATCAGCAAAGTCTAGATAATCCACATAAAGATTTACGTCGTGCAAGAGCTTGTGCACAGTCTATTATTCCAACTTCAACTGGAGCTGCAAAAGCATTAGGTGAAGTACTTCCTCACTTAAGTGGAAAGTTACACGGAATGGCTTTACGTGTCCCAACACCTAACGTCAGTTTAGTTGATCTAGTAGTTGATGTTGAAAAAGACGTTACAACAGAAGAAGTAAATGAAGTATTTAAAAATGCAGCAGCAGGTTCATTAAAAGGTATTGTAAAATATAGTGATGAACCATTAGTATCAATTGATTACGCTACGACAACAGAATCAGCAACAATCGATGGATTAACAACAATGGTAATGGGCGATAATAAAGTAAAAGTACTTGCATGGTATGATAACGAGTGGGGTTATTCTGCACGAGTAGTCGATTTAGCAAACTTCGTCGGAGCTTCTCTAAAAAAAACTAAAGAAACAGTAAATGTATAAATAAACACATAAAAAATTGTCCAGTTAAAATCTGGGCAATTTTTTATTTTTAGTAAAAATACTTTCGGATAAACGATATACTTTTTTTAGAATAATCGATGATGATGTAATTTTACGCAAAACATGATAAAATATAGGAATATAGCAAATCAATTTCATAATAAGGTAATTTAATTAAAAACACGAATGATTAAAGATAATATATAATGAGTATATGTTTTAACTTTGTGAGCCAAATTTACTTGAATGGAAACGACTGACTCTTATAGGAAAAGTATGATTTCGAAATTCTTGAACCCGGAAAAAAATATATTATATAAATGTGGATAAATTAATTTAAGCCGAGTGTATTTCCGAAGCGGTTAGTTAATCAATCCATATTTATGTATTAAGATAGATGTCCAAAGCTTAAGAGTTGAAGCCATGCGTGCAAATATTAGTCGGATTTAATGAAAGTAAACACATCTCTCACCAAATGTAAAATTCGTGTATGAGATAGTAAAATAAATGAAAAAATTGATTTATGATACGTACGTTTTTAGAAGATGAATGGGGTTGTGAAGAATGAATTGTCCAAAATGTTATCATAAAAGTTCACGCGTTCTTGATTCGCGACCATTTGAAGATGGTGAAGCAATTCGGAGACGCCGTGAATGTGAAAGGTGTGGATTCCGCTTTCGAACATTTGAAAGAAAAGAAGAAACACCATTAATTATCGTAAAAAAGGACGGTACAAGACAAGAATTTGTCCGCGATAAATTGATTCGTGGATTAATGAGGGCTTGTGAAAAGCGTCCAGTAACAATAGATGAAATTGAACAAATAGCACTAGAAGTAGAACAAGAAATTAGAAATTCAGAACAAGCAGAAATAAGTAGTCAACAAATAGGAGAAATGGTGCTAGATCGATTAGCGGAAATAGACGAAGTTGCTTATGTTCGTTTTGCTTCCGTGTATCGTCAATTTGAAAACATAAATTTCTTTTTAGATGAATTAAAAGAAATTTTACAATCAAAAAGAGCGGAAAAAGAATGAGAAAGAATAACGAGGGATCGGAATGCAACACATAGGGAAAATATTGCCAATTGATGGATATGAAGTGCACCTACAAAGAAGTTTACCAATAGATTATTTAGCATCACTGACACATTTATATCAACCATTATTAGGCATTGAAGCTATTAGCCTTTACCATCTCCTCTTGCAAGAAAAAGAGATGCAGCAAGATGATACAATACAAACACATCATACATTGATGAACTATTTAAATCTTTCCTTAGATAAAATTTATGGAGCAAGAATTAAACTAGAAGGTATAGGTTTACTAAAAACATTTAAACAGGAACGTGAAGATAAAGTTATTTATGTGTATCAAATTATACCACCATTTCGACCGGCTGATTTTTTTACTGATTTAATGTTATCTGAACTATTATATCGTCAAATAGGGCGTATGAAATTCACTTCCCTGAAGGAAATGTATCTGAATCAAATGCTAGAGGAAAGCATTTTAGCAGAAGAAGAGGTAACAGCTACATTTAACGAAGTGTTTCAAACAATTCAACCGAATAATATAGAACAGAAAACACCTTCTATAGCAGAAGAAACAGAAGGAATTCCGATAAAACCAATTGACTTTTCTTTATTAAGTCAAACATTAAAACGAAAAATGATTCCTGTTACAAAAGTGTTATCAGAGAGAAATCGTCGAATTATTACACAATTACAGCAACTATATAATTTAGAGTTATTTCAATTAGAACAAGCAATTAATTGGGCTTTAACGGAGGAAAATGAATTAGACATCGAGCAATTGCATGCCGCATGTGGAGATTTGTTTCGGGAAAGCAAAGGCGGCATAGATGTGAAATTAGCTATGAAACAAATAGAAGAAGAACCTGTTGTCCAAGCACCTAAATCCGAAATGGATAAATCATTACAACGACTTGAGTCTATTTCAACTAAACAACTATTAGATGACTTATCAATTGGTGATCATGCAGGCGAACAAGATTTGAAAATGGTTAGCGAAGTTATGATTAAACAAGGTCTTTCGACACCTGTTATGAATGTTTTAGTAACGTACGTCATGCATCAGACTAATAATCAACTTTCGAGACCTTATTTGGAAAAAATCGCAAGTCACTGGTCAAGGATGAAATTTAAAACAGCGAAAGAAGCAATGAATTATATTTTACATCCACCTGAACAGAAGTCTAAACAACGAAAAACTCCGAATCGACGACAGCAATCACAAGAAGTAATTCCAGATTGGTTTAAAGAAAGAAAAAATCAATCAGAACAACATGATGAAGAACTAACAGAAGAAGAAAAACGCGAACAGGCTAGAATGATAGCTATGCTAGAAGAATATAATTCACAAGATAATTAATGTATTTAAAGGAATGATGTAAATGAAGCCAATCCAATCTTCATTAAAAAGCTGGATTGAGCAAAACGACACTTTTAAAGAACGACTTGCAGCAATAAAAAAAGAAACGTTAGCCCATCCACGCATTAAACGATTTTTACAACAACACCCTGACATCACAGATGATCAAATTGAACGTCAATTAAATAAATTATATGAATATACAACGCAATCGATTCGTTGTGAACACTGTCAAAACTATGAATCATGTCAAAATATTATTCAAGGGTATTATCCAATATTATCCTATGTTAATAATGAAATTCATGTTGCTTATGAAAAATGTCCGAACCATGATATTTATGAACAACGAAAAGAACAAGCTAGTTTGATCCAAAGTATTTCTGTTCCAAAAGATATTTTGCATGCAAATATGAATGATTTATATCCAGATCCAAAACGTAGTGCAGCATTTCAACAAGCACTAGATTTTATAAAAGAAGCAAAAACAAAATTACCGGAACAAGGACTCTTTTTGTCAGGCCCATTTGGAGTAGGTAAGACATACTTTCTTGGCGCGATTGCGAATGAATTACAGAAAAGTGATATAGCGACAATGTTGATTTATATGCCAGAATTTGTACGTGTAATGGGAGAAGCGATTTCAACGAATACTGTCCAACAAAAGATTGATCTATTTAAAGAAGCGGATGTTTTAATGTTGGATGATATTGGTGCAGAGTCTATGTCGGCTTGGTTCCGTGATGATGTATTAGGTACGATATTACAGTATCGTATGATGGAAGGATTACCTGTCTTTTTCACTTCAAATTATACGATGGCACAACTTGAAGAAATTTTAGCCACATCAACTAAAGGTGGCATTGAAGAGGTAAAAGCAGGACGAATTATGGAGCGCATTAAACAATTAAGTTATGAAGTGAATATTAATACTAAAAATTATCGTAATGGATAATAGGAAATCTTTCTACTAAAATTATTTTGTAGAAAGATTTTTTGTTACATCATTTTCTTGCTTCCTCACCCATATACTTTCTATAACAGGGAGATGTGGGAGGCGAGTTTTTGAGGAAAATATACTTTCAAAAAGAACATGAATTAATGTATTGTTGTGATGTCTTATTTCAAAGTGAAAAATCGATTAACATTAGTTGGGAACAAAAGGGAGATTCGAGTCACGTTTTGTTAATCGAAGATACAGTTGACTCTAGTATTTGGATTCACTGTCTTGTTGAAGTTTATGTAACGTATCGTTTAGAAAAGAAAATAACCGACATCGCAAAAAACTTTTATTTTTATAAAAATCCGCAGTTGCTTAAGGGAATTTACAATAAAACGAAGCTGATTTTACAAGATGATCACTATGTAAAGACAATTTTTCCAAATGAAGAAAGTTTATCTGAAGCACTTTTTACATTGTTTATGGAACAATTATGTAACGAGAAAGAAACTTATTTTGATTCATTTGTGACTTTTAATACGATATCAATTGATAATAAACTAACTCAAGCAGTTGGATGTGGTATTGATGAAATGAAGCGAGATGAAGTACATGAACAATTCATTAGTAATATAAAGAAGTTTATGAAAAATCGACCAAATCAAACTGATAGCATATATGTATTAATGAAAAAAGAACCTCTTTTCTTTCAAGCAAATGGGATGATGTATCAACACCAAGAACTAATCGATAAAATGAAGAAAACACCGCTTTATTTACTGCAACTTGATGAAAATGAAACTTTTATTTCTCCACTTATCGCATTAGCACCAAAGAACATTTATTTATATACGGAATCTCCTATTGAGGCAAGAGTCTATAGTTTATGTCGGATATTTAATGAAACAGTTCAAGTACTTTCTACTGAAAAATTTCCCTTCGTTGCTAATGTAAAATAATTGCTAACTAAAAATATTATGTTATAATTTATTTTAGTAAACATATGAAAGTTATGAGAAGGACACGATTATTTAATGTGTACTAGACAGGGAAGAAAGCCGTGATTGAAAGCTTTCGCTATGTACAGTAAATAATTACCACCTTTGAACTCTACAGTCGAAATAATAGTAAATTGTAGCGTATCTCGTGCGTTAAAGAGTAATGAAGTCGAATCATTTTATTATTTTACGTGTTAAAATAATCGAAAATGAGGGTGGAACCGCGTGATAATACTCGTCCCTTTTATGTATGGGAGGAGTTTTTTTGTTTTTAAAATATCTGAAGGAGCGATTGTTATGATAGTTATTACATTTCCAGATGGAAATACAAAAGAATTTGAAACAGGGGTAACTGGAGAAGAGATTGCCCAATCGATTTCACCAGGATTACGCCGTTCATCATTAGCAATTAAGTTAGATGGGGAGTTTTATGATTTAACACGTCCGATTAATGAAGATGCATCATTAGAAATTATTACGTACAGTGATCAAGATGGTGTTGATATTATGCGCCATTCAACAGCACATTTAATGGCTCAAGCGATTAAACGACTGTATAAAGATGTCAAATTTGGTGTTGGTCCAGTTATTGAAGAAGGATTTTATTATGACATGGACATGGAACATGTGATTACACCAGAAGATTTACCAAAGATCGAAAAAGAAATGCAGCGTATTATTGATGAGAATTTAACGATCGAACGTGAAGAAGTAACACGTGAAGAAGCAAAAGAAATGTTCCGTGAAATTGGGGACGATTTAAAAGTAGAACTAATCGATGATATCCCAGAAGGAGATTCGATTACGATTTATCGTCAAGGAGAATTCTTTGATCTATGTCGTGGGGTGCACGTTCCAACTACGAGTAAGATTAAAGCATTTAAATTGCTTAGTATTTCTGGTGCATATTGGCGTGGTGATAGTAATAATCAACAATTACAACGAATTTATGGAACAGCATTTGAAAAGAAAAACGAGTTAAAAGAACATCTACGTATTTTAGAAGAACGTAAAGAACGTGATCATCGTAAATTAGGAAAAGAATTAGAGTTATTTACTGTATCACAAAAAGTTGGACAAGGGTTACCAATGTGGTTACCAAATGGAGCTACAATTCGCCGTATTATCGAACGCTATATTGTAGATTTAGAAGAGAAGCTAGGTTATGACCATGTTTATACACCAGTACTAGGTAGTGCTGAGTTGTATAAAACAAGTGGGCACTATGATCATTATCAAGATGACATGTTCCCTCCAATGCAAATGGAAAATGAAGAATTATTTTTACGTCCAATGAATTGTCCACACCATATGATGGTATTTAAAAATAATTTATATAGTTATCGTCATTTACCTGTCAGAATTGCTGAATTAGGTATGCAGCACCGTTATGAAATGTCAGGAGCTCTTGCAGGTCTACAACGAGTACGTGGCATGACATTAAATGATGCACACATTTTTGCTCGGCCTGATCAACTTAAAGAAGAATTCGTACGAGTGATAGAATTGATTCAAGAAGTATATAAAGACTTCGGTATCGAAGACTTTTACTTCCGTTTATCTTATCGCGATCCAGAGAACAAAGAGAAATATATTGATAATGATGAGATGTGGGAAATGGCGGAAGCGGCATTAAAAGAAACAATGGATGAATTAGATCTTCCGTACGTTGAAGCAATTGATGAAGCGGCTTTTTACGGCCCGAAATTAGACGTACAAGTAAAGACTGCATTAGGACATGATGAAACATTGTCGACTGTTCAATTAGATTATCAAGTAGCAGACCGTTTTGATTTATCTTATATTGGTGAAGACGGAAAACATCACCGACCTGTTGTTATTCACCGCGGGGTTGTTTCAACAATGGAACGTTTTGTTGCTTATTTAATTGAAGAATATAAAGGAGCTTTCCCAACATGGTTAGCACCTGTTCAAGTGCAAGTTATTCCTGTTTCTAACGCAGCTCATCTTGATTACTCTAATGAATTACAAGATAAATTAAAGCGTGAAGGTATTAGAGTAGATGTGGATTTCCGTGATGAAAAATTAGGTTATAAAATTCGTGAAGCACAAACGAAAAAGATTCCATATACGTTAGTTATCGGAGATAATGAAATGGAAGATAACAGTGTAAACGTCCGTCGTTACGGAACAAAAGATACGCAATCATTAGGTTTTCATGAATTTGTCGAGCAAATTCATGAAGAAATTGCAAATAAGTCAGGTGCATTAAAGTAATTAGTAATATAAGTTATGTTTAAAATAAGAGGTTGCGACAAAACTGTTTTCATATACAGAAAATATAGTTTTGACCCAACCTCTTTCATGTTTGATATAAGATGTTATTATTTTCTATGAAATGTCTCTCTAGTTAGTCTGTTATTGCTTTCTCGTCCATGGGGTGCCTAAACGAGGGAGAACCAAACGATCAAGCCCATGCCATCCAGCAACTTTCCAAGCCATAATTAATGCTATGGCAATAACAAACATGATGGGATTTGTGCTTACAGTCCCAGCAAGTAAAAAGGACATATTCATTAAAGCGCCAAAAAAGGCGGCAATTCCGGTTAACAATCCAACAATTAAGCCTATTCCAACAAAAACTTCTCCCCAGGCGACCATATAAGAAAAGGGGACAGCATTTGGAATAATAATGTTTTCTAAAAAAATCGCATACCAACTGGGCACATCACCAGTTTCCACTTTATCTAAGGCCCCTCCTAAAAAACCTTTAATAGCTGTACCAGCCTCTTTACCTGTCCAAGCATCGGAAGTAACTTTCCCTATTCCTGCCATAATCCATGAATAACCGAGGTAAAGACGTAAAATAAGCCAAATCCAAGCAGATTTCGTATTTGTAAATAACCAACTTGAAATGGGATTTTCATCGACAATGATATGTTGTCCTTTTGTCGTATTAGATAATTTAACCATGTTTGTGCTCCTTTACTGTTATGAAATTATTAGTTGAGTATATTGAACTAGTTCTTATTATCGTTCATATCTATGATTTATTCAACTAAAATTATAATATTTATCTTATTTCAGCTGTTCGTTCATAGTATAGCAAAATTATTAAATTATAAACTCACCTTTTTTCATCTGAAAGTACTGATACAGGGAATGAATGCAGCCTTTCTGTTTACATAATAAAAAATGTTTAACTAAAGGATACTTAATTTTAATCTGAAGTTTCCTTTTTAACCATTTATGCGTATAATAGATATGTTTGCATACATTGTAAGTTAATATTATTTAAGTGAGTTAGGAGTGCGCATATGAATCAGCAAGAGCAATGGACTTCGAAATTAGGGTTCATTTTAGCTACTGCAGGATCAGCTATCGGTCTAGGTGCGATTTGGAAATTCCCCTATATAGCTGGTATGTCTGGGGGTGGCGTGTTTTTATTAATCTTTTTAATTTTTACCCTGTTTATAGGTTTACCAATTTTGTTAGCCGAATTCGTAATCGGGCGTGGTTCACAAAAAGATGCAGTCTCTGCTTATTCATTTTTTGCACCGGGGAGTAATTGGCATCTTATCGGAATCTTAGGAATGATTACTTGTTTTATTCTTTTATCATTCTATAGTGTTGTTGGTGGCTGGATTTTGTTATACATAGGTGAAACATTTGCAGGTAATTTATCTAACTTACCAGAACAAGCATATGGTGATGTATTTAATTCGTTTATCTCTAATCCCTATTATGCGATTCTGTCGCAATTAGCATTTATGCTCATTACTATTTGGGTCGTTGCAAGAGGAGTTCAGCAAGGGATTGAACGAGCTAGTAAAATTATGATGCCAGCACTATTTGTAGCATTTATTATTTTAATTATTCGTTCATTGACATTAGATAACGTTACAGAAGGTTTGCACTTCTTTTTATATCCTGACTTTGCTAATTTAAATTCAAAGACGATTCTCTTTGCTTTGGGACAATCCTTTTTTTCGATTAGTGTCGGAGTATCAGTGATGGTGACATACAGTTCGTATTTATCTAAACAAGAGAATTTACCAAAATCTGCACTAACGATAGTGTTAATGAATATTTTTATTTCTATATTAGCGGGTTTAGCAATTTTTCCAGCAGTATTTGCATTTGGATTTGAACCTGCAGATGGTCCTGGACTACTATTTGTCGTTCTCCCAGCAGTATTTGATCAAATGCCTTTTGGTGCATTCTTTTTAGTAATCTTCTTATTGCTCTTTTTATTTGCAACATTAACTTCTGCGTTTTCTATGTTAGAAATTATCGTTGCAGCAATAACAAAAGGAGATAACAATCGCCGTACAAATGTGACATGGACAACTGGGTTGTTAATTTTCATTGTCGGAATACCAGCAGCATTATCAGCGGGAATGATGAGTGACTTTACACTTTTTGATAAAACAATGTTTGATTTATCGGATTATCTTGTATCGAATATTTTAATGCCAATAGGTGCGTTAATGATTGCTCTGTTTGTCGGATTTAAAATGCCGCAATCTGTATTGATAGATGAAATTAATTCAGGTTCAAATTATGGTAGAAAACTTTTTGCAACATGGTATTTAGTCATCAAATATGTAGTACCAATAGCTATTATTATTGTCTTTTTAGATGTTATTGGCGTGTTAGACTGGATATTAAATTGATTATTTGAAAAAAATGTTTGGATATTCTAGTATGAAGAGACGAACAATGAACAAGATAAAAATAAAGTCTTCTCATCAATTTTTTTAAAAAAATATAGATAACATAAAAGGACGGATAAATTTGACACAATCATTACAAGGTAAAAAAGCAATTATTACAGGTGCTGGGCGTGGTATCGGACGAGCGACAGCATTTGCGTTAGCAAAAGAAGGGGTTTCTCTTGGACTTGTCGCACTTACAGAAAAACATGTGGAACAAGTCGCAGAAGAATTAAGAGCAGAAGGTGCAGAAGTGGTTGTTGCAACTGCAGATGTAGCTGAAAATGAACAAGTTACTACAGCAATTGATTCAATCATTGAGCAACTGGGTTCAGTAGATATTTTAATAAATAATGCAGGAATTGCTCAATTTGGTAACTTTTTAGAACTAGAAGTAGAGGAATGGGAACGAATTATTCAAGTGAATTTACTTGGCATGTACTATGTAACACGTGCTGTCCTTCCTAACATGATCGAACAGCAATCTGGTGATATTATTAATATTTCATCGACTGCTGGTCAACGTGGTGGTCCTGTAACGAGTGCATACAGTGCTTCGAAGTTTGGTGTGTTAGGTTTAACGGAATCACTTGCAATGGAAGCACGCAAGCATGATATTCGTGTATCAGCTTTAACACCTAGTACTGTTGTGACAGATTTAGCTGTAGAAGGTGGGTTAGTAACAGGGGAAGAAGAAAACGTACTCCAACCTGAAGATCTAGCTCAATTAATGGTAGCTCAATTAAAATTAAATAAACGAGTATTCCTTAAATCTGCAGGCTTATGGACAACGAATCCATAAAAAATGACAAAAACCGATTAAGATGAATGATCTTAATCGGTTTTTAGCTTATTGATTCAAATCTTCAAGCATGTTTAATAATTGCTTATCTATATCAGTTTTCTTTGGATGTTCAGATAAAGATTGGAAAAATTGTTCGTCATCAAATGTGCGTGTGTCTTTTTGGGCAGATTCGATTATTTCTATTATTTCATCTGATTGAATGATAGTATCATCCTTTAACATAACTGTCATTGTATAGTAATTAGTTCCATCATCCCATTGGAAAATCTGTTCCATACTTTTCGTTTCAAATTGATTCACTTTAGTGCCATTATTCAAGGTAATAGTATTAGCTTTTTGATTGGATTTTTCAATTTGTGGCTCTGTACTTGCAATTTGATAAGTTATTATATCTTCTTCGCTTAATAAATACGTCATGAATATGTCTGATGTGTCCAGTATTGTATTTACAGATAAATGTATATCTTGAATGGCAACTCGCTGTTCATTTAAGCTTGGTAATTTGATATCTGATAGAAGAATGGAAAAGTTGTTATATAGTGGATCAAATGCTCCTTCAACTTCTGAACGTAAACTTTCTCCGATAAGTCGTACGATTTCTTCAGAAAACCCTTCTTCTTCTGATCCAATTTGTAATATGTAGGTCATATTATTATCATGACCTACTATGTAATAATCTTCATCCAATTCATCGTTATATTTACCATATAGTAGTGAGATGTATGGATTGTTTATTTGTTGTTTGAATGCGAATTTATCCACTATCGATTCATAATGTGAATGATTAAATGATGTACCTCCTTCAAATGTAAAGGAAGTTTGCGTATTCGGGATTTCGTATGTTGCACTATAGCCAAATGTATCGTGAAGTGGATAATAAACAAAAGCTGTATTCATATCGGTGAATGAATTTGTGATGAACCCAAGTTTATGTAGTTCATGTTGTTGTTTTATAGCCTCTTCTAGTAACGATCTTTCATCGAGATTGTTTTCAACTGAAGTAATCGGAAGTTCTGACGCATTTTCTGCAATTGGTAAACCAGTGTCTTCTATCGTAGTTTCTGTATCTGTTACAATGTCGATTATTTTGCTACATGCTGTTAATGAAAAAATGCTCATTAAAAAAAGGAATGTTTTTTTCAATTGTCATCACTCCAGATAGATTCCTTATAAGATTTATTTATATAGTTTATGATATAGTTAGAATCAATTCATTGTAGTATCTCAAAACACGAACGTTACGTATGATTATAAAAGTCTATAACTAAACATTCTTGTTTGTTAATTAAATTATCCTGTTATGAATTTGATTTAGTATTATGGTATTATTAATAAATAAAATTTTAATTGTGACTAGGGGGATAAATGTGTCTAAATTTAGTTATGAAATTGTTGAAACGATAGCTGTGTTGTCGGAAGGTTCAAAAGGTTGGCAGAAAGAATTAAATTTAATTAGCTGGAATGGACGTGCACCTAAATATGATTTAAGAGACTGGGCACCTGATCATGAGAAAATGGGTAAAGGTGTCACTTTATCAAAAGAGGAGTTACTCGCTTTAAAAGAAGCGCTATCTCATCTTGAAATAGAATAAGTTTTAGAATCGCTCCAATAAATGATAGGAGCGATTTTTTATATGTTTTTTTGCTGTAAAATAGCTTGTTTTGCTAAACGATCTGCGTGGAAATTTTGCTTTGCGGGTATCCATTTGGCAAAAACATGCGCAAATTGATTAATCAACTCAAGAATTTCATTCAAGGAAGGTTCATATAATTTATTTTTCACGAAACGTTTTTCGATCGCATCAACAACTAATTGTGAGTCACTTTGTAAGGCGATAATTTCAGTTGGGTAATGCTGGATACAAATCTTTAACGCTTCAATGACTGCTTGAAATTCAGCCTCATGATTTGTCATAATAGGTAAAGGAATACTAAATTCTTTTGTATGTTGCGCATCTTTAATATAAATTCCAGCCCCGCTTATGCCAGGAGAGCCACTTGAAGCTCCATCAGTAAAAACATCAATCAATTTACTTATCTCCCTTTTATATCTTGAATAATCGATTAAAATAGAACCGCTTTAACAAAGCCAATTGCTAAGACGGTTCTGTTTATTTCGGATATGCGTAAAGCACGTACCTGTCAGGAGCACTACCGATAAAAGAAAATGGATAACAAGTGGATACAGTTAAATACTCTTCCTCTCGACTAGGATCAATGACTGTCGTATTATCTGCGCTGACGATTTCATGATCGCTAATTTCATAAATGAATGTGCCGTGTTCCATTTTTACATGAAATTCATCACCATGCTCTAAATCACCAAATTGTCGAAAGACTGTATCACGATGTCCAGATAATAAAATTTGTTTATTTTCACCAGGATAACCTGTATCTTTATAATGTCCTACGCCATATTTTAGCTCTTCTTCGTCCGTTCCTTCAATAATTGGAATTTCACGTTCTAAACGTGGAATATATAATGTGCCAACTGTATCTCCTTGATAAATGTTATCGTAAATATCACCATAATCAACTTCAGATTCAGCTGTCACAATGTCTTCAGAAATGATTGATTTTGCTTCGTCTAATCGTTTACTTTCATTAGAATTAGAGTCGTATAATTGATAGCCACCGTACAATAGGAGACTAGCGCCAACTATAATGAAAAGCCAAGAAACATATTTGAACAAATAAATCACCTCTAGATTTATTTTATATAATAAATAATTTTATTTAGTGTCACAATTACTTAAATTATACTAAAAGTTCGTATAAGTTGGAAGGGTTTAGATGATATTGTAATAAAATTAATATATTTGGATATAATACTTTTCTTTATAGCTTAGGTGTGAGAAAATAGAGTTTGTTATTTAAGAGTGTCGGGTGTGCTAGACATGTGACTTTTTATGTATTATTATTATGTTCAGTACATCACAAAGTTATGATTCTAGATAAATATTTGTTAATGGATATGGAAGTAAAGGAGAATAAACCGTGAAAATAGGAATAGATAAGATTGGATTTCACATTCCAGATTATTATGTAGATATGAACGACTTAGCAGTTGCAAGAGATGTAGAACCGGCGAAGTTTACAATAGGAATTGGACAAGATGCTATGGCAGTTGCTCCGATATCACAAGACCCTGTTACACTTGCAGCGAATGCAGCATTAAATATCTTAGATGAAGCAGATCGTGAAGCAATAGATTTTGTTATGTTTGGAACAGAAACTGGAATTGACCATTCAAAATCGGCAGGAGTTTACGTGCATCGTTTATTAGATTTACAACCAAATGCGCGTACGATTGAAATGAAACAAGCTTGTTATGGTGGTACAGCAGCATTACAATTAGCAAAAGGACACATTGCATTAAATCCAGAAAGTAAAGTACTTGTCTTAGCTTCGGATATTGCACGTTATGGACTAAATACAGCTGGAGAAGTGACACAAGGTGCTGGTGCAGTAGCAATGGTAATTAGTGCTAATCCTAAAATTATCACAATTGAAAATGATAGTACATTTTTAACAAGTGATATTATGGATTTTTGGCGTCCGACATATTCTGACGTAGCGTATGTAGATGGTAAATATTCAAACGAACAATATTTATCATTTGTTTCTCAAGTATGGAACAAATATAAAGAAGAAACATCATTAAGTTTAGATGACTTTGAAGCAATTTGTTTCCACTTACCTTATACAAAAATGGGGATTAAGGCATTAGAAACTCTTTTAGAAGAAGGTAATGAAGAAACTAAACAGCGTTTACAAAATAATTTAGAAGTAAGTATCCAATATAGCCGTGAAGTAGGTAATATTTATACTGCATCACTTTATTTAGGGCTAATTTCTTTATTAGAAGGTAAAGAATTAAACGCAGGTGAGAGATTAGGATTATTTAGTTATGGTTCAGGTGCAGTAGGCGAGTTCTTTACTGGAGTTGTTCAAGAAAACTATCGCGATCACTTAAATGTTGATCACCATAAAGCTTTATTTGCAAACCGTAAAAAATTATCTATAGAGGAATATGAAGAAGTATTTAGTGCAACACTTCCCACAGACGGGTCAACTGTAACACTTGATACGACTGATGATTCATCAGCAATTTGTTTAACAGGTATTACTGAACATATGAGACAGTACGCCAATAATAATTAATAAAAAAGAAAAAGCTGTTTTAGATTAATTATCGATCTAAAACAGTTTTTGTTTTTAATGAAAAGAGTAAAATTGATATGATGGAAGTGAAAAATATGAAACGAATGTCGTTATTATTACTGAGCTTAGTGTTATTTGTTTTAACAGCATGTGGTACGGCACAAATTTATTCTGATAAAGACACGAACGAATCAACAGCAGTTACACCATTAACTGAGTTAGTAGATTTAGAATATTTTAGGGACAATGCGCTTGAACACATTTTAGAAGGGGAATTAAATAAAAAAGGACAAGCAGTAGGTTTTCATTATGCTAATCTGCCAACGAGAAAAGGGGAGATTATAGAAGATACAGAAACACCTGAAGACGAACAAGGAGTGTATGAAGCTCAGGTTATCGTTAGTGATGTTGAGAAAAAGTCAAATGGAGGAAAATCATCTTTTTTCCCTGACCATTGGGATTCTCAAGACGTAGTCGATGCAATAAATGAAGCGTATGAAACAAAATCATTTATTTCTGGAAATACGTATGAAGGATTAACAGAAGAAGGTATTATTGTTAGAATGTACTTAGATCAATCAGAGCAAATTATTTCTGCATTTCCTGTTTATGAAGGAGATTAATAGTATGTTTGAGATTAAAGAAGTGATGCTAAACCAAGGAAAGCATCAGCGCAAAAGATTAGTTATTGAATTCGAACTGCCAGAACAAGCAGTATTAGGCGAGTTTTTAATGACAGATGCTTCATTATTGTCATGGAATATATTACAAGAGATGAATGATGTATTATGTGGAGAAAAAGAAGTAGTGCAAGGAAGCGGAAATCGAACGAGTTGGGTAATACAAAAGGAAATTACGACGATTAGTGACTTGTTCACCGATATGGATGAGGATATTCCAGTGATGGAAACTTGTACGATTGAAACGAAAATCTTGTATGACCTAGTCAAAATGTGGCAATCAAAAACACAACAATTTAATGACCTTTAAGATTTCACATATAGGGAGTTGTAGACAGAAACAGCGACGTAAAAATATATAATTTAGTTTAGTGTTAGGCATTTTGTCGCTCCGGGTCGTTTCTTTCCGTGGGCACGGCCTCAACTCCTGTAGCAACACTACCGTGTTGCTACAGGGATTTTCGGACTCGCGTTGTTCCCACAGGAGTAAACGACCCTCCGCTCCAAACTGCCGATATAAATAGAAAAGATACCGAATATATCTCTTTTCACTTTTAAAAATCATTTGAATTAATATTATCTTTTTATTACCAAAGAAAATTAAACGTTAGTATTGTTAATTCTACAAACAAGGAAAAACAGTCACTGAAAAAGTGTTGTTAACCAATAAAACTGTAAACAGCAAATACAAAGCAGTCCGAATATATGGAGACTCCTGCGGGAAGTAAGAGCCGATGTGAGACCCTGCAAGGCGAAGCCTGAAGGCAGGCAAAGATCGTCACGTCCTGTGACAAAGCCTGCACTTGCACGTCCTGTGCTTCGCGGCTCACTGCTCTCTCGCGGAAAGCGGAATATATTCGGACTGCGATAGTTATTCTTTAATTATTGGATATAAATAAATCCTTTTTCAGCTCAGTGGATAACATAATATTTTATGTCGCAGTTTATGTTTTTTGTCTGATAAGGTCAATGCTATGGTTAGTAGTATGAATAACGTATGATTAGATTATCAATATTTTATTCTCTAAGGAGAGAAACAAATGAGTGAAAAACCGAATAAAGGATTATCTAAACTTTGTGTAACTTGCTCACAATATACACAAACTGAAAATAAAAAACGAATATTTCCTAAGTTATGTTTTGGTCATATTGCAATGATACTTGCTTTCGTTTACATTGCATCGACACAACTTTTTTTATAATATTGCCCTATTCTTATTAGAAGGATAGGGTGTTTTTTATTTATCGGACGTCAAATATGCTAAACTAAAGTTATCGAAAAGCGTACTATTGTAGAAAATGAATTGTTTTAAGTAAAGGAGAGATTTTTAAGATGAAATTTTTTCATACGGCCGATTGGCATTTAGGGAAAATAGTTCAAGGTGTACATATGACAGAAGATCAACAATATATTTTACAACAATTTGTAAAAGCAGTAGAAGATGAAAAACCAGATGCAGTTATTATTGCGGGAGATTTATATGACCGCCCAATACCCCCAACTGAAGCTGTGCAACTATTAGATGATATTTTAAGTACGATTGTTATTGATTTGCAAATACCTGTAATCGCCGTAGCAGGTAACCACGACAGTCCAAGTCGTCTTCATTTTGCTAATAAATTAATGCAAGAAAAAGGATTTCATATTGTCGGTGAAGTGGAGGAAAATCCAGCACGTGTTATTTTACATGATGAACATGGTGAGGTACATGTTCATTTAGTGCCATATTGTGATCCAAGTATTATTAAACATATGTATGACGATGAACAGATACAATCACATGATGATGCTACGAAGAAAATTATCGAACAAATTGAGAAAGAAATGGATAAAACAGCTCGCCATATATATGTCGGACATGCTTTTGTAACACCATACGGAGAACCTGAAGATAATACAAGTGAATCGGAACGACCTCTTTCGATTGGTGGAGCTGAATACGTTCGCTCCAGTCATTTTACATCATTTGATTATACAGCTTTAGGTCATTTACATCGTGCGCATTATGTCCAACAAGAAAATATTCGTTATTCTGGGTCACCTTTAAAGTATTCTATCTCGGAAGCAAATCATGCAAAAGGCTATTACGTCGTCGAGATGGATGAAGCTGGCTCGACTACGATTGACAAACGTTTATTAACTCCTCGTAGAGATATGCGAGAAGTGAAAGCGACGATGGCTGAGATTTTACAAATGAATAAAAATGATGATTATGTTTTTGTTACCTTATTAGATGATGTTCCAGTCTTATCTCCAATGGAAAAAATTCGTGCCATATTTCCAAATGCCATGCATGTTAAACGTGCTTTTGATGGAATGAGAAATCAAACGGAACAAAGTGAAACATCGAAACCAATGAAAGAAATGACAGATCAAGAATTATTTCGAGGTTTTTATGAAGCTGTAAAAGGCTTTGAAGCGAACGAGGAAGCTGAGCAGATTTTCACAGAAATACTAGATGATTTATTGAAAATAGATAATGAATAATTAGAAAGGAGCATATGCATGAAACCAATATGTCTAACAATGACAGCCTTTGGGCCATATAAGGATACGGAAATAATTGATTTTACTAAATTAGGAGATCATCATTTATTTGTTATTTCAGGTGCAACAGGCGCAGGAAAAACAACGATTTTCGATGGGATAAGTTTTGCATTGTATGGAAGTGCAAGTGGATCTGATAGAGAGAATATGACGATGCTTCGCAGTGATTTTGCTGATGATGATGTACATACTGCGGTTGAGTTAGTGTTTGAGTTAAGAGGAAAGACTTACCGAATTTTACGACAACTAGGTCATACAAAAAAAGGCAACAAAACACGTACTGGAGAGAAGTATGAATTATTCGAAGTCCTAGATAACGATGAATCTCCGCTCGTTGATCGACAAATGGTGTCAGAAATAAATCAGAAGTTAGAAGAAATTATCGGTTTAACGCAAGATCAGTTTAAACAAATTGTTATGCTACCACAAGGGGAGTTTCGTAAACTACTAACATCTGAAACAGAAAATAAAGAAGCAATTTTGCGTAGGTTGTTTAAGACAGAACGATATCAACAAATGAATCATCTATTAAAAGAACGTCGAGATGAAGTAGAACAACAATATAAACAAGAAAGTCACCAGCTCACTCAATATATAGATAGTATTTCATCATCATTTACTCATAGAGAAGAAAGTGATTTATTCACATTACTGCAAAATGAACATTATCATGCTACTCAAGTGTCTGCAGCTCTTAGTAAAGAAGTAAGTTATTACAAAGAAAAACTTGCTAGCGATCAGAGCCAAGTGACAAGCTCACATGAACAATTAGAAACAAAACAACAAATATTTTATACAGCTAAAAATATGAATGAACGCTTGGATGAATTAGAAGCTAAGCAAACGGAACAAAAATTGTTGCAACAAGATCAACCTGAAATCGAGAAAAAAGAAAAAATATTAGAAGCAGCAGAACGAGCTACTCAAATTATTCCATATGAAACACAAGCAAAAACGATTAAAAAAGAGTTAACAGATATTTTAAATAGGCAAGAGGAAACGCAAAAGCGTCTCGAAAATGCTAAAGCAGAACGGGATAAAGTAGCAAAAGCATACGAAGTAGAAGAGGGTAAAACAGAAGAACGAGAAAAGTTGAAACAAGAAGTATTACGTTTACGAGAGTTTTTACCAAGAGTAAACGAAATAGATCAAACGAAACGAACATTACATGAGTTACATAATGAGATTAAACAAGAAAATAATGCATTATTAAACGTGCAACAGGCTAATGAAAAAGCAACAGAACAAATACGAGCAATCAATGAAATGTTAAAAAATGAAGATGAAATTGTTGAACAACTACAAACAGCACGTAAAAAAAGAGAAGATTTACTTCGGCAATATAATATTGTAAAGAGCATTCTTGATATGAAACAGCAACAAGAAGAAGCAGCAACATTATCAGCACGTGCTAAACAACAATATGAAACAAGAAAAAAAGCTTATGATAAACTCGAATCTTCTTGGATAGAAAATCAAGCGGTTATGTTAGCTGCTCATTTACATGATGGTTCGCCATGTCCAGTATGCGGAAGTGAATCTCACCCAAATAAGGCAACATCACAAGAACAAATGATAACAAAAGAAACATTAGATAAAGAGAAAGGTAATTTAGATAAATATTATCAAGATTATATGGACAAAGAATCGACTTATCGTTCATTTGCCCCGCAACTAAAAGCCAAACAAAGCGAACTAGCAGAAGAAAACATTGTAGATGAAAACTTAGAAGAACAGTTAGCAATAATAACTGAAAATGGTAAAGCGATTAAACAAGAGATTACAAGAGGCGAAAATCAAGTACAACAAATAAAAGAACAAAAAGAAGCACGACAAAATCTAGAAAAAACGTTAGAAGATCTCACTAATAAAAAAACAACATTGGAGCGAGCAGTACAACAAAAGCAAACGACTTATACAGCAACGGAAGCAACTTTTAATGAACGAATTAGGGAAATTCCAGAATCGCTCCGAATGTTAGAGCATTTACAAGAAACGTTAGCTAGGACAGAAAAACAAGCCAACACTTTAGAAAACGCATGGAAAAAAGTACAAGAATCTTTAAGAAAAATTGAACTCACATATACAACTGAACAAACAAATGTTAAGAACATGCAAACTCAAGTAGATACAATAGAACAACGTTTGCAACAAGCAAATGATACCTTTCATGAAAAGATCGCCAAAAGTAAGTTTGTTGATATTACAGCTTATGAATCGGCTAAACAGACAGAAGAAGCACAACAAACATTATGCCAAACGATTACGCAGTTTAAAGAAAAAATTACTACATTAAATAAACAAATTGCCGAACTGTCGGAAGCACTAAAAGGAAAAGAACGAGCAGATTTAGTAGCATTAGAAAAAGATGTTCAGACTAGTCGGGAAGTATATGAAGCGGCAGTAACGCAATTTAATCATACGGAACAGCAATGGAAACGTTTAGTAGAATTACAGGAAAAAATTGAAACATTAAGTAAACAGACTGCACAACTTGAAAAACAATTAGCGACGATATCTGATTTATACGACGTCTTAAGAGGACAAAATAGTCGTAAAATCTCATTTGAACGCTATGTACAAATTGATTATCTAGATCAAATAACAGACGCCGCAAATGAACGATTCTATACATTATCAAACGGTCAATTTCACCTTGTTCGTAGTGAACGACAAGAAGCTTATGGAAAACAAAGTGGATTAGCAATAGATGTTTATGACACTTACACTGGACAAACTCGTGACGTAAAAACATTATCAGGTGGAGAGAAGTTTATCGCTTCATTAAGTTTAGCATTAGGCATGTCTGATGTTATTCAACGTTTTCAAGGTAGTATCTCGATGGATACGATGTTTATTGATGAAGGGTTTGGATCATTGGATGAAGAATCACTTCACAAAGCAATTGATGCATTAATTCATATACAGAAATCAGGTAGGATGATAGGGGTTATCTCACACGTTGAAGAATTAAAAACAATATTTCCTGCAATGCTATCTGTTGAAAAAACGAAAGAAGGATATAGTAAGACAAAATTTGTTATAAAATAAGAAAGGAGTATCATTTATCACAAATAATAACGATAATTCTATATTAATGAAAATAGCTTCTTATATCTTTGTAATACCTAGAACATGGCGCCAAAGTTTATTTTGGCTTATTATGTTTACGATGGCAATATTAGGATGGATAAAATTATTATCTTAGTGTAGCTCTAGTAGTTATTCATATGGATGAATTGATAATCTATTTTAGTATCTCAATTAAGAGCTTTATGTTTGATGATCAATATTCAGAAATTGATTCATATAAGCGAACAAAAAGAAAAAAAGGCTGGAACAAAACATGTTTTATGTATTAAGACAGTTTTGTTTCAGCCTCTTTAATTAATCTTTCCAGACAGCTTCATTAATTAAGCAAGATGGTTTTTCTCCACGTAAACCAGCTAATAGATTTTCACAAGCTAATTCAGACATTGCATGCTCGGTTGCATATGTTGCAGAACCGATATGTGGTAATGTAACAACATTAGGCATATCAAGTAAAGGATTGTCTTTTTGAACAGGTTCTTGTTCAAATACATCTAATCCAGCTGCTTTAATTTCTTTTTGTTGTAATGCTTGAATTAAATCTTTTTCGACAATAGTTTTTCCACGTGAACCGTTAATAAATATTGCTGATTCTTTCATAAGCGAAAATTCACGAGCTCCTAACACTCCTTCCGTACTAGCTGTAAGTGGTGTCATTAAGACGACAAAATCAGATTCCTTTAATAAATCATCTAACTCTTTATAAGTAGCATTAAATTTCTTCTCAGCTTCTTCATTTCTTGAGCGATTATGATATAACACATTCATATGAAAGCCGTGATGAGCTCGATTTGCGATAGCTTCTCCAATACGACCTAAACCAATGATTCCGATAGTTTTATGATGAACATCTGTACCATAAAAATCACTCGTTAAATCGCCTGTCCACTGGTGAGATTTTACATAATGATCTAATTCAGGCATGCGTCTTGCTGTCGCAATTAATAAGCCAAACATAGTATCAGCTACTGTCTCATCAAGTACTCCTGGTGTATTCGTTGCCATAATATTTCGTTTTGTAAGTGCGTCAATATTAAGGTTGTTATAGCCAACTGACACATTACTGAAAATTTCTGCATTAGGTGCTTTGTCTAATAAACTATCGTTTATTTCTAATCCATAACCAATAATTCCGTGAGCTTCTTGTAAAGCAGCAGTAAACTCTGGGTTTTCATTTATGTCTTCTTTGTTAAATAAAGTAACATCTACTTCTTCTTCTAATCTATTTAATACGTCATCTTCAAAACGATAGACTGAGACAACTTTCTTTTTCATGATAATCCTCCTTGAGTTATGACTGTGATGAAAATAAAGGGGTTGGGACAAAACCATATTTTCTGTATATGAAAATCTAGAATTGAAATAAAGTGTAGGAAATATACGTAGACTCCAGCGGGAGAAAAGAGCAGGTTGATACCCTGCAAGGCGAAGCCTGAAGCGGCTCAACGCTCGCCCGCGGAAAGCGAAGTATATTTCCGAAACGATTATTTAATCAATCCATATTCATATATGATAACAGTTTTGTCCCAACCTCTTTTTAACAATTATTTTGTTACAACTTCTTTAATTCGTTCAAGTGCCCAGTTTAAATCTTCTTTTTCAATAATTAATGGGGGAGCAAATCGAATGACATTATCATGTGTTTCTTTACATAATAATCCCTTTTCCATTAAAGCTTCACAATATGGTCTTGCTGCTTCAGTTAACTCCATCCCGATAAACAATCCTTTTCCGCGCACTTCCTTAATAATAGGGCTGTCTATTTTTTGTAATTCATTAATAAAGTAATGACCAAGTTCTTGTGCGCGAGCAGGGAGATCTTCTTCAACAATAATATCTAATGCTGCAGTGGATACTGCTGCAGCGAGTGGATTTCCTCCAAATGTTGAACCATGAGAACCTGGTTCAAATACACCTAGAATATCGTCATTTGCTACGATACAAGAAATAGGAAAGACGCCACCGCCTAATGCTTTACCTAAAATAATAATATCTGGTTCAACATTTTCCCAATCACAAGCTAATAATTTACCGCTACGACCTAGTCCAGCTTGGATTTCATCTGCTATAAATAAAACATTATTTTCTTTGCATACTTCATAAGCTTCACGTAAAAATCCTTCAGGTGGAATATTTACTCCAGCTTCGCCTTGGATTGGTTCAAATAAGAATCCGGCAGTGTTTTCGGTTATTGCTGCTTTTAATGCATCGACATCACCAAATGGAATGATTTTAAATCCGGGAAGCATTGGGCCAAAACCACGTTTATTATCTTCTTCTGACGATAAACTTACGGCTGTCATTGTTCTTCCGTGGAAATTATCGATACATGCAATGATTTCTGCTTGATTATCTTGAATACCTTTTACATCATATGCCCAACG
Organism: Pseudogracilibacillus sp.; assembly: GCA_026169815.1. GTDB lineage: Bacteria > Bacillota > Bacilli > Bacillales > Amphibacillaceae > Pseudogracilibacillus. Next base: position 71,063 of record JAPFDT010000025.1, read on the forward strand.
TCTAGCTGTTTTAATAGCTGTTTCGACTGCTTCTGCTCCTGTATTCATTGGCAGTGCCATATTTTTATTGGTGAGGGTACAAATCTTTTCATACCATGGACCAAGTTGGTCATTATGAAATGCTCTAGACGTTAATGTCACTTTATCAGCTTGTTTCTTTAAAGCTGCAATAATCTTTGGATGACAATGTCCTTGATTGACTGCTGAATAAGCACTTAATAAATCCATATAACGGTTACCCTCGGGATCTTCTACCCAAATACCTTCTGCTTTATGAATGACAATAGGTAGTGGCATGTAATTATTTGCTCCATAGTTTTCAGTTTGTTGAATGATTGCTTCACTCGTCTGTAACATAAGATGCCCCCCCGTAATATTAATAGTCTATTTATTATATCAGTTTTATTCAGAAAAATCTGTAAAAATAAAATGAAACCAATATAAATGTAATTGTATCATGTACATGTTATAATGCAATCGTACAAGAGGGTTTTTGAAACTAGATTGTTTATTTAAGAATTCAAAAAGGAGGACTAGTAATTATGGTACATTTACATATTACGGCATGGGTTATCGCTTTTATTTTACTATTTGTCGTATCATCATTTTACAAACAAGGAAAAGCAAAACCAGGTAAAATTCTTCATATGATTTTACGCTTAGACTACTTACTTATTCTTTATTCTGGTGGAGATTTATTTGCAAGTTATGCAAATTATACAGGAGAACTTTTCATCAAAGTAATTGCAGGTATCTGGACGATTGTTGCCATTGAAATGATCACAGTGCGTACAAATAAAGGAAAACCAACAAAGTCTTGGTGGATCCAGTTTGTAATTGCTGCACTTATTGCAATTATTTTAGGATTTGTTCGCCTACCATTAGGGATTCAACTTATGAACTAATTAAATAAGAGGTTGAGGTATAACTTGAACATTATTACAAAGCAATGAATAAGAGTATCTAACTTATAAAACAAGCTGTGTAATAGAAGGGTTATGTCTCAGCCTTTTTTTCAGTAAGATTAATATTTTAGTTTGGAGTGCATGTTATGAAGAAAGTAATTGTTATATTTATAGCAATTGTAACATTGTTGTTGCCAACTTTTTCTCAAAGTGCTAATGCTAATGAGTTACCAGCAGATGAAATGCCAACGATTAATGAAGAAATAATTTATGATATTTTTGTTGATCGTTATAATAATGGTAGACAAGCACCGAGTGAACAAGTAGATGTGAACGATACATATACTTACAATGGTGGAGACATAAAAGGTGTTACGGATATGCTGGAGCAGATTCAAGAAATGGGGTTTACGACTATTTCGTTATCTCCTATTATGGAAAATGCTGAAAAAGGTTATCATGGCTATTGGATTGAAGATCCGTATGCGGTTGAAGAAGAATTTGGAACAATGGAAGATTTAGAGGAATTAGTAGAAGAAGCACATAGTCGAAAAATGAAAATTATGCTTGAATTTGTGCCAAACTATATTGCTAAGTCAAGTCCAATTGTAGAAGAAACAGATAAAGAAAATTGGTTTCAAGATATTACAGTAGAGCCAACAGATGCAACAGAGTGGTTAGAAGATGTCTATGAGTATGATCAAACGAATCCAGATGTGCAACAATATTTAATTGATACAGCATTATTTTGGATGAATGAAGTTGACATTGATGGTTTTAAAATTCATGCAGCAGAACAAGCTGATGAAACATTTTTAGAAGAGCTTGTGACAACGTTAAAAGAAGAAGATCCATATTTGTACTTGATTGCGACTACATTGCAAGAAGATGCTGATACAGAGCATTTATTAGATATTGAGGAATTTGATGCAGTTGCGAATGTTGAAGCATCTAAACGAATGAATGATATTTTTGCCAAGCCTGATGAAGCGGTAGAAGGTATGTTTGATATTCGTAATGAGGATAGAGATAATACGCGTGATTTGTTATATGTAGACAATATTAATACGGCAAGATTTTCTAATAACTTCGGTGATGAGGGAAGAAATGCTGTTACAACATGGTCATTAGCACTTAGCTATTTATATTTAACACCAGGTGTGCCAATTATATATCAAGGTTCTGAAGTACCAATGTACGGCCCGGGATATCCTGAAAATCGTTATTTAGTTGATTTTTCAAGCTCAGATCCAGATGTTGAAGAAGTATTTGAAACATTTGCCTCAGCTAGAGAGGAATTCGGTGCTCTTGTAGATGGTAATTTTGAACAATATGCAGTGGATGAAGGTTTTAGTTTATTTAAAAGAACTTTAGATAAAGAGACAGTTTATGTCGCGATTAATAATGATAGTAACTCAAGAGTAGTTAGAATTCCAGGTATGGGTGAAGATTTACAACTATATGGTATTTTACATGATGATACCATTCGTGAAAATGATGACGGTGAATTATTAATCGGGATGGAAAGAGAATCGGTTGAAATCTTTGTTATCCAACCTAATACAGGCTTTAATTGGGGCTTTATTAGTTTCGTGTCTGGAGTATTATTAATTTTTGTTTTAGCTATCGTTTTCTTATCGATTAAACAACGTAAACGAGAAAAATCAGCATAAAATAAACATTGGATATGTATTAGATCGTATAATGCGATTTAATACTATTCAATGTTTTTTTGTTTTAATTTGAAAATAAAAAAGCTGGAGCTAAGTAACGCTCATCAGCTTTTATGTACAATTATTCAAATCCGTGTTGCTTAAATACGTCTAGAATAGAATCCATTACATCGTCCCATTCTGAATCGAATTGTTTATTTACTGTAATAAAATGTTGATAACCAAACACATTATCAACACCTTCTAAAGCCATTAAATCATTTAAAATGGCATGCTCACTTTCATCACCAGGCATAACAGAAATACTATTTGTGCCTTCGAAAATCATTTTATCTGTTGTAAATTTAATTGCATTTGGATTTGGTGTTGCTTCAGGTCTAACAGCCATGATTGTTCCTCCTATCAAGATTCATTTTACACATTAAATGTATCACATATTATACAAAAAGACCATCTCAGACATCTGAGATAGCCTTAATTAAGAGGAGAGTACCATGACTTTATATTATAAATGCATCCATCATTAACAAATGTGTCTGTCATTTAATATAATAGTTCTAGTGCATTTTTTCATTTAATTCTTTTTCTAATTCAGATAATTCTTGCTGTTCCTCAGGTGAAGCATGCTCATAAGCTTCTTGAATAGCTTTCATTGCAAGACGTTTATTATCTGTATGATGTTCGTTTGCTTCCATATTTAACATGTTGGCGACTTTCTCTTTTGCTTGTTGGAATAAATTATTATCCAAGTTAAAAACCTCCAATAGTACTATTTTTAATTTCCTCACGTTTACGCTTCTTATCAGTAAACGTTTCATATTCGTCTAAGTTGACTAACTGTCGAGGTTTGTCTTCAGACTCAGACTGAATTTGAGCGTTCTTTTTTTTCTTTTCTTTATCCATACCTACACCTTCCGTCATATGCAATCTCTTATTGTTGCATATTTTAAAAATAAGAAAAGTGAACGAAATAATAACGTTCACTTGTAGTATGGTATAAAATTAATTAAGTTATTGAAGGTAAAATTTGTAACGTCTTTAAACTTTTAAACGTACTTTAAAATAATCATGTAAGAAATTAGCGACACCATCATTTTCATTCGTATCGGTAATATGTTTTGCTACTTGTTTTATTTCTGGAAGTGCGTTTGTCATTGCCACTCCAACACCAGCAAAGTCAATCATTTCTAAATCATTACTACCGTCACCAAACGCAATAATGCGATGTTGCGGAATATTATAATGATCAGCTACTTGCTTTAATGCTTCTGCTTTATTCATTTGTTTGTTCATAACTTCAATTACGTGAAAAGGTTCTCCCCAATTACGATGATCGACTATTTCTGTTTCTAACTCATTTAGTCTTGTTGTTAATGTGTCTACATTTTCTTTATCTGGGTAAAGTAACATTAGTGTCGGATTTTCTTTTAAATGTTCTTTTACTTTACCAACGACAAAGGCATCATCTTTTTTATATTTGTTTACACCATAAAAATCTGCAATAGCTTCATCGTATTCATCTAAATATACAGAATCATGTACTGCCGCTAAAATATTCTTTGAATTTAATTCATAACAAGTCTCGACGATTTCCATCGCTGTATTATGATTAAGTGGTACATGATGATTCCCCCATGAATTATCATAAGGATTATGCATTACTGCGCCATTCAAGTTTATCAACGGGGTCTTTAATCCTAATTCTTTGTAATATAATATACTTAATCGATTAGAACGACCTGTTGCTATAACTACGACATGACCATCTAGCATTAATTGTTGTATGACCGCACTTGAAGCGGGTGAAATCGTCTTATCATCGGTTAATAACGTCCCATCCAAATCAAGGGCAATTAAATGTTTTTCTCTCAATTCACTCACCTCATCTTTTACTAATTATAGCAAAAATAAGCTAATTTCTCCAATAATCAAAATAGCTACATTAATATGGAAAATGAAGAACAAGTGTTTAATTTACAGCCTACGGAAACAGCGACGTAACTAAAGTATAATTAAAAAATGATTGCGTAAAGCTTCGCTACGGAATAACACTACGCTTTCCGCGGGCAACACCTCAACTACCTTAGAAACAAAGCCCGTTTCTGAGGGGATTTTCGGTTGTTGCTTTTCCCGCAGGAGTCTCCGTGTTATTCCTTCGCTACATTTTACCCATCGAATGTTGGCATATCTTTCATATTAATTTTGTTAGAGGCATAGAGTATTATAAAATTATTTTTAGGCATTAGAAAACTATGTATAATATTCTTAATTAAATCTCAAAGCAACAAAATAAAGTCACTGAAAAAGTGTCATTAGTAAATAATACTATAAAAAAACAAATACAAAGCAGTCCGAATATATGGAGACTCCTGCGGGAAGTAAGAGCCGATGTGAGACCCTGCAAGGCGAAACCTGAAGGCAGGCAAAGAACGTCACGTCCTGTGACAAAGCCTGCACTTGCACGTCCTGTGCTTCGCTGCTCACTGCTCGCTCGTGGAAAGCGGAATATATTCGGACTGCGATAGTTATTCTCTAATTATTTAATATAAATTACACCTTTTTCAGCTTAGTGCAAAGTTCAATATTTTTTTATGTCGCAGTTTATCTTAACTTCATCATATGCTTAATACAAAATATTAGTATAATTATTTTGCAAATGAACGGCAATTCATTCATACTGTATATAGTTAAATGAGAGAGGATTTAGTATATGATAAATTTAAATAAAGAAGTTATTGGCGATATTAGTTTATTACATATGGTGAAAGCAGATATAGCTGAAGAATCCTTGCCAACAGTTGTATATTTTCACGGTTATCTAGGAGAAAAAGAAGGAAGTTTAACCCCAGCTTATAAAATGGTAGAAAAAGGATTAAGAGTCATTTTACCTGACAGTAAATATCATGGTGAACGAAATGAAAAATTATCTTCACGTGAAAAAGATTTAGTTTTTTGGGAAATAGTTTTACAAAATATAGCAGAATTAGAAATAATTAAAAATCATTATGGGAAAAAAGGTTTAACAGATGAAAAACGAATCGGTATCGGTGGTACAAGTATGGGTGGTATTACAACAAGTGCGGCTTTAGCACAGTATGATTGGATTAAGGCAGCGGCTGTTTTAATGGGAACTCCGAAAATAACCTCATATGCGGAACAATTGATAGATATATTTAATGATTCTCATGAAGAAAAAATTGCAAAAAGCGATGTAGAAGAAGCATTACAACAATTAGAGCAATATGATTTATCATTACATCCAGAAAAATTACAACAACGTCCATTTATGATGTGGCATGGTATAAACGATGATCTTGTTCCAATTGAATTAAATGATTCATTTTATCAACAAATTAAAGCAAATTATACGAATGAAGAAGATTTGTCATATATTCGTGAACAAGACAGAATGCATCATTTAAGTAGACTATCTATGGTTAGTGCAGCAGAGTGGTTCAGTAAACATTTGTAATAATAGAGTTAATCAGTTCAAAAACGTATGAAAATATGGTTAAATATAGATAGAGTAAAAGAGGAGGTATTATAATGGATGAAGCATTAAAAGAAAATTTAATGGGCGCATTAGAAAATGTTATCGACCCAGAATTAGGTATAGATATTGTTAACATGGGATTAATTTACGATGTAGATTTAGATGATGAAGGGGTTTGTACGGTAACGATGACATTAACATCAATGGGTTGTCCATTAGCAGGGCATATCGAAGCTGATGTAAAAGGTGTTCTTGCTGATCTTCCAGAAGTAAAAGATACAGTTGTAAATATTGTATGGAATCCACCTTGGGGTAAAGATAAAATGTCTCGATATGCAAAAATCGCTTTAGGAATTCCAGACTAAACATACAAAGGTTGATTCAAATATATTGGATCAACCTTTTTTTATCATATTGATATTGAAATGAGTGAATAAAATTGGAAAATTATTGGTTAAGCGAAGATCCAATTACAATTAACGAATGTATTGATAAAGTAATTCGTCCTGAAGCGGGGGCAATTAGTACATTTATTGGTGTTGCTAGAGAATATACACAAGGTAAACGTACATTGTTTTTAGAATATGATGCTTATGTGCCAATGGCAACGAAACAATTAGCACGCATAGGTGAAGAAATTCAAGAAAAATGGCCAGATGCAAGAGTAGCGATTGCACACCGTTTAGGTAGATTAGATATTTCAGAAGTAGCTGTTGCTATCGCAGTATCTACGCCACATCGAGATGCATCTTTTAAAGCAAGCCGTTATGCTATTGAACGTATTAAAGAGATTGTACCAATTTGGAAAAAAGAGCATTGGGAAGATGGCACAAAATGGTTAGGGGATCAAAAAGAAACGGTTTCATACGAGAGTAAAGGTCCTAAAGAGGAGGATTTACGATGATTGAAGTACTTTTTTTCGCTCAATTACAAGAAGAAGTCGGTAAAAAATCGGTACAAGTTACTGCAGACGATTTAACAGTAAATGATATTATTGCAAAATGTGCTGCTGAATATGATATTAAAGAATTGTTAGATGAAGCAATGATTGCAGTGAATGAAGAATATTCTAATCGTAATACAGTTTTAACAGCTGGAGATGTTGTTGCATTTATTCCCCCTGTAAGCGGTGGTTAATGGGGAAAGTTAGAGAGAAAGCTCTCTTTAATAGAGAACTTTCTCTTCAATTAAAGTGCAATTAACGATTAAATAACCATCAGTACTTGTCGATACAATTGCTTCTTTTTTTAATTGTGTTAGTGTTCTACTCACAGTTTCTCGACTTGTACCAATCATATTAGCTAACTGACTATTTGTTAACTGTACTGTTATTTTATGGTGATCGTCATCTATAATCTCTCCGTTTTTCTTCGCAAGTCGCAACAATAAAAGTAAGATTTGATCATAGATGGTGTACATCATTTTTTCTCCAAGTCTATTTTGTAAATCAATAATAATTTCACTCAACACTTTAAACATTTTAATACTAATTTGTGGATTTGTTAAAATGAAATTTTCAAATGATAAAATCGGGATATTGACAATATTTGCATCTTCTAATACTTCAGCATGTGCAGGATAATTTCCTTTACGGAAAAATCCTTGGTGTGGAAACATATCATCTTTTTGTAATACATTAATGATTTGTTCTTTTCCATCATAATCTGTTTTATAAATTGTAACTTTTCCTTCCTGGATAAAGTAAACATCTGTAAGTGGATCATCTTGCATAAAAATCATAGTTCCAGCTTTATAAGTTTTTGACCCCGCAATCTCTACAATAGGCTCCATTTCATTTCTTTCTAATGTTTTAAAAATAGTGAATTGCTTTAAAAACGTATATAATTCTTCGTTAAAATAACGCATCTATATAACTTCCTTTTATAATATAATTATCCTTACGACAATCTTACCATAAAGCGATTACATAAAGGTTAACAAATTACATACTTTTTGCTATCTTAAGTGTGATACTCGTCACAACAGATGTTAATTAACAAACAGTTGATATGTCACAACGACAGATCCAACAATAAAACAGTAAAGACTAAAGAAGACTAGCTTACCGTTTCTAACCGTTTTCAAAAACCATTTAAGTGCAAAGTAAGTAGTTATACACGCTGTTATACAAGCAACTATGTAAGGAATGAAGTAGGTTTGGATAACAGGATCCGTTACTATGTCTTTAAGTGACATAATATTGATGCCAATACTTACTGGAATAAACAATAAGAAGGAAAATCGTAAAGCGGCTGTCCGGCTCATGCCAACCATTAATGCAGCAATTAAAGTTGTTCCTGAACGACTAATACCAGGAATAAGAGCAACAGCTTGAATCGCACCGATAATAAGTGCATCTTTTAATTTAATATCTTGATCGCTTCTCTCTCCTTTTTTACGATCCGCAATCCAAAGAAATAAACTCGTTATAAGTAATGCACAGCCAATAGTTAGAGGTGTAGTTAGTTCATCACTAATAAATGACTCTACACTTAAGCCAATTACCCCAGTTACAGCGGTTGCAAGCAGTAAATAAACGACATAATTAAAGCTATGTCGATATGCTGGATTTTTATTAGTTAGAAAAAACATACATTCACGTGCTAAACGGCGAATTTCTTTTTGATACATCAGCATAATTGCTATGAGGGATCCGAAATGAATAACGATTTCAAATGATAATGCAGGAGTATGAATATTAAAAAATTCTTTCAATAGAATAGTATGTCCACTAGAAGAAATTGGTAAGGGTTCGGTAACACCTTGGAAAAAGCCTAACATTATATATTGTAATAATGTAATCACTTTTGCAGAAATTATCATCTTAAATCATACCTTTCACTATCTTTAGTCATATGAAACTATATGATAAGAAAGTGAAAAGCATGTCTAAAACGAGAAAAACATCTCTTTCCATATTTTACGTGGAAAGAGATGTTTTTAAAAAGTGTTATTTTATACTTTTACTTTGTGATGATAATATTCCATCCATCGCAACAATTCCGATAAAAACAGCAACTGCATATCCAAAAGCTTGAGTTAAGTTGAATGGATCACCAGCCATACTAGATAGTACGTATGCTAATGCTGAACCAATTAAAATAGCCCAAACAAGTGCCATAATAAACCTCATTTTTACACCTCATTTTACAAAGCTATATTTATGTAGTAATCCTACTAGTCATAATCTAATACTATTTTAACAAATAACTGTCATAAATAAAAGGGATTACTAAATTATAATTGAACTAATGCCTCATTTTATCGTTCATGATGGAGGATAACATACTTTTTTTCTTGCAACTAAACGAAAAATAGCTTAAAGTTTATACCAAGTCATAACATTTGCTATTAATTAAAATAAAAGGGGATGGCGAGATGGGTGTTGGGATTTTAGGAACAGGACATTACGCACCAGATAATATTGTTACAAATAAAGATTTAGAAAAAATTGTTGATACGACTGATGAATGGATTAAGTCGAGAACAGGGATAGAAGAAAGAAGAATCGCTAAAGATGATGAAGATTCTTCAGATATGGCATATAAAGCAGCATTACAAGCGTTAGAATCAGCTAATGTATCTGCTGAAGAGATTGATTTAATATTAGTTGCTACAGTAACACCAGATACACCATTTCCATCAGTGGCATGTATGATTCAAGATCGTTTAGGAGCAGACAATGCCGCTGCATTAGATGTAGGTGCAGCTTGTGCTGGTTTTATGTATGCACTTATAACTGGTCAGCAATATGTTGAAACTGGAAGCTATGAAAAAGTGTTAATAGTAGGTGTTGATAAACTATCTAAAATAATCGATTGGACAGATCGTAATACGTGTGTCCTTTTAGGTGATGGTGCAGGAGCGGCTGTGCTCGGTCAAGTATCGGAAGGAAAAGGAATTTTATCATTTGAATTAGGCGCAAAAGGTGCAGGCGGACAACATTTATATCAGGATGAACATGATCACCTTGTTATGAACGGTCGCGAAGTATTTAAGTTTGCGGTAAGACAAATGCCTGAATCATCGATTAAAGTGATTGAAAAAGCAGGGTTAGAAAAAGAAGATGTAGATTATCTCGTACCACACCAAGCGAATATTCGAATTATGGATGCAGCACGTCAACGTCTTGGAATTGAAGATGATAAAATGGCAAAAGTCATTCAAAAATATGGAAATAATTCATCTGCATCTGTACCGATTGCGTTATCAGAGTCTGTTAAACAAGGAAAGATTAATGATGGTGATATTGTTGTTCTAGTTGGATTTGGTGGTGGACTCACTTGGGGTGCTGTTGCTTTAAAATGGGGTAAATAAGGATTGAATTTTACGACATGTGAGCTTCATTTGTTAAAAATGAAACGCATAAAAAATAGTGTAATTTATGGTAATAGCTAGGAGGATAAAGTGATGACAAAAAGAAGGGTAGTAATTACTGGAGTTGGAGCAATTTCTCCATTAGGAAATGATGTTGAGACACTTTGGGATAATATTGTAGCAGGAAATTCAGGAATTGACACGATAACACGAGTTAATAAAGATGATTTTCCGGTTCATGTCGCGGCAGAGGTAAAAGATTTTGTCGCAAAAGATTATATGGACCGAAAAGAAGCACGTAGAATGGATTTATTCACGCAATATGCAGTAGCCGCGTCAAAAATGGCTGTAGAAGATGCTAACCTAGATATTAATGAAGATATTGCAGAAAGAGTTGGGGTTTGGATTGGTTGTGGAATCGGTGGCATGGATACGTACGAGGAACAATTACGTCGTTTTATCGATAAAGGCTATCGTCGAGTAAGTCCGTTTTTTGTACCAATGTTAATTCCTGATATGGCAGCAGGTCAAGTGTCTATCCAATTAGGTGCAAAAGGGATTAATTCATGTACTGTAACAGCATGTGCATCTGGAACAAACTCAATCGGTGATGCGTTTAAAGCGGTACAGCGCGGGGATGTTGACTATATTATAACTGGTGGTACTGAAGCTCCTATTACGAATATGGCATTCGCTGGGTTTTCTTCGATGAAGGCATTATCGTTTAATGAAGATCCGAAATCAGCTAGTAGACCATTCGATAAAAATCGTGATGGATTTATTATGGGAGAAGGTGCAGGGATTTTAGTGTTAGAAACGTTAGAATCAGCTTTAGAACGTGACGCTAAAATTTATGCCGAAATTGTCGGTTATGGTGCAACAGGGGACGCTAATCATATTACTGCTCCAGCAGAAGGTGGAGAAGGCGGAGCTCGTGCGATGCAAATGGCAATTGACGATGCTGGTATAGCTCCAACAGCTGTTGATTATATTAATGCTCATGGAACGAGTACAGAATTAAATGATAAGTATGAAACGATGGCGATTAAGAGTATATTTGGTTCGCATGCTTATGATTTAGCCGTGTCATCAACTAAGTCAATGACGGGTCATTTACTTGGTGCAGCTGGAGGGATCGAAGCCGTTATCTCAGTAAAAGCTTTACAAGAAAGTATTATTCCAGCAACGATTAACTACGAAACACCTGATGAGGATTGTGATTTAGATTATGTCCCAAATGAAGCTAGAAAAGAAGATATACAATATGTACTAAGTAATTCGCTAGGCTTTGGTGGTCATAACGCAACCTTGGCTTTCAAAAAATACGAGAAATAAAAGACAAAGACTGATCCGAATAGGGTCAGTTTTTTTGTTTGTAGAAAAATAGTTATGCAATGTAAACTCATCTTTTACAACCTTGTACATATTATAAAGTAATGGACAAGGTATGAGGTGAGTATATGGGCTACCTGTTATTATTTTTAATAGGGTTTGGACTAGCTGTCTCTGGTGGTGTGACAATAATAGCTTATTTGAATTTTTTGCCAGCCGGTATTTCTTGGCATGAATACTTTATGTTTATTAGAGGTAGAATCGAATGCTACTTTTTTCCAATTGGAATTATATTTATGTTTATTGCAATTTATAGTTATCCAGAAAAAAACATAGATAAATTTGATTAGAATATTATTTATAGAAGGTGGTCATAATGGTATATAAATAATATGTTAAAAGTGAGGGAATTCTGATGAAGTATTTATACGATGTTTGGGTTAATTGGTTTGAAGGTGAAGAGTATGGTTATAACGTTTGTGATTATCATGAATGGCGTAAAACTGATCAAATCGATATACTAGAACAAGTACCAGTACTGTACATAGAAAAAAAATTATATAATTATATTGAAAACAGTTTATATGACCTTCCCGATGGATTGTTAGAAGACATTCATAAACGTGCTTACGTTCGTAAAGGCGTTAGTCGCCGTGTCCTTGATTATGCCTGCATTATGACAGATGGTGAGAAAATTTTAGCTATCAATACAATTGGCTTTCATATTCCATTACAAAAAAGCAGAATCATTCCTAGACAGGAACAACAAGTATTAGAATATTGTAAACAAACGAAACCGAAACATTTCTCATATGTACCAATAACAGAACAGACTCAAGCAACTCCAGTGTTGAAAATGGAAGAACATCATGTTATTGGATTGACAAGAAGAGAAAGGCAACTAAAGAAATTGTTATTTATTGCACTCGATAAATTAAAGTTTACAGATAATCGCAATGAAATAATGTATTGGTTGACGGAATGGGATGTCCAAATGGCAGATGAAATTTCGGATGACATGTTAATAAATGATGTTTGGACCTTACTGTATCAATCAGTAGAAACAGGATGGTCTGAGGCACATGAATGTTTATGTGAACAAATGATTAAAGGGAATGAATTCCTAGAAAAGTATTGGGAGTTAGAACATGAATATCGACATAATCCAGCACACAAATAAAAGAAATTAAAAGATCAGCTACGTCATATGAAGAGCTGATCTTTTTGATGAAAAAATATGAGTTATTTACCTAAGCCCATTTTATCTTTAGCGGCTAAAAGTGTTTTGTTAGCGATATTTTCAGCCTTGCTTGCACCTTCTGTTAAAATATCATCTAACTCTGTTGATTGAATTAATTCATTGTAACGCTCTTGGATCGGATTTAACGTTTCGACTACTGCTTCAGCAACTTCTCCTTTAAAATCTCCGTACCTTTTATCAGAAAAATGGGCCACAGAAGCATCAATTGATTGATTTGTTAGAGCTGCATAAAGTGATAATAAATTGGAAACGCCAGGTTTGTTTTCAACATCATATGCAACAACACCATCAGAATCCGTTACAGCACTTTTAACTTTCTTCTCCATTTGCTTTGGTGTATCTAGCATAGAAATGAAACCTCGTACATTTTCATCTGACTTACTCATTTTCTTAGTCGGTTCCTGTAAAGACATGACTCTTGCACCAACTTGTGGAATTTGAATATCAGGAATTGTAAATGTGTTTCCAAAACGGTTATTAAAACGATCAGCAATATCACGAGTTATTTCTAAATGTTGTGTTTGATCATCACCAACAGGGACAATATTTGCTTGATATAATAAAATATCTGCAGCCATCAATGTAGGGTAAGTAAAAAGAGCAGAAGAAACAGCGCTTCGACCATCTGCTTTATCTTTGAATTGTGTCATCCGTTCCAATTCACCCATATATGTCATCGATTGTAGCATCCAGCCTAGCTCAGCGTGTGCTGATACATCGGATTGCACAAACAGTGTAGCTTTATTAGGATCAATCCCTGAAGCTATATATAATGCCGCCAGTGAACGTGTATTTTCTTTTAACTGTTTAGGATCTTGCGGAACTGTAATTGCGTGTTGGTCTACAATACAGAAGTAACAATCGTGGTCATGTTGTAAATCAACAAATTGTTTAATTGCCCCTAAATAATTTCCAATAGTAGGAGAACCACTTGGTTGAATACCTGAAAAAATTGTTTTCATCAAACTTTCACTCCAATGTTTATCTTTTTAATTAAAAGGTTATTTTATGTAATACAGAAGGGTAAATCATTTAAAAGTACCTACTACACATGTTTGTAGTATAAGTTAATTCATTTAAAAGCATATACTACGGCTATATTGAAATCAAGTTAAGTGAAAAAATAAAGTAAAATCATCTTTTATGTCTAATTATGTTTAGCTATATTAGTATTGGGTAAAATAAGTGTAACAACCGACAATTTGTAACAAATTTATGACATTTCGTGTAAAATAAAAAAACTTTGCAAAGGCTCTACCTTTTGCTTGACATATATAGTATAATCTAATAAGAAAGGTTATTTAAACTGATTATTATTTAATAAATAGAAATTAGTTTAATCAAGTAGGGGTCAAATATATAAACGTATAGAACGTCCGGAAAGACGTTAATCGACATATTACTTTCTGTGATATAATGTGATGTGTTTCACATAGATGTTCCAGTTAGAAGTAATATTCACCGTAAAGACTACGGATAGTGCCCAATGAGCTATGGGAATCTCAGCTAAATCCCTTTAACTGAGAAGTTTAATATGTAGATCATGAAAAGAAATGAGGAGTGAGCTTATATGGTAACACTCTATACTTCACCAAGTTGTACGTCTTGCCGTAAAGCAAAGGCATGGTTAGAAGAGCATAATATTGAGTATAAAGAACGTAATATTTTTTCTGAACCACTCTCATTAGAGGAAATTAAGGAAATTTTACGGATGACAGAGGATGGAACGGATGAAATTATTTCAACTCGTTCAAAAGTTTTTCAGAAGTTAGATGTTGATATCGAATTATTACCACTGAAAGATTTATTTGAATTAATTCAGAACAATCCAGGTTTATTACGTCGTCCAATTATTTTAGACGAAAAACGTTTACAAGTTGGATATAACGAAGATGAGATTAGACGTTTCTTACCAAGAACAGTACGTACTTTCCAATTACGCGAAGCACAAAAAATGGTTAACTAAGTTAAGTGTGGCAATAAAAATGCAAACCAATTGCGAAGTTGGTTTGCATTTTTTTTATCAATTATAAGACAATACTTGTTGATTACGACCTGAACTGATACAATACGACTAACTTAATTTTACAGCTATTTATAGACGTAACTGTAGTGAAATGGTTAATTATCAATACAGTATTTATTTGTAAAAAGATAAAAGAGAATAATTGATAATTTACCTCAAACCTAGTATATTAGTAACCAATAGAGCATCTAGGCTTTTTACATTGGCAAAAAAGATAAAAATTCATATATTAAAAGTAATAATAACTCACGATTGAATTATTGGAGTTGTCTCCCACCTAAATCTAACAGGTGTTTACCATGTTTATGTTATTCTTATAGAAGGGAGAGATAGTAGATGGAAATTGAAAGAATAAATGAAAATACAGTAAAATTTTATATCTCTTACATTGACATTGAAGATCGTGGTTTTGACAAAGAAGATATTTGGTATAATAGAGAACGTAGTGAACAGTTATTTTGGCAAATGATGGAAGAAGTAAATTATAAAGAAGATTTCTCTGTTGAAGGTCCATTATGGATTCAAGTCCACGCTTTAGATAAAGGTTTAGAAATTATCGTTACAAAAGCACAAATATCACAAGGTGAAGCCTCTGTCGATTCCATCGATAATATAGAGGAGATAGTCGATTTCCCTTTAAACGAAAAATCAAAAGGTAACTTTGATGTAAGTTATGATGATGGAGCTGAGGATGATATAGCTTTTCGACCAGGTGATGAAAACTTATGGTTAGTCGCTATGTTTGATAATTTTGAGGATGTTATTCAGTTAAGTCATTATTTTCAAGGTGATTTTGAAAACGACATAATGACAAGTTTATATCACTATAAAGATAAGTATTATCTTTATGTAGAGATTACTGCTGATTTATTCGATTACCAAGAAGATATCTCTAGTCGTATTTTAGAATATGGTGAAGAAGCAGAAATAACAGACCATATGTTAGAAGAGTACGGAGAAGTAATTATTGGTGAGCAAGTTTTTGCAGAAGTAAGAAGTTATTTTGATGTGTAAATAGTTTTGTAATTTCTAAAATATAACAAGTGTATTACAGGTAGAAAATTTATGATAATTTTCTACCTGTTTTTTTAGTGAGGAATCCTGCTAAAAACAGAGGAAGGCACTGAAAAAATGTGTGAATATAATTATGTTGTTATATTTCGTGACTTCACTAATGGAATTCTCCTTGGTTTCCGCCCGATCGTATATCCACAGGAGTCTCGGCGAATTTCGTTTGCTAGGGCGAGCATATACTTATTTATAAGTTTATACTGGACTTTTCAATGTCTTCTATCAGAAAAGTAAGTCGTCATGAGCTACAATTGAATAAATAAAGCAGACAAAATTTAAATTATATAGTTTCCGCGTTAATAATTAAAATTTCTTGTTCCTTACTTGCGGCTAATGATAAAAGCTGTTGTTCCGCTAAGACTAAAATAGACAAACAAAATAATTAATACAGATAAAACAGATACATGATCAAAGCCTCCAAAGGAAAGAAAACTAAATACGAGCAAAGCTAATAGTATAAAACCGTTTGAAGCATAGGCATAAAATTTAATAATATTATTTGTTGTCCGTTCATCAAAGTCAGGAGTAGAGTCTTTCTTTCTCCAATTTCTAATAATATCTATCGTAATTAATATGATTATAGCAGTAAGTGCACCTAAAAGACCTGATAAATCAAATCCACCTGTCATAAATTGACTAGCTAACATACCAATTAACGCTCCAACAGCTCCACATGTTAATATCCAATTTTGAAATTTACCTTTTTTCTTCATATTTATTCTCCTCTTCTTTTAATATGAAAATTTCATCTATTGACATATTGAAATAACGAACGATTTTAAGTGCAAGTTCAAGACTTGGATTGTATTTATTATTTTCTATTGCATTCATTGTTTGACGTGTAACTTGTAGATCTTCTGCCATTTGTATTTGTTTAATACCTTTTTCAACTCTAATTTGTTTAATATTATTTTTGACAGCCATTTTTTCACCGCCTATTACGTAAAGGACTCTTTACATAAAGTGTAAAATAATTAATGAATTATGTCAAGAGCTCTTTACTTAATTGAATCAATTTCATAATTCATTTTATTATCTCAAACACGAACTTTACGTTTGATAGTAGACTCGTTTACTTTCATTACAGCCGCCTGCTTTCTGCGGGCATGGCCTCAACTCTTAGTACAACACTAACGTGTTGTACTAAGGATTTTCGGACTCATGGGTTTCACTATCGTTCACCCACCGAAGAACTTTTGCTTTTCCCGCAAGAGTCAGTCGGCTTTCATTCAAGCAAACTTAGTTACATAAGCTAAACATGTATGATTATAAAACATTATAATCATACGTTTGTGTTTTTAATTAAATCATCCTATTATGAAATTGATTCAATTATGATCTTAAAATAGAATATATTATTTTTTACTGTCACTAGACATATTAAGATTAAAAATGTTATAATTCAAAATAATCTTAAAATGAGGTGATAAATGAATGTTAACTGCAACGACGAGAAAAGGTAAATCAATTACTTTGGCGAGGCTGTCGAAACAAGATATTACTCAATTGCGGCAAACAGAATCTTTTGTCTGTCCAGCTTGTAAAAGTGAAGTCATTATAAAAGCTGGAAATATTATTACTCCACATTTTGCACATGTTTCTGAAGCTGAATGTCCAGAGCGAACAGGTGGGGAAGGGGAATACCATTATCAAGGTAAATTACTTTTATATGAATGGTTTAAACGACAAGGAATTAATGTATTATTAGAACATTACCTATCAGATATACAACAACGACCTGATTTACTTATACAAATTAAAAACCGGAAAATTGCTATTGAATTTCAATGTGCTAAAGTAAATTCGCAAACGATTTATCAGCGCAACATAGGATACCAACGTGCAAATATTATTCCAATTTGGATTTTAGGTGCCAATTTATTTAAACGAAAATCCACACATCATATTCAACTGAATCGTTTTCTTACCTCTTTTATTCATCAATTTTCACGAACACATCCCACAACTTTATTCTTCTTTTGTCCAGAGAAGCAACAATTTTCCTTCGTTCAAGATATTATCTTCACAACTAATCATAAAGCATTGGCGAAACAAACGTTCACACCAATGTATGACATCAGTTTTAATCATTTTTTCCTTAAAAAGACATTCTCGAAATCTGAATTATTTACTTTATGGAATAACGAATTAAAATCATTTCGTTTAGGGAAACGTCCAAATTTTGGACAAGAAAGAGCTTGGCGTACTTGGCTATATGAAAAAGGGTTGCATATAGATCATCTACCGACTTATATTTATTTGCCAATTCGGTCACAATATAAAATGAATGTACCATTATGGATTTGGCAAAGTAGAGTCTTACTCGATTTTTTACCTAGAGTTTCTCAACATAAAATATTTCATTTGAATGAAGTGGAACGTTTTTTACAGCGATTTATAAAGAAAAAAGTCGATGAGCAACTTATTCGCGCTTCTCATAATCCAATCGAGGAATACCTTAGTGTACTTTGTGAATTCAGTTTATTAAAGCAACTAGACGATGTCACATTTGTTCAGCAACAATCCCTTACATTTTATAAACAAATTGAAGAAGCGTTAGATGGGGATACTGAACTTTTATTTCGTTTCATGTATAATGAAGGAAATAAATAGTAATGGTTGTAATTTGTAATAGAAAGGAAGTTTATAATGACTAATATGACGAAAGAATTACCGGAACGTAATGAAGTACCAGAAGAATTGACGTGGGATTTAGCGACGATTTTTGCTTCAGAAGAAGAATGGGAAAAAGAATATAAGCAATTAAATGAAGACGTTCCTAAAGTGAAAGAATTCCAAGGTAAATTAGGTGATTCCGCAGATCAATTATATTCATTATTTCAATTTCAAGATAATATCTCAGAACGTTTAGGAAAATTATATACGTATTCTCGTATGCGTTATGATGAAGATACGACTAATTCAACTTATCAAGCAATGAATCAAAAAGCAGAGAGTGTTTTAACATTAGCATCAAGCAGTATGAGTTTTATCGTACCGGAAATTTTACAAATTGATGAAATTACAATTGAACAATTTTTATTAGATAAACCAGATTTACAATTATACAAGAAAACGTTAGAAGAAGTTGCAAGACAACGTGCACATATTTTAAGTGAGAAAGAAGAAGTGTTGTTATCAGAAGCGTCAGAGTCACTTCGTTCAACAGCACAAACATTTAGTATGTTAAATAATGCCGATTTAAAATTCCCGATGATTACGAATGAGAATGGCGAAGAGGTAGAACTAACACATGGACGCTATATTCATTTTCTAGAATCGAAAGATCGTAATGTACGTAAAGAAGCATTTAAAGCAATGCATAATACATTTGGTTCGTTTAAAAATACATTTGCTTCAACGTTAACAGGTAATGTAAAAAAAGATAATTTCTATGCGAAAGTACGTGGTTATGATTCGGCTCGTCACGCTGCTTTAAATGGTAATAAAATTCCAGAAACAGTCTATGATAACTTAATCGATGCTATTCATGACAAGTTACCAGTATTTCACCGCTATATCGATTTAAGAAAAAAAGTTCTAGGTGTAGATGAGTTGCATATGTATGATTTATATACACCGCTTGTCCAAGATAAAAAAATGACAATTGACTACGATCAAGCGAAACATTATGTGCTGGAAAGTTTAACACCACTCGGAGATGAGTATAAACAAATTGTTCAAGAAGCCTTTGATAATCGATGGATTGATGTCGTTGAAAATAAAGGAAAACGAAGCGGAGCGTATTCATCAGGGTCGTATGGGACGAATCCATTTATTTTATTAAATTGGCAAAATAATTTAAATGATTTATATACATTGACACATGAATTAGGTCACTCTGTTCATAGTTACTATACACGTAAACATCAACCTTATCGTTACGGCAATTACTCAATCTTTGTAGCGGAAGTTGCTTCTACATGTAATGAAGCATTATTAAGTGAATATTTATTAAACCATTTAGACGATGAAAAAGAACGTTTATCTATTTTGAACCACTTTTTAGAAGGATTTAGAGGAACTGTTTTCCGTCAAACGATGTTTGCTGAATTTGAACATGCCATCCATGTGAAAGAACAAAATGGTGAACCATTAACAGCAGACGTATTTACAGAGATTTATTATGAATTAAATAAAAAGTATTTTGGGGACAATATAAATATCGATAAAGAAATTGGTTTAGAATGGGCGAGAATTCCACATTTCTACTACAACTACTACGTATATCAATATGCAACTGGCTATGCTGCTGCAACGTCATTAGCACATCAGATTATGACGGAGAAAGATGTCGCAGTAGAAAGGTATAAAAATTTCCTAAAAGCGGGAAGTAGCGATTTTCCGATTAATGTATTGAAAACGGCTGGTGTAGACATGACTGGCAAACAACCTGTCTTAGAAGCGTTAAATGTTTTTGAAGAAAAATTAAATGAATTTGAATCTTTAATACTGTAAAAATGAAATAAATATAAAAAACGACTGTCATTAATTGATAGTCGTTTTTTTATTGTGAAATAGTTGATTTAATGTGGATAAAATGCATAAGAATCTAGTAAGAAATATTATGAAGCACTAAGACATGTTGTAATAAAAGGTGTTAAATAACAATATATATAATTAAGTATATTTAAAATAGAAGGAGGGAACTAAATGAATGGTATTTTAGTTGCAGTAATTGGTTTAGTTATTTTTGCTTTAGGTTATCGTTTTTATTCTAAGTTTATTGCAGAAAAGATTTTTCGGCTTGATCCCAATTATGTAACACCTGCACATAAATACAAGGATGGTGTAGATTTTGTTCCGACAAACAAATTTGTTTTATGGGGACATCATTTTACATCAGTAGCAGGGGCTGCTCCCATATTAGGACCAGCTATTGCTGTTTATTGGGGCTGGCTTCCGGCTGTTTTATGGGTATTGTTAGGAACAGTATTTGCAGCTGGAGTACATGATTTCGGTACATTAGTTTTATCTGTCCGGAATAAAGGACAATCTGTAGGAACATTGGCACACCGTCTCGTTGGACAGCGAGCAAAGATTTTATTTTTATTTATTATTCTTATTTTAGTATTAATGATTAATGCGGTATTTGCTTGGGTTATTTCTAATTTATTTATTACTTTCCCAGCAAGTGTGTTCCCAGTTTTTATTCAAATTCCGTTAGCAATTTGGATTGGGTATGCTGTTTATAAACGAAGCGGGAAAATGTTAATTCCTTCCTTAATTGCATTGGCAATTATGTATATTGCTGCTATTATTTCAAGTAGGGTAGAATTTTTACAGATTGATCTTGTTCAATATTTAGGGGGAGAAGATGCAGCTGGATGGTTCGGACTCTCCTCAGTAGGTACTGCTTTCTTTATATGGATAGTAATATTAATGATCTACGTTTATATTGCATCTATTTTACCAGTATGGAAATTGTTACAACCAAGAGATTTTATTAATTCACACCAATTAGTTGTCGGTTTAGGTATTTTATATTTAGGATTATTATTTACAAATCCTACTATTACAGCACCAATGACGAATGCAACAACTGATGTATCGTGGTTTCCACTACTATTTATAACGATAGCGTGTGGAGCTATATCAGGATTCCATGGTCTTGTATCATCTGGAACGTCATCTAAACAATTAAATAATGAGATGGATGCACGATTTGTTGGTTATTTAGGTGCAGTAGGAGAAGGGATTTTAGCTCTTATTTCTATATTAGCAGTTGTTACGCTATTTTCTTCTAAAACAGAATTTTTAGCAACTTATTCTAGTTTCACAGAAGCAAACGGAGCAGGACTAGGAGTGTTCGTTGAAGGTGCGGCTAATTTAGCTAATGGGTTAATGATTCCACCTGATATATCGACAACTATTGTATCGATTATTGTTGTAAGTTTCGCAGCGACGACATTAGATACGTCTGTACGTTTAATGCGTTATATTATCGCTGAACTTGGTATGGAATATAAGTTACCAGTATTAGCTAAGAAGCATGTTGCAACATCGATTGCAGTTGTATCTAGTGCTGCTTTAGTTTTATTACCTAAAGGGCCTCAAGGATTTGGATCAGGAGGTTACTTATTGTGGCCATTGTTTGGAACAGCGAATCAACTTTTAGCAGCAATTAGTTTATTGCTAGTATCTGTATGGTTGAAGCGACTAGGCAGAAGTTATGCAGTAACGTTAGTTCCCATGTTCTTTGTACTTGCGACAACATTATATGCGATGTTTCAACAAGTTGCTTTACAATGGTCATGGTTTGGATCAGACCCAAATAATTTATTATTCGTATTCGGTGCAATTATTTTCGTATTCGCCATTTGGATTTCGATAACTGCATTATCAGTCTTGACGAAAGATAAAGGTTTACCAAACGATAGTCAATAGTTATTGAACTAGGACGCATGTTTCGCATAATTGTGCGAATCTGCGTCCTAGTGTACTAGAAAGGTAGGATAATATGCTATCTAAAATAAAACAACTAGTAGCCTTTTATGAAGAGGTTTTGAGTATGCCACATCGTCAAGAGATAGCTAGAGAGTTACGAGATGAAGATGATTTATTTTTTCTATTGTTATATTCCGAATTATTAGGAATACCTAATCCAGTATTTTATTACACGTTAGAATTATATCCATACATGATTGAAGAATTTCATGAATGGCATTTGCGTATGGGAATGGATAAATCCCCAATGGTAGGCATCCGTTGTTGTTAAAAAAGATGTAAAAGGTTTAGATAATAGATTAACGGTAAGAAGTAGATAAGTAGGTGAGAACTTGGATGTATTTAATAAAAAGATTATATTTGTTGGTGGAAAAGGAGGAGTTGGTAAGTCTACATCGTCGGCTGCTATAGCTTTACAGTGTGCGAACAAAGGAGATAAAACATTACTAATTTCTACTGATCCGGCACATAACGTTGGGCATATTTTTAATTTAGAAGTTGGCGGTAAAATTAGCAAAGTG
Organism: Pseudogracilibacillus sp.; assembly: GCA_026169815.1. Taxonomy (GTDB): domain Bacteria; phylum Bacillota; class Bacilli; order Bacillales; family Amphibacillaceae; genus Pseudogracilibacillus. The sequence continues at coordinate 94,109 of JAPFDT010000025.1, forward strand.
ACAGCTAATTTAGATGCACTTGAAATTGATCCAGAACGAGAAACGGACGAATATATAAAAACAGTAAAAGCAAATATTAAAGGAACTGTTCAGCCGACGATGATGGAAGAAGTATATCGTCAACTAGATACTGCAAAAGCATCACCAGGAGCAGATGAGGCAGCGTTATTTGATAAGCTTATTTCTGTTATTATCGAAGAAAGTGCAAGTTATGATAAGATAGTATTTGATACAGCACCAACAGGTCACACGATAAGATTATTGTCATTACCAGAACTAATGGGAGTTTGGATTGAAGGTTTATTACAAAAACGTGATAAAACGAATGAAACATATACAAGGTTGTTGCACGATGGAGAAAAAGTAGATGATCCTATTTTCGATGTGTTATTAGAAAGAAAAAACAAATTCCAACAAGCACGAGATATTATGTTAGATGGAAATAAAACAGGGTTTATTTTTGTGTTAAATCCTGAACGTTTACCAATAATCGAAACAAAAAATGCTATTGATATGCTGGATCAATATCATTTACATGTACAAACGTTAATTATTAATCGTGTCTTACCAGATGAAGATGAGGGCAGTTTTTTTAAACAACGAAAAACATATGAAGCAAATTATCTTAAAGAAATTAAAGAAACATTCCATGATAAACAACTTATTTTTATTCCGTTTTTCCCGTATGATATTACTACACAAGACCAGTTGGAAAATTTTAGCACTTACTTACACAAGGAGGACGAAGTTAGATGAAAGCATATGTTTATGAACATGGTCAATTAAAATTAAAAGATGTAGATGTACAAACATTAGGAAAAGAAGATGTACTTGTTTCTTTGAAAGTTGCAGGGTTAAATAGACGAGATATCGCCATCCCGAATCGCTTAGGAGATGAACAACCAGCGATTGTTTTAGGTTCAGATGGAGCAGGAGTTATAGAACAAATAGGGAAAAACGTTGACCAAGTTGAAATAGGGGATGAAGTAATTATCAACCCTGCATTAGGTTGGGATGAAAATAGTGACGCACCACCTGAAGGTTTTGAAATATTAGGTGTGCCAGATAATGGAACTATTGCAGAAAAAATTGTGATTACACAGTCGCAAGTTGAAAAAAAGCCAGAACATTTAACTTGGCAAGAAGCGGGAGTACTAGCTTTAGCTTCATTAACTGGTTTCCGAGCTATGTTTACTAAAGGACAACTACAAAAAGGAGAAACAGTTTTTATCCCAGGAGCTAGTAGTGGTGTAGCAACTTATATGATTCAATTTGCCAAGGCGGTAGGGGCAAGAGTTATCGTTTCATCACGTTCAGAAGAAAAACGTCGTCAAGCTCTTGATATAGGTGCAGACATTGCGATTGATACAGCAGCAAATTGGCAAGAAGAGTTGAAAGATGAAACGATTGATTTAGTTATTGAAAGTGTAGGTCGAGCTACATTTAATCGATCTTTAAATATTTTAAAACGTGGTGGAAAAATCGTCGTTTTTGGTGCTACGACAGAGGATACTGTAGAATTTAATTTGCGTGAATTTTTCTACGGACAATATCAATTGTTTGGTTCAACAATGGGAAGCCGGGAAGAGTTGCAATCATTGCTGAAATTTATGGAAGAACACAAGATCCACCCAATAGTAGGTCATACATTTTCGCTTGATGATATTGAAGAAGCGGTAGAATATTTAAAAGAAAACAAACAATTTGGTAAAATTGCCATCGAAATATAACAATCCTAAACGAGCGCTAAAGATGAAAATAACATCATTAGCGCTTAGTAAACGCAGACTGCGACATAACTTCCATCCTTAATAATTTAGTTTAACTTCAGGCAGTTTGTCGCTGCGGGTCGTTTCTTTCTGCGGGAACGGCTTCAGCCTTCGACGCACAGGACGTGCAAGTGCAAACGTTGCGACAGGACGTCGCGATTTTAGTTTGCCTCGGAAGCAAAGTACACTTCCTGCGGGGTCTTCAGACTCGTTCTGTTTCCGCAGGAGTAAACGACCCTCCGCTCCAAACTGCCAATATTGAAAGTGAAGATATCTAATAGTATTCTCTTCACTTTTTAAGAAGTTATAAGAGTTAATATCACATTCTGAAATAAATATTTACAGTTTAAAGTAGATATAGTTAAATCATTAAGAATTGAAATACGATCACTGAAAAAGTGTCATTAGTAAATAAAAGTACATATAGCAAATACAAAGCAGTACGAATATATGGAGACTCCTGCGGGAAGTAAGAGCCGATGTGAGACCCTGCAAGGCGAAGCCTGAAGGCAGGCAAAGAGCGTCACGTCCTGTGACAAAGCCTGCACTTGAAAGCCTGCACTTGCACGTCCTGTGCTTCGCGGCTCACTGCTCGCCCGCGGAAAGCGGAATATATTCGGACTGCGTTGGTTAAGCTCTATCTTTTAGTATAAATATATCCTTTTTCAGATCAGTAGAAAGCGCAATGTTTTTCTGGAATACTGTTACGCAGTTTCTGTCTACTGAGAGTAACTTATTTTAAGTATGGTTTGGTAAGGTTGATAATTTCCTGCATTCTTTCATAATTTAATTCGTACATTTCTTTAGAGTTAGTGTTATCAGTTGCGAGTGAGAATAATTGTAAATCTGCTGCTGTTTTTTCTAAATTTGCAAGTAACATTGGTAGTTCCATCATTTCAGGTTGTGGTAATTGGTCATCATATAAATCAACAATTAATTGTTTGTTACTGTCAACTTGAGCAAGAAACACATTTTCTTTTGTTATATTTAATTTTGCTAACTCAGTTGTTAACCAGGCGATATTTAATCCCGCATTAGCAAGTGGCTCTAACATAATCCTTCCATCCATAATAATCGTTTGCGGCGCTTGCAGATTTGGAACCGTAATATTTAAGTCTTCTGCAGTTATTGCTTGTTTATTTGACTTTGGTAGGACACTCAGATCCCCAGAAGGTTCTAATAAAGCAAATTCAACATCCGCAACTGAGAAAATCTTCTCTTGTCGTAAACATTGTAGTAAATCATCCGTCGAATAATCTTCTTTTTTCAAATTATCCTCCATAATTTTCCCATTTTGAATCATGACTGTACTTTTTCCTTCGATAAAATCTCGGGCTGCTTTATTTTTGAGTGAAATTAAACGAAATAGAAAAGGAATGAAAAACCATGTGAATAAAGCTAACAATCCATAGAAAAAATTAACTTGAATTTGTAAAATTAAAATTGCAGCTAAGCCACCAACCGTAATGCTATGAATATAATCGAAAATATTAAGTTTTGTTAAATGTTTTTTGCCTAACCATTTTGTAAAGAAAAATAAAGTAAACACAAGAGCAATAGATCGTAATAAAATATTTAACAAATCTGTCATCTGTTTATCCTTTCTATTCGTATTCTGTTTCCTCTTTTGCTAAAAATATCAGCTGATCTTGTAAATCATTTTTAACTAAAGATAACAGTTGTTCTGCTGATTGAAATGCATGTTTTGCTGCATTATCATCAGCTTTTAAGCCTAATTGTATCATTGTTGCTTCAGCTTGTTTAACAGTAAAGTAACTATTTTTCACTTGTGCATCGACTGTCATGAATGAACCTACCTCTCATTTTATCCTTTTGGTTTAAATATAAAAGAAGCAATGACTCCAAAAATAATAGCTGCTGAAATACCAGCACTAGTTACTTCAAAAATACCAGTAATAACACCAATTAATCCATGTGCTTCAGCTTCTTGAATTGCACCATGCACTAATGAGTTACCAAAACTAGTAATTGGCACTGTAGCACCTGCACCAGCGAAATTTATCAGTGGTTCATATAACCCGAGTCCGTCCAATATTGCTCCAGAAACAACTAAGGTAGTTAAAGTGTGTGCTGGACTTAATTTGAAAATATCGAACATTAACTGTCCAATGACACAAATAATTCCACCAATAACAAACGCCCAGAAAAAAATCACGTTACATCACCAGCCTTATATTCAATTGATACTGCGTGTGCAATACAAGGAATGGTTTCTTTTTGTTGAACACTCATTGGTGAATGAAGTGATCCTGTTGCAACAAATAGTACTCTTTTTAATTCGCCGTTTTTCATCCGGTTTAAGATATGACCGTATGTTACAACGGCTGAACAAGCAGTACCGCTCCCACCTGAATGAACAGGTTGTTCATCGTTATAAATGAGCAAACCACAATCTAGATATTGTTCCTTTTTAATACCGATATTTTGCTCCACTAACAAATCAAAGGATGCTTCATGACCGATCTTACCTAAATCGCCTGTAATGATTAAATCATAATGGGAAACATCCACTTTTAAGTCGTGTAAATGGCGAATAATCGTATCAACAGCTGCAGGAGCCATTGCGCCTCCCATATTAAAGGGATCAGTTAATCCCATATCAATCACTTTACCGATAGTTGCGCTCGTAATAATTGGACCTGTCTCACTTTTTCCAACAAGCGCACAACCAGAACCTGTCACCGTCCACTGTGCGGTAGGTGGTTTTTGCCCGCCATATTCAGTTGGATATCGAAACTGCCTTTCAGCAGCTGCATTATGGCTTGCTGTTCCGGTTAAAATATGGTTTGCCCCGTTATTGTCAATAATCGAAGCAGCTAATGCTAGGCTTTCTACAGATGTCGCACATGCACTAAACAGACCTAAATAAGGTACACCAATCGTTTTTGCCGCAAAAGTAGTTGGAGTAATTTGATTAATTAAGTCTCCTCCAATGAAAAATTCAATTTGTCCTTTACTTATTTGTGCTTTATCCATTGCGATTTCAGCTGCTTCTTCTAACATTTTTTGTTGTGCTTGTTCAAAAGAATCTTGCTCTAACCATAAATCTTCATGTAATAAATCAAAGTCATTGGCGATTTTTCCATTTGCTTCAAAAGGTCCACCAACTACACCTGTTGAAATAATCGCTGGTTGCTGATTAAATTTCCAAGTACTATGTCCAACTAACAATTAAGTCACCTCATTATTTTACTGTGAATTTAACTTCCGAGAAATTGTGAAAATATAGTTTTGATTAGAGCGATGATAAATGCTGAAAATACGCCATATACTATAACAGGACCTGCTAATTTGAGCATATTAGTTCCAACACCTAAGATGTAACCTTCTGTTCGATGTTCGATAGCCGATGAGATAACAGCATTAGCAAAACCAGTTACAGGAACAGCCGTACCGGCACCAGCAAATTGTCCAATATGATCATAGACGCCAAACCCAGTCAGAAACATCGTGATAATAATGAGTGTTGCAACAGTAGGGTTTCCAGCAGTTTGTTCTGTAAAGTCAAAAAAATAAATATAAAAAGTAGAAATGAGTTGTCCAATAAAACATACGAAGCCACCGACAAAAAATGCTTTTAAACAATTCGTGAAAATAGGTCGTTTCGTTTCATTTTTTTTTTGAATAGCTTGATAATGTTGAGCTTTAGGATTTAGCTTCTTTTTTTTATTTGTCATTTTTATCCCTCTTTACGTTTCTTCTTTCATTAATTTTTTGATTTTTTTCATATGCTTGTTTAATGTCTTGTTTGATAAAGTATCATTTGCAAGTTTGTTTTCTAATTCCTTTAATTCAAATAACATTTTCTGATCTGTTGAAACAGCTGTTTTTAAATGAGGAAATGAATGTTGAAGTTTTTCTTGAAATTCTTTTTCCAGATGATCTAATGAAAAACGGTCTCCTTGTTCAATTTTAATGGCGACAATTAATGTTTTATCGTTATTTATCGCATGAACTTCAGAAACTTCATCATAACGACTTAGTAATTGTTTAGCTTCATCAGCCTCACTTTGATGTGCTTGTCCTTTATTAGTTAATGGAGTATAGTCAGTTGCTTGTTGCTCTGTTGGTTCATATGTAGGGTCTTGTTTTGTACAACCTAAAATAATAGTTAATGATAACAAAGTAATTATTGTGAGACTCTGCTTATATCGTTTCATTCAAGCACCACTTTCTAGAATTTGTAATTAATATATAGGATGAAACAATGGAGCTAATTTATACATAGTTTTTCTGAAGTATCAAGAGAACATGATAAAGAAAGTTAAATGTTATTTTGTTGAAATTTGTTATTGACAAGGGGTGTTAAATACCATAACGTTAATATTAGATGAATGGAGAGAGGGTTTGAATAAGATGAAAACGTTTAAGTTGAAAGGTTTGAAAATAGTTTCTGATAAAGAAAAAGAAATAGATACGAAAGTCCTCACACTAATCGATGGTTTAGTCATTAATCGTGAAGATGATTTAGGATGGTTAATAGAAGCTTATGTTGATTCATCTTTTCATGCTTATTTTAAATCAATTGAAGAAAAGCAAGAGCTAATTATTCAAGCGAAAATTACAAGAGAAGAAAATGATCCGGCGTTTTTCATCACAGAGATTATCGGAATAAATAAAATTAATGAAGATAATATTAATATTATTTTTCAAGGAAATGTCGTCGACCATCGAAAAAGTCGCATAGAAGAATTACTGCAAGAAATATTAGAACAAGGGTATCAAGGTGCGTCGTTATTAAAGAAATTTAAAGAATCAATTTAAAAAATTAGTATATGTAGAAAATCATGTATTTTTAACGATAGAAAAGAAAGAGTATACTCTACAAATTATTGACCATCTAGAGAAGAAGTTTAGTGATTTAGATAAAATTAACATTAAAGACAAACAAACAGATAAACATATTATAGAATGATTATTAACGGTTCATGAAGATGAAAAACCTACTACAATTTACGCTAAATTAAAGGAAATTCCTGGAATAAAACTAGTAGAGATTCAGACATGAAAATAGTAACGCATGCATAGCATATTTGCGCTACTTATTGTATAATTAGTTGATTGAATTGTAGAGGAGTCTTATTATGAATGATAAACATCCATTGATACATTGGATTCAACGTTTATCTCCAGCGCAATTATTATTAATTTTATACTTTATAGCGATTATTATATCAACGGCCATTTTATCTTTTCCTATAGTATATCAGGATGATAAAATGGTTCCTTTTATAGATATTGTTTTTACTGCAGTTAGTGCATTAACTGTTACTGGATTAAGTACGATCTCAGTAGCTGAGACGTATAATACAACCGGATTAGTTGTTTTAATTGTTATTATGCACTTAGGCGCGGTAGGTGTTATGGCTGTTAGTACAAGCATATGGTTGTTGTTAGGAAAAAGAATTGGTCTTGCAGAAAGAAGATTAATTATGCAAGATCAAAATCAAACGTCATTCGGTGGTATGGTTAGTTTAATAAAACAAATTATTTATATCATTTTAGGTGTTGAATTAATAACTGTATTAATATTAGGTACTTATTATTTACGCTATTTCTCCGATGTTAAGGAAGCTTATTTCCAAGGGTTATTCACGACAATAACAGCAATGTCGAATGCTGGATTTAGTTTAGATCCCAATTCATTAGCTATTTATAGCCATGATTATTTTGTTCAATTAGTTGTGATGTTTTTGATTATCTTTGGAGCAATTGGCTTTCCTGTTATTATCGAAGTGAAACATTATATAATGAAACGAAAGAAAAAGAAGCGACAGTTTCGTTTTTCTTTATTTACTAAAGTTACAACAACAACTTTTTTTCTGTTAATTTTCATCGGTACATTCATTATTTATTTAATTGATAGAAATGGCTATTTTGCTGATAAAACAAGTGTTGAAGGGGTCTTTTATGCATTGTTTCAATCGGTAACAACACGGAGTGCGGGATTATCGACGATGGATATAAATTTATTATCAGAAACAAATCATTTATTCATGTCTCTCTTAATGTTTATCGGTGCATCACCAAGTAGTGCAGGTGGAGGAATCAGGACAACAACTTTTGCCTTAGTAATTATATTTATTATTACGTATGCAAGAGGTGGTAAAAGCATTAAATTGTTTAATAGGGAAATTTACGAAGAAGATTTATTAAAAGCAGTAACAGTCACGATGATGGCACTTATTTTAGTATTTACTGCATTGTTATTAATTACTTATGTCGAACCCCATCCATTTATGGCACTTTTAGTGGAAATAACATCTGCATTTGGAACAGTTGGCTTATCGCTCGGTATAACGAATGAATTGACAACGTTTAGTAAAGTACTGTTAATGGTATTGATGTTTATTGGACGAGTAGGGGTCGTTACGTTTTTATTTTCCTTTAGAAAGTCCGTTCCAGATGATACGAATATTAGTTATCCAAAAGAACGGATGATAATTGGTTAAAGAGTTTATCATTTATTTTATCGTTTTTCCTTTCTTAAATAGAAAATACTTGGTATGATAAGGGTATAATACATAACGTATAAGTGATACAAGTAGAATCAATCAGGAGGGGTGCTTCCGATGTGGACAACTGCATTTGGAATAGTTGCTATCGGATTGGCTTTATTGAATACAGCATATTGCCTTTTCGATCACGAATAATATAAAAAAGAGGTTAGCATGATTTATATATGCTTAACCTCTTTTTTATCTTGTGAATTCCCAATTGCTAAAGGGAAAAATGACAAATTCTGAGCGACCTACAATGTCAGAGCGATGAATAAAACCTAACCCATTGCGACTGTCTTTACTAATCGGACGATTATCGCCCATTACGAAGTAGTTATCATTTGGAATAGTTATCGGTCCAAAATTCCCAGTTAATTTTGTGAAATAATCATCAACAAACGATGAATCTTGCTTCTCATTATTAATATATAATTCATGATTACGCATTTCAATTGTTTCATTAGGTAATCCAATTACACGTTTCACATAATTTTTTTCAGGCTGTTGGATAATAACGATATCTCCTCTATTAGGTTCACCAATAATGTAAACAATTTTATTGAAAATAATTCGTTCACCATCTTCTAAGGCAGGAACCATACTTTCTCCCTCAACAATCGAAGTAGCAAATATAAACGATCTTAAGATAAATGCAAGTAAGATAGCTATGAAGATTGCTTTACCCCATTCAATCCATTCATTTCTTTTATAGTTAGTGTCAGCCAATGAAGACACCCTTTCTAAAAATATAAATCCTCTTATATAGTAGCATAGCACGGTACATGTTTCGAGTGATATTACCTATATTTAACACATTAATATATTAAAAGAGAGAAGTGTACAGAAGTAATTATTAAAGATAGCAAAATCTGTTTAAAAAAAATATAGCGTGGTATAATTAGAATTAACATGGAAAAGCAATTGAAAATATGTTCCAAAATTTACTCTTACGTGCAAGTATGTAATTATATTTTTAATTTTATAGAAAGGAAAGGTGTATTGTTTCATGGAAACGCAATGTAAGGAAGCTACTTTAAAAGAAATAGAACTACTAAGAAATAAACTAACTCAAACAATAAATAATAAAGGGTATTCAGATAAAAAAACAATAGAAATAAGTCAACAATTAGATAAAACTTTAAACTATTATAATTACTTACAACAAGATAAACTGCATGAAAAATTATAGAAGAAGGTTAATTCTAAAGGGAATTAGCCTTCTTTTTAAATAGTTTTTTTCAGTATTTAACTGAATTAAAATAACGGCAGCTAGTATAGCAGTCATACCGACGATTTGAACCAAACTAAAAGGCTCGGTGAAAATCAAAATACCAACTAATATCGCAACGACAGATTCAATCGTGGAAAGAATGGCTGCTTTTGAAGCCTCTGTGTAAAATAAACCTTATGTTTAAATAATATTCATTTGTTCATAATTAATAAAAAAGGATTCGGTAATATGGAATTTATAATGTCGGACATTATCAATATAACACAGATGGAAATATTAGGAATAGATAAACAACATCTTTATTATAGTTTACTCGCATTAATAAGTGTTATGGTAAGTGTTGTTTTATATTTAATTATCTTAAAATTAATTATGAAACGATATGCGATTTTAAACTTATATATTATAACTAGTTTAGTGGCGATAATCTTAGCAGTAAATGTCGCTGACTTATTGCTTCTTGTCGTATCTTTACAGACTGTACTACAATTGATAGGGATAACTGGTTATGTATTGGCATTCTCTTTATTTATTCGTTATATGATACGAAAATCCACATAACATCATAATATATATTCTATGATTTTATGTGGATTTTTTATTGATATTTGTTTAAGTCTATTCAGAAGGTTTAGTGGAATTTCTTTGTAGGCGGCCATTCCATTTTACCTAATGAAGATGGAGTGTAATATGAAGAATAACGTTTTGTTTTACGTTTTGGTTTAGGAGAACTCCAATTAACATATTGATAAATCAACTTTTTTGCATGTGATAGAGACATTCTCGTTTTAGGGTTGCGATAATCATTATCTAGATTACCAAGATGAGGTAATTCATTCACATCTTCTTTGGAAGGCGGGAGATGGAAATAATAATTGCGTACTTTTACGAGTAATGTTGAATGTTGCATACTATATTTTGGGTTATTAGAAAAGTGTAAACCGATCTTCTCAGCTTTGTTTTCTGATAATAATTTTTCGATAGCTAATTTTTTAATTGTATATAAATGTTGTGGATCTAAAGCTGTTTTTGCATGACGATTAACAATAAAAATAGCTTTAGCTAGTTCATCCACAGAGCTAGAATAACTCAAATTATATAACCTCCTCTCTAGTAATTAAATTACATAAAATAAAACAACAAAGAAATGTAAGGCAGAACCTACAATAACAAAAATGTGCCAAATAACGTGATGATAAGGTATTCGTTTCCATACATAAAAGACAGCGCCAACCGTGTAAACAATACCACCTGCAATAAGTAATGCCAGACCTGTTTGATGTAGCGAGTCTGTTAAAGGTCCCCAAGCAACGACGATTAACCATCCCATCAAAATATAAAAAATGGTTGATAACATAATGAACTTTTCAACGAAAAATATTTTAAAAAAAGTTCCAAGTAATGCAAGTCCCCAGACTATTCCAAATAGTGTCCATCCAATTGTCCCTTCGATTGTCAGAAGTAATAGTGGAGTATAGGTTCCCGCAATGAAAAAGTAGATTGAGGCATGATCAATGATGAGAAATACACTTTTACCCTTACCTTTTGGTAAACTATGGACAAGGGTAGAAGAAATGTACATAAGTAGCATCGTACTTCCGAAAATAGTTACAGATGTAATTAATAAAGGATCACGATGTACAGAGGCGAATGTAATTAATAACACTAGAGCGGCGATACTTAATAATGCTCCTAAACCATGTGTAATCGCATGTGCTATTTCCTCTCTTTTTGAAAATGTAGTTGTATTCATATCAACCCTCCAAAAGTTTGACATATATATATTGTACAGGATTTTATAAAATAAGAAAGTACATCTAACAAATAGATTGAATAAATTGTATGTTAAGGATGCTACAATTTATCTTCTTATGGTAAACTATAGTTAAGTATGAACATGAATAGAGAAATGAATAGTAAATAACTTCACCATAGAAAAAATAAAAAAATTAATAAGATGAATAATACTCATTTGTATATATAAAAAGAATGGAGTTGCATAATCATGAGTTTGACACGTGAAGATAAGCATTTGGAAGAAATAATTGTTGCTGATTTAATGATATCATCAGAAAAGGTAGCTCATGTTCAGGTAAACAATCCATTAGAACATGCTTTATTAGTTTTAATAGGATCAGGTTATTTTGCTGTACCAGTTCTAGATGAATCAAATAAGTTAGCAGGTTCGATTAGTAAAACAGTTATTTTAGACCAAATATTAGGGAATGATGGTTACGAAGTCGAAAGGTTGTCACAACTTAAAGTGCATGAAGTAATGGATGATTTAGTAAGCGTTTCCGAAAATGCTCCTTTTATTAGTGGGTTAAAGGCAGTTATTGATGAACCATTTGTTTGTGCAGTAGATAATAACGGATATTTCGTTGGAATATTAACCCGAAGAGCGATATTAAAAAGGTTGAAGCGTGAATATTACCGCAGATAAATAAGCTAATTATTTAGAAGAGATGGATATACGATGAAAACAAAATTAAATCGCCCGATTATTCTAGCGGGTGTGATGTTGGGAATGTTTCTATCAGCGATTGAAGCAACAATTGTCGCAACAGCGATGCCAAGTATAGTAGCAGACTTACAACATTTTTCATTATATAGTTGGGTGTTTTCCGCATATTTATTATCATCTAGTGCTACGATTCTTGTTTTTGGGAAGTTAGCTGATATCTACGGAAGACGCCCGATTTATGTTGCTGGTATTTGTACTTTTTTATTAGGTTCGATTATGGCAGGAAGCAGTACGACAATGGTAGTATTAATTATTGCTCGGTTTATCCAAGGCATTGGAGCAGGCGCACTGACACCAGTTGCTACTACAATTGTAGGAGATATTTATTCAAAAGAAGAACGAGCAAAAGTACAAGGATACTTATCAGCAGTCTGGGGGATTTCTGCAATTTTAGGACCTCTCATAGGTGCTTTTTTTGTTGATTTTTTACACTGGCGCTATGTATTTTGGATGAATATTCCTCTTGGGATTATTTCAATGCTCGGTATTATTATTTTTTTAAAAGAAGATGTCAAAAAGGAAAAACAAGATATCGATTATGTTGGAGCCATTTTACTCATTATTGGTATTAGCACATTAATGTATTTATTAGTGGAAGCAGGTACGTCGCTAGCGTGGACGTCATTCTGGTCAATGGGCTTAATTTTAATGAGCTTCATAAGCTTTACTTTACTATTTTTACATGAGAAAAAGGCTGTTAATCCAATGTTACCTCCAACTATTTGGACATATCGGATTATAACGATAGCGAATATAACATCTCTCGTTACTGGGATTATTATGATTAGTGTAGCGAGTTACTTACCAACATTTGTCCAAGGTGTGATGGGAAAATCTGCGTTAGTAGCTGGTTTTACATTAACGGCTATGTCAATTGGTTGGCCAATAGCTTCAACAGTTGCTGGACGATTATTATTACGGATAGGTTACCGGAAAACGTCATTAATCGGTGGAATAGCCTTAATTATAGGTACACTGTTTTTTGTACTGTTACCAACAATTCAACATTACATTTGGGCTGGATTTGGTTCTTTTTTCATCGGTGTAGGAATGGGTATGACGAGTACAGCGTTTATCGTAGCTATTCAGACAACAGTAAACTGGCAAGTAAGAGGTATTGCAACAGCAACAAATATGTTTATGCGCTCAATTGGAAGTGCGTTAGGCGTTGCTTTTTTTGGCGGATTGCTAAATAAAGCGATAAAAAGTGAAATTGATCAAGCGGATGTAACGACGGATAAGATTACAGTCGATACAGTAGATATGTTATTAGATAAAACACAATTAACTACATTATCAAAAGAAGTTATCAATGTGTTGCAAACAGGGTTAATTCAAGGGATGCAACATATTTACTTTTGGTTAGCTGTTTTGGCAGTCTTTAGTTACATATTAATTTTAAACATGCCAAAAAAAGATGATTAAAAAGTGGAGGACATGCGATGAAACGCGAATTTGCAGTAATAGGACTAGGTAGATTTGGTGGCAGTATTTGTGAAGAGCTTAGTGTGGAAGGAATGAAAGTGTTAGCGATTGATTGCGATGAAACAAAGGTAAATGAATTTAAAGATATCGCAACACATGCAGTTATTGCAGATTCTACAGATGAAAAGGTTTTAAAAGAACTTGGCATTAATAATGTTGATCATGTCATTGTAGCAATAGGAGATGACATTCAGGCTAGCATTTTAACGACAGTTATTTTAGCGGATATGAATGTTGAAAAAATAACCGTAAAAGCGCAAAGTGATTATCATGAGAAAATTTTAAATAAAATAGGAGCAGATCACGTCGTTCATCCAGAAAGAGATATGGGAAAAAAGATTGCTCATAGTTTAATATCGAGTAATATTTTAGATTATCTAGATTTATCAGATGATTATAGTATGGTTGAAGTGAAATCAGGTAAGAAGATGTTAGGTAAATCATTAATTGAATTAGATATTAGAGCAAAGTTCGGTTGTAACGTAGTGGCAATTAAACATGACAAAGAAATGAATGTTTCACCAAGAGCTAATTATCAATTACAGGCAGAAGATGTGTTAATTGTGATCGGCGCAGATGATGATATTTCTAAATTTGAAAAGCATTATATTATTGATTGAGAATTAAATATGAACAGATAAAAACAAACCAGATAGGGCACTGTACGCTCTACCTGGTTTATTTGTTATCTTATACTTCCATGATAATTGGTAAAATCATTGGACGACGTTTTGTTTTTTCGTATAAAAGTGGTGCAATTGTATCGATAATTTCATTTTTAATTTCTGACCACTTACTTGTACGACGATCCATAATTTTATTTAAGTGTTGTGCTACACGTTCTTGTGCTTCGTTGATAAGTCCTTCTGATTCACGCATGTAAACAAAACCACGTGAAATAATATCTGGACCAGCTGCAATCTTAAATTCTTTCATATTGATGCTGACAACAACGATAACGAGTCCTTCTTCAGAGAGGATTCGACGATCACGTAATACAATATTTCCGATATCACCAATTCCACTTCCATCAACATAAACGGAACCTGAAGGAATTTTACCAGCGATAGTTGCTTTATCTTTGGTTAATGCAAGTACTTCACCATTATCCATGATGAATGAATTCTTCTCTGGTACATTACATTCTGTTGCAAGTTTAGTGTGTTCCTTCAGCATACGGTATTCTCCATGAATTGGCATGAAGAACTTAGGGTTCATTAAACGTAACATTAATTTCTGTTCTTCTTGGCTACCGTGACCAGAAGTATGAATGTTACTTAATGGTCCATGAATTACTTCTGCGCCTGAACGCATAAGTTGGTTGATAATTCGGCTAACACTTACGTTGTTTCCAGGGATTGGTGATGATGAGAAAACAACTGTGTCGCCAGGTGTAATGGAAATCTGACGATGTGTACCATTAGCAATTCTTGATAATGCAGCCATTGGTTCACCTTGAGATCCAGTACATAAAATAACAATTTCATTAGCAGGGAATCGATTGATTTGGTTAGCTTCAATAAAAGTACCTTTTGGTGCATCAATATATCCTAAATCAATTCCAATTTCGATAGAAGACTCCATGCTTCGTCCGAAAATAGCGACTTTACGATTATATTTAACTGCTGCATCTACAACTTGTTGTAAACGATAAATGTTCGATGCAAAAGTAGCAAAAATTAAACGTTCATCAATACTACTAAAGATATCTTCAATATTTTCCTTTACAACTTGTTCTGACATTGTAAAACCAGGAACTTCACTGTTTGTACTATCAGATAATAGGCAGAGGACACCTTCTTCACCAATTTGTGCCATTTTTGCTAAGTTTGCAGGCTCTCCAACTGGTGTAAAGTCAAATTTAAAATCACCTGTTTGCACGATATTACCGGAAGGGGTTTTTACTACAACGCCGTATGAATCAGGGATACTATGTGTAACATGGAAAAAACTTACGGAAGTTTTACGGAATTTAATTATTTCATCTTCATTTATTGTGTGTAATTTGGCATCTCTTAATAAGCCATGTTCTTCTAATTTATTTTTAATAAGTCCAATTGCAAGTTTACCAGCATATATTGGTACATTAATTTCTCTTAAAAGAAAAGGAATGCCTCCAATATGATCTTCGTGTCCATGAGTAATAATTAAGCCTTTTATTTTATCTTTATTTTGCACTAAATATGAATAATCAGGGATAACGTAGTCGATTCCTAATAATTCATCTTCTGGGAATTTAATACCTGCGTCAATAATAATAATTTCATCTTGGAATTGAACACAATACGTATTTTTCCCAATTTCATCTAATCCGCCGAGTGCAAATACGGCAGTTTGGTCATTTTTTACAAACTTCATTCTGTTAGACGCTCTCAATCTTGAAGTTTTCTGACTTTTGTTCATAGGCTAAATGAACATCATCTAATTTTTGTACATACTCAATGTTAATATCTCTATCTGATAACTTTTCACGAACTTCTCTTTCTGATTCAGCTTCTACGTAAAGACTTTGTGTTCGTTCACGTACTGGAGCTGTGTCAGGTGTTTCTTGATATAAAACTTTATAAATCATTTTATCTCTCCTAGTGTATTTATTTAATTTGTTTCTCCGTATATTTCCATTCCATAGTTCATGTGTAATAAATAATACAAATAATAACATTGCCTCAGTTTTAATGTCATAGATTCATCAACAAAAACATGTGATGAAGTCATATTAAAGCAATCATATTATTTTATGGATAATATGAACTAGCATTTAATTTAGATGAGTAGCATTATTAAATCTTGTATTACTTATCAGTTGTTGGTACACGACCCCGTTTCAAAAATTCCTTCCATTTTCGTTTCAGCTTTTCTTTCAGGCGTTTAAACATAACCTAGCTCCCCTTTCAAGGTGAGAAAAGCAGTTAGAGTGCAACCGATCCAATCCCTATTAATTATAGTATAATATGAATTCGTTTATATTGGAATAAATATCATCTTATTTTTACATATCATTTATAATAAGTCGTTATTCTAATCATAATTTTCCCCTCAATTACACTATATTATACATTGATTAAAAACGATTTAGTGAATAATAAACGTAAACTGCGCCATAACTTCCATTCGTAATAATTTAGTTTAGTGTTAGGCACTTTTCCGCTGCGGATTGTTGCTTTCCGTGGGAACGGCTTCAATCTCCTCGGAAGCAAAGTTCGCTTCCTGCGGGGCTTTCAGACTCGTTCTATTTCCACAGGAGTCAACAATCCTCCGCTCCAAACTGCCAATATTGAAAGTGGAGATATCTAATAGAATTATTTTCATTTTTAAGAAGTTATAAGAGTAAATATCATATTCTGCAATAAATATTTACAGTTTAAAGTTTATATAGTTAAATCTTTAAGAATCGAAATATAGTCACTGAAAAAGTGTCATTAGTAAATAGAACTATAAAAAAGCATATACAAAGCAGTCCGAATATATGGAGACTCCTGCGAGAGAAAAGAGCCGATGTGAGACCCTGCAAGGCGAAGGCTGAAGGCAGGCAAAGAACGTCACGTCCTGTGACAAATCCTGCACTTGCACGTCCTGCGCTTCGCGGCTCACTGCTCGTTCGCGGAAAGCGGAATATATTCGGATTGCGGTGGTTAAACTCTCTCTTTTAGTATAAAAAAATCCTTTTTCAGCTTAGTGAATAACGGAATGTTTTTACGTAACAGTTTCTGTCAACTATACTATTTCTTATTAAATTTGATATAAAAAACAACAAAATCTTGTGAAAAGACTTTGTTGTTTGGAAAAGTATGTTTATTCAATTGCTTTAGCGTTTTCTGGAATGTGAAATGGATTATCTTTATTAATATGATTATAAAACATAATGCCATGTAAGTGGTCAATTTCATGTTGTAAAACTATTGCTGGATATCCACGAAATCTTAATTTTAGTTTATTACCATCTATATCGAAAGCTCTAACAGTAATCCGAGCATAGCGAACAACGTTTCCTTCAATTTCTTCATCAACTGAAAGGCAACCTTCCCCACCTTGTAAATAAGCCATTTCTACAGAATGACTTATAATTTTTGGATTGATTAGTTGATAACTATAGAGTATATCTTCATATTCAAAATGTACGACAATAAATTGTTTGTTTACATTTATTTGTGGTGCAGCAATGCCGACCCCACCACGTAGATTATATTTTTCGGCAATTTCTTCATCTTGACTGTTAATTAAAAAGGTTTTCATCTCTTCTAGTAGCTTTTTATCTTCTTCTGCTAATGGAAAATCAACTTCTTCTGTTTTTTTTCTTAAAGCAGGATGTCCATCACGTACAATATCTTTCATAAGTAACATAAAATAAACCTCATCTTTCGTTGAAAACTATAGTCACTTAACATAATAACATAAATAATCATTTATAATCATATATTTACTACTGAAAAAATAATCAAAAGTGTGTATGATAGAGATATACAAAATTTAAAAGGGGATTAAAGCATGAAGAAATGGATAAAGTTAAGCGTGATAATCTCTTTAGCACTTCTCGTAGCGGCATGTGGAGATAAAGAAGAGAATACAACTAAAGAAATTAATCAACATATTGAAGCCACTGTACAAATTGAAGCGGAATTTGAAGAGAACCAGGAGAAAATTGCTGAGTTAGAAGATGAAGATGAAAAGTACTATGAAGATATTATTCAACTTGGTTCAGATGATTATGATGAAATCGTTGAATTAGCTGATAAAGCAATTGAACTGCTAGAAGAAAGGTTAGATCTTGTTGAAGAAGAAAAAGAAAGTATTCAATCTGCACAAGAGGAATTTGTAAAAATTGAAAACTTAATTGGTGATTTATCTGATGAAGATCTCGAAAAAATATCGCAAGAGATGTATGACTCTATGATGGAAAGATATGATTCATATGATGATGTGTATAAACAGTATGTCAAATCAGTAGAATTAACAGAAGAGCTATATATTTTATTAAAAGAAGAAGAATTTAATGAAGACGATGTATATGATGTCATTGCAGATGTAAATGAAAGTTATGATAAAGTTGCAAAAGCATTTGAGATATTTAACAATGCAACAACTAAGTTTAATGAAGAGAAGCAATCTTATTATGAGTACATAACTAAATAAAAAATGAAAGAAGTTAAATCATATGATTTAACTTCTTTTTTTTAGGGTATAGATAATATAGAGCCATTTGTGTACTAGGACAGGAAACAACTTAGTGAGTTTAGTGGTACAGTTTTAGTGAAATGACTGCAACAGATATATTTATAGTGTTTAAACAAGCTGTTCAGGAGCGGGATTTCTCTATGAAAGCGATTTTAAACATTGACGTTATTTACATTATGGTATAAAATGCAATTATAGTCAGTTGTACTAGTTTTAATTTATATATTAGTATAACAGTTGAAGTTTATGGTTTGAAAGCAAGAAAATTAAAATATAAAGAATATTTACATGCGGAAGGAAGGGTGACAATAGTGAAACATAATTTAGAAGAGATAGAAAATAAATTCGAAATGTTTCAAGTTTTAAATGAAAATGGAAAAGTTGTTGATAAGGAATATGAACCCGATTTATCAGATGATGAACTACAAGAATTGATGAAGCGTATGGTTTATACTCGCGTATTAGATCAACGTTCAATTGCATTAAATAGGCAAGGTAGACTAGGGTTTTATGCACCGACAGCAGGTCAAGAAGCATCACAAATTGCTAGTCATTTTGCATTAGATAAAGAAGATTATTTATTACCGGGATATCGTGATGTTCCACAAATGTTGTGGCACGGTCTTCCTTTATATAAAGCGTTCTTATTTTCAAGAGGACATTATCATGGGAATCAAATGGACGATGTACAAACATTAAGTCCACAAATTATAATTGGAGCTCAATATGTTCAAGCAGCAGGTGTCGCTTTAGGTATGAAGTTAAAGCAGAAAGAAAATGTTGCTGTTACTTATACGGGCGATGGCGGAACGTCACAAGGTGATTTCTATGAAGGAATTAACTTTGCTGGAGCATATGAAGCGCCTGCAATTTTCTTTGTACAAAACAACTTTTTTGCGATTTCTGTTCCTGTTGACAAGCAAACAAGAGCAAAAACATTAGCACAAAAAGCAATCGCAGCAGGTATAGAAGGTTTTCAAGTTGATGGAATGGATCCGTTAGCAGTTTATGCTGTGACAAAATATGCACGAGAAAAAGCGTTAGAAGGTGGCGGACCAACATTGATTGAAACGATAACATATCGTTATGGACCACATACAATGGCTGGAGATGATCCGACTAGGTACCGTACACAGGATTTAGACGACGAATGGGAAAAGAGAGATCCAATTGTTCGTTTCCGTGCATATTTAGAAGATAAAGGTCTTTGGTCAGAAGAGAAAGAAAATGAAATAATTGAACAAGCGAAAGATGATATTAAGCAAGCGATTAAAGATGCTGATGCTCATCCGAAGCAAAAAGTAACGGAATTAATTGAACATATGTATGAAGAATTACCACAAAATTTACAAGAACAGCTTGCGGAATATAGAGAAAAGGAGTCGAAGTAACATGGCACAAATGACGATGATTCAAGCAATAACGAATGCAATGCATACGGAATTAAAAAACGATGAAAATGTGCTTATTTTCGGCGAAGACGTTGGACAAAATGGTGGTGTTTTCCGTGCAACTGAAGGGTTGCAGAAAGAATTTGGAGAAGATCGTGTATTTGACACACCATTAGGCGAATCTGGAATTGGTGGATTGTCAGTAGGGTTAGCTTTACAAGGTTTTCGACCAGTTCCTGAAATTCAATTTTTTGGATTTTTATATGAAGTAATGGATTCAATTAGTGGGCAAATGGCGCGTATGCGTTATCGTTCAGGCGGTACTAACGCTGCACCAATCACTGTACGTTCACCATTTGGTGGAGGGGTACAAACACCGGAACTACATGCAGATTCATTAGAGGGTTTAATGGCACAACAACCAGGATTAAAAGTAATCATTCCATCAACACCATATGATGCAAAGGGTCTTTTGATTTCTGCTATACGTGACAATGATCCAGTAATATTTTTAGAGCATATGAAACTATACCGTTCTTTCAGAGAAGAAGTACCTGAAGAAGAATACACAATAGAGATTGGTAAAGCTGATGTGAAACGTGAAGGAACAGACGTAACATTTATTGCATATGGTGCAATGGTACACACGAGTTTAAAAGCTGCGGAAGTATTGGCAGAAGATGGTATTGAGGCAGAAGTGATTGATTTACGTACAGTGTCACCAATAGATATTGATACGATTGTTGAATCAGTGAAGAAAACAAATAGAGTCGTAGTAGTACAAGAAGCACAGCGTCAAGCTGGTATAGCAGCTAACATTGCAGCTGAAATTCAAGAGCGAGCGATTTTACATTTAGAAGCTCCAGTATTGCGTGTTACGGCACCTGATACAGTTTATTCATTTGCAGCAGTTGAAAATGATTGGTTACCAGACCATACGGATATTATTGAAAAAGCACATGAAGTATTAAACTTTTAATTGAGGCGTTGAAAAGGAGGTAAAAAGAGTGGCATTTGAATTTAAGTTACCAGATATAGGAGAAGGAATTCACGAAGGTGAAATTTTAAAATGGTTTATAAAAGAAGGCGATCATATTGAAGAAGATGATCCTTTATGTGAAATCCAAAATGATAAGGCAGTAGTAGAAATCCCTTCACCAGTAGAAGGTGAAGTATTAGCGATTCATGTTCAAGAGGGTGAAGTAGCAATTGTAGGTGACCCTCTTGTTAAAATAGAAGCGGAAGGGTATGAGTCAGAAGAAGAAGAGACTGAACCAGTACCTGATAAAGAAACAAAATCGGAAGCAAAAATATCAGACGTTGAAGATAAAGATGTAGAAGAAACATCGGCTGAAAAGACTGAAGTAGATGAGTCATCACAATCTAATGAGCTCGTTATCGCTATGCCATCTGTTAGGAAATATGCTCGTGAACAAGATGTCAATATTCGTGAAGTATCTGGCAGTGGAAAAAATGGGCGTATTTTAAAAGAAGACATTGATGCGTTTGTTGCTGGTGATCAAGAAGTTACACCAGAAGCGAAAACAGAGACACAAGACGAAGAATCATCACCAACTACACAAGAAGTTTCGGTTATTCGTGGGGAATACCCTGAAACTCGTGAAAAGATTACCGGCATTCGTAAGGTGATTGCAAATGCGATGGTAGAATCTAAAACGAAAGCACCTCACGTAACGTTGATGGATGATATAGATGTAACGGCACTTGTAGAACATCGTAAACGATTTAAAGAAGTTGCAGCAGAACAAGATATTAAATTAACGTATCTTCCTTATGTTGTAAAAGCATTAATTTCTGCATCGAAAAAGTATCCAATCCTAAACGCAGCAGTGGATGATGAGACAGAAGAGATCGTTCATAAACATTATTACAATATTGGTATTGCTGCTGACACAGATCGTGGATTAGTCGTACCTGTTGTAAAAGATGCAGATCGTAAATCGATTTTTGAAATTTCGACTGAGATAAATGATTTGGCAGAGAAAGCTCGTAGTGGTAAACTAACAGCTGAGGAGATGAAAGGTGCTTCTAATACAATTACAAATATTGGTTCAGCGGGTGGACAGTGGTTTACTCCTGTATTGAATTATCCAGAGGCGGCAATTTTAGGAATTGGTAGAATTGCAGATAAACCTATCGCTCGTAATGGAGAAGTTGTAGTTGCGCCAGTATTAGCATTATCACTCACTTTTGACCATCGTATTATTGATGGCGCTACTGGTCAAGAAGCATTGAATCAAATCAAAAGATTATTACACGATCCACAATTAATTATGATGGAGGCTTGAGGAAATGGTAGTAGGGGATTTTCCAATTGAAGTAGATACGCTAGTAGTAGGAGCGGGACCAGGAGGTTATGTTGCGGCAATTCGTGCAGCACAACTAGGTCAGAAAGTTACAATTGTTGATAAAGCAGACTTAGGTGGGACTTGTTTAAACGTAGGTTGTATCCCATCCAAAGCATTAATTCAAGCAGGACATTTAGCACAATCTGCTAAAGGAAATGAAGATTTAGGTATTACAACTGAAAATGTTTCTGTTGATTTTTCTAAAGTCCAGGAGTGGAAAGGTAGTGTCGTTAATCGTCTGACTTCTGGAGTAGAAGGGTTATTAAAAGGAAATAAAGTAGATATTGTAAAAGGTGAAGTGTATTTTGTGGATGATCATAACGTTAAAGTTATGGATGAAACAGATTCACAAACTTATACGTTTAAAAATTGTATTATTGCAACAGGGTCATCACCAATTGAAATTCCGAGTTTTCCATTCTCTGACAAAGTACTTGATTCAACAAGTGGTTTAGCACTTGAAAAAATTCCAGAAAGTCTTGTCGTTATTGGTGGAGGCTATATTGGAACAGAATTAGGGTCAGCTTATGCAAACTTCGGAACTAAAGTAACAATTGTTGAAGGTGCTGAAGATATTTTAGCAACATTTGAAAAGCAGATGCGTTCTGTTGTAACGAAGCGTTTAAAGAAAAATAATGTTGATATTGTTACAAATGCAATGGCAAAAGGTGTTGAAGAAACAGACGCTGGTGTTAAAGTAACATATGAAGCAAATGGTAAAGAAGAAACAGTAGAAGCGGATTATGTTTTAGTAACAGTTGGTCGTACTCCGAACACGAGTGAATTAGGGTTAGAGCAAGTAGGTATTGAAGTAGACGACAAAGGTTTAATTAAAATTGATAAACAATGTCGTACTAATGTGAAAAATATTTATGCAATTGGTGATATCGTTGAAGGATTACCATTAGCGCATAAAGCTTCTTATGAAGGTAATGTAGCAGCTGAAGCTATTAGCGGACAGAAGTCAGAAATTGACTATATCGGTATGCCAGCAGTTGTTTTCTCAGATCCTGAAATGGCGTCAGTAGGATATACTGAACAAGAAGCTAAAGATAAGGGCATTGAAATTAAAGCAGCTAGATTCCCATTTGCTGCAAATGGACGTGCTTTATCATTAAATGATACTGAAGGCTTTATGAAACTAATTACTCGTAAAGAAGACGGTTTAGTTATTGGTGGACAAATCGTAGGACCTTCAGCAAGTGATATGATTTCAGAAGTAGGTTTAGCAATTGAAGCAGGCATGACAGCTGAAGATATTGCATTAACAGTACATGCGCACCCTACTTTAGGTGAAGTTACCATGGAAGCTGCACATGTAGCTCTAGGCACACCAATCCATATGCTATAAAATAAGCAATACAAAATAAAAGTATATTATGAAGTTGGGTTACGACTATGTTAAAGTAGTTGTAATCCAACTTCTTTTTGTTTGTTCTAATAATAACAAATAAAGTTAATGTGTTACACTAATTAAACCTTGACAGCATCAATGTGTCATACTATAATGGGTTTTAGATGAAACGAATCCATATTATATTATGAGGAGTTGGCAAAGTTGGGAACAATTGTCTGTAAAGATTGTCATGAAATTGTAAATCACTATGAAGATGAGAAAGTAACTACTCTTTATGCCACATGTCCAAATTGCAATACTCAAAAGTAATAAAAAAGAACGTTTGCTATAAGCGACGTTCTTTTTTTATGTTCATTACATAATAAAATAAGAGATAAACCAGTTATTTCAAAAGGAAGTAGCATATATTTGAATCAATTTCATAAAGGATGATTTAGTTAAAAATACGAACGTTTAGTTATAAACTTTTATAATCATATGTGTTTAGCTCATGTAACTAAATTTCTCGAATGGAAGCCGACTAACTCTTGCGGGAAAAGCATGGCGGCTGGAATGAAAGTAAACGATTCTACTATAAAAGGTTGAGTTCGTGTTTGAGAAACTAAAATGCGTTACGAAATTGATTCATTTGTAATGCTTTTATAAGAAGTGATACGATAAAAGAAATGACAATGAAGGAGCTGTTATTTACATGAAATGGAAAACACGTGTAACTGAAATTTTTAATATTAAATATCCAATTGTTCAAGGAGGCTTAGCTCATTTAGCTTATGCGGAATTAGCTGCAGCAGTTTCGAATGCTGGTGGACTCGGTCAAGTAACTGCGATGAGTTTAGCTACTCCAGATGAATTACGAAATGAAATCGAAAAAGTGAGAACTCTTACTAATAACCCTTTTGGAGTTAATTTTGCAATTGGGGGAGGACGCAGACCTTATGAGGAAATGGTAAAAGTAGCAGTAGAAGAAAAGGTTCCGGCAATTTCTGTAACGGGGGGTAACCCTCAAGGTGTTCTTGATCTCGTTAAAGGGCATGATATCAAAACATTAGTCTTAGTTGCTGCTAGACGTCAAGCAGAAAAGGCTGAAGAGTTAGGTGCTGATGCAGTAATGGTAGTAGGTCAAGAAGGTGGAGGCCATATTGGTCGAGCAGATACAAGTACAATGGTATTAACTCCACAAGTCGTCGATCATGTTA
Source organism: Pseudogracilibacillus sp. (assembly GCA_026169815.1). Classification (GTDB taxonomy): domain Bacteria; phylum Bacillota; class Bacilli; order Bacillales; family Amphibacillaceae; genus Pseudogracilibacillus. Next base: position 119,124 of record JAPFDT010000025.1, read on the forward strand.
AAATACCTGTATTAGCTTCAGGTGGGATAGTGGATGGACGAGGATTAATGGCAGCACTGTCATTAGGCGCGGATGGAATTGAAATGGGAACAAGATTTATTGCGACAGAGGAATGTGTTCATGCTCATTCAAGTTACAAGCAAGCTATCTTAGAAGCTGATGAACATGCAACGACTGTTATTAAACGTTCCATTGGAGCACCCGCGCGTGCACTGAAAAATGAGTGGACAGAAGAAATATTAACAATTGAAAAAAATCAACAAGGGTATGAATCAATAAAAAATCATATTAGTGGGGAAGCGAATAAACGTTTTATTCACCAAGGCAATGAAAACAAAGGATTTGGATGGGCAGGTCAAGGTGCAGCAAGTATTAATGATGTTCCGCCAGTTGCAGTATTAATGGAAAGAATTATAGAAGAAGCGGAATTGATTCGTAAAAACTGGTCTAGTTAAATAATTTTTCCTTTGTGGAAGTATTATCAGTAAATTTGGAAAAAATAGTTTATAAATTGATACAACGGGAATTAATAACTTAACAAGTAGTATGTATTTATTTTAATTTTGAACTATTTTACAAATTGGAACATATAAATAATACAAATACAAAGGACGTGAATAAAATGAGATATGTCATTGAGCAAGTTAGGAAAGAAGAAAATAAACAATTGAAGTCGGTCATTTATTTAGAAATAGATTATGAGTTGGTTACATTATATGATGCCATGGAAGCAGAGGATAAAATACAAATAATGAAATCTAAAGAAAAACTTATCTATTTAGTAAATAAATTAAATGAGTTACCGGTATAGTGTACAGCGAATAAGATGAATAATTGCTGTTAATTTGATACAATATACTTTGAGTTAAAAGCATGTAAATACATTGAAAAGCTAGTTATTAATAACTGGCTTTTTAATGTATAAATAAGTAATCATTTTAAATTGCAAGTTATTTTCTGATGGAGGCTCAAAGTATGAATAAAGTTACTCGTGAAGCCTTGTTTAATCAGCTAAGAGCATGGATGCTTGAGGCAGGCGCACTTATTCGCAATAAAATTAATAACCCTCGTACGATTGATACTAAATCGAATCCGAATGATTTAGTAACAGAAATGGATCGAGAAGTAGAGGCTTTTTTCGCAGACAAACTAAACAGGTATTTTTCAGATCATTTATTACTCGGTGAAGAAGGTTATGGTAGTAGTACATTTGATAAAAATAAGACAATATGGATATTAGACCCAATTGACGGTACGATGAATTTTGTACATCAGAAACAAAATTTCGCTATATCATTAGGAGTGTATGATCAAGGTCTAGGTGAAATTGGTTTTATTTATGATGTTATGAATAATAATTTATACAGTGCTATGCGTGATGGTGGAGCATTTAAAAATGATCAAAAATTAGCGAGATTAGATGAAAATAAGCAATTGAAAGAATCGATTATATGTTTAAATCATCGTTGGTTAATGGAAAATAATTATATTGATTATAAGGTAGGTCAGCGTCTCGTTCGTGATACTCGTGGTACAAGAACGTATGGATCAGCCGCATTAGAATTTGCTTATGTTGCTGAAGGTGCTTTAGATGCCTATATTTCTATGCGTTTAGAGCCATGGGATATTGCAGCTGGAAGGATAATCGTGCAAGAAGCAGGTGGTATTACAACTAATATTGAAGGGGAAGAAATTGGAATTTTAGAAAGAACTTCTATATTAACATGTAATCCGAATCTACACGATACATTAATTAATGATTATTTTAAAGAAATAAAAAAAGTGACTTAATAGTCACTTTTTCGTTTGCGTTTTAACATAAGACCATAACCCATTGTGCCGAAACCTAGTAATGTAAATAAAATCATAAATAAGGTGTTTTCATAAAACATAGCAACACCAACTAGGCAAAACATCGTTACAACAAGCACTGCTAATAATAGTGCCGGTATATTAATGCCTTTCAATAATGCCACCCCATTTTCTATACTCTATTATAAGCTATTTTATTTTAAAAATAAACTGAATTGTTGGCAGATATACTTTTTGTTTAGTATGATAAGTAATGTTCGAACAGATAAATATAACATTGTTAATTTAGTGAGGGGAAACGATGGAGACTAATTTCAGTTTAATACATAATTGGATCGTGAGTAATTACGAAGCCGATGCAGGTAGTTTATTTAATTTCTTATTTAATCATATATTTTGGACGTTTTATTTTTTAAACTTAATATTTGGTATTACAGCATATAAGTTTGGTTTTGCAAGAGAGTTACCATTACTAAAATCGATTTTAGTATATATTATGTTAGCTCTTGGTATGTTTATTATTACAATATTTAGTTTAGCTCGTTTACCAATGACAGAAACGTTAATTATTATATCACTTGTTCTAGGTATTTATCGTTATCGTCTTTATAAAGATAGACAAGCGAGAAATGAAGAAGCTGAAACTTAAAATAACCGTTGTAAATTCATGATTGCATGAACTTACAACGGTTATTATTTTTGAAAAAAACATAAAGTGAAATAATTTATTTATCACATTTTTTATTAGTGGAACTATATAAATTGAATTTACCTGTACCGTGTCTTTGTTGAGTTCTTTCAGTTATTCGATCATAACATGGCTGACATAAATATGACGATATACGTCGGTTGATTAGTTTTTTAGCTAATTGGGAATTTACATCAATATCTTCTATTTTATCACATATAGCACATTGTACATTCATATTTTTCACCTCGAATATTACAGCTTATTTACAATTATAACATAATGAGTAGGAAAAAACGTACAGGGCATATTATGAATACTTACATTTTATGAAAGGAGATAGCTAATGAGAATGCAGTCAATGCTTATAACGCTAGCGATGATAGCAATAACGGCTATTGGGTATAAGTGGTATAAACAGTCGAATCAAAGAGAAAGTACAACACAGCTGACAACATTGTTAAATGCAGGCATACCAGATCAAATGGAATCAACAGAGATGGATCAATTAGAAAATGCAAAAATGGTATCAGAAGGGTCTCAATTTGGTGTTCGTTATTTTAATCAATCATTAGAAGAAGCGCAGGAACAATTAGATGATCGCCTGCAACATTAATTAAAAATCAGGTGTAGCTCAACTCGATTGTAGGCTACACCTGATTTTTTTAGTTAATCGGTAAATTCTTCCTCAATAGGTCTTTCTGTTTCAGATTTATCGATATTTTGATTGTCTGCTGGTGGCACGGTAGGCATATACCTGCTTACGATATTAGCTAACTCTTCAGAAATACCTTGAACAGGATGACCTTCATTTAGCTCATTACCCATTTCACGAATTCTTGTCATAATGTCTCCATCAGCAATGACAACTGCAGTGCGTCCATAGGGATCATGTTGCAATGCTTCAGTTACAGAATATTTTATTGTGCCAACTCGTTCTCTTTCTGTATGCTCATCAATATCAATACCAACAACAGCGTATGGACCGGCTATAATTGCTGCGGCATCGTGAACTTCTGATACTTTACTTGCTATAGTCGCCAGATGTGTTGCGATTTCACTATTTGTTAATGTATCTTGATTTTGATAATGAGTTTGTTCTATATTGTTCTGTTGCGACTTTTGACTTTGTTCTTGTGGCTGATTGCTACACCCAACAAATATAACTAGCATGACAATGATGAGAAGAAAATGGCGCATCGCTCATCAAACTCCTTTACTATAAAGTGATGTTATATTTATTGTTTGCCGCGTCAAGAAATATATACATGCTCATTATAGATTGAGATAGAATTATGTAGTTTAATCGATATAAAAAAGACTAGCCAAAAACATTTTATTTACATGAAACAACTATTTATTCATGTATTAAAACAATTTTGTTCTAGTCTTTTGGTTTAATTTATGTGATTGTAATTTCTTTTACTCCAGTTATTGGATCTGTCTTGTTAGATCCGTCTCCGAAGAATAGATGAACTGGTCCATCTACTTTAACAGGTTGTCCATCAACAGCAAATAAGATATAAGCATTTATGAGTTGATCAATTGTGATAACAACATCATCGCTATTTGTTTTTAATATTGCTTTAGTAGCATCATCTTCTACTTCTGCATTGTTAATAAAATCACTAATTGGCATGACAAAAGAGTGGGTTAACGCTTGTTCTTTTTCATAACGATTTAATGTCTTATTGACCGGTGGTTTAATTTTTGTTTTAAAATATAGTTCTTGATCGAACAATTGAGCTGCTTTTTTTGCTTTATCTTCTTTTTCTTCTTCTTCTCTAGCGATAAATGCTTCTTCGAAAATAACTTTCCGATCGTCAAAAATCCAGACTGAAGCATCTAATGTGATTGGATATGTAACTTTCCCTTTTAATTGGATTATCATTGTTTCACCCCATAAATAGGCCGTAGCCGAAATAATATTAAACGATATCATTACAAGGATAACAAAGATAACCAATTATTTCACTTTAATTGTTTAAATTGACTGTCATGTGATTTAATATGTAATAGTAGGAGGGGAAAGCGAGTGTTGCGGAATTTAAAACATTTATTATTGTTACTTATAGTTGTTGCGATAGTAAGTTATATCCTTATTTATTATTCAACGACATTATTTTATGTAGTAGGAATCATTATTCAAATTAGCGGTTTAGTTATAACAGTATATTTAATATTAGGAGACAATCGAGGAACAAATTCTAAAATAGCTTGGATTGCTGTCATTATTGTTTTACCTGTTGTAGGAACGATAAGTTTTTTCTTTTTTGGGCGAAATCCACAAAAGCGAAAATTTAGTTTGCATCAATATAAAGAAATGAATAAATTACAAGAGAAAGTAAAAGGGTTACCAAGTCCTAAAATTAAAGAAACACCTGAACTTTCTCAACAAATAAGTCATTTAACAGGTTTTGTACCAATGCAAGACAATGACGTAAAAATTTTAACAAATGGGGATATTACATATAAAGAAATTATAACGTCATTAAAACAAGCGAGCAATCATATTCATATGCAGTATTACATATTTAGAGAAGATACAATATCTACACAAATTCGTGATATTCTTATTCAAAAAGCCCAAGAAGGTGTAGAGGTTCGTTTTCTTTATGATGGGTGGGGTACAAAGTTAAGCAAGGATTTTATTACTCCATTGCTTCGTGCTGGTGCCGAAATCGAAATATATGATCCAATTTATTCCTTTTGGATTGCTCGGACAGCTAATCTTCGTAATCATCGTAAAGTTGTCGTAATCGATGGTCAAATTGGTTTTACTGGTGGTTTGAATGTCGGAGAAGAATATCGTTCAAATACTGTTGATTTTTCCTTCTGGCGTGATACGCATTTAAAAATAGAAGGATCGGCTGTTAGGTTATTACAGGAAGCCTTTTTGATGGATTGGGTCTATTCTAAAAACGAAGCAGCAAGTGCTGAACCGTTTATTTCAAAAAGTGGTATCAAACAGTATTTTACACCTATTTCTGCAGGTAATAAATGGGCGCAAGTCGTATATGGAGGCCCATATGATAAAGAACGTTTAGTGCGAGATGCTATGTTAGATTTGATTGATACAGCAAAAGAATCTGTCTCGATAATATCACCATACTTTGTCCCTGATGAAGAATCATTGGCAGTATTAAGACGAGTGGCAATGAGTGGAATTGAGGTTCGAATATTATTACCAGGAAAAGGAGATCGTGGGTTGTCTTTCCACGGTAGTAATGCATATATTGAAACAATGTTAGAAGCAGGAGCAAAAATGTATGCATATGATAATACTTCTTTTATCCATGCTAAAATGATGATTGTGGATAATGAAAAAGCTGCAATTGGTACAGCAAATTTTGATGTAAGAAGTTTTCGTCTAAATCATGAATTAATGGTGTTTTTATATGGTAATTCAAATGCATTAGCTCACTTAGTAACAGATTTTGAACATGATATTGGGAACAGTACATTGTACACTTTAGAAGAAATGAAACATAAACCAATCATCCAAAAATTAAAAGAACAATTATCAAGTCTTTTCTCACCTATTCTTTAAAATTGCACTCATTTGCAATTTCATTCAGATAAAGTTATATTATGCTTAAAGGCTTCAATGCGGAGAATCGTAAGAAATTATGATACAATAGAAAAAGGTAAATGATATGTGTGATGGAGGGAATGAAATAAATGCCTCAAATTAAAGCAGATCAGCGTGAAAGGGCTGTAACTTTGTTAAAAGAAGATGCAGAACAAATTTTACGTCTGATTGAAGTCCAAATAGATAATTTAATGACACCGCAATGTCCTTTGTATGAGGAAGTACTAGATACTCAAATGTTCGGTTTATCAAGAGAAATCGATTTTGCAGTGCGTTTAGATTTAATTACATTAGAAGAGGGTCGCGCCCTTTTAGATAATTTAGAACATAAATTAAGTGTCTTATATGAAAAAGCAGAAAAAGCTACAACTAACACAATACCTTTTAAAAAATAAGAGAAACTTTGCTTTGGGATAAAGCAAAGTTTTTTATTATAGTCAATTAACGTTTATTCAGTTATAGCATTATTTTATAAAAGTAGGAAAAATGTAACAAATATATTTATTTAATATGCGTTCATCACTCAGTTGAAAAATCATCTAATAACAAGGACACATATGGGTAAGTTGCTTGTTTTCAGGGTTGAATAAACTAAAAACAGGAGTGATTGACCTGTACGAAGAGTTGTCAGAAAATATGTAAAACTACAAAAATGATTGATATTTTTACTGAATTACGGTAAGGTATTTAAATAAAATAGAATCATCATCTAGCATTTGTTATCTATATGCAATATAATATTGTAATGTAACGTAAAAAGTAACCAGGCGGGGTGTGTTAATTGAGAAGTTTATTTAGAGGGTTTGATTATACCCTAATAATCACTCCTATTCTCTTGGCTAGCTTTGGAATTATAATGATCTATAGTGCTAGTATGGTATCAACTGTTGTAGATGGATTAAGTAGTACACATTATTTATTCAAACAATTACAATGGTTTGGATTAGGGTTAATAGGATTTATTTTTGCATGCTTATTTCCATATAAGAAGTATCAACATTACATAAAACATATCGTAATAGGAAGTTTTATATTATTAATTGCTGTATTATTATTCGGTGATACCGTTAACAAAGCAACTAGGTCAATTAGTATCTTTGGATTTAATTTGCAACCGTCAGAGTTTATTAAACTGACTTTAATCATATATTTAGCTTCAATCTATTCGAAAAAACAACAATATATTGGAAATTTTGTTTATGCAGTATTACCACCCTTAGTTATGATGTTTGGTATGCTTTTCTTAATTGTTAGACAACCAGACATCGGTACTGCAGCAATCATATTTCTTATTGGGTGTACAATCATCTTAAGCTCTGGAATTCGTATGAAACACGTAATGACATTAGGAGCAATTGCACTAGGAATCATCATTATTGCTATACCTAAATTAATATCAGATACACGAATTGCACGAGTAACAGGTGCTTATGTTCCGTTTCAAGATCCTGATTCTACTGGTTATCATCTCATACAATCTTATATTGCCATTGGAGGAGGCGGCGTAAAAGGAGAAGGTTTAGGACAGAGTGTGCAAAAGTTAGGATATTTATGGGGTGCTCATACAGACTTTATTATGGCTGTAATAGCAGAAGAGTTAGGGATTTTTGGAGTTATACTTGTTATAGGTCTTTTTGCAACAATTACATTACGAGGTTTATATATAGCTAAAGAATGTGCAGATGGTTTTGGTTCATTGTTAGCAATAGGGATTTCTTCCATGGTTGCAATTCAAGCTATTATAAATTTAGGGGCTATAAGTGGAATTTTTCCTATTACAGGAGTTCCTTTACCATTTCTAAGTTATGGTGGATCTTCCTTATTAGTTTTAATGTTTGCAATGGGAATTTTAAATAATATAGCTAGGTCAGTAAAGTCACAAGAAGAAAATAAAGAAACAACTTCAGAACCAGTAAATCAATATAGATATGGGAGAGGGAATACATGGCAGATGTAAGGAAATTCAATAAAATACTCGTAGCAAATCGAGGGGAAATTGCAATAAGAATTTTTAGAGCATGTACAGAATTAAATATTCGTACTGTTTCGATATATTCACAAGAGGATGCATCTTCACTACACCGTTATAAAGCGGATGAGTCATATTTAGTAGGAGAAGGTAAAGGACCGATTGAAGCATATTTAGATATTGAAGGAATTATTGAATTAGCAAAAAGAGTCGGTGTTGATGCAATTCATCCAGGGTATGGATTTTTAGCAGAAAATATATTGTTTGCACAACGTTGTGAAGAAGAAGGTATTCCTTTTATTGGACCAACTAGTAAACATTTAGATATGTTTGGAGATAAAGTAAAAGCTAAAAAACAAGCGATAGATGCGGGCTTACCAATCATTCCAGGAACAGATGGTCCAGTATCATCCATTTCTGAAGTGGAGCAATTTGGAAAAGATCACGGCTATCCGATTATTATTAAAGCCTCACTTGGTGGCGGCGGACGTGGAATGCGTATCGTTAATCATGAAGGTGAATTAGCAGAGGCTTATGATCGTGCTCGTTCTGAAGCAAAGTCTGCTTTTGGTAATGATGAAATATATGTAGAAAAATATATTTTAAATCCAAAGCATATCGAAGTACAAATCGTTGGGGATAGTCATGGAAACATCGTTCATTTGTATGAAAGAGATTGTTCTATTCAAAGACGACACCAAAAAGTGGTGGAAGTAGCACCAAGTACTTCGTTGTCAGAACAATTAAGGGAAGATATTTGTAATGCAGCTGTTCAATTAGCGAAAAATGTTGACTACCTTAATGCAGGTACAGTGGAGTTTTTAGTTACTGGAGAAGATTTTTACTTCATTGAAGTAAATCCACGTGTACAAGTGGAACATACGATTACTGAAATGATAACGGGAATTGACATCGTTCAAACGCAAATTAAAGTTGCTGAAGGATATAATATTCATGATGATTATATTAGTATCCCGAAACAAGAAGATATTACAACGATAGGTTACGCGATTCAATCAAGAGTAACAACAGAGGATCCACTAAATGATTTCATGCCTGATACAGGTCGAATTATGGTGTATCGTTCGGGAGGCGGGTTTGGTGTACGTCTAGATGCTGGAAATGGCTATCAAGGTGCCGATGTATCACCTTATTATGATTCTTTATTAGTGAAAGTATCTACTTGGGCGTTAACATTCGATCAAGCGGCAATCAAGATGGTGCGTAATCTAAAAGAGTTCCGTATTCGAGGGATTAAAACAAACATTCCATTTTTAAAAAATGTTGTACTCCATAAGCAATTTATGTCAGGAGAGTATAATACTAATTTTATTGATGATACACCAGAATTATTCGTATTCCCTGTTCGAAAAGATAGAGGAACAAAGCTACTTACCTATATTGCGGATATGACAATTAATGGAGTAGATGGTGTACCAAAGAAACAAAAGCCAATATTTACACCATTGTATATACCGGAGACAGATCCTTTAACGGAAATACCAGCTGGAACAAAACAATTATTAGATGAACACGGACCAGATTATGTGGCAAATTGGTTGAAAAATCAAGAAAAAGTTTTGTTAACTGATACAACATTTAGAGATGCACACCAGTCCTTGTTAGCAACTAGAGTTCGTACGAAAGATATAGAACGGATTGCTGAACCTACTGCGAGACTGCTACCAGAATTATTCTCTGTTGAAATGTGGGGAGGCGCAACGTTTGATGTTGCTTATCGTTTCTTACGTGAAGATCCTTGGCAGCGACTATTAACATTACGTGAAAAAATTCCTAATGTGCTTTTCCAAATGTTATTACGAGCGAGTAATGCTGTAGGATATAAAAACTATCCAGACAATGTTATCGAAAATTTTGTAAAAGAAAGTTCGGATGCAGGCATTGATGTATTTAGAATTTTTGATAGTTTAAACTGGTTAGAAGGTATTCGACCGGCAATTGAAGCGGTAAGAAATAATAACAAAATTGCAGAAGCATCTATGTGTTATACAGGAAACATTTTAGATAAAGGTCGAGCGAAATATGATTTGACGTATTATGTGAATTTAGCGAAAGAACTAGAAGTGTCTGGGGCACATATTTTAGGAATAAAAGATATGGCAGGCTTATTAAAGCCAGAAGCGGCTTATCAATTAATTTCTACGTTAAAAGAAACAATTGATATACCAATTCATTTACATACTCATGATACGAGTGGTAACGGGGCATTTATCTATTCTCGAGCAATTAAAGCAGGGGTAGATGTTGTTGACGTAGCAACTGGTTCGTTATCTGGTTCTACATCACAACCTAGTGCGCAATCACTTTATCATGCGTTAGAAGGAACAGTGAAACAACCAAATATTAATGTAGAGCATTATGAAGAATTGTCTAAGTATTGGGAAGGTGCTCGTCAGTATTATGAAGACTTTGAGAGTGGAATGAAATCACCTCATTCAGAAGTATACCTTCACGAAATGCCTGGCGGTCAATATAGTAATTTACAGCAACAAGCAAAAGCTGTTGGTTTAGAAGAGCGTTGGGAAGAAGTTAAAGTAATGTATCGTACAGTAAATGATATGTTTGGGGATGTAGTAAAAGTAACTCCTTCTTCTAAAATTGTTGGAGACATGGCATTGTTTATGGTTCAAAATGATTTAACTGAGGAAGATATTTATGAACGTGGAGAATTTATGGACTTCCCGGCATCGGTAATAGAGTTTTTCCAAGGGTACATTGGACAACCTTATGGAGGATTTCCTAAGAAACTACAAGATATTATCTTAAAAGGCCGAGATAAAATAGAGGAACGTCCTGGCGTATTTTTAGATCCAGTTAACTTTAAACAATTAGAAAGTGAATTGTATGAGCAACTAGGTAGAGAAATAACGAGCTTTGATGTAATTGCTTATGCATTATATCCAGATGTATTTATGAGTTATAGTAATTTTACTAAAGAATTTGCCGATGTATCAGTACTTGATACTCCGACTTATTTATATGGTATGCGTTTAGGAGAAGAAATTGAAGTAGAAATTGAACAAGGAAAGACTTTATTTATCCGTCTTGCTTCTATATCAGAGCCTCGCTCAGATGGAACAAGAGTTATCTACTTTGAATTAAACGGTCAATCTCGTGAAATTATTATTCGAGATAAAAGTATTCAAACTGATAATGTTGAATTACCTAAAGCAGATGAAGATGATCCAAAACAAATTGGAGCGACAATGCCAGGTACAGTTATCAAAATGCTTTGTGAAGATGGCGATAAAGTAGAGCAAGGTGATTACTTATTAATTACAGAAGCAATGAAAATGGAAACGACAATTCAAGCACCATTTAAAGGTATTGTTAAACGAGTATATGTAAAAGACGGTGCAGCAATATCTGTAAATGATTTACTAGTAGAGTTTGAATAAGGTAAGATAATAGATAGAGGATACGTCCTCTATCTATTTTTATGTCAGAAACTTATTGTAAACATCATTAAATGTAGACTGTGACATAACTTCTATCCTTAATAATTTAGTTTAGCTCTATAGAAAAATATTATGTTATTCAGTGAGCTGAAAAATGTGTTATTTATATTAGAAAATTAGCATATAAATGTCGCAGACCGAATATATTCCGCTTTCCGCGGGCGAGCAGTGAGCCTCCTCGGGCTATACCCTGCGGGGTCTGACATAAGTTCTTTTCTCCCGCTGGAGTCTCCATATATTCGGTCTGCTTTGTTTTTGTTATTCTAGCTTTATTTATTAAGGACACTTTTTCAGTGACTTTATATCCTTGTATCTAAAATAACAATACTTATATTTAATTATCTATGTTTAATAAAGAATACATTATTATCCCAGATTACTTTTCAAAAGTGAAAAGAGATATATTAGCTTTCTTTTCTATAGATCTTGGCAGTTTGTTGCGGAGGATTGTTGACTCCAACGGAAACAGAACGAGTCTGAAAACCCCGCAACGAACGTTTTTTGTGAGTGAGGAGATTGAAGCCGTTCCCGTGGAAAGCAACAATCCGTAGCAACAAACTGCCTAGAATAAGACTGAATTATTAAGAGAGAATTACGTCGCTATTTTTGTCTACTATACAAATCGTTTACACTAATAAATTTTAAAATAATGTAATAAAGGAGCAGAAAATGAATATTCCAATATTGTATGAAGATAATCATTTGATAGTTGTGGAGAAGCCGGTTAATATGCCCGTGCAAGCAGATGATTCAAGAGATTTAGATTTACTATCTTATCTAAAACAAGATATTAAAGAACGATATGATAAGCCTGGTAATGTTTATTTAGCACTAATCCATCGACTTGATCGTCCAGTTGGCGGAGCAATAGTTTTTGCAAAAACATCTAAAGCTGCATCTAGAATGGCGGATTTATTAAGAAAGCATGAAATAAAACGAACTTATTTAGCTATTACTCGAGGAGAAGTGCGTCAAAAAGAAGGACGGCTAATAGATTATTTATGGAAAGACCGCCAAAAGAATGAAGTGTTTGTTGTGAAGAAAAATAAAAATGGTGCAAAAAAAGCAATACTCGATTATAAAGTATCGCAAACAGCATCTAACTTATCTTTATTAAAGGTACAATTACAAACTGGAAGATCGCATCAAATTAGAGTGCAATTACAACATTTAGGTTATCCATTATTTGGAGATCAAAAATATGGAGTAAAGGTTAATAAACCTGGAGAACAAATTGCCTTATGGTCCCATACGTTATCATTTGTGCATCCAGTTAGAAAAGACTTAATTAACATTACAAGTAAACCACCGAAAGAACATCCATGGAATTTATGGCAAAAAAAATGAGATATAGAATTTTCTATATCTCATTTTTAATTTCAGTTTTAATATGAGGTTTATGGGGAATAGCAACTTTAACATCTTGTTTAGCACTGCGATTTGAAAGTAAGATAAAGTAACTAAGATTTCCGAAGAAACAAGTGATAAAGAAAGCATGTGCAATTGCTACCCATAGGTTTAATGATGTAAAGATAATCAATGCACCGAATACTACTTGCATTAGAATTAGAATCATAGTAGATAGCCAACCCCAATACATTACACGGTTATGACGGTATTTCTTAATAATTTGAAAGAAAAACACTAAAGTCCATACAAAAAGTATTCCTGCTAGGAAGCGATGTCCCATTTGGACCCATTGATGAAAAGTATAATCGGAAAATGCGAATGGATTACTATTAACACAGAAAGGCCAACTTCCACAAACTAGATTTGCATCGACATGTCGTACAAGTGCTCCAGTATAAACAACGATGGTTGTAAATATTGTTAGCCAATAGATTTGTATTCGATCAGACTTCTCAATATATAGAGAGGTTGTATCAAACTTCTTATCCACTTCAAAAATTAATAACATTAATAAGAAAACAGTAGCGAATGATATTAATGAAATTCCAAAATGTAGTGCTAAGACAAAATCAGATTGCCCCCATACTACAGCAGCAGCGCCTAGTAAACCTTGGAAAATAAGGAAAAAGACAGATAGAAATGATAAAAACTTCACTTCTCTTATGTGTCCAATAAATACCCAGCTTAAGACAGCTAACGATAATACAGTGATTCCTATTACTGATGAAACTAAGCGGTGACTTAATTCGATAACTAACTCAGGAGTGATATCAGAAGGAACTAACTGTCCGTTACACAAAGGCCAACTCGTCCCACAACCCGCACCAGAATCAGTTTTTGTTACAAGCGCACCACCTAATAGTATAAACACCATACCGATAGTAGACACTACAGCTAGCCATTTAATCGTTCTAATCATATAATTGCCTCACTTCATTTATTATAATAAAAATACCTAATTGAAAATCAGGATGATGAAAAGGTGATATAACAAATTAATTAATTATAATAATTATAAAGTAGAAATTAATATAATATAACTACTAACATTAAATCACCTAATATTAATCATAATAGTAATGAGGTATAGAAATCAATTAATTTAAATAAGAATATGTGAAAACTTTGTAGTAAGTCACACATTTGTAATAACTTTCCTTGCAAAATGTTAAATAATTTGATAAAAATAGTGATAGAGGTTATCAAATGGCATCTATGATTGTACTTAAGATATTTTATTGCTATAATCTTAATTACATCTAGCGCATTAAAGAGATGAGAACACAACTTATTATATGTTAGCTTTAATTAGCTCGTTAGTTGTTGGAAAGTTATTTAGATAATTGAATACAGGAGATAAGCTGTTAATGCACTATCTGAAAATGGTTCATTTATTTATATTTACTGAAGGGAGGCTAACATTAGCTGATGGAGTAGAATGATATTTGTATTTAAATGGAATATGTAACATGAAAATTAGAAGTGACACATTATCTGATTTTATAACATTCTTTTTTGTAAATACAGTACCATCGCATTTGTGCCACAATAATAATCTATGAATTGTGTTGATAGAAAACTTAACAAACGTGAGAAAGGTGAATTACTTTAAAATTAATAGGTCTGATAATATTATTTGTTTTTTATGCAACCTATCGAAGATATATAGTCACGTATTGAATAACTAAGTTGATCACTGTCCACATTAAATTATAGAAATATTATTATTGTAAAGCTGAAGTTCTGAAACTTTCCTACAGAATATAAAGCGACAAAATAACTGCTTTATATATTAAACGAAATGTAAGATTTAAATAATAAGTAATTTTTAAATTTAAGCGGTAGATGACCTAAAGTAACTTAAATGATAAAAGTATCATTTATCATACAATAATGAAATTGGTAACAACTATATACTAATTAACTAAAGTCATTCATTTAAAAATAAAATACATAAAATGAATTTACTTTATGTATGAGTTGTCACTTTTATTAACTTAATTATTGTAACAAATGTAGAAAGAGAGGTATGCATACATGAATGGTTGGATGGGAAAACTTAGAACCGCATTATTGTTAGGTTCTGTCATGTTTATACTATCAGCATGTGGTAGAGATAATCTAACAGCACTTGTGCCTAAAGGGTATGGTGCAGATATATCAATGGATTTAATTATTTTAACTACTGTTGTAATGACAGGGGTTTTAATAGTAGTAATGATTTTATTTACAATTGTACTGATTCGCTTCCGTAAGAAGAAGGGAGATCCAGTAATAAATCCAGAACAAGTAGAGGGTCATAAAACGTTAGAGGCCGTTTGGACGATTATTCCAATCATACTTGTTGTAATTATGGCTGTTCCAACAGTTTTAGCAACATTCCATTTAGCTGATGATACAGATGCAGCAGATCATATCAATATCGATGTAACAGGGAATCAATATTGGTGGCATTACGATTATCAAAATGAAGAAATAGCAACGAGTCAAGATATGTATATCCCAGTTGGTACTAAAGTATATGTTAATTTAATAACATCTGACGTATTGCACTCATTCTGGGTCCCAAGTTTATCAGGTAAACTAGACGTTAACCCAGAGAACGTAAATACAATGTATATTGAAGCATATGAGGAAGGGGTTTATTTCGGTAAATGTGCCGAGTTATGTGGACCATCACACTCATTAATGGACTTCAAAGTAGTTGTAGTAAGTGAAGAAGAGTATGAACAGTGGGTAACTGACATGCAAGACTTCGACTCAGAAGAACTTGAATTAGATGCAGTTGCACAAGAAGGTAAAGAACTATTTGATGAGAAATCATGTATTGGATGTCACGCAACAGACAATCAGAATTACTCAGCAGGTTCTGTACCAGTTGGTCCTGACTTAACTAGTTTCGGTGACCGTTCAAGATTTGCAGGTTATTTAGAACCGACAAAAGAAGAACTTGTACATTGGATTCAAGACCCTGAAACATTAAAGCCGGGTAACTTAATGACAGGATCTTATCCAGAGTTAAATGATGATGAAGCAGATAAGATTGCAGAGTACTTAATGCAATTAAAGCCATCAGAAGTAACAGCAGAGAGTAAAGAAGATTAATGTCCTTCTTTACTCAAACACAGACTTTTTATTAGGAGGTTGTTAGTGTGAGTAGTATTACAGCTACGAATAAAAGAGGCTTTGGAGCTTTTTTATGGGACTATTTAACAACGGTAGACCATAAGAAAATTGCTCACTTATACTTAGCAGGTGGAGGTTTCTTCTTCATCCTAGGTGGATTAGAAGCACTTGTTATTCGAATTCAGTTAATAAAGCCGCAAAACGACTTTGTTAGTGCTGGCTTTTTCAACGAAATGATTACAATGCATGGAACAACTATGATATTCTTAGCGGGGATGCCCATATTGATAGGGTTGATGAACGCAGCCATGCCTCTCCAAATAGGAGCGAGAGACGTAGCATTTCCATTCTTAAATAGTTTAAGTTTTTGGTTATTCTTCTTCGGAGGAGTATTATTAAACGTTAGTTTTCTACTAGGAGGAGCTCCGGATGCGGGTTGGACATCATATGCTTCATTAGCTATGCAATCACCTGGACGTGGAGTAGACTTCTATATTGCAGGACTACAAATTGCAGGTGCGGGTACCTTAATGGGAGGAATTAACTTCCTTGCTACTATTATTACAATGCGTGCACCAGGTATGACTTATATGCGTATGCCATTATTCACATGGGCAACATTCATTACGAGTGTATTAATTCTATTCGCATTCCCACCATTAACGATTAACTTATTCTTATTAATGTTTGATCGTATGTTTGACACAGCGTTCTTTGACGTTGCACTTGGTGGTAACACAATTATTTATCAGCATTTATTCTGGATTTTTGGACACCCAGAAGTTTATATTTTAATCTTACCGTTATTTGGTTTATTTAGTGAAGTATTCTCGACGTTCTCTAGAAAGAGATTGTTCGGATACACTGCAATGGTATTTGCTACAATGCTTATCGCATTCTTAGGATTTATGGTTTGGGCTCACCACATGTTTACAGTTGGTTTAGGTCCAGTAGCAAACTCTATTTTCGCAGTTGGTACAATGGCAATCGCTGTTCCGACAGGTATTAAAATCTTTAACTGGATTTTAACGATGTGGGGCGGTCAAGTAACTGTTAACTCAGCAATGTTATGGGCTCTTGGATTTATCCCTTCATTTACAATCGGAGGTATGACAGGGGTTATGTTAGGTTCAGCTGTAGCTGACTATCAGTACCATGACACATACTTTGTTGTTGCACACTTCCACTACGTAATTGTTGGTGGTACTATCTTTGGTATCTTCTCAGGATTACACTACTGGTGGCCGAAAATGTTCGGACGTGTGTTAAATGAAACATTAGGTAAAGTTGGATTCTGGTTCTTCTTTATTGGATTCCACTTAACATTCTTTATTCAACATTTCTTAGGTTTAATGGGAATGCCACGTAGATATTGGGTATTTTTACATGACCAAGGTTTAGAATTAGGTAACTTAATTAGTACAATTGGTGCCTTTGCGATGGCTGTAGGATCAACTATCTTTATCATTAACATTGTAGTTACAGCAGTTAAAGGTGAAAAAGCAGTAGCGGATCCTTGGGATGGACGTACTCTAGAGTGGTCTGTATCTTCACCACCTCCATATTATAACTTTGAACAAGTACCTTTAGTTCGTGGTTTAGATCCATTATGGATTGAAAAAATGGAAGGTGATGGAACGATGCCTCCAGGAGAGCCGTTAGATGATGTTCATATGCCAAACGGTTCATTCTTACCATTCTTAATGGGATTAGGATTCTTTGTAGCAGGTTTTGGATTTATTTACCAGACAGATTATACAATGGCATACTTAGCACTTTACGGCGGTATGGCATTTGCAATTGGTTGTATGGCAGTAAGATCCGTAAAAGACGACTATGGTTATTATATCCCTAAAGAAGAACTTCAAAAGGCATTAGAAGGGGAGGCCAAGTAAGTTATGAGTCAGGATCATAGTGCATTATTTCCAGAAAATTTGCCAATAGAACCAGAGAAAGCAACTTTAGAAGGTCAAAATAAGTTTTTCGGTTTATGGTTCTTCCTTGGCGGTGAAACAGTTTTATTTGCTAGTTTATTCGGGGTTTACCTTGCGTTGAAAAATTCAACAGCAGGGGGCCCTGCTTCAGAAGATTTATTTGGATTAGGTTTAGTGTTCTTAATGACGATGTTATTACTAACTAGTTCATTAACGAGTGTTTACGCAATGTATCATATGCGTAATCACGATTTTAAAAAGATGTATTTATGGTTAGGTATTACAGGGTTACTCGGTATCGGGTTCTTAGCTTGTGAAATTTATGAGTTTGCTCACTACATTACGGATTATGGCTTTACTTTCCGTTCGTCTGCATTTGGTTCAGCTTTCTATGCGTTAGTTGGATTCCATGGAGGACACGTATTATTTGGAATTTGTTGGCTAATTGGTTTATTAATTCGTAATGCTAAACGTGGATTAAACTTATATAATGCACCTAAATTCAACACATTTAGCTTATACTGGCACTTTATTGACGTAGTATGGGTATTCATCTTTACAGTTGTTTACTTAATGGGAAAGGTGGGTTAATCTATGACGGATAATTCGAATTTAGATGTTAAAGATTCTGAGTCGTTTAGAAGACAAAAAAGTAAAGAAGAAATGCAGAAACAATTAATTTCTTTTGCGTTAATGATTGTTTTCACATTTATTGCTTTTGCTATGGTAGCTACAGAATCAATTAGTAGAATGTATGTAATTCCAATTTTGTTCATTATGGCTATAGTGCAAGCGGGTTTTCAGTTCTACTATTTTATGCATATGAAAGAGAAAAATCACGAGATGCCTGCCACATTCATTTTTGGTGGAGTATGGGCGGCGTTCTTAACACTAGCTGGTTTAGTCGTTATTAGTTGGTGGTAAAAAAACTGGGGGGATAACCTCCAGTTTTTTTGTTTGTAAAATATTTTAAACTATTTCGAATATAAAATGTAATAATATATTATAAACAGAGAAATCACGACATGTAACATAAATTCAATTTGTTTAATCAAAAGTCCGAAAAGTTTTTATGGCGTTTTTTGCTTAAGGTATGATTGTTAATTTAACTTTTGTGTTGTATAAGTGCAACAACATTACAATTAGTTGAAGTTTTGTCACAAGATCTGTGCAATAAATTAGCAAATTAAGTTATAATATTTAAAGACGCTTTTTTAGGAGGATCAAATTATGTGGTTAGATTTACAAATTTTTGGCTTTCGAGCATTATGGAGTCCTTATTTTTTAACATTTATTATTATCGTTTCACTAGCTTACTTCATCATAACAGGACCTAAAAGAAAAGATTTTGGTGAAGATTTAGCAAAGCCAACTATTTTACAACAAATATTTTTTTATAGTGGTATGTTTTTAATTTATGCAGTGAAAGGTTCTCCAGTTGATTTATTATCTCATATAATGATGTCTGCTCATATGGTTCAAATGGGAATTCTGTATTTTATTACTCCTATTTTAATTATACGTGGTTTACCTGACTGGGTTTTACGTGCTTTTATTAATACACCAGTAATTAAACCGATTGTTAATATTGCAACAAAACCACTTATAGCTTTAGCAGTATTTAATATTTCATTTGCATTATATCATGTTCCGATGATATTCGACTTTACAAAGGCGAACCAGCCTGTGCATATTGCTGCAACCTTATTTTTATTTATAGCAGCATTATTTATGTGGTGGCCAATTATTACACCATTAGAAGAACGCAATACGTTACAACCATTGTTAAAAATGGGTTTCTTGCTCGGTAGTATCTTTATAGTAGCAATTGCATGTGCGTTAATTATCTTTGCTTCAAATCCTTTATTTGAAGCTTACAGTTCTACAGGGGCATGGATACAATCGTTAAGTCTCTGTGTACCGACAGATGTATTATCAGGATTATCAGGTGAACTATCAGGTCCTGAAATGTTTTCTCCACTTGATGCACTAGAAGATCAACAACTTGGTGGGGTTATTATGATGTATTTACAAGAGGTAGTATATGGAATAATTTTAGCTTGGATCTTCTTCTCTTGGTTCACTAATCGTAGTTTAGAGATAGATCCTTTACCTGAGAATTATACTGCAGATTCACCAGCAGAATAATATATATAAATATTAAAGAGGGGAATAGGATATTATGGAATTTTGGCCGTTTCTAAGTACATTACTTATCGTATTAAGTGCGATTTTAGTAGCTGTAGGATGGGTACTAATTATAAAAGGTCACGAAAAGTTGCACAAAAATACGATGGTTGCAGCTGCTATCAGTGCATTATTGTTTTTAATTATTTATGTATCAAGAACAGCAATAGTAGGGAATACGAGCTTTGGTGGACCGGATAATATTAAGATATATTATACAATTTTTCTTATTTTCCACATTCTGTTATCGATTACCGGAGCAACATTTGGTGTAATTACTTTACGAATTGCTTTTAAGGGGAATTTTGAAAAGCACAAGAAGCTTGGACCTGTTACTAGTATTATATGGTTCTTCACAGCAATAACTGGTGTAATGGTATATTTGTTTTTATATGTCATTTATACAGGTGGAGAAACTACGAGTATGCTCAAAGCTATTTTAGGATTTTAAAAAAGTGAGAAGCGCATTATTGCGTTTCTCACTTTTTTAATTTGCTATGATATACTGCAAAAAGACTATGTAGATTAATTAGCGAAATATAGTATAATTTAAATGTAAAAAAATTACTTAATTCATACATATTTACAAAATTCGCTATAATGTTTTGTTATAGTTGCAATAGTGTTTTTAATTAATCTTAGTTAGTTGCTGTTTCTAAATCAGCGTTTAAATTTTTCAGTAATTCATTACTACGCTCAATTAGGTTTTTCGGGAAGTTTTCCTCTTCACCATACTCAATACCATGTGGATAGTAATGTTTACCAAGTAATGGTGTTTTTAATTTAATTACTGCTGTTTTCGTATCCACATCACCTTCTAGTGCTTCACCTAAGACACGAATATAGTATGTAACGTTTTTCTCTTGGGAATTAATCTTATAGTCATAAGTAACACGATCGTAATCCCATGATTCACCAAGTATAAAAGCATGTTGTCCCATAATTCTGTTAAGTGTTAGGATATCAACAACTTTATTATCAATACCTGAATTTTCTATCTTCATCATCTTCACCTCATATAAATAGTCTCAATAACCTTATCATAGTTGAAAAAAGCGTAAGTTGCAATGAAAAATACTAGCGAAGTAGTAACTTTAAAATAAATTCACTGAAATTCATCATTTCTATTGATTAAAATTTAAAAGACAATTATCGTATCATTAATGGAGGAGTATTGTTATGCGAAAATTAATTGGTTTTATTAGTTTAATTGTTATTATAAGTTTAGGTTATTTTTATATGGATAATTTTACGGAATTAACAAAAGAAGATATAAGCGATAAAATAAACGCACCACAGCTTAAGTCTAATCAAACTAAAAAGACTAAAGAAGCATTACTACATGGTGACTTATTTAAACTGATTGGTGAAAGTGATGAACAGCTAGAAAAAGATTTAGGCAGTCCTCTCCGTATTGATAAAACACCGTATGGTTATGTATGGTGGGTATATTTAGATGAAGATGAAAATTATGTATTGTACGGAGTAGATAATAACAAAATTGAAACTGTTTTTGCAACAGGTCAATCTATATCAAGCAGTCCATTTCAAATAGGGGACAGTTATCAAACAATAGCAGACAAGTTTCCTTTTGAAAATGAAGTGTCATATAAGGATGGCTTATCTTATTATACATTTAAATTAAAAGATACAGATCTACAAACGAACCCGCTTATCAAATTATCTGATGATCTTTTTGCAGTTACTTATTTCGATACATTTACCGAACAATTATCCTCATTACGCATTATGACAGGAGATATGTTAATTAAACAACGATTTTATGAAATGGAGTATCGTGGGCCACTTCCTGAAGAAAAGGAGTTAACGGATGATGATTGGATTGATATTGAGCAAGCAATGGAAGAACAAATATTTGAATTAACTAATCTTTACCGCAAACGATTTAATGTTGCAACGTTAGAAAAAGACGAATCAACAAGTAAAGTTGCTTATCTCCATAGTAAAGATATGTATGATAACAATTACTTTTCTCATGATAGTCAAGATGGTCGGGGATTAAAAGAAAGACTTGAAGCACAACATGTTCATTATTTATCTGCCGGAGAAAACATCGCCGCTCAACATACAGACGCATTAGCAGCAATGGAAGGTTGGTTAAACAGTGAAGGGCACCGTGAGGCATTATTATACGAAGATTATAATTATATCGGGATAGGTGTTCATCGCTTATATTACACACAAAACTTTTTATTAAAACCTTAAATAGAAAAATTTCATAATAGGGAAGTCCAATTAGAAACACGAACGCTTACTCACGATTTCCCTTTAATAAACGGATTTATCATCAACCGTAGAGTTAGTGTATATGCTACTAAGTATGAATCACGAAATTGATTCAAAAAAATCACTCACTAATTTAGATTATGATGAACTTTATTTTTTTAATCTGAACAATTGGCATTCATAGTGAACCGTGGTAAAATAAGGCTATGGAGGTGAGTCCCAAATGATAATAACGATGGAACATATGAATGTGTTAGATAAAGCGGACGAAATTTCCCAGATGATTTTACAATCTGATATAGTGTATGCTTATAGAGATGCTACACACGCCTTACAAACTGATGAAGAAGCACAAAGCTTAATTAAAGCTTTTATAAATATAAAAGAAGATTATGAAGAAGTACAGCGATTCGGTCATTACCATCCTGATTACCGCGAAATTATGAAAAAGGTTCGCAGTACTAAGCGTACAATGGATATGAACGCATTTGTAGCATCATTTAAACGTGCAGAACGTGATTTACAGCGCCTTTTAGACGATGTAAGTGACTATATCGCTAAAAGTGTAAGTGATAAAGTGATGGTTCCAAAAGAAGGTTTAGCACTCACTGATACAGGTTGCGCTACTGGTGGTTGTGGCACAGGTGGTAGTTGTGGTTGTCAAGCTTCTTAAAACTACATATGATGGACAAATTTTTCATTTGAATGGGAGTAAAGAAATGGAAATACAACGACAAGGCATAATTGTATGGTTTCAGCATAGAAAGAATATAAAGCAGATAAGAAAATTTGGTAACTTAATTTATGTTTCTTCTAAATTGCGCTATGCGGTCTTATATGCTGATCAAATTGAAATAGATTCAATTGTAACTGACTTGGAGAAGCTACCATTTGTTTCAAAAGTAGATCTCTCGCAAAAACCATTTATGAAAACTGACTTTGAAAATGCTTTACCTGATAAAGCAAAAATATACGATTATAAGATGGGATTATAACCTTTGTAGATTTTCTACAAAGGTTTTTCATTTATTCTGATGTAAGATAAAAAATCATCTTACATAATAAACAGTTTTATATTGCTATATAAGCTAATTTTTTTTAAAATAGAACTATCTAATTAATTGAGGTGGAATATGCGCATCATAGCAGGAGATTTTAAAGGGAGAATAATTAAGGCTGTTCCAGGAAATGAAACAAGACCAACAAGTGATAAAATAAAGGAAGCGATTTTTCATAAACTTGGTCCTTTCTTTAATGGAGGAAACTGTTTGGATCTGTTTGCTGGTAGCGGTTCTTTAGGTATAGAAGCGATAAGTCGGGGCATGGATCGTGTAACATTCGTTGAAAAAACAAATCAAGCATATCGAGTGATTCAACAAAATGTTACATCACTCTCATTAGAAGAACAAGCTGATATGTTGCGAATGGATGCTTTTCGTGCATTACCGCTGCTAAAAAAACAAGGTAAAAAATATGACTTAATATTAATAGATCCTCCTTATGAAAAAGTATCTTATCCAAAAATATTAGAAACGATTCAACAAGAAGATTTATTAACTGACAACAGTCAAGTTTATGTTGAAACAAATTCCATTGAAGACCTTCAGTATGATAAAACATATTATACAGTTACGTTTGAAAGAAAATATAGTCAAACAACAAGTGTCATAATATTGGAAAAAACTACCAAATAAAATAAAGGGGGAATAATTATGCAAAAGAAGTTAGCAATTTGTCCAGGTAGCTTTGATCCCATTACTAATGGGCATTTAGATATTATTCGTCGAGGAGCAACGATTTTTGATGAAGTAATTATCGCAATCTTTAATAATCAATCGAAAACGCCGTTGTTTTCAGTAGAAGAACGAATTCATTTAATCGAACAAGCAACAAAAGATATAGAAAATGTAAGAGTAGATGTCTCAGAAGGATTATTAGTCGATTATGCGAAAGAACAAAACGCTCATGCTGTATTAAGAGGATTACGCGCAGTGAGTGACTTCGAATATGAAATGCAAATTACTTCTATGAACAAAAAGCTAGAGCCAGATATTGAAACGTTCTTTATGATGACTAACAATCAATATTCTTTTCTAAGCTCCAGCATAGTAAAAGAAGTTGCTAGATACAATGGAAATATTACTAATTTAGTTCCTAAAGTAGTTGAGGAAGCTTTATTAGCCAAGTTTAACTAATAATCACTTATTATTAGCTTTGATGACACGATTTAATAAAATACATAGTGCAAGAAAAATCATTACTAAAGTAAAAATAGGCCCATGAGAAAAAATAAAATCTAAAATGGAATAAACTGATTTATCTTGTAAGGCAATAGTAGGTAAATCAGTTTTTTTCGTCGTTGATTGAAAAAAGAATGGATATAGTATAACTGTTAAAATACTTGCTATCGTTGCATGAAGAATGCGCGCAAAAAAGTATGGATGAAAACGAATATCTGTATTTGCAATAATGCTAGCAACTTGTGCTTGGACTGATAATCCATTGAAGCCTAAGATGAAACTAATGACAGTAAGTTGAATGATTAAAGGTACATTATCTAAACTCGACACCATTTCTGCTCCTAGTGATATTTCAAATAATCCAGTCGATAATGGTTGGATGAGCTCACTCGGTACATGAAAGACATGTAAAATAGGTCGTAATACTGTATGAAGAATTTCAAATAATTTTAATTCATGTAAAAGAGTAGTAAATACCGAGAAAAAGATAATAAAGCCCCCGATCATTAATAACGTTTGAACAGAGGAGATAATTGCATCGCCAACAATTTGTCCAAAAGGTCGAGTGTTTTTAATCCGTGTATCGTGCATTTTTTGAAAAGCATATGTCATACCATGATTGTTGACAGATTTTGATTGGCTTGAATCTTCATCGTCTATTTTGTAAAAACGCATAGCAATACCGACAAGAAAATTACTTGCATAATGACAGATTGCAATAAAAATGCCTAACGATGTATCGTAAAAAAACCCAACAGCAATTGCTCCAAAAATAAAAAGCGGACTAGAAGCATTCGTGAAGGAAATAAGTCTTTCAGCTTCTATTTTACTAATCTCTTTATTTTTCCGAAGCAGTGCGGTTATTTTTGCTCCTGAAGGATACCCGCTTGCCATTCCTACAATCCAAGCAAAACTCCCCACCCCAGGTACGTTGAATATTGGTCGCATAATTGGTTGAAAAATTACGCCAATAAATTGTACAATCCCAAAGCCGATTAATAATTCAGCCATAATAAAAAAGGGAAGTAAAGAAGGGAAAACAACTTCCCACCACGTATGTAAACCATGTACACTTGCATTAAAAGATACTTCTGGAAAAATAATAAGTGATATTGTCATACTCAACGTAAAACAAGCAATGCCTAATGTTTTCCACTTAGGTATGTCCATATTAACTTCCCCCTTAAATGATTCATACAAAAAGTTCGTCTTATTTACTATACGCATTGAAATGTGTAAGTTATGTTATAATTTTGATAAAGTTACTCTTTTTTCATTAAATGAGACATAGTATGTCATAGTAGATATTAAATAAAGAAGGTGTCAATGTTGCGTATATCAAAAAAATCACTCATTATTTCATCTCTCATTTTATTCATACTTTTTGTTGGTGTATCTTATGATCTTCCGTACTATATTTATAAGCCAGGTATGGTTAGTACTCTTGATGATGTTGTAGATATTGAGGAAAGAAAAGAAAGTGAAGGACACTTATATTTAGTAACTGTAAGCGGTAGTCAAGCGACACCGATTCAACTACTTACAGCAAAGTTGGCTTCTTATCATGAAGTTGTGCCACTTGAAGTTGCCCGGCCAGAGGGAATATCAGATGAAGATTATAATGAACTTCAATTAAAAATGATGGAGAACTCACAAAACACTTCGAAATATGTTGCTTATGAAGCGGCAGGGAAAAACCCTGAAATTGAATTTAAGGGAGTTTATGTGATGCAAGTGGTCGAGGAAATGCCAGCAGACGGTATTGTAAAAATTGGTGATCGAATTAAAAGTGTGGATAATAACGAAATTAAAGAAGCAAAAGATTTAACAACTTATGTAGAAAATAAACAACCTGGAGAAGAAATAGAGTTAACAATTGTGAGAGATGAGCAAGAAATGACAGAAGTAATTAAAGTGACATCTTTTCCAGACGATGAAGAAAAAGTAGGTATTGGTATCCAACTAGTAACAGACGAGAAAGTAAATGTATCGCCTGAGATTTCATTTTCTAGTGGAAAAATCGGTGGGCCTAGTGCTGGGTTTATTTTTGCCTTAGAAATTTATAATCAATTAACAGCGGAAGATTTGACAAAAGGGTATGAAATCGTTGGAACAGGAGAGATTGATTATGAAGGCACGATTCATCGGATTGGTGGAATTGATAAAAAAGTAGTTGCTGCACATAAAGCAGGCATTGATATCTTTTTTGCGCCAAATGAAGAAGGTAATATCGATTCTAACTACAATGAAGCACAAAAAGTAGCCGATGATATTGATACACCAATGGAGATTGTTCCCGTTGATACATTTGATGATGCATTGGATTATTTAGAGTCATTAGAACCCATTCGTTAAAATTGGGTTCTAATCACCTTTTAAAAATTGGACCCATAAAAGATTGTTTGCGCAGTTTAATCCGCGTATGTGCGTCTAAAACAGCATAGTAAGCATCTGTAGCTCTTTCATCTATTGTAATGTCTGCAGGCGAATCTCGTTTTATATTCGTAATGAGTGGAACAGTAAATTGTTTTTTACGTTGATTTATATAGGCTTGCCCAAGGTCACTCATTCCTAATAATCGTAAGTATGGTATGTTGTTATCATTTGTAAAAGGTTTTATAGCTTGTTTTGTAGTATTAGTTAATATATGGACGAACATACGTTGTAATCGTGTTTGTGTGTAACGTTTCGTTTTTATTTTATCTAACCAATGAGCAAAGGAATGAGCATGGCGAGCGGTTTGTTTTATTCTGTTTTCTAATCCTTCATCAACGCCTAAGATAGTGGCTAATTGTTCCGACTCCATTGTCATTACTTTATAATGAAGTAGCGGAAAATAATGTTCCCAGTGATGCCATATAGTAGTTGTTTTTTTATATTCGTTTAATTGTTGGACAGTAGCTTCAGGTAAAGTATGTGTGATATCTTTTGTTTGCTTGTCTTTATGAAGAGCTTTACGAATACTAGTTGCACTAGCGATATGGTCGTTAATTGTCTCATCATGATAGTCATTGTTGATTCGTTTAATCGTTAATGGTTTTATAGTTAAATGCTCGTTTATGATTGTTTTTGTATAACTTAATCCTAAAATATTATTAGGCTGCATAACATCTAATGATGAAATACCAATCTTTTTATAAGCTTCATTACTCGCTTGAGGAAATGCATAGCCTTGATCCATATAATATTTAACTAAATTATCATATTTATTTTGTGACTTATTTAATGTATGGACAGTTTGAATAAATGGTTCGATTGAGCCTATTTCACTTCCAAAACAAATTGAATCTACTCCTAATTCATGCAATGAACGTAGAGCTCCTTTAGCAAATAGTTCACTACTTTGTACTGCATATGGATATGGTAATTCTAAGACGATATCAACTCCGCTATTTAAAGCAGCGCGCGTTCGAAAATGTTTATCGATAATAGCCGGTTCGCCGCGCTGGAGAAAGTTTCCACTCAGAATGGCTATTATAACTGTAGCCCCTGACAATGCTTTCGCTTCTTTAAGGTGATGAAGATGTCCATTGTGAAAGGGATTGTATTCGACAATTAGTCCACATGCTTTCATTTGTGCCACTCCTCGTATATAATGTATTATATTGTAGCAAATCATAGAGGATATCTAAAGAATATGATATAAAAAGGTTGACAAATTGTGATTTTTCTTATAAAATTACTCTTGTTGTCTTGAGGTGATAACTATGAAATTTTCTATTATGGAACTTCAAAAAGAAACATTTGATGGTGCTGTATCCTTTGATGAATCAGTTGATGTCTCAGAATTAGAGACACTTAATAATGATATTAGAGAAATAGGATCAGTACGAGTAAAAGGAATATGTACGATGGATAAAGATGAATTTGTTTTCTCTTTTACAATTAAAGGAGAAATGATTTTACCATGTGCACGTACTTTAGTTGATGTACAATATCCATTTGATATTCGAGCAACAGAAATCTTCTCAACTTCCCTTCATATTGCTGAAGAGGATGAAGAAGATGGTGTGCATCAAATATTAGAAGATACGCTAGATTTGACACCATATATAATGGAAAATATTATTTTATCTATGCCATATCGTGTTTTTTCTAATGAAAAAGCAATTGAAGATGGGGAAGGTTGGTCATTCTTTATCGAAGATGACTATGAGGAAAAGCAACAAGAAACGATTGATCCACGCTTAGCCAAATTACAGAGCTTACTGGACAATGATAAAAATAATGAATAATTTTATTTAGTTTGAAGGGGGTGGACGTCATGGCAGTACCTAAGAGAAGAACATCGAAAAAAGTAACAAATCAACGTCGTACTCATAAGAAATTGCATACACCAGGTTTAGTAGAATGCTCAAACTGTGGAGAATTAACAAAACCACATTACGTATGTAAATCATGCGGACAATACGGTGATAAAGAAGTAGTAGATGCAAACTAATATCTTATAAACGTAAGATAGAAAAACAGATCAATTTAGTTGATCTGTTTTTTGTTTTGCTTATTTATATATGTACTAACTTCATAAGTTTGCGGTAGCGAACTTATGAAGTTAGTTGAGGTGTTGCCTGCGGAAAGCGAAGTAGGTTTCTGAAGCGTAGCCCACGCTGAAATAACATATAATTTATCCGGTTTTTTTTAGTTGCTTTAATTAGCTACCAACACTATTTTACAAAAAGCTATTTAATTGTTCTTTGGAAAATATGAATAATGAAATTAATCTATAGAAGTAAAATTAAAGCGGATTCATATTGATTGTGTTATGCTATAAGAAGAATTTCCGAGAAAAAGAGGGGTTTACATGGATG
The DNA here is from genome assembly GCA_026169815.1 of Pseudogracilibacillus sp. Classification (GTDB taxonomy): domain Bacteria; phylum Bacillota; class Bacilli; order Bacillales; family Amphibacillaceae; genus Pseudogracilibacillus. The sequence goes on from JAPFDT010000025.1 coordinate 148,616, forward strand.
ACGTAATTTCATATGAAGAAAAAGATGGTTATGGTATTTTATTCATTAATCGACCGAATAAAAGAAATGCAATCTCCACAACAATGGCGGAAGAGTTGTTAGAATTATTTCAAGAAATTAAAGAACATTCGATTCGTTTCTTATTAATTAAGAGTGCTGGAGATGATGTCTTTTGCGCAGGTGGGGATTTAAATGATTTTCATAGTAACTTAAATGAAGAGCAAGCGTACGAGATGTTAAGTACGATGAAACAAGTGTTGTATCAAATTGTCTCATTCCCAGTACCGACAATTTGTTTATTGCAAGGACAAGCATTAGGTGGTGGCTGTGAGTTGGCGACAGCTTGTGATATACGTATTGCTAAAGAAGGAACAAAATTTGGTTTCGTCCAAACTAGTTTAGGTATTTTACCGGGTTGGGGTGGAGGAGCGTTACTTTATGAAAAAGTACATCCGAGTTTTGCTCTTGATTGGATTACGCAGGCGAAAGTATATCAAGCTAATGAATTATTGAAAAAAGGTTGGTTACATAACGTTGTTTCAGAAGAAAATTGGAATAACGAAGCAGATATTTTACATAATTATATTACAAAATCGGTTGATCAAATGTCATATTTAAAGAGTCAATATATTGAATCAATGTCTTTGCCAACATTGTTTGAAAAGATGGAAAAAGAATCTACTCGTTGTGCTAGTTTATGGAGTTCTGAGGAACATCAAGCAGTCGTACAGAGCTTTTTAAATAAGCAATAATTTTATTAAATTGAACTAACATAGCCTATTTGATGTAAAGTAATTCTATCAATTGAAACTCCTGCATATAGTAATATAAATCTATGTAGGAGGACTAAGATGCGGAAACAGAGGCAAGATGGTTGGACGAAAGAGGAAGATGTTTTATTAACAGAAACAGTATTAAGGCATATCCAAACTGGAAAAACGCAATTAGAAGCGTTTAAGCAAGCGGCAGAAGCGTTGTCAAGAACACCAGCTGCTTGTGGTTATCGTTGGAATGCGACGATTCGACAGCAACATCTAGAAGCGATTGATTTAGCACGAAATAATCGTAAGAAGAAAAGTCAGCTAGATTCACTAGCATTACATGATGACGATAAACAAATCCTTGACTCGGTTATTAGTATGTTAGAAAATATTAAATCACCAAATCTTCATACAAATGCGACTGTAGATAGTGCGACGTTGAGAAGGTTACATCACTTACAAGTGGAGAATCAAAAATTACAACAAGAAGTGAAAAAATACCGAGAAGCATGGCAAGAGATGAATCATGTATGGAACTGGATTGAAAAAAGCAATGAACATTAACGTTTGATAATGTTCATTGCTATATTTTTACTCTTTACTTGTACTCTTATCTATAGGAGGATTAATAGCTTCTTTTACACCTTCAGGAAGCCAAATATATGGGTTTTCTCCTAAATCTCTTTCGATATTATACGATGCTGCCTCAAAGCCCATTCTTTCCCAAAATTCATTCGCTTGGATAAATTGATTCGTTTTTATCGGCAACTGAAAACTTTTAGCAAAGTTAACGAGTGCGCGAGCATATCCTTGATTGCGATAATCTGGTAACACTTCTAATTTCCATAAAACTAAATAATCTTGTGGTGGATTGAAATAATCGTCATACTTAGCAGAACGCTCATATAAGCTCATTCTAGCAACTAATGTATTGCCATAATAAATCCCATAAAAAGGTGATTTACTATCGCTATCAATCATTTCATTTTTTAAATCTTCGTGCATGGATAACTCTTGATTACCATAAGCTTGAAAACGCTTAAAATCTTCTAATGTCTTATAGTTGATTAACAACCTTTCTACCTGGATACCTACCATAATAAGATCTTCCCTTTCTATTTCTATGTTGTTTATCTCTTTTATTTATTATAGTATAAATAATTGGATAAAGAAATGACTGCAAAATGTTAAGTGATACATTTTAGCAATACAAACCTATTACTTTTTGTTATAGTCTGATTATTTTAATGGATGGAGATAGAGAATATGAATATCGCTGTTATCGGTGGAGGATCTATTGGTTTATTAATTAGTTCATATTTAGCAGAACAACACAATGTTTCTTTATATGTTCGACGAGAATCGCAAAAGAAGAAAATCAATCGCGAGCAAATTAATCGAATGAAGCATGGAGAACATCATCGTACTACAACTGTTGATGCAAAATTGCTTGACGACATACAAGCAAATATGGATCTTTGCATTATTTGTGTAAAACAAACCCAATTACATGACGTGTTAACAACACTCAAGATGATTGAAGCCCACGTACCGTTATTATTTTTACAAAATGGGATGGGACATATTGAGATGTTAGCACATATTCCAAATCCTATTTATGTTGGTGTGATCAATCATGGATCACATAGAACGTTAGATAATGAAGTACATCATTTAGGGAGTGGCTCAATAGATGTAGCAAATCTTACAGGTATCAACTCTCAATTAGAAACGTTAGTTAATTCTTTACATAATACAATGTTCCCTGTTTATTATCATGCTAAATGGGAATTAATATTGAAAGAAAAATTACTCGTAAATGCAGTTATTAATCCTTTAACAGCATTATTTGATGTAGCTAATGGGAAAATTATTACAAATAAGTTTATTAATCAGTTAGCTAAAGAGCTTTGTAATGAGACAGCAGGCGTATTACAATTACCATTAACATCATCATGGCAAAGAGTAAAGTCGATTGCGGAACAAACGAGTGAAAATGTATCTTCAATGCGCTCTGATATTCAAAGTAAACGTGAAACTGAAATCGAAGCAATTACTGGCTATATTTTACAGACAGCAAATAGTCCGGTACCTTATACAAAGTTTGTGTATGATGGAATTTTAGCGTTACAACTAGAGAGGACAGAGTAAAATGAAGAGTATGCTTTTAAGTTACGGATCTTATATTTTAATGGGCGCACCAATTATTATGTCTATTTTAATCTATTCACTCGGTATGAAAGTTACGAATAACCAATGGAAATCAATTCATAAATCAGTGCAATGGTCAGCAATTTTTTATGTAATTGCGGTTGAATTATTAGTAAAAACATTATTTAATATACGTTTAATTGGTTATATCGTCATCTTGTTAATTTTAGTTGCAGCATATACATTGGTTATGCAATGGAAACAAGGGAAAGATGTAGAGTTGTTAACAGGATTAAGAATAATGTGGCGAGTTAGTTTTTTATTATTTTCTTTCGTATATTGTGGATTAGTAATCTACATCATTGTTTATTATGTCGTGTTATAATTTTACGAGTGAAACAGATTACATGAAAATAGTCATCGTTTCAAGTAAAATACAAAATGAATACAGTTAAAGGAGACGCAAAAGATGCAAATAAAACCGATTCACATTACGAATAACAATCGTTTAATTCGTCATTATCGTAAAGAACGAGATGATATTATGAAATACTTTGATTATACACCTTTTGCTGATTTTGCATTACGGGCACAACATATAGATAATCGTATGTATGATAGAGATACATTAACAACTATGCTACATAAAATGAATCATCAATGGGGAGCTCCTGCTTCAACACTTAAACAAGTTGAGCGCCTACGTGATGAATCCAGTGTCGTCGTTGTCGGGGGACAGCAAGCAGGCTTATTAACAGGTCCTTTATATTCTATTAATAAATTAATTTCAATCGTTCGTTTAGCGAAAGAACAAGAGGACAAATTAAACCGTCCTGTTATTCCTATCTTTTGGATTGCAGGAGAAGATCATGATTTAGAGGAAATTAATCATATTTTTTCTAGTGAAAATAACGCTATTTATAAACATCGCTTCCAAAGTGAATTAAATAATAAAAAATCAATTACACATATAAATTTAAATCAGGATGAAGCAGAAGCATGGATTAAAGCAGCTTTTGCTGATTTACAAGAGACTACTTATACAAAAAGTGTCTACGAAAAAGTTGTTCAGTGCTTAGAACTTTCAGAAACGTATGTGGATTTCTTTGCTCGACTCATATTTGAGTTGTTTCCTGATGAGGGTATTGTCTTAATTGATTCTGCACATGAAGATGTTAGACGAATGGAAAGTGATTTTTTCCAGTTACTCATTACAAACCAAGAATCAATTGCAAAATCAGTTTATAATACAGAACAAAAATTGATACAAATGGGGTATGACATCCCGTTAGATACTGAGATGGATGATGTACATTTATTTTATCATGATGAGTATAATGAAAGAATTTTATTGAAAAGAGAAGGAAATGATTGGGTAGGGAAAAATGATGAAGTGTCATTAACGACTAATGAGATTGTCGCTCTGGCAACAGATCATCCAGAACGTTTAAGTAATAACGTTGTAACAAGACCGTTAACTCAAGAGTTTTTATTTCCGACATTAGCTTTCGTTGGTGGGGATGGAGAGATTAGTTATTGGGCAACGTTAAAAGAAGCTTTCCATGAAGTAGGTTTTGAGATGCCGCCAGTTGTACCAAGAATGTCATTTACGTATCAAACAGAACGTATTAGTAAATTGTTAGAAGCACGTGCTCTTGAAGTTGAGACAGTTATTGAACATGACCTTGATGAAAGACGGATGAGTTGGTTAACAAATCAAACGACACCGCCTGTTGAACGAATATTTCAAGAAGCTCATGAAAAAATTGCTGCTATCCATGTACCTTTACAACACCTAGCAGAAGAGATGAATATGGGATTAGAAGCAGAAGCGGAAAAAAATTATAATTATATGAGAAGTAATCTTGAGTATTTAAAACGTAAAATGGAGCAGAAGCTATCAAAACGATTTGATCAAGAACTGTCCCAATTTGATGAATTACAAATGATGTTAAGGCCAAGTGGAGGATTGCAAGAAAGAACATGGAGTCCACTTCCGTTTGTAAATGAATATGGCGTATCCTTTTTAAGAAATTTAATAAATAATAGGAACTTGTCTGTAGAAGAAGATCATTATTTAGTTAAGTTATAAACATGTGAATATGATATGAAGAAACGAGCGTTTTATTTAGTTTTTGTAGACTAAATAGAACGCTCGTTTCTTTTTAATGACTAAAAAATGAACATAAATAAAAAATCAATAAAAAAATTATAAAAGATGTGGAGGATTGTGGGGGATTGTGGTAGAATAAAAACATGCAAGTGGTAGGAAGTGGTGAATAGGCATGTTTATGGGAGAGTATCAACATAATATCGACACAAAAGGTCGGATGATTGTTCCTGCCAAGTTCCGTGAAGGACTAGGTGAGAGCTTTGTGTTGACTAGAGGACTTGACCAATGTTTATTTGCTTATCCAATGGAAGAATGGACACTATTAGAAGAGAAATTAAAGACATTACCTTTAACTAAAAAAGATGCTCGAACTTTTACTCGTTTTTTCTTTTCTGGTGCTGTTGAATGTGAAGTGGACAAGCAGGGAAGAATTAATATACCACAAACATTACGAACTTATTCAGCAATTGAAAAGGAATGTATTGTAATAGGTGTTTCAAACCGAGTAGAAGTGTGGTCAAAAGATAAATGGGATGATTATGTGTCAGAGTCTGAATCGTCTTTTGAGGAATTAGCGGAAAATCTAATGGATTTTGATATTTAAAAAAGGTTGTGAGGTAATGGAAAAAAAAGCACATGAAAGTGTGTTAAAAAAAGAGACAATAGAAAGTTTACATATAAAACATGATGGTATTTATGTTGATTGTACGTTAGGTCGTGCAGGACATGCTAAAGAAATTGCATCACAATTAAGTGAACAAGGCACATTAATTGGATTTGATCAAGATATCGAAGCAATCGATGCAGCTAAAAAAATATTACCAGCTGAAAAGACATTGTTAATCCATGCTAACTTCAGACAATTAAAAGCCGAATTATTAAAAAGAGAAATTACTTCAGTTGATGGATTTTTATTTGATTTAGGCGTATCTTCACCACAATTAGATGAAGGTGAGCGAGGCTTCAGTTATCAACATGATGCAACACTTGATATGAGAATGGATCAACGACAAGACTTAACTGCATACGATATTGTAAACACATGGACATATGAACAAATGGTGCGAATATTTTTTACATATGGAGAAGAGAAGTTTTCAAAACAGATTGCACGGATAATTGAAAGAAACCGTGAATCAGCACCAATTACAACAACACATGAACTCGTTGAACTAATTAAAGAAGCGATACCAGCTCCAGCACGTCGTAAAGGAGGGCATCCGGCGAAACGGATTTTTCAAGCTTTACGAATTGCTGTAAATGATGAGCTTAATAGCTTTAATGATGCACTACATCAGGCTGCCGAGTTAATAAGTGTAGGTGGTAGAGTGTCTGTTATTACCTTTCATTCGTTAGAAGATAGAATATGTAAACAAGCGTTTCAAAAATGGAGTTCTGAAAAACGAGTTCCTCGAGGATTACCAATTATACCCGAGGAATTTAAAGCACCATTTAAACGAATTTCGCGAAAACCAATATTACCTAATGAAGAAGAAATTGCAACGAATCGACGTTCAAGATCAGCAAAATTACGAGTCGTCGAAAAAATAAAAGAGTGGGATAAATCATTTGCACACGAGGAAGGGTGGAGAAATAAGTGAATACAAATCATGCGAAAACTTGGCAACGTGAGCACCATCATGCACCACAAAGCCAACAAACAAAAAAGGTTGTTATTGTAAGGAAAAACGGAGGAATCACACAAGGGGAAAAAATAATTTATGGTTTTTTCGCTTCAGTTCTTGTAGCAGCTGGCTTGTATATTGTTTCTTATTCCTCTAGTCTTGATACATTAAATCGAGATGTGCAAGGTTTAGATACTCAAGTACAGCATATGAAAGCAGAAAATCAAGATTTATCATTTGAAGTCCGTGAATTAAGTAAACCAGAACGTATTACGAAAATTGCACGCGAAAATGGTTTAAAAATTCAAGATGCTCAAGTTAAACGAGCGGTACATGGCATAGAATAGTCAGGATGAGATGAAATGCAAAAAAAGAAACAAACGAACGTTATGACACTCGTCTTTATGTTACTCTTTTTATTAGCTTTTTTAATCATTATGGGCAGATACATGTATATTCAAATGACGGGTGAAGCGAATAAAGTTTCTTTAACAGAATGGGCGAATGAATTACGAGAAACGTCAATTACCTTATCAGCTGAACGAGGTAAAATTTATGATAATAACGGCATGATGTTAGCATATAACCGACCAACATATCGGGTATATGCTATTCTTGACCCTGAATATACTGTTAATCCCGATGAACCCATGCACATAATAGATGCTGAAAAAACAGCAGAACAGCTATCAGCGGTTATTAATATTGATAAAAAGGAAATCGTTGAGAAAATTAAAAGTGGTCAAAAAGAGGAACGATTCCAAGTTGAATTTGGAAAAGAGGGAAAAAACCTTCCACAAGAAGTAATGGAAAAAATAGCAGAACAAGAAATTCCAGGTATTAATTTCATAGAAGATTCTATGCGTTATTATCCTAATGGTATGTTTGCTTCACACATTTTAGGTTTTGCAAGAAATGATGACAAAGATGAGTTAATTGGCATTGCTGGAATAGAAAATGAAAAAGATGAAATACTCGGTGGAACAGATGGATATATCCGTTATAAACGAGATAAATACGACAAAAAGTTATTAAATGCTGATGAAGTCGTAAAGTCACCAGAAAATGGAGATGACATTTATCTTACCATCGATCAAAAAATTCAAACATTATTAGAAGATGTTATGTCACAAGTAGATGAACAATATAGTCCGAAGCGAATAACCGCTGTTGTAATGAACCCTAAAACGGGTGAAGTTTTAGCTATGAGTAACAGACCGAGCTATAATCCTAACAAGCCGGAAGATATTAAGAATTGGTATAATGATGTCATTTCTACACCAGTAGAACCAGGTTCGACAATAAAAATGTTTACATGGGCAGCAGCGATAGAAGAAGGTGTTTATAAAGGTTCAGATACATTTCAATCAGGTAAATATAGTATAAACCCTAAAGTTGAAACCATTAATGACCATAACCAAGGAAAAGGTTGGGGGAAAATTGATTTTGATGAAGGTTTTCGTAGATCTTCAAACGTAGCGGCATCGAAATTGGTTTGGGAGAATATGGGTACAGATGAGTTTTTAGAGTATATAAAAGCCTTTGATTTTGATGAACCAACTAATATTGATTTACCGAGTGAAGTGGCAGGTAAAGTTCTATATGATTGGCCTTCTGAGAAGTTACGTGCAGCATTTGGGCAAGGAAGTACAGTAACGCCAATTCAACAAATGAAAGCAGCGACAGCTATTGTAAATGGTGGCGACATGATGCAACCTTATATTATCGATAAGATAATAGACTCTAATACGGGAAAAGTTATCGAAGAAAAAAGTCCACAAATCGTAGGGACGCCAATTTCTGAGAGTACTGCTGATCAAATGATGGATTTACTTGATAGTGCTGTAAATCAAGATGATGGAACAGGTAAACCATATCGTTTAGATAATTATTCCGTTATTGGAAAAACAGGGACAGCACAAATTCCCAATCCTGAAGGCTCTGGATATTTACCTGGAAATGAAAACAATATATTTTCCTTTTTAGGAATGGCACCGAAAGAAAACCCGCAAATTTTAATGCATGTTTCGGTTACGCAACCTGAATTAAAAGACGATGCACGAGGTTCTGATCCCGTATCATTCATCTTCAATAATGTAATGGAAAATGGTTTGCATTACTTAAATATTGAACCAGATAAAGACAAAGTAATCGATCCGATCGAATCAAATGAGTTTCCATCGATAGAAGGAAAAAATACAAAAGATATTAAAAAACAATTAGAAGAAAGTAAATTGGAAGTTGTATTCGTTGGGGATGGTAAGAAGGTTGTCGCAGCAAGTGTAGAAGAAGGAATAGAAATCTTCCCATCACAAAAAGTAATCATCGTAACAGATAAAGCGACAATGCCCAATATAAAAGGCTGGTCAGAAAGAGATGTTCTATCTTTAGCTAGCTTATTAGAATTAGACGTAGAGATAAAAGGCAGTGGCTTTGTGACGAACCAATCGATTAAAAAAGACACTAAAATCAAGGGAAATATGAAACTTGGAGTGACCTTAGGCTCTTCGGCTAATAAAGAAGAGAAAGAGAAGGAAAAATCGAAAAAATAAATACTCGAAGCAATTTTTATAAAAAAGTATTTGACTTTCCATGCTAATTTTATAGAAGCATTTTAACAATAACCTCTCATTTAGATAGATGGGAGGTTATTTTGTATGAGTTAATTAATTATCCAGTTGCTATAAATAGAGATAGTGATTCGTTCTATTAAAATAATGAAAATCATATAGTAAATACAAGTTATCATTCATAAGGAGTTATTAATATATGAAAAAATACGTATCTACTATGTTAATAAGAAAACGAATTTTATTTACACTATTATTATTTTGTTTCATTATTTTAGCGATGATTATACGGCTAGCGTATGTGCAATTTATGATGTCGGAGGAAATATCTGATAAAGCAGAAGATTTATGGTTGAGGGATATCGTTTTTCAACCAGAAAGAGGGGAAATACTTGATCGGAATATGAACTATTTAACGAAGAATGTATCTGCAGCATCTGTTATCGTTATTCCGCGCCAAGTAAAAGATGTTGATCGAACAGCAGAAGAATTGGCAAAAATATTACACCTTTCCGAAGAAAAGGCATATGAATATGTTACTAAAAACACATCAAGTGTCAGTATTCACCCTAAAGGAAGAAAAATTACTAAAGAACAAGAGCAAGCATTAACGCAATTACATTTACCTGGAATATATTTAGCAAAAGATTCAAAACGCTTTTATCCAAACGATGCTTATTTAGCTCATGTATTAGGTTTTACAGGAATTGATAATCAAGGTTTAATGGGATTAGAACAACAATATGATGATCATTTTAAAGGAGAAGCAGGAAGTTTATCTTATTATTCCGATGCAAAAGGAAAGAAAATAACTGATTCATCTAATCAATACACACCACCTAAAGATGGTAAACATTTAAAAACAACGATAGATTTAGATGTGCAAACGATTATGGAAAGGGAATTAGATGTAGCTGAAATTAAATATAATCCAGATGGTGCTTTAGCGATTGCGGTTAATCCAAAGACAGGAGCAGTGCTGGGGATGTCATCTAGACCAAATTTTAATCCTGAAAACTATAATGAAGTGAATCCAGATATTTTTGATCGTAATTTACCAATATGGAGCACATTTGAACCTGGTTCTACTTTTAAAATCATTACATTGGCCGCCGCATTAGAAGAACAAGCAGTCGATTTACATAAAGACACATATCATGATAAAGGACATATACATGTCGGTGGAGCGAAATTACGTTGTTGGAAATCTGGTGGGCATGGGAAGCAAACAATAATGGAAGTTGCTGAAAACTCATGTAACCCAGGTTTCGTTCATATAGGCTCTAAACTAGGAAAAGAAAAGTTGTTTTCATATATTAGGAATTTTGGTTTTGGATCAAAAACAGGTATCGACTTACAAGGTGAAGGTAGTGGTATATTATTTAACCTCGATCAAGTTGGACCTGTTGAATTAGCAACAACATCATTTGGTCAAGGAGTTTCAGTAACGCCTATTCAACAAGTGATGGCAGTCGCAGCTGTAGTTAATGGCGGATATTTATATGAGCCTTATATTGCCGAATCTTGGATTGATCCTGTCACAAAAGAAGTTATCGAACATCAAGAGCCGACACTACAATCTAGAGTAATCTCTTCTGAAACTTCAAAAGAAATGCGAAAGACATTAGAGTCCGTTGTCGCTAAAGGGACTGGACGTCCAGCCTATGTTGATGGATATCGTGTTGGTGGAAAGACAGGAACAGCGCAAAAAGTTGGTGCAGATGGCAGGTATATGACGAATAATCATATCGTATCCTTTATTGGTTTTGCTCCAGCAGATGATCCAGAAATTGTTGTCCTTGTTTCAATCGATAATCCGAAAAACACTATTCAATTTGGTGGAGTAGTTGCAGCTCCAATTGTTGGTAATATAATCCAAGATAGTTTGCAGATGATGAATGTACCTATCCGTAAATCAGGTTTAGATAAAGAGTACACATGGCCAGAGGAACCTAAAGTAGAAGTTCCCGATTTAGTAGGCTTAACGAAAGATGATATATTACAAGATTTATCGAATTTTTCTATTGATGTACATGGTCATGGAGATTATGTAAAAGATCAATCCCCTGAAGCGGGAGTAAAAGTAGATGACGGTTCTACAATACGAGTTTATTTATCCGATAAATGAATCGTGCATTTGTAAAAAATCTGCTATAATATATAAGATTGTGAAAAAGAAGCAATAAATGAAATGTATCAAATAAAAAGCATTTTAATTTAAATTGAAAATGACAAAAATGAATCTATTTCCAAAGCAATGATACATTACAACAGAAAGGACTTTACACATGTTATGTACATTTGATTTTTTACAAGATATATTCCCTAATAGACAGGGAACCAAAAATGAAGATAAAATAATTCATGGCATAATGACAGATAGTCGCCAACAACATGATCATGCTTTATTTATTCCAATTATTGGAGAGAATTTCGATGCTCATAAATTTATCGAACAAGCAAAGGCAAAAGGAGCAATTGCTACTTTATGGGATAAACAACACCCAGTCCCAGAAGAGTTATTAACTGAAATGACGTTTTATGTTGTAGAAGATACGTTAAAAGCGTTGCAGACTCTTGCTTATGCTTATCGAAAAAAGGTTAACCCATTTGTGATTGGGATAACAGGATCTAATGGGAAAACGACAACAAAAGATATGTTGTATGCAGTTTTAAAGCAACAGTACCGTACACATGCAACGAAAGGTAATTTCAACAATGATATAGGTTTACCTTTAACCATTTTACAAATGGAAGCTGAAACTGAAGTGTTGATATTAGAAATGGGTATGAATGATTTTGGTGAAATTGATTTATTAACAAAAATAGCTGAGCCAAACTATGCAATTATTACAAATGTTGGTGAGTCACATATTGAACACTTAGGCTCGCGAGAAGGAATTGCTCAAGCAAAAGCAGAAATCATAAATGGACTGCTAGATAATGGCTTACTAATTCGAGATGGAGATGAGCCATTACTAGACTCATATAATAATAATGAACATGTCATTCGTTGTGGATATCAGGGGACAAATGATGTTATATTAAGTGAAGTACGAATTTCTACAGAAGGCACAACATTTTCTTTAAACAATAAGGAAACTTATACAATACCATTATTAGGAAAACACCATGCTTTAAATGCTAGTTATGCCATCACGCTAGCGAAAGAGTTAGCGATGGAACAAACATTAATTCAATCAGGTTTAAATCAATTAGAACATTCTTCTATGCGTTTTGAGAGAATCATAGGGAAAAATAACGTCACGCTAATAAATGATGCTTATAATGCTTCACCTACATCGATGATTGGCGCAATTAATGTTGTAAAAGAATTAGATGAATATGAAAGACGGATAGTTGTGCTTGGAGATATACTAGAGCTTGGTGATTTTTCAGAAATACTTCATCAATCTGTTGCAGAAGTAATTGAACGACCAATTGATGTTGTATATACTTATGGTGATGCAGCAAAAATTATTACGACAACGATAAAAGAAAAACAGTTAGACATCGTAGCAAATCATTTTACTAATCGAACAGAATTACAAACTAGATTAGAAAAAGAAGCTGAAAAATCAACTATTATATTATTTAAAGCCTCAAGAGGTATGGCATTTGAAAAGCTCGTTGAAACATTAAGATAATACATGTATCATAGTGATGATTTTAGTGATGCTCTAAACTAAATGTAAGAGAAACTAGTAAATGTAAAAAGTATGCTAAAGCATATGACAAATATAGAACTGAGATAATCGGACGGTTATGGTAGGAGGAGAAGTACAAGATGAGTTTATATGTAGTAGTAATGTCAATAGCGATTAGTTTTCTAATCACCGTCCTCATAAGCCCAATTATTATTCCTTTTTTAAGAAGATTAAAATTTGGTCAAAGCATTCGTGAGGAAGGACCACAATCTCACTTAGCGAAATCAGGGACACCTACGATGGGTGGGGTCATGATTATTGTAAGCATAGCAATTACATCCTTAATTATCGTTACAAAATTTGTGAACACATCAATAACATATGAATATTGGTTATTACTATTTGTATTATTAAGTTATGGATTAATCGGTTTTTTGGATGATTTTATAATTGTTGCAATGAAACGAAACTTAGGGTTAAATTCGTTACAAAAATTAATTGGGCAAATTGTTATAGCGGTTATTTTTTATGTAACATTAATGATGAATGATTTTCCAACTTATGTAGCGATACCAGGCACATCCATTCAGTGGGAACTTGGATGGCTATATCCCTTATTAATTGTATTTATGCTTGTTGGTTCTTCAAATGCGGTTAATTTAACGGATGGTTTAGACGGTCTTCTTGCAGGAACCGCAACTGTAGCATTTGGAGCTTTTGCTTTGATAGCTTCTTATCATTATCCGGAATTTGAAACAATTACGGTTTTTGCTTTAACTGTAATAGGAGCTTTATTAGGATTTTTAGTATTCAATGCTCATCCAGCTAAAGTGTTTATGGGAGATACCGGATCACTTAGTTTAGGAGCGGCAATTGCTGCTATAGCGATTTTAACTAAAATGGAAATTATTTTAGTTATTATTGGTGGAGTATTCGTGATAGAAACCTTATCTGTCATTATTCAAGTTATTTCATTTAAAACAACAGGAAAAAGAGTATTTAAAATGAGTCCACTCCATCACCATTTTGAATTATTAGGTTGGTCAGAATGGCGTGTTGTCACAACATTTTGGATTGTAGGTATTATATTTGCAGTAATAGGTATTTTAATAGGGGTGCAGTTGTCTTGAGAACATTAAAAAACTTTCCATATAAGCACGCACTTGTACTAGGTTTAGCGAAAAGTGGTACAGCTGCTGCAACGATATTATTAAATAATAATGTACATGTTCGAATCAATGATTACAATACAAAGCCTGATGCGGACATTGTCACTGAATTTGGTCGACTTGGCGCAGAAGTCGTCGTTGGATCTCATCCATTATCGATATTAGAAGGAATCGACATCATTGTGAAAAATCCTGGTATTCCTTATAGTAATGTTATTTTAAAAGAGGCAGAAGAACGTAACATTCCAATTATTACTGAAATTGAATTAGCTGCATCATTAGCAGGTGATAATAAATTGATTGGAATCACTGGTTCAAATGGAAAAACGACAACTACTTCTTTAGTTTATCAAATGTTAGAAGCAAGTGAACGACAAACAAAACTAGCAGGTAATATTGGGGTTGTTGCTTCAGAGGTTGCTGAAACGTTAGAAGAAGATGACCTATTATTGTTAGAGTTATCATCATTTCAATTAATGGGTGTTCATAAGTTTAAACCGCATGTTGTTGCATTATTGAATTTATTTGATGCGCATTTAGATTATCATGGATCAGTGGACGCGTATATTGCAGCAAAGAAAAATATAATCATCAATCAAACAGAGGATGATTATATTGTTTATAATTCAGATGATACGAGAGTCGTAACAGCAATAGAAAATGCAAAAGCGATACGCATCCCATTTTCAACTGTGAAACAACATACTGAAGGTGCATGGTTAGATGATTATTATATGTATTTTAAAGATGAAAAAATAATCGAATTACAAGATATTGTCTTAGTTGGTGATCATAATAAAGAAAATATTTTAGCAGCTATAGCAGTTTCGTTAACGATGGGGGCAACAAAGGCTGGCATTCATCACGTATTAACAACATTTACAGGTGTGGAGCATCGATTGCAATATGTGGCTAATATAAAGGATCGTTTATTTTATAATGATTCAAAAGCGACTAATATGTTGGCGACAGAAAAAGCACTCCAATCATTCCAACAACCTACTATTTTATTAGCGGGTGGATTAGATCGTGGCGATGATTATGAACAATTGATTCCTTATTTACAAAATGTTAGAGAAATGGTTGTTTTTGGTGAAACAGCAGATCAATTAAGTGATTTAGCTATTAAACAACAAATAAAAGTGAATAAAGTCGAAAATGTGAAAGAAGCGGCTCAAGTTGCTTATGCTCATTCCGAACCAGGTGATGTTATTTTATTATCACCGGCATGTGCAAGTTGGGACCAATATAAAACTTTTGAAGAGAGAGGGAATATGTTTATCCAAGCTGTGCATACATTAGCGTAGGAGGATATCATAATTGCACTCTCATATTATAAAAAATCCTCCGTTATAAGGAGGTTTTTTTATGTGGAAAGATCGCTTATTACAGAAACGAACCCCTGATTTAATATTATTATTACTTGTCGGGATGTTATTAATCGTTGGCTTATTAATGGTGTACAGTTCATCACACGTTTGGGCAGAATATAAGTATGGTGATAGTTATTTTTTTGTTAAAAGACAATTATTATTTATGATTGTCGGACTAGTTGGTATGACCATCATAACTTACACGCCGTATGAAATTTGGAAACGATACGTTACTGTTATTTTAGTAGGATGTTTTTTATTGTTAATCATTGTTTTAATTCCTGGAATAGGTTTAGTTCGTGGAGGTGCCCAGAGTTGGATAGGAATAGGTGCTTTTAGTATTCAACCGTCAGAATTTATGAAGTTAGGGTTGATTTTATTTTTAGCAGCTTATTTAACATACCACCACCGGAATATAACGAAGTTTACAATTGGTTTCTTATTCCCTATTTGTTTGATCGTTGTAGCGTTTGCTCTTATTATGCTCCAACCTGATTTTGGTACAGGCATAGTGTTAGTTGGTACATGTGTGTTAATGCTGTACATAGCAGGAGTCAGATTAAAGTATTTTGCTTATTTAAGTATAGTAGGAGTAGTAGGTTTTAGTTTCTTAATTATTTCTGCTCCGTATCGTTTGAGTCGAATAACTTCTTTTTTAAATCCGTGGGAAGATCCTTTAGGGGACGGTTTTCAAATTATCCAATCATTATATGCGATTGGTCCTGGAAAGTTAATGGGTGTTGGTTTTGATAACAGTTTGCAAAAGCATTTTTATTTACCAGAACCACAAACAGACTTTATTTTTGCGATAATTGGAGAAGAGTTCGGGTTTATTGGGGCTGTTTTTGTTATCGTGTTATTTTTATTATTATGTTTTCGAAGTTTTTATATTTTATATTATGTTAAAGATCCGTTTGCGCGTTATATTGCTTTTGGGATTATTGCTATGATATTAATTCAAGTGATGATTAATATAAGTGTAGTTATTGGTCTTATTCCAGTAACAGGTATAACATTGCCTTTTCTAAGTTACGGAGGTTCCTCATTAACAATAACATTATGTTCAATAGGATTATTATTAAATATAAGTATGTATAGTAAACTATAGGAAATAGAGCGGTTAATATAGTATAAAGAGGTAGGAACAAAACATAGTTTTGTCTCTACCTCTTTATTTATTTGATATTAAAAAAGGCATATTTTAATTACATTTAGATAACAGATTATTAAATTATAGTTTAAAAATGATAATGATTTTATTAAATAGCGTTATAACCCGTGATAAACATTGAATTAATCATTAATTAATACTATACTTTACTAATATCAGATGTTATAATTCAGATAATGTATAGATATAAATCTAGATGTTAATTCAATTCAGTAAAAAGGAAGAAATTAATGGAAAAAAAGAAGATAATTTCCATCGAAGATCGTATTCCCAAACTTAAAGAAGCTAGAAAAAAGAAAGCTAATAGAAGACTAATCTTTTATTTAACGCTCTTTTTTCTATTAATAGCCTTCGTAGTATATCTTCAATCACCTTTCAGTCATATTAAAGATATCGTAGTATTAAACAATAAAGCATTATCTGATGATACAGTTATTCAAGCTAGTGATATTTCATTAAATGAAAACATTTGGATGTTAAATCGTAAAGGAACTGTGAAAAAAATACAGAATCATCCTGTAATAGAATCAGTTAAAGTGAAACGAAAACTTCCTAATACTGTAGAAATCAATGTAGTAGAGAAAGAAATAATTGGATTTTTAAAGGAAGAATCTAAGTATCATCCTGTCATAAAAGATGGTATGATTGTTAAAAAGAGCGGTATCCCTTATAAAGGGAATTACCCTTTATTAAAAGATTTTAAAGATGATGCGTTTTTGAAACATATGGCGCAAGAACTTAATGAATTACCTAATGATTTATTTAATTTAATTTCAGAAATAACATGGAACCCAACGGATAAAAATAAATATAAGATTGAACTCTATATGAATGATGGATTTATTGTTCAATCAACAATGAGGGATTTTGCAGATAAAATGAAGTCATATCCTTCTATCGTTTCTCAATTAGATGAGGATGATAAAGGAATTATCCATATGGGTGTTGGTACATACTTTGAGAAGGTAGATTAGTAATGGTTGTAATTGGAGGTGCCTAGTAATTGAATAATGGAGAAGTGTTAGTTAGTTTAGATATTGGAACATCCGAAGTAAAAGTAATTGTTGGAGAAGTATTAGAAGATTCATTAAATATAATTGGAGTAGGTACCGCTAAATCAAAGGGAATGAAAAAAGGTGCAATTGTAGACATTGATCAGACTGTTTATGCGATTAGAGAAGCAGTAGAACAAGCTGAACATATGGTAGATATGTCTATTACTCGAGTAATTGTTGCTGTTAATGGTAATCATGTTCAATTACATCCTTGTCATGGTGTTGTAGCAGTACAAAGTGAAGATCGAGAAATAAGTGATGAAGATATTGATCGTGTAATTGATGGTGCGCAAGTAATGTCACTTCCTCCTGAACGTGAAATTATTGATGTTATTCCAAAGCAATTTATAGTGGATGGCCTAGACGAAATAACGGATCCTCGTGGCATGATAGGGGTTCGTTTAGAATTAGAAGGAACAATTATTACTTGTTCTAAGACAGTTTTGCACAATATACTTAAATGTGTAGAACGAGCAGAATTAACGATTACGGATATTTGTTTGCAGCCATTGGCAGCAGGTTCGATTTCGTTATCAAGTGATGAACGTAACTTAGGTGTCGCACTTATAGATGTTGGTGGCGGCTGTACAACAGTTTCTGTCTTTCATCAAGACCATTTAGTTTCTACCTCTGTCATTCCATTAGGTGGAGATAATATAACGAAAGATATTTCGATTGGTTTAAGGACATCTACTGAAGAAGCAGAAGAAATTAAATTGCAACATGGACATGCCTTTTATGCACACGCTCGAGATGATGAAACATTTGAAGCAACAATAATTGGCAGTAATCAAAAGGAATTATATAATCAGCTCCAAATTTCTGATATGATTGAAGCTAGATTAGAAGAAATATTTATGTTATCTATTAAAGAGTTAAGAAGAAATGGATTTGATGATTTACGTGGTGGTTTTGTCTTAACAGGTGGTACAATGAAGATGCAAGGTGTACTCGAATTAGCAGAAGATGTATTTCAGTCAAATGCGCGCATTGCAATTCCAGATTATATTGGAGTTAGAGAGCCGCAATACACTGTTGCAGTAGGTACATTGCAATTTGCTTATCATAACGCGAAGATTCAAGGAAAAGATTTAGAACCTGCGATGATAGTTAGTGAAGATAATTCAAAAAGATCTACTAAAACAAAACAACCGAAACAACCAAAAGAACCAAAACCACAACCTAGTAATAAAGAATCTAAGCAATCAAAAGTAACAAATTTCTTTAAATCTTTTTTCGAATAAACCACGTTCTATAAAAATGAGCGTTTTTCTCTAGATTACTAGTGATATAACTTTAGGAGGACAAATGATGTTAGAATTTGATATGAGCTCAGACCAACTTGCGACAATTAAAGTTGTTGGAGTTGGTGGAGGTGGAAATAACGCAGTTAACAGGATGATTGACCACGGTGTTGAAGGTGTAGAATTTATTGCCGTAAATACAGATGCGCAAGCTTTAAATTTATCAAAAGCAGAAATTAAATTACAAATTGGTGAAAAATTAACACGTGGATTAGGCGCAGGTGCTAACCCTGAAATTGGGAAAAAGGCAGCTGAAGAAAGTCGAGAACAAATAGAAGAAGTATTACAAGGTGCTGATATGATTTTTGTAACAGCAGGTAAAGGTGGAGGTACTGGAACTGGTGCTGCGCCTGTTATTGCAGAAATCGCTAAAGAATTAGGAGCTTTAACGGTAGGGGTAGTGACACGTCCGTTTTCATTTGAAGGAATGCGCCGTCAAAAGCAAGCTAAAAATGGTATTGATGCATTAAAAGATAGTGTTGATACATTAATTGTTATTCCAAATGATCGTTTATTAGAAATTGTTGATAAAAACACACCAATGCTTGAAGCATTTAGAGAAGCAGATAACGTACTACGTCAAGGTGTTCAAGGTATTTCTGATTTAATTGCTAAACCAGGATTAATTAACGTAGACTTTGCCGACGTAAAGACAATTATGTCAGACAAAGGTTCTGCTTTAATGGGAATAGGTGTAGCTACAGGCGAAAGTCGAGCAGTTGAAGCTGCTAAAAAGGCTATTTCTTCACCATTATTAGAGACTTCAATTGATGGAGCACAAGGAATCTTAATGAATATTTCTGGTGGCCCTAGTTTAAGTTTATTTGAAGTACAAGAAGCAGCAGATTTAGTAACATCGGCTGCAGCAGATGAAGTAAATGTTATTTTTGGTAATGTTATTAATGAAAATTTAAAAGAGGAAGTAATTGTAACGGTAATTGCAACAGGTTTTGATGAATCTGTACAACCTCAGACACAAGTAGGAGCACGTCCTGCTAGAGTACAACATCAACATGCAGCGACAAATTCACCAGCAGAACCTGCTGAATCAAAGGTACGTGAAGAACCTCTTGAACACGATGAGGACACACTAGATATTCCAACGTTTTTAAGAAATCGTAATAATCGAAGATAACTATATAGGTCACTAATGCAAGGTTCTAATTATCTTATTTGATAATTAGAACCTTTTTTGTGTTTTACAAAATTGATCTTAATTTAAAGGGTTTTTGTCAAGTAATGAAAGTAAACGCGTCTATAACTAAATCAAAAGTTCGTGTTTCAAACGCTTAAAAATATAATTTGCTATTTGTCGTAGAAATTAGTCGTGTGACACGATGCAAAATATGACATAGTTCTAAGAGACAAATGACTATACTACAAGTAGCTTAAAAAATCATTCTGTTATACAGATGATTATTTTTCTTGGAAGGATCGATTGAGTTGATAGTATATCTTGATATTATCCTCTTATTAAATATTGTGTTCAATGCAATGATTTTAATGTTAACTCGATATTTTGTTCGTTCAAACCGATCAAAAAAAAGAATTATTTACGGTTCTATTGTAGCTTCTCTGTTAGTAGTTATCGAAATGTATTTACCGCTATCTTCTATGTTTAACTTTGTAAGCAAAATAATGTACTCCATTATTATTGTAATCATCACTTTAGGTTGGAACGGAATAATGAGTTTATGTAAACATATTGGTGTTTTTTATTTTACATCATTCTCTATTGGAGGTGGGATGTTTGGTTTTCATTATTTATTAAAAGATATGTTCACTTATCATGCGGAAAGTCCATTTTTGACAGTAAGAAATATTTACGGAGAAGATATTCAACTTATGTTTGTTGTAGTTAGTTTTCCTTTAATATGGTTTTTTACGAAACGTCGGATGGATGAACATGTACAAGTTAAAATAAAATATGATCAATTTTACAAGGTTCGTTTAACATTAAATGGACAATCATATGAGACAACAGGTTATATTGATAGCGGAAATCATTTAATCGATCCAATAACTAGACGACCTGTTGTATTGTGTGATGAAGGGTTTTTAAAACATTTTTTTAACGAAGAAGATTGGCAAGTACTAGTAAATTGTGTGCAAAACACTAATGACACAGATTTACCAGCATCGATAGAACATAAAGTTTTCATCGTTCCTTTTCAAGGTGTTGGAGGTGAAACGAATTTTTTATATACGATTAAACCAGATGAAATTATTGTTTTTTATGAAGGGAAACAACTTACTACATCTCAAGTATTAGTAGGCATACAGCTGCAATCATTAACTGAAGATAGACAATATCAATGTTTGTTACACCCTCAATTAATTCATTTTTCAACTGAAAAATCAGCATAAAGATAAGGAGAATGTACTGTGTGGAGAAATCGCTTAAGACTATGGTGGAATAAAATCTTAATAAAATTGCGCATTAAACGAGGAGAAATATATTATATAGGAGGAAAGACAGCTCTTCCTGCCCCGTTAGAAAAAGCAAAAGAACGAGAAACTTTGAAGAAATTAGCAAAAGGCGATCAAGCTGCGCGGGCAACTTTAATTGAACATAATTTAAGGCTAGTTGTATATATAGCTCGTAAATTTGAAAATACAGGTATTCATATTGAAGATTTAGTTAGTATTGGTTCTATTGGTTTAATTAAAGCTGTAAATACATTTAATCCAGAAAAGAAAATAAAATTAGCAACATATGCTTCCAGATGTATCGAGAATGAGATTTTAATGTATTTAAGAAAAACAAGCCGTATGAAAACGGAAGTTTCTTTTGATGAACCATTAAATGTGGATTGGGATGGTAATGAATTGTTGCTGTCTGATGTATTAGGAACTGAAGTAGATATTATTACAAAGAATTTAGAAACAAAGGTTGATAAACAGTTATTATTAAATGCTGTTTCGACATTAAATGGTCGTGAAAAACAAATTATGGAAATGCGTTTTGGTTTAGTAGGTGAAGAGGAAAAAACGCAAAAAGATGTTGCTGATTTGTTAGGTATTTCGCAATCATATATTTCTCGATTAGAAAAGAAAATAATTAAAAGATTACAAAAAGAATTTAAAAAAATGATTTAGTTGTTTCCTTAGAAGGTAATAGCAATTACGTGAAATAATGTTCGATTATCAAAAAACTGTCGTGCATAAAAAAAACTCCCTAGGACATACTTATTTTTGAGCAGTATGACTACTTGGGAGGGTAAAAGAGAATGTTAAAACATAAGGTTGAGATATGTGGTGTCGATACATCGAAGCTCCCCGTATTGAAAAATGAGGAGATGCAAGTATTATTTAAGCAAATAGAAAGAAATGAAGATGTACTTACAGCAAGAGACACTTTAATAAATGGTAATTTACGACTTGTATTAAGTGTGTTAAAACGATTTAATAACCGTGGTGAAAATATTGATGATTTGTTTCAAGTTGGTTGTATTGGTTTGATGAAATCAATCGATAACTTTGATTTAAAACATAATGTTCGTTTCTCTACTTATGCAGTGCCGATGATTATAGGAGAAATTAAACGATATTTACGTGATAATAGTCCAATTCGTATATCTAGGTCATTACGTGATACAGCATATAAAGCTTTACAAATAAGAGAAAAGTTAATTGGTAAAACACAAAAGGAACCAACTGCGATGGAAATTGCAGAGGAAATGGGTATCCCTCATGAAGAAATAGTTTTTGCTATTGATTCCATTCAAGATCCTGTATCTCTTTTTGAACCAGTATATAACGACGGCGGCGATCCAATATTTGTGATGGATCAAATCAGTGATGATACGGAATCAGACGATAAATGGGATAATCATTTATCATTAAAAGAAGGGATGCATCAATTAAGAGAACGAGAAAAATCTATTTTAATGAAACGATTTTATCAAGGAAAGACACAAATGGAAGTGGCTGAAGAAATCGGAATCTCACAAGCACAAGTATCACGATTAGAAAAATCAGCAATCGATCAAATGACAAATGATATGTTTGCGTAAATAAGTTTATGAAAAAGACGGATAGATATCTATTCGTCTTTTTTTATGTGTATTAATCTTAATGAAATATATTTTTTAACAAACATATATATACAATAAGGTGGTGATGAGATGTTGACATTATCAGAGTTACAACGAAAAGAAGTCGTTATGATGCATACAGGCGAAAAACTTGGTTATATCGATGATTTAGAAATTGACGAGCAAGACGGGGTGATTACTTCGATTATTGTCCTAGATCGTCATATGAAGGGGTCATTTTTTAATAAAATACAAGAAATAGTTATTGATTGGGACCAAATTGTTACAATAGGTGCTGATATTATTTTAATTAATCAAGAAGAAATAACAGAAAAAGTGGAAGAAAAAGAAATAAATACGGATTGAAGAGATGAAGAATTCACAAAGTATGGTAAAATGAAAGGGAATATATACGTAGGAGAGATTGTATTTATGACCGTATCAAATAATTTACAACAAATTCAATCCAAAATAGCACAAGCATGTGACAAAGTAGGTAGAGATACTGAAGAAATAACAATTATTGGTGTAACAAAATATGTTACAATAGAAAGAACACAAGAATTATTAGCGACTGGAAATAAAGATATTGGCGAAAATCGAACTGAAGAATTTTTAAATAAATTCGAAGTTATTGGAGATGAAGCAAACTGGCATTTCATTGGTACTTTACAATCACGCAAAGTAAAAGATATTATTGAACATGTACAAGTTATTCATTCATTAGAACGTGAATCAGTTGCTAAACAAATTAACAACCGATCAGATAGACCGATTGATTGTTTCGTGCAAGTAAATGTAAGTGGCGAAGAAGCAAAACACGGCTTAGATCCAGAAGAAGTATTACCTTTTATAAAAAAATTAGCAGCATATGATAAAGTGAATATCGTTGGACTAATGACTATGGCACCACATATTAAAGATAGAGATGAAATTCGTGTAGTCTTTAGACGACTAGCGCAATTAAGAGACAATATTGCAAATGAACAATTGACTCATGCTCCATGTACAAAGTTATCAATGGGAATGAGTAATGACTATGATATCGCAATTGAAGAAGGAGCAACTCATATTCGAATCGGCACTGAATTAGTCGGTTCAACAAATGATTCGAGGTGATAATTATGAGTTTTAAAGACAAGTTTAAAAAGTTTTTCAATACAGACGTAGAATATGAGTATGTCGAAGAAGAAGTTGAAGAACAAGAGGAAATTCACCCAACACTTGAACGGAACCAAGGAAAAAACAAAAATGTAGTCAGTTTATCTGCAATTCAACAACCAACTTCTAAAGTTATTTTGTATGAACCAAAATCATACAATGAAGTGCAAGAAATTGCGGATAATATATTAAATAAACGTGCTGTCGTGATTAATTTACAAAGAATTGATACAGCACAAGCGAAACGAATTGTCGACTTTTTAAGTGGAACAGTATATGCTGTAAAAGGAGATATACAAAAATTAGGATTATCGACCTTTTTATGCACGCCAGAAAATGTCGATGTTTCAGGAGCGATATCGAACACTAATTTTGATGAGGTTGAATTCGAAAAAGGATGGTAAGGATGTTATGAGTTTATTAGTATTATTAATTAGTGGTGGCATTCGAATTTATTCTTATGCACTTATTATTTATATTTTAATGTCATGGTTACCAGGAGCTAGGGAATCACAATTTGGAGAGTTTTTAGGGAGTATTTGTGAACCTTACTTAGAGCAATTTAGACGTTTTATTCCACCAATTGGAATGATTGATATTTCACCAATCGCAGGGATTATTGTGTTATCGATGGCACAATATGGTGTAGTAGCTTTAGCTCAAATGTTCGGTGGAATGTAATTAAATGAGTATTTATCAACATTTTCGCAAACATGAACATCCTTTCGTTGATCAAGTCCTTTCATGGAAAGAACAAGTGATGCGAACTTATGTACCATATCAATCAGATTATTTAGATCCAAGAGATCAACAAATTGTCAAAAGCATTATCGGTACGACGAATGAAGATGTACAATTTGCCTTTTTTGGTGGATCTGATGAAACTGAACGTAAACGGGCTATTATAGCTCCTTTTTACGAAGAAATTATGGATGATTATTTTGATGTTGTTTTACTAGAAGCTACTTTTGAGAGCAAGTTTATTACGTTACAGCATCGTGATATATTAGGTGCTTTTATATCTTTAGGTATTGATCGGAAAAAGATTGGCGATATTTATGTAGCAGAAGACCGTTTTCAATTTTTTATTGCGAGTGAACTTAGTACTTTTGTCAAAATGAATTTAACAAAGATAAAAAATGCCACGATAAAATTGAATGAACAACCGTTGACAGCGTTAATTGAAAGTCAGGATGAATGGATGCATAAGCAACATTCCGTTTCCTCTTTACGATTAGATGTTATTGTAAAAGAAGTGTATCAAATGTCTCGGAATAAAGCGGTTCAACTTATTAAAGCAAATCGTGTCAAAGTAAATTTTACTCAAATAGATGATCCAGCAATACCGATTATTTTAAATGATTTAATTTCAGTCCGAGGATTTGGACGAAGTAAAGTAGTTGAACTTCACGGTAAATCGAGAAAAGACAAATATCGAATTACAAGTGCACGATTAAAAGCATAAATTTGCTAGAAAAAATTGTCTATATGTATTATGATGTGTAATATAGTTTATAAAATATAATGTCGAATTAGATTACGTCGTTCAGATGAATGAGACCGAATTACTTAGGGAGGTGTCTACTTGGTATTATCGCCATTAGATATTCATAATAAAGAATTTACAAGAGGTTTCCGAGGATTTCAAGAAGATGAGGTTAATGAATTTTTAGATCAAATTATTAAAGATTATGAAATAACGATTCGTGCAAAAACAGATTTAGAAGCAGAAGTTAAAGAATTGAACTCAAGAGTAGAACATTTTGTCAAAATAGAAGAAACGTTAAATAAGTCTATTGTCGTCGCACAAGAAACTGCAGAAGAATTAAAAAATAATGCTCGTAAAGAAGCTAAGTTAATGATAAAAGAAGCAGAAAAAAATGCGGATAGAATTATCAATGAAGCATTAGGAGAGTCTCGAAAAATTGCGATGGAGACAGAAGAGCTAAAACGACAGGCAAAAGTATATCGCACTCGTATGAGAATGTTAATTGAAGCTCAATTAGATATGGTAAATAACGAAGATTGGGAAGAGTTTTTAGAAACGAGTGAAGATGAAGCAGAAATTTTAGTTGAATAATATGCTTTAAAACGTATTATTATAGGAATATGTAAGTTTATGCTATAATAAGATTCATAAATTATATATATTGAAATTACTGTGATAGAAAAAGTACAAAAGAAATTGACTCCTTAAGCGAGCTAGGGGAGGTGTGAGCCTAGTGTGGTCATTCTTTTAGAAAATCATTCTGGAGTATCTATCTGAAAATATAGTAAGATAGAACGTGTCATTCACGTTATGAATGTCGAGTGAACATAATGGTTAACATTATGTTTATAAGGGTGGTACCGCGAGCTTCCTCGTCCCTTTTGGGATTTGAGGATTTTTTTATATACAAAAATAGCGACAAGTTTATTAAGGAGGAACATATTAAAAATGGATTATAAAGAAACGTTAAATATTTTAAAAACAGAGTTCCCAATGCGAGGTAATTTACCGAATAAAGAGCCTGTTCGTAGAGAAGCTTGGGATGAAGATAATGTCTATGAGCAAGTGCAGGCAAGAACAGAAGGAAGACCAAGGTTCATCTTACATGATGGTCCACCATACGCAAATGGAGATTTACACATCGGACACGCTTTAAATAAAGTATTAAAAGACTTTATTATCCGTTATAAATCAATGTCAGGTTATCATGCCCCTTATATTCCGGGATGGGATACACATGGTCTACCGATTGAGACAGCATTAACGAAGCAGAAAAAGATTGATCGTAAGTCCGTTTCAATTGCAGAATTTAGACAAATGTGTGCAGATTACGCAATGGAACAAATTGATAATCAGCGTAGTCAGTTTAAACAATTAGGTGTTAGAGGGGATTGGGATAACCCTTATATCACGTTAACTAAAGATTATGAAGCTGCACAAATTAAAGTTTTCGGAGAAATGGCTAAAAAAGGTTATATTTATAAAGGATTAAAGCCTGTATATTGGTCCCCGTCTTCAGAATCTGCATTAGCAGAAGCAGAAATTGAATACCAAGATAAACGTTCTCCATCAATTTATGTTTCATATGAAGTAAAAGATGGAAAAGGAATTGTAGATAATGGAGCGAAGTTTATTATTTGGACAACGACTCCATGGACGTTACCAGCTAGTCTAGGCGTTAGTTTACATCCTGATTTAGAATATATCGTTGTAGAAGTAGAAGGCGAACAATATATCGTTGCCCATGATTTATTAGACGCTCTTGAAGAAGAGTTAAAATGGGAAGATGTTAAAGAAGTAAAAACATTTATGGGTCGCCAAGCAGATCGTATCGTTGCACAACATCCATTTTATGATCGTGATATTTTAGTGATGTTGGGAACTCATGTAACAATAGATGCTGGTACAGGTTGTGTTCATACAGCTCCAGGTCACGGGGAAGATGACTTTTATGTTGCTCAAGAATATGGAGTGGAAGCATTTTGTCCAGTGGATGATAAAGGTTATTTAACGGCTGAAGCACCAGGTTTTGAAGGGTTATTTTATGATGAAGCAAATAAAGTAGTTTCTGAAAAGTTAGAAGAAAATAATGCGTTATTAAACTTAAAGTTCATTACTCACTCATATCCACATGACTGGAGAACGAAGAAACCAACTATTTTCAGAGCAACTTCACAGTGGTTTGCATCCATTAAAGATTTCCGTCAAAATATTTTGGAAGAAATTAAAGAAGTTGAGTGGACTCCACATTGGGGTGAAACAAGACTATATAATATGGTAAGAGACCGTGAAGATTGGTGTATTTCTCGTCAAAGAACATGGGGTGTACCAATTCCAGTGTTTTATGGTGAAAATAATGAACCAATTATTACAGATGAAACAATCAATCATGTATCAGAATTGTTTTTAGAGCATGGTTCGAACATTTGGTTTGAATGGGATGCAGAAGATCTTTTACCAGAAGGTTTTACATCTGAACATAGTCCAAATGGTAAATTTACAAAAGAAGTAGACATTATGGACGTATGGTTTGACTCAGGATCATCTCATGAAGCGGTGTTAACACATCGTAAAGACCATCACCGACCGGCTGATATGTATTTAGAAGGAAGTGACCAATATCGTGGTTGGTTTAACTCATCATTATCAACATCTGTTGCAATTACAGGAAAATCACCATATAAGAGTGTGTTAAGCCATGGATTTGTTTTAGATGGTGACGGAAGAAAGATGAGTAAATCATTAGGAAATGTCATTGTTCCTGCCAATATCCAAAAACAACTAGGCGTAGATATTTTAAGACTGTGGGTTTCATCTGTAGACTATCAAGCAGATGTCCGCATTTCACAAGATATTTTAAAACAAGTATCGGAAAACTATCGAAAAATTAGAAACACATTCCGTTTCATGTTAGCTAACTTAGTTGACTTCAATCCAAATACGAACGCAGTAGCCGAAGAAGATTTAGAAGAAGTCGATCGTTTCATGTTGAATCGACTACAAAAGTTAGTTACATCGATTAAAGCAAGCTATGAATCATACGATTTTGCAGATGTATCGCAAAAGATTCATAATTATGTAGCTGTTGATTTAAGTGCATTTTATTTAGATTTCGGTAAAGATATTTTATATATCGAAGCAGCTGATGATAAGAGACGTCGTAGTATCCAAACAGTATATTATGAAACACTCGTATCGCTTGTGAAATTTTTAAGTCCAATTATTCCGCATACTGCTGAAGAAATCTGGGAGCATATTCCACATGTTGAAGAAAAATATGTACAATTAACAGATATGCCTACAGCTCGTGAAGTAGCTAATTTTACAGCAGAAGATGAAGAGAAGTGGAATCATTTCTTGAAAGTACGTTCTGACGTATTAAAAGCTTTAGAAGAAGCACGTAATGATAAAATCATTGGTAAACCTTTAGAAGCTAAAATCACGGTAGAAGCAAAAGATGATTATACAAAACAGGTACTATCTTCTATTCCACATATCCATCAGTTATTTATCGTTTCTGATGCGGTAATTAATGAGACACATGCTGATGCAAAAGATTATAATCATGTGAAAGTTTGTGTAGAAGAGCACAGTGGAGATAAATGTGGTCGTTGCTGGATGCACGCAGATTCAGTTGGCGAACATGAGAAACATCCAGAATTATGTACACGCTGTGTAACAGTTGTTGAAGAAAACTTTAGTCATTTAGCTTAAAGTATAGTATTAAAAAATTATAAAGAAATCATCCAAAAAAGTCACACAGATGTTAGCATTTGTGTGACTTTTTGTATTTAAAAGAATAGTTTTCTTAGTTATTTATATCATAGTAAACGTAAAATATGACATAACTGTATCATGTAAAATATAATTAAAGAATGTGTGCGTAAAGATTCGCTGCGGAATAACACTACGCTTTTCGCGGGCAACACCTCAACTACCTCAGAAACAAAGCCCGTTTCTTCGGGGATTTTCGGTTGTTGCTTTTCCCGCAGGAGTCTTCGTGTTATTCCTTCGCTTTATTTAATGTATTGAATGTTGGAATATTCTTTATTTTAATTTGGTTAAATATGTAGATTAACAATGCATTACAATTAAACTGTATATATTTATGTTGAAATATGTAACCAATATCATTACTGTTTTGAAAATTGATAAAAGTTAATAATATATTTTTAATAAAACATAAAAACTAAGACTAAATAACATTAATTTTAGAAACAACAAAAAATAGTCACCGAAAAAGAATCAACAGATAAAAATACTATTAACAGCAAATACAAAGCAGTCCGAATATATGGAGACTCCTGCGGGAAGTAAGAGCCGATGTGAGACCCTGCAAGGCGAAGCCTGAAGCGGCTCACTGCTCGCCCGCGGAAAGCGGAATATATTCGGACTGCGGTGGTTAAAATCTCTCATTTAGTATAAATAAATCCTTTTTCAGCTTAGTGAATAACGGAATATTTTTACGTCGCTGTTTCTGTCTATTATCTTATAAATTTTAGTTAATACTGCTTATATGAAGCAAATATAACTTGATTAGTGTAAAATATGGTAAGGTGGAAAAGTATTTATTTTAACTTTTGTAGTGGAGGTACATGATGGTTCGAAATTATTTGTTAGTATTATTTGTAATTATTGTAGATCAATGGACGAAGTGGCTTGTTGTCACTAAAATGGACAAACATGAAAGTGTGCCCATTATAGAAAACTTCTTTTATATTACATCTCATCGTAATGAAGGTGCGGCTTGGGGAATTTTACAAGGTAAAATGGGTTTCTTTTACGTTATTACAATTATAGTAGTAATCGGATTAATTTATTTACTCCATACATATGGAAAAGAAAGTAAATTGATGGCTATCTCATTAAGTTTATTTTTAGCAGGTGCTATTGGTAACTTTATTGACCGTCTTGTAAACCAAGCAGTAGTCGACTTTTTAGACTTTTATATTTTCACATATAATTATCCGATTTTTAATATAGCTGACTCAGCATTAGTCGTAGGAGCGATTATGTTAATTATTGGGATGTTTTTAGAAGAGAAAAGAAGCAAGAATGGTAAGAAAACAACATGATACATCATCATAAAGTAACGAAAGAAGACGTTAATGTTCGCTTAGATAAATTATTAGCGAGACTAGAACCTTCATATGCTCGTAATCAAATCCAGCAGTGGATTAAAAAAGGTTATGTGTTGATTAACGATCAGCAAGAGAAAGCGAATTATAAATGTCGTTTAGACGATATAGTTACATGGTCGATACCAGAGGAGAAACCTTTAATCATTGTACCTGAAGCGATTCCGTTAGACATTGTGTATGAAGATGATTATGTAGCGATTATAAATAAACCGCAAGGAATGTTAATTCATCCAACAGAACAAGAACAAACAAATACATTAGTAAATGCCCTCCTTTATCGTTATAATACATTATCAACGTTAAGTGGCGAAGAGCGACCGGGCATCGTGCATCGTTTAGACAAAGATACGAGTGGTATTGTAGTAATTGCTAAAGATAATACAACACATGCGCATTTACAAAAACAATTTCAAGAACAAAAAGTGACAAGAATTTATGAAGCCATTGTTGAAAAAATTATAGAAGATAATGAAGGAATAATTCAAGCTCCGATTGGTCGTCATCCTACGCAACGCTATAAGCGCACAGTTTTGTTAGATGGAAGAGAGTCTGAGACACGCTTTACAGTATTAGAGCGATTTCAAAAATATACACATGTGCAATGTGAATTAATAACAGGACGTACGCATCAAATTAGAGTACATTTTAATTATATGAATCATCCACTTGTTGGCGATTCATTATATAATGATAATCCGAAGCAAATAGCACAAGGACAAGCATTGTTTGCTCGTGAATTACATCTTGTTCATCCTTACACAAATGAGTTAATGGAATTTAAAGTACAGCAACCGACACATTTCACTAAATTATTAAAAAAGGTTGCTACAATGTCTTGACTTCATGTAAGGACTCTGTAATAATAAAGACAGTTGAATAAGAAATCCTTTAACATAGTCCCGTGAGGCTAAAAAGGAAAGCGGAATGATTTTATATACGTAGTTACGTATGTCCAAAAACCTTTTACCTCATTATACGGGTAAAAGGTTTTTTTATAATAATTATTACATTGGGGGAATAACCGTTGGAAAAAAAGAAAACTGTGCTAGATCAATCTGCTATCAATCGTGCCTTAACACGAATCGCACATGAAATTGTTGAGCGAAATAAAGGTGGAGAAGATTTAGTTTTAGTCGGTATTAAAACACGAGGTGTGCCCCTGACTAAACGTTTACAAGAAAAGATTAAGCAAATTGAATCAATTGAAGTTCCTTATGGGGAAATAGATATTACATTGTACCGTGATGATCTACAAACGGAACAACAAGATGCAGAATTAATTGCAACAAATATTGATGAAGATATTAATAATAAAACGTTAATATTAATCGATGATGTATTATATACAGGACGCACTGTACGAGCAGCAATGGATGCTGTGATGGATATTGGACGTCCAGCCCAAATTCAGTTAGCTGTCCTCATCGATCGAGGTCATCGTGAATTACCAATTCGCGCTGATTATGTTGGAAAAAATATTCCAACATCAAAAGAAGAAGTTATCGTTGTTCAATTATCAGAACAAGATGAATTAGATGAAGTAAGTATATATCATAAATAAAGATCCTTTAATTAAATCCAGAGAGATTTGAAAGGTAGCTTATGTAACGGATACGTATAGAAATAACACTATACGTGTACCTCTTTGCGACCTTTCGTAAAGAGGTTTTTTGTTCTACAAAAAATGAAAGAGGTGCTGATGATGAAACACTTTTTATCTGTAAAAGACATGACAGCAAAAGAAATTATCGATTTACTTGATATGGCGGAGTCCTTTAGAGAAGAAGGAGTTCAAATTACGAAACAAGTATTTGCAGCAAATTTGTTTTTTGAGCCGAGCACACGAACGAAAACGAGTTTTATTGTAGCAGAAAAAAAGTTAGGCATTGAATCATTAGAGTTTGATATGGAAACATCTAGTATGAAAAAAGGTGAGTCGCTCTATGATACTGCAAAAACGTTTGAGGCAATTGGAGCGAATATACTTGTCGTTCGTCATGAAGCAGATGATTGGGATGAAGAATTACGAGATAAAATATCAATTCCAGTCGTAAGCGGTGGTGCAGGTAAGAGAAATCATCCAACACAAAGTTTATTAGATGCAGATACTATCTATCAAGAGTTTGGCACAATTAAAAATATTAATATCGTCATCGCTGGAGATATTAGACATAGCCGGGTAGCAAAATCAAATGCCGAAATGTTAACAAAATTAGGTGCGAATGTCTACTTTGCATGTGCACCAGATTTTCAAGATAAATCATTAGATTATCCATATATTACGATGGATGAAGCAGTAGAAATTGGTGATGCTGTGATGCTCCTACGTATACAACATGAGCGTCACGATGAGTTTTCAAGTTCGACTTTGAACTATCACAATGATTATGGACTAACACTAGAGCGTGAGAAAAAGATGAAAGATCATGCGATTATTTTACACCCTGGTCCAGTAAATCGAGGAGTCGAAATTGAATCAAGTTTAGTGGAATGTGACCGCTCAAGAATTTTTAAGCAAATGAATAATGGAGTTTATGTAAGAATGGCAGTCTTAACAACACAATTATTAAAATGGGGGATTATCGATGAACATCATATTGAAAAACGCAACGATACTTACGGGAGACAATCAGCAAGAAACATTCGATTTGCAAATTAAAGATGACAAAATTATCCAAATAGCAAAAAGTATTAATGAAGATGCAGATAAGGTAATTGATTGTGCTGGAAAATTATTAACACCAGGCTTTATTGATGTACATATTCATTTACGTGAACCAGGTGGAGAACATAAAGAAACAATTAAATCAGGAACAATGGCGGCAGCACGCGGAGGATATACTACTGTTTGTTCCATGCCTAATACAAATCCAGTACCAGATAGTGTAGAAGAAGTAGAAAGCTTATTCGAACGTATTGAACAAGATGCTGTTGTTAGAGTTTTACCATATGCGGCAATTACAAAAGGGTTAAAAGGGGAAGAGAGAACGGACATTACTGCATTAAGTAAAACAGATATTTTCGCATTTACGGATGATGGAGTAGGAATTCAAACAGCAGGACAGATGTTAGAGGCAATGTATGAAGCTGCTGCAAATGATCGTGCAATTGTTGCGCATTGTGAAGATAACTCTATTTTATACGGTGGAGCTGTTCATGAAGGAGACGTTAGTAAACGACTAGATGTTCCTGGTATTTTAAGTGCTTGTGAATCGGTACAAATAGCTAGAGACGTCTTATTAGCAGAAACAGCAGACTGTCATTATCATGTTTGTCATGTAAGTACGAAAGAATCGGTTCGTGTTATTCGTGATGCAAAACGTGCAGGAATCCGTGTAACAGCAGAAGTGTCACCACACCATCTATTATTAACTGAAGATGATTTTGTTGAATTAGATACTAATTTTAAAATGAACCCACCATTACGAGCAAAAGCAGATAGGGATGCACTATTTGAAGGTCTATTAGATGGGACAATTGACTTTATTGCAACAGACCATGCACCTCATGCAGAAGACGAAAAAGCACAAGATATGGTAAAAGCTCCATTTGGTATTGTAGGACTTGAAACAGCATTTCCATTGTTATATACACACTTAGTTGAAACAGGTAAAATGACATTACAACAATTAGTAGATCGTATGGCAAAACTTCCAGCTAATGTGTTTGATTTACCTTATGGAGAAATCGAAGAAGGTAGTATTGCAGATTTAACTTTAGTAGATTTAGAAAAAGAAATTACGATTGATAAAGATTCATTTTATTCAAAAGGGAAAAACACCCCATTTAATAATTGGGAAGTTAAAGGTGTTCCAGTTTTAACAATTGCAGCAGGAAAAATAGTGTATGAGGATGATATCGATGTGTAAAAGACAACTTGTGTTAGAAGATGGTACTGTATTTACAGGTAATGCATTTGGAAGTATGGATCCTTCAACAGCTGATGTGATTTTCAATACTAGTATGACAGGATATCAAGAAGTGTTATCAGATCCGAGCTATAATGGTTCTATCGTTGTGATGACCTACCCAGCAATTGGTAGTTATGGGATTAACCGTGATGACTTTGAATCTATTACACCATTTGTTAAAGGAATGATTGTAAAAGAAGCAATTGATGAACCGTCTAATTTTAGAAGCGAAGAATCACTTGATAGTTATATGAAGACTCACGGTATTCCAGGGATTTCTGGTATAGATACAAGAATGCTAACAAGAATACTACGTGAAAAAGGAACGATGAAAGGACGAATTATTACAGAAGGTGATGATCAAGCATTAGCACCTACTGGAGAGGATTTATCGGATTTATTAGTTCGAGAAACATCGATTACAAAGCCATATATCGTTCCAGGTAAAGGAAAACGTATCGTCGTTATCGATTTAGGTATGAAACAAAGTATCTTACATGAGTTAATGGAACGAGGTTGTGATGTAACGGTTGTCCCTTATGATTATACGGTAGAAGAAGTGTTAGCAACTAAACCAGATGGTATTTTACTTTCAAATGGTCCAGGTAATCCAGTGCAAATTAAACGAACAATTGAAACAATCAAATCATTACTTGGACAAGTTCCTATTTTCGGAATTGGTATTGGACATCAATTGTTAGGGTTAGCTTGCGGGGCTAGTATTGCAAAGTTACATGTTGGAAATTATGGAACAAACTATCCAGTAAAGGATTTAGCGACAGATCAGACATGGTTAACGACGCAAAGTCGTCATTATTATATTGAAGAAGCATCCCTTGAAAATATTGAAATAACGATTACTCATCGTTCATTGAATGATAGAACAATTGAAGGAATTAAACATAACGATTATCCAGCATTTTCAGTACAATTCAATCCAGAAGGTGCACCAGGTTCAAATGAAACAAATTTCTTATTCGATCAGTTTATTGATTTAATAGAAGCACATATTTTACAAAATGGAGCGGATCATCATGCCTAGAAATGAATCTATAGAAAAAATTCTCGTTATCGGTTCAGGACCAATTGTCATTGGTCAAGCAGCGGAATTTGATTATTCCGGTACACAAGCTTGTCACTCATTAAAAGAAGAAGGGTACACCGTTATATTAGCTAACTCGAATCCAGCGACAATTATGACAGACCATACAGTAGCAGATAAAGTATATATGGAACCTTTAACAGTCGAATTTTTAAGTAAAATTATTCGTAAAGAGAAACCAGATGCATTGTTACCTACACTAGGTGGACAAACGGGATTAAACTTAGCAATTGAATTAGATGAATCAGGTATTTTAGAAGAATATAATGTTGAGCTACTTGGATCATCATTAGAAGCGATTCAAAAAGCAGAAGATCGTGAAAAATTCCGTACTTTAATGGAAGAACTAAATGAACCAGTACCTCCTAGTGACATTGTAAATAATGTAGAAGATGCTGTTAACTTTGTAAATGAAATAGGTTATCCAATCATCGTTCGTCCGGCATTTACATTAGGAGGAACAGGTGGAGGAATGTGTGATAACGAGGAAGAATTACGTCATATTGTTAAGAACGGCTTAGCGTTGTCACCGGTAAATCAATGTTTAATTGAAAAGAGTATCGCTGGATTTAAAGAAGTTGAATATGAAGTAATTCGCGATAAGAAAGACCAAGCAATCGTCGTTTGTAACATGGAAAATATTGACCCAGTTGGCATACATACAGGTGACTCTATCGTGGTTGCACCTTCGATCACTCTATCAGATAAAGAATATCAAATGTTACGACGTGTATCATTGAAACTTATTCGCGCACTAGAAATAGAAGGTGGATGTAACGTTCAATTAGCACTTGATCCACATAGTTTTGATTATTATATTATAGAAGTAAACCCACGCGTAAGTCGTTCATCAGCACTTGCGTCAAAAGCAACTGGTTATCCAATTGCAAAAATCGCTGCAAAAATTGCAGTAGGATTAACATTAGATGAAATAACAAATCCATTAACAGAAACAACGTATGCTTGTTTTGAGCCATCATTAGATTACATTGTTACAAAAATTCCACGTTTTCCATTTGATAAATTCAAAACAGGAGATCGTCGCTTAGGGACACAAATGAAAGCAACAGGAGAAATTATGGCAATAGGTCGAAATTTCGAAGAGTCGATTTTAAAAGGAATCCGTTCATTAGAAATTGGTAATGGTGATTTTCATTTGCCGTATTTAACAGAAGTGGACGAAGCTGAGTTACGAAAAAGATTAATCAAAGCAGATGATGAGCGAATTTTTGTCTTAGCTGAACTGTTACGACGTGATATGACGATTGAAGCAATTCATAAAGATACGAAAATCGATTACTTCTTTTTGCGTAAGTTTAAGTACATTATTGATTTAGAAAATGAATTAATCGACCAACCATTTAATGAAGATGGATTGAAAAAGGGGAAGCAACTAGGTTTTTCTGACCAACAATTAGCTAGAATGTGGAATAGTAGTGAAACAGAAATATACAATAAGCGAATGGAAACAAATATTTCGCCAGTGTACAAAATGGTAGATACGTGTGCTGCTTCTATAGAATCTACTGCACCGTATTTTTATAGCACGTATGAAGAAGAAAATGAATCAACTGTTTCAGAACGTGAGAAAGTTTTAGTGTTAGGATCTGGACCAATTCGGATTGGGCAAGGAATCGAGTTTGATTATGCGACAGTTCACTCGATTTTCGCTATCCAAGAAATGGGTTATGAAGCAATTATTATGAACAATAACCCTGAAACAGTTTCAACTGACTTTTCAATATCAGATAAACTTTATTTCGAACCATTAACATTAGAGGATGTTATGCATGTTGTCGAATTAGAAAAACCTAAAGGTGTTATTGTACAATTTGGCGGACAGACTGCGATTAACTTAGCGGCTGGTTTAGAAGAACGCGGCGTGAAAATATTAGGGACCAGCTTAGATGCAATCGACCGCGCAGAAGACCGTAATCGCTTTGAAGGTTTACTAGAAGAGTTAGGGTTATCTCGACCAGAAGGAAAAGCTGTATCTGATAAAGATTTAGTCATTCCAACTGCTGAGGAAATAGGCTTCCCTGTACTCGTACGTCCATCGTATGTTATCGGTGGTAGTCAAATGGAAATCGTTTATGATGTAGAGGAACTAACGAGATATTTAGCTAAGACACCTGTTATTAGTGAAGCTAAACCATTATTAGTTGATGAATACATTACAGGTGTTGAAGTAGATATTGATGCTGTTAGTGATGGAATAACAACAGTAGTGCCTGGAGTTATGGAACATATTGAACGTTCGGGAGTACACTCAGGAGATTCAATTGCGGTATATCCACCACAACGTTTAAGTGAAACAATTAAACAGAAATGTTTAGATGCAACGAATAAAATTGCCCAAACATTAAATGTCGTTGGATTAATTAATATTCAGTTCATTATTCAAAATGATGAAGTATATGTGATTGAAGTAAATCCGCGAGCTAGTCGAACGATTCCATTTATTAGTAAAATAACTGGTTTAACGATGGCTAATTTAGCAACAAGATGTATTTTAGGAGAGTCATTAGCTGATAAAGGGTTTACGACGGAAATTTTACCAGAATGTGAACAAGTATATGTGAAGTCACCTGTGTTCTCTTTTGAGAAATTACGGAGTGTTGATACGACACTTGGACCTGAAATGAAATCAACAGGTGAAGCAATTGGGTATGATGCAACATTAGAAAAAGCTCTCTATAAAGGTTTAATTGCTTCTGGCTTATCGATTCCATTTGAAGGATCTGTTTTATTAACAGTTGCAGACAAAGATAAAGAAGAAGCATTTGAAATTGCCGAACGTTTCCATGAATTAGGCTTTAATTTATATGCGACAGAAGGAACTGCAAAGTATATTACAGAACGTAACGTACCAGTTCAAATAGTTGCAAAAATAGGTTCTGAACATCAAAACGTTTTATCAGTGGTAACGCAAGGCAAAGTACAATTCGTTATTAATACGTTAAGCTCAGGGAAGCAGCCACGTTCAGATGGCTTCATGATTCGTCGAGAAGCAGTTGAGCACGGTATTATAAGTTTAACGAACTTAGACACAGCTACAGCTATTTTAAATGTTATTGATTCAACGACATTAAGTGCTGCAGCAATTGAAAATAAAGGAGTTATTCGTGGATGATTAAACAAGAAGCGATGGAAGTTATTTCATCAACACGTATTGCTAAAGATACGATAGAAATGGTCTTAAACAACAGTTATATTAGTAATAAAGCAGTACCTGGACAGTTTTTGCACATCTCAGTAGTCGGTCATACATTACGACGTCCAATTTCCATTGCTGCAGTTAATCAAGCAGAAAACACAGTAACGATTTTATTTAAAATTATCGGTTCTGGGACAGAAGCTCTTGCTAACCATCAAGTTGGTAGTTCAATTAATGTATTAGGACCAAGTGGAAATGGTTTTTCAATTGATGAATTAACGAAAGAAGATAGTGTGTTATTAATAGGGGGAGGAATTGGCGTTCCCCCTCTTTACTATCTAGGGACAGTGTTAAAGGAACAAGGAGTTAACGTGCAAGCTGTTTTAGGATTTCAATCTAAGGAGTACGTATTTTACGAAGAGGATTTTATAGCATTAGGTGACACCTTAGTCGTTACCAATGATGGATCTTATGGACATGAAGGTTATGTAACAGACCTAGTAGACGAATTAGATGAGTTTGATTCGTATTATTCGTGTGGTCCTGCTCCAATGTTACAAGCTGTGACGAAGACATTTCCTAACAAAAAAGGATTTATCTCTTTTGAAGAACGTATGGGATGTGGTGTGGGAGCTTGTTTTGCATGTGTTATTGAAACGAAAGATGAAGCAGGATACAAAAAGATTTGTCAAGATGGTCCTGTATTTGCTGCTAGTGAGGTGAGTTTATGATTGATTTATCAGTATCGTTACCTGGACTTAATTTAAAAAATCCAATTATGCCTGCTTCAGGTTGTTTTGGTTTTGGTCGAGAGTATAGTCAATTTTACGACTTAAGTACATTAGGTGCTGTCATTATGAAAGCTGCTACTGGTGAAGAGCGACTAGGTAATCCAACTCCACGAGTGGCAGAAACTTCCTCAGGTATGTTAAATGCTATAGGATTACAAAATCCAGGAGTAAGAAAAATTATGGAAACAGAAATTCCATTTTTAGCCGATTTTAATATTCCAATTATCGCAAATGTTGCAGGAAGTACGATTGATGAGTATGAGTATGTAGCGACAGAATTAAATAAAGCAGAACGACTTGATGCTATCGAGTTAAATATATCTTGTCCAAACGTTCGTGAAGGCGGTATTCAATTTGGTATTGATCCAAGTATGGCAGCTACTGTAACGGAAACGGTTAAAAAGGCAAGTAATGTTCCAGTATATGTGAAGTTATCTCCTAACGTAACGAGTATTGTTGATATGGCAAAGGGCATTGAACAAGCAGGAGCAGATGGTTTAACGATGATTAACACATTAACTGGTATGCGACTAGATTTAGCGAATAAAAAACCAATTATTGCGAATAAAACAGGTGGTTTATCAGGACCAGCTATTAAACCAATAGCAATTAGAATGATTTATGAAGTAAGCCAACATGTTTCGATTCCAATTATTGGAATGGGTGGAATTGAACGAGCGGAAGATGTATTAGAATATTTATTAGCAGGAGCAAGTGCTGTTGCAGTAGGTACAGCTAATTTCCAAAATCCACTCATTTGTCCAGAAATTATTGCTGACTTACCGAGAGTGTTAGAGCGATATGGTTATTCATCGATTAACGAGGTGATCGGAGGCGCACATGAATAAATTATTTTTAGCACTTGATTTTCCAACATGGGAAGAAGCAAATTACTTTATTAATAATAACGAATTACAAGGTGTTCCTGTTAAAGTAGGGATGGAACTATTTTACAGAGAGGGTACTCGCATCATTGAACAATTAAAAGCGAATAATCACCCCATTTTTTTAGATTTAAAGTTGCATGATATTCCAACAACCGTGATGCGAGCAATGCGTAATTTAGCTAAATTAGAAGTCGATTTAGTCAATGTTCATGCTCTCGGTGGAAGTGATATGATCCAACGTGCAAAAGAAGGACTACAATCAGCATCAAGTAGTCGACATGAAACAAAATTATTAGCAGTAACAATCTTAACGTCAATGGATGAAGCAATGATCCAACGTGATTTAGGACTACAAGGAACTGTTGAAGATAATGTTATTCATTTAGCCAAATTAGCAGAAACAAATGGTGCAGATGGTGTCGTTTGTTCTGTACATGAAGCAGCTACTATTTATGAACATTGTCAAAAGGATTTTTTAACAGTGACTCCAGGAATTCGTTTGGAAACTACTGATGACAATGATCAAAAACGGATAGCGACACCTGCAGTTGCTAAATCATTAGGCGCGAGTTCTATCGTTGTAGGAAGAAGCATTACACAAGCTGAAAATCCTTTACGCGCATATGAACAAGCTATAAAGGAGTGGGAACATGGGAATACAAACTGAAATTGCAAAAGATTTATTACGAATTAAAGCAGTACAAATAAAAACAGATAAAGCAGATTATTTCACATGGACATCAGGTATTAAGTCGCCAATTTATTGTGATAATCGTTTAACAATGTCATTTCCTGAAATAAGAAAACGCATTGTGAAAGCATTTGTTGAAATATTAGCTTCTTCTAATTATCAACCAGATGTTATTGCAGGTTGTGCGACAGCAGGCATTCCACATGCAGCATGGTTAGCGGATGAATTAAATATTCCAATGGTATATGTTCGTTCGTCCCCTAAAGGACATGGTAAAGGAAATCAAATTGAAGGTTTAGTAGAAAAAGGCCAAAAAGTAATCGTAATTGAAGATTTAATTTCAACTGGAGGTTCTTCTATCGATGCAGCAAATGTGTTAAGAGAAGAAGGTTTAGAAGTTGAAGCGGTATTTGCTATTTTTACTTATGGTTTAGAAAAAACTGCTGTCAGATTTAAAGAAGAAGGGTATCCATTACATACAATTACAGGATTTGATCATTTACTGCAAGCTTTAGTTGACGATGAAGAAATTACAGACGAAAAGAAACAAGAATTATTAGCATGGCGAAATGAGCTATAATTTTAGCCAAACAGACTAAAGACATATTTAGTCTGTTTTTGTTTTTGAAGAGTAAACGTAGACTGTGACGTAAAAAAATATAATTTCGTTTTGAAATTAGTAATTTATTGATTTCCAAAAGCTGAAAAAGGTTTGATTTATATTAAATAGTTAGAAAATAACCATCGCAGTCCGAATATATTCCGCTTTCCGCGGGAGAGCAGTGAGCCTCCTTAGGCTATGCCCTGTGGGGTCTCGCATCGGCTCTTCTCTTCCCGCAGGAGTCTACATATATTCGGACTGCTTTGTATTTGCTATTTGTAGTTTTATTTACTAATAACACTTTTTCAGTGACTGTATTTTGTAACTTGATGATTAAACGATTTAGCTTATGAACATTTTACTCTTAAGATTACTTAAAAAATGAAAAGAGTAATATACGATATTTTTACTTTTAATATCGGCAGTTTGGAGTGGAGGGTCGTTTACTCCTGTGGGAACAGCACGAGTCCGAAAATCCCTGTATCAACACGATAGTGTTGATACAGAAGTTGAGGCCGTGCCCACGGAAAGAAACGACCCGCAGCGACATACTGCCTAACGCTAACCTTAATTATCAAGAACAAAAAGTTACGTCGCGGTTTTTATATATTATAAATTATTTTTACTAAAAGTCATTGCTTATTCGCTTGATTTCAAAAAGAACTAATTACTTTTAAAATAATGGATAATTTTGTCATATAATTTGTTGTTTAATAGTCTAAATATGTCACAACTTTTACAAAAGCTTAACATTTTAATTAATGATACAATAAAGAATAGAAATCCTATCATTTTCTAAGTTTTTTTCGTATAATAAAGAATAGTGATTAAGGAAATGCGCCATTTTCTGCTTATCATAGTGAAGATGGCGCATGTGTTATTTAAACATTTAACAAGTAAATGTACCTTTAAATAAAATACACACGACTAAAACTCGTTTAACTAATCTCTACAAGTGGAAACGAAGTAAAATAATATAAGCACTTTGTTTTGAAATATAAAATAAAAAACAGACAATTTCATCATAAAATAAGCAAGATGAAAAAGAAGGGAAGACAATAGATTATGTTTGGATCTCAAGATTTAGGTATTGATTTAGGAACAGCAAATACATTAGTGTTTTTAAAAGGAAAAGACGTAGTTGTAAGTGAGCCGACAGTTGTTGCAATAAATAATGATACAGGTGATATACAAGCCGTAGGATCAGAAGCAAGAAATATGATTGGAAGAACACCTGGAAACATTACAGTAGTACGTCCAATGAAGGATGGAGTCATTGCAGATTATGACACAACTGCTATAATGATGAAGTATTATATAAAACAGGCACATAGTAAACGTGGAGCGTTTGCAACAAAACCAAATATCGTAGTTTGTGTCCCATCGGGTATTACAAAAGTAGAAGAACGTGCAGTAATTGATGCAACGAAACAAGCTGGAGCAAAAGATGCATTTCCGATTGCAGAGCCATTTGCAGCTGCAATTGGTGCTGATTTACCAGTTTGGGAACCAACGGGAAGTATGATTGTTGATATTGGTGGTGGAACGACAGAGGTTGCAGTTATTTCATTAGGTGGTATCGTTACAAGTAGATCTATATCAGTAGCAGGGAATGATATGGACGAAGCAATTACACAACATATTCGTCAAACATATAACTTAATGATAGGGGAAAGAACTGCTGAAGAAATAAAAATTAACATTGGTTCAGCTTTAAATACGAATGATAATGAAACGATGGAAATTCGTGGGCGAAATTTATTAACAGGATTACCTGAAACAATTTCTATTTCAGGTTTAGAAATTACCGAAGCGTTAAAAGATAATGTTGATAAAATTATTCACGCAGTTAAAAGTACATTAGAAAAAACTCCACCTGAGTTATCAGCAGATGTTATGAACCGTGGTATCGTTCTCGCTGGTGGTGGAGCTATGTTAAAAAACATTGATAAAGCGATTAGTGACGCAACAGATATTCCGGTTTTTATTACAGATACCCCATTAGAAAGTGTTGCAATTGGTACAGGAAAATCACTTGATTATATTCAACATTTTAAAGAACAACCTAATGTCGCATCACGTACTACAATAGAATAAGTAGGTGTATGTATGTCATTTTTTCGGAAGAAATCTTTATTTGTCATATTAATTGGTTTAATTTTATTAGTTGTTCTCGTAGGGTATTCTATATCCGAACGAGAACAACTATCTAAACCCGAACAATTTTTAATGGATTCAGTTGGCTGGGTCCAATCGATTTTTAATCGTCCAATTTCTTATACAGTAAATAAGTTTCAAGATTTTGGAGAGTTAAAAACAACATTTGAAGAAAATAATATATTACGTGAAAAGTTAGCAGAATATAAAACGTTAATATATGAAGTACAGGAATTAGAGAAAGAAAATGATGAATTGCGTAAGACAGCAGATTTGGAAAGTTCTGCAAGAGATTTTAATCCAATATTATCAAATGTTATTTCACGTTCCCCAGAAAGATGGATTGAACAGTTAACGATTGATCGAGGAACAAAACATGGTGTAGAAAAAGATATGGCTGTGATG
The DNA here is from genome assembly GCA_026169815.1 of Pseudogracilibacillus sp. Lineage (GTDB taxonomy): Bacteria > Bacillota > Bacilli > Bacillales > Amphibacillaceae > Pseudogracilibacillus. The sequence continues at coordinate 193,085 of JAPFDT010000025.1, forward strand.
ACAGTAGATGGAATGATTGGTAAAATAGTCGCTGTTTCTAAGACAACATCAACGGTTCAACTGATTACAGGATTTGATCAGTTAAATCGTATTTCTGCGACTGTATCACGAAAAAAAGGTGATAATATTTTTGGTCTTATTGAGGGATATGATGAAGAAAAAGATGCGCTCATTTTTACCATTTTAGAACAGTCTGATCGTGATTTAAAAGAAGATGAGCTTGTAGTTTCTTCAAGTATGGGGGGAATGTACCCATCTGGATTACCAATTGGCACTATTATTGAAGTGTTACCTGATGATTATGGATTAACGAAAACAGCTTACGTAGAACCGGCAGCAGATTTATATGAAATTAACCACGTAATTGTTGTTGATCGTGAGTTAAGCAAATCAGATCAAGCAGCAGAATCTGAGGGAGATAAATGATTAGACGATTATTATTTCCATTAGTTCTGTTCGCTTTACTTGTTGGTGAAGGAATTGCTTTAGACTTATTGCCAAATATTTTAACCTCTGCCGAAACTTTAATTGTTCCTCATTGGATTTTTGTGTTTTTATTATTAATAGTTTTATTTTATGATAATAGCTCCACTTTCTATGGTGTTATATATGGAATTATTTTCGGTATTTTTATCGATATGGTTTATGTAGGTGTGTTAGGTGTGTATATGTTTGTTTATCCACTAACATTATATATGATGCAGTTGTTAAAGCGATTATTACAAAATAACTTTCCTATTACTATTATAATTTCAATAATTGGTATTATTATTATAGAAATATTACTTTACTTTATTTATACTTTCGTTGGTATTGTGGATGTGGCGATGTCTTATTTTATACTACATCGTTTATTACCTACAATATTAGCAAATGTCTTGTTTTTAATTCCGTTATTTATAATAAGTAGAAATACTTTAATTGAGTGGAGCAGAGAGCAGCTAGAAAGATAAACTTTCTATCTAAAAATCTCTGAATGAGGTGAGAATATTGACGCGCGGAAATCAACCATGTATCACAATAAAAGGAACAAAAGACGGATTAACGTTTTATATAGATGATGATACTCCTTTTTCTGAAGTGATCGAAGAACTTACTAAAACATTAACAACGACAGACTTTTTAGAAGATAGTTCTGAGCAAGCGGTAGCAGTTACATTACATCTTGGTTATCGTTATGTTTCAAAGGCGCAACGTAATCAATTAAAACAATTAATCGAAGAACATACTCGTTTTTACATTGAACAGTTTGATTCAAATGTAATAAGTAAAAATGAAGCCGAAACTTGGTTTGATGAAATGGAAGTAAAGTCTATTACGCAAATTGTTCGTTCAGGACAAATTGTGGAAGTGACTGGAGATTTATTACTTATCGGAGATGTCAATCCAGGTGGACAAGTTCGTGCGACTGGTAATATATATATATTAGGTCATTTATATGGAATAGCTCATGCTGGAATATATGGTAATGAGCAAGCGACTATTGCAGCTTCATATATGAATCCAACCCAATTAAGAATTGCTCATTATTTAAGCCGTGCACCTGATTATGAAACAGAAGGTACTTATATGGAGTGCGCATATTTAGATAATGAAACTGATAAAATTGTTATTGACCGTCTTCAAGTTTTGCCATATGTTCGAAAGAAAAACCGGAAAATAGAAGGGGGAAGGTCCGATGGGTGAAGCAATTGTTGTAACTTCAGGTAAAGGTGGCGTTGGAAAAACAACAACGACAGCTAATTTAGGAACAGCATTAGCATTAATGGACAAAAAGGTCTGTTTAATTGATACAGATATCGGTTTACGTAATTTAGATGTTGTAATGGGGTTAGAGAATAGAATTATTTATGATATTGTAGATGTTATTGAGGAGCGCTGTAAGTTATCACAAGCATTAATTCGTGATAAGCGTTTTGATACATTAGCACTGTTACCTGCTGCGCAAACAAGAGATAAATCTGCAGTGACTAGAGATGGTATGCTTGCAATTGTCCAAGAATTAAAACAAGAATATGATTATATTTTAATTGATTGTCCGGCGGGAATTGAGCAAGGGTTTCAAAACGCAATTGCAGGAGCAGATGAAGCAATTGTTGTAACAACTCCAGAGAAATCTAGTGTAAGAGATGCAGATAGGATTATCGGTTTGATTGAACAAGAAGAGATGAATCGTCCACGACTTATTATTAACCGCATACGACAACAAATGATGTCAGATGGAGATGCACTTGATATCGATGATGTCGTCCAATTACTATCTATTGATTTATTAGGAATTGTTATTGATAGTGATGATGTTATTAAAGCATCAAATAGTGGAGAGCCAGTAGCAATTACACCAAAGAATAAAGCTTCGTTAGCCTATCGAAATATTGCACGTAGAATATTAGGTGAATCAGTACCTTTACAATCATTAGAACAAGAAAAAGGTATGTTTCAAAAAATGAAAAGTTTGTTTTCACGACGTTCTTAACTAAAACGTGAAATGACAACGATGTTTTTACATAAAATAAGAACATGAAAAGATTACAGAAATTGGGTGGGAACTAATGGCTGAAAAGAAGTCTAAGGAATGGGTCGATTGGATCAAGCTAATTGTTGCAGCATTAATTATTGCATTAGTTGTCAGAAAGTTCTTCTTTTCCCCCATTATCGTTGATGGACCATCGATGCAACCGACCCTTTTTGATCAAGATAAAATGATTGTAAATAAATTTATTTATGCAATCAAACAACCTGAACGTTTTGATATTGTCATTTTTCATGCAAATGATGAAAAAGATTTTATCAAACGTATCATAGGTTTACCAGGAGAACATGTAGAAGTAGAAGATAATATTTTATATATTAACGGGGAAGAAGTAGAACAACCATTTTTAGAACCAGATGAAGAAAATGATCATATTTATCCTATATTTACACACGATTTTACATTAGAAAAGTTAAATGGTAATTATGAGGTTATCCCCCCGAACTATATTTTAGTATTAGGAGATAATCGAAATAATTCTACCGATAGTCGTAGTTCATCTTTAGGATTAGTTCACATTGACGATATTGTCGGAAAAACAAGTTTTATATTTTGGCCGTTCGAACGAATCCATGTCATAAAAAAGTAGGAGGTATTTTTCATGATTCAATGGTTTCCAGGTCATATGGCAAAAGCACGTAGAGAAATGGAAGAGAAGTTATCATTAGTCGATGTAGCAATTGAACTTGTTGATGCAAGAGCACCAGCAGCATCACAAAATCCAATGTTACAAGAAGTAATCAAAACTAAACCGAAAATTATCGTATTAATGAAAAGAGACTTAGCAGATGACCATTTTACAAATGAATGGATTAATTATTTTGCAAGTAAAAATCAAGCTGCAATTGCGATTGATGTGGCAAATAAACAAGATATATCTCGCTTCATTCAATTAGTTCAGAAAACAGGTCTGAAAGCTCAAGAAAAAATGATTGCAAAAGGTGTCCAAGAACGTCCAGTTCGTGCACTTATTGCTGGGGTTCCAAATGTAGGAAAATCTACATTAATAAATCGTTTAGCAAATCGTAAAATAGCCAAAATTGGTGATCGACCTGGTGTTACACGACATCAATTATGGATTAAAGTAAGAAATGAATTCGAATTATTAGATACACCTGGTATTTTATGGCCAAAATTCGAAGATGAACTAATAGGGAAAAAGCTAGCAGCGATTGGGACTATTAAATTTGAACTTGTACCGACACAAGATATAGCTGCCTTTGTTTTACAATACGTATATGACCATCAACCTGATAAGTTAAAAACTCGTTATAACTTAGATGATGTAAGCGATATGTGGGAAGTGTTTGAGCACATTGGTAAGCACAGAGGAGCATTAGAAAGTGGAGGCAGAGTTAATTTTGATAAAGTTGCTGACATTGTCTTGCAAGATTTTCGGGCAAGTCACCTAGGAAAAATAACCTTAGAATCGCCAAATACAGAAGGTGTGTGAAAGCACGCCTTTTTATTTTGCTTATTTTTATCTAGTTGAATCAATTTGACAATAAAATAAAATAACCGATATATATATAATAAGGAGTAATTAAATGGAAAATAAGTCAATTCAAACAATTAAAACGATGTTTAAAAATAATGAATTAAATAATGATAATATACAATTTTTGCGAATGGATGAGCGTAAAGGTGTACAACAAATTGTAAAACAATATGATAAACAAGTTGCTGAAAAAGCGGCTCAATTAGCGCTTTTTAATGAGAAAAAACAATTTGAACGTCGTTTTGTACAACATGCGCATGATTATCTAGCTGGAGTTGATGAAGCTGGAAGGGGGCCATTGGCAGGGCCTGTTGTTGCAGCAGCTGTTATTTTACCAGAAACATTTAAATTAACAGGTTTAACCGACTCTAAACAATTAACCGAAACTGAGCGAAACACTTACTATGATATTATTAAACAAGAAGCAATTAGTTATTATATTGCTGTTATTGATCATCAGAAGATTGATCATATTAATATTTTAAACGCAACAAAAATGGCGATGACTGAAGCACTTACGAATCTAGATCCAGCTCCTCATGTAGCATTAATTGATGCTGTGACATTACATAGATTACCGTTTCCTACAAAAGAAGTTATTAAAGGAGACGATAAAAGTATTGCGATAGCAGCAGCGAGTGTGTTAGCGAAAGTGAAACGAGATAAAATTATGGACGAGATAGCGATACAATATCCAGAATATGGGTTTGATACACATAAAGGATATGGAACTAAACAGCATATGGAAGCATTAGAGCAATATGGACCGAGTCCGTATCACCGTTTAAGTTTCACTCCAGTTAAAAATAGTGTGAAATAAGGATCTTTTCAAGGAGGGAGAAAATGGCTTTAAATAAAATTCAACATCATTTCCTCGAGAATCAAGCAAAAAATCAAGTGTTAAGATTACGAGAAGGACAAATTGTTGAAGGAAAAATTGAGCAACTATATCAAGATGATCGTGCTAAAGTCAGAATAGGTTCTTCTACATTAATTGCTCAAATACAAACAGCATTAAGTGTAGGAGAGTCGTACTATTTTCAAGTTAGTGAATCAAATGAACAAATATATTTACAAGTCGTACAAGGGGAAGGAACTAATCGTACTGCCAATTTAGAAACATTGATGAATCAACTTCAAGTACGAGGATCAAGAGTTAATAGGCAATTTTTAGAAGGGCTTATATCTCGGGGGATCCCGTTTAACCCTGCTCAAATTCATCAAGCGTTGGATATTTTACAACAGCAACCAAATAAAGCAGAATCTATTGCTATTTTGCAGCAAATGTTTCAAGAAAAGTTACCAATTACTGAAAATATATTCCAAGCTTTGTCTACTTTTAACTCGAATCAATTTACAACTGTATTAGAAGCTGTTTATCAAAGATTAGTACAAAGCGACACTCCATTAAACAATCAAGAATTAGCATTAATGAAATTACTGCAACAAATAGTACAACGTCCTGAATCTACGAATGAGATGATGAGTAAACAATTATTACAACAAATTAAACAAAATCCAACGATGGTTTCAATGTATCAAATGTTAGGTATGTTTGATGAAAGTTTATCACAAGATGAAGTAATAGCTCGATTAGAAACTTATTTGCAATCTAAACAAAGTCAACATTTCCCCCAAGGAGCACTGCAAAGTCAATCAGAGATTCAAACGTTATTTAATCAAACAAATCAACAAATAACCGAATTGTTACAACATGAGCAAGCAATTATGCGAACAGCTTTAAAAGCGATAAGTATTTATCATCCACTACAAGCTAATGCATTAAATGACCAAGAGTTAACTGCATTAATACGCATGATTAAACAGGAATTATTACCATTATTACCAAAACAAATGCAACAACATATAACCCAGTTACTAGGAAGTATGACATTAGACGATCAATCTAGTCTTTCTGCAATGTTACGTGTAATAGGGAACGAGAGTACATTTACGAATTTAGGTTATGATGACATTATGGTAAGTCTACGAAATCAACTACAGGTGCCATCGAATGATCTCTTATCAACTCAACAAAAACAAACTATCGTACAAACGGCAATGCAGATAGCGAATCAGCATCAGTTAAATACTGCAACAACGTTAAACCAACAGCAATTAACAGCACTTATACAATCAGTAGAACAAGAATTATTACCATCACTGCCGAAAGAAACATCAGATCAATTAGCACAATTATTACAACGTACGACATTGCAAAATCAAGCGAGCTTATTATCATTTTTAACGATGGTTGGAAATCAAGATATTACAAGGACACAAATGGCACAAGAACAAGTAGCAACTCAACAAATGAACCAAGGGCAGCAGTTACCTGTGCAACAACAATTATTAGGACAAATTTCACATTATATGGAATCATTAGGCCTAACAATGGAACACGATTTTATTCAAGCATTACAAACTGCACAACAAGATGGCTTACAAACGGCAGCTCAAGCAGAATCAATCAAGTCTTTATTATTACAAATGATACAACGAGGGGGACAACAACCTGAACAAATTCAGCAATTACTGAATTTTATAAATGGATTACAATTACAAACACTAACAGAATCTAATCAAATGTTACAAGCGCAAATGTATATCCCGGGTAATCCCTTTGCATTAAATGAAGATATCTTTATGAAATTTGAAAGTAAAAAAACAGAAGATGGAAAAATTGATGAAGATTACTGTCGAATTATTTTTATGTTAAATTTAAAACAATTACAAGAAACAATTGTTGATATGCAAGTTCAAAAAAGGATTATTACGGTAACGATATTTAATGATGTCGTATCAAATATGGTAAATGACTCCGTGATGATAGCAACGATGAAAGAAAATTTAAATGAATTAGATTATCAATTATCTACAGTTGATTGGAAACCATTATCAAAACAAGAAGAAACATCAGCAACTAAAAAGGAATATCATAGCGCTTATCAAAATCAAGAAGGATTTGATTTAAAAATATGAGACACAAAAGAAAACACGCAGCTGCTCTTTCATACCGTGATGACACACGTACAGCTCCAGCTGTTTCAGCGAAAGGTAAAGGGTTAGTTGCAGAAAAAATTATTCAAGAAGCAAAACAACATAAAGTTCCTATTATGGAAGATCCGTCTTTAGTAGAAATATTAGGTGAATTAGAAATTAATCGAGCAATACCGAACGAGTTATATCAAGCGGTCGCAGAAGTATTTGCTTTTGTATATAATGTGGATCAAAAACAAAAACTACGATAATTAAAACGAATCATTTCAGATAACTATACCTTATCCTTTGAGAATTATATAAATATTTACTACAATGAAATAGTAAGTTAATTTAAAAAACGGAGGCATAAGGGATGAACATTCATGAGTATCAAGCAAAGAACATACTTCGTGACTACGGAGTAAATGTTCCAACAGGGTATGTAGCATACTCGATTGACGAAGCAGTAGAGTATGCAAAAGGCATCAATAATGATGTTAAAGTAGTGAAAGCACAAATCCATGCAGGTGGTCGCGGAAAAGCTGGTGGAGTAAAGCTTGCTCAAAACCAAGATGAAGTCCGTGAATACGCTAAAGAAATATTAGGAAAAGTGCTTGTCACACCACAAACAGGTCCAGAAGGTAAAGAAGTAAAGCGCTTACTTATCGAAGAAGGATGTAATATTGATAAAGAATATTACTTAGGATTAGTTTTAGATCGTAGTATTTCAAAAATTGTTCTCATGGGTTCTGAAGAAGGCGGCATGGAAATTGAAGAAGTTGCTGCATCAAATCCAGAGAAAATATTTAAAGAAGTGATAGACCCAACTATTGGATTGACAGCGTTTCAAGCTCGTAGATTAGCATTTAATTTAAACTTTCCAAAGGAGTCTATTAATCAAGTAGCTAAATTAATGTTAAATTTATATGATGCTTTTGTTGAGAAGGATTGTATGACAGTTGAAATCAATCCATTAGTCACAACGAAAGAAGGTAATGTGTTAGCACTTGATGCAAAAATGAACTTCGATGGTAACGCATTATATCGTCAAAAAGATGTACTCGAATTACGTGATCTAGATGAAGAAGATCGTAATGAGATTGAGGCATCTAAATATGATTTAAGTTATATTCAATTAGATGGAAATATCGGTTGTATGGTAAATGGTGCAGGCCTTGCTATGGCAACGATGGATATTATTAAATATGAAGGTGGAAATCCTGCTAACTTCTTAGATGTTGGTGGAGATGCTACACCTGAAAAAGTGGCGGAAGCTTTCAAAATTATTTTATCAGACGAAGAAGTTAAAGGGATATTAGTTAACGTGTTTGGTGGAATAATGAAATGTGATTATATTGCACAAGGAATTATTGCTGCGACAAAAGAATTAGATTTAAGTATCCCGCTCGTCGTTCGTTTAGAAGGAACAAACGTAGATTTAGGAAAGCAGTTATTAAATGATTCTGGTCTAAATATTACTGCTGCCGATTCAATGGGCGATGGTGCTAAGAAAATAGTTCAAATGGTAAAAGAAGCAGGAAACTAATCTAAACTATACAGTGCAATATTAATTGCTAGAAAGGACGTACAACGGATGAGTATTTATGTTAATAAAGATACAAAAGTAATCGTTCAAGGGATTACTGGTTCAGCTGGAATGGACCATACAGAACAGATGTTACAATATGGCACACAAATTGTTGGAGGTGTTACACCAGGTAGAGGTGGAACTACAACATTAGGTGTACCAGTTTTTGATACAGTACAAGATGCAGTAGAAGCAACAGGTGCAACGGTATCGATTATTTATGTACCAGCTCCATTTGCTGCAGATGCTATTATGGAAGCAACTGATGCAGGTCTAGATTTAACCATTTGTATTACGGAACATATTCCAATTATTGATATGATTAAAGTAAAAGAATATATGGCTGATAAACAAACACGATTAATCGGACCGAATTGCCCAGGAGTCATTACAGCAGATGAATGTAAGATTGGTATTATGCCAGGGTATATTCATAAAAAAGGTCACATCGGTGTTGTATCTCGTTCTGGAACATTAACGTATGAAGCGGTTCACCAATTATCTCAAGCAGGATATGGACAAACTACTGCAGTCGGTATTGGTGGAGATCCAGTAAACGGAACGTCATTTATCGATGTATTAAAGGAATTTAATGAAGACCCAGAAACGTTAGCTGTTATGATGATTGGAGAAATTGGCGGGACTGCAGAAGAAGAAGCCGCTGAGTGGATTAAAGAAAATATGACTAAACCGGTTGCAGGATTCATTGGTGGTGCAACAGCGCCTCCAGGTAAACGAATGGGACATGCTGGTGCGATTATCTCTGGTGGAGAAGGAACTGCAAAGGAAAAAAATCGCGTCATGACAAATTGTGGAATTAAAGTATCAGAGTCTCCTGCTAAAATGGGTGAGACGATGATTGCACTTTTAGAAGAAAATAATCTTGCTAAAAAATGCAAAACACATTAAACTTTAATAGTAGAGGACTTGTATCAAACAAGTTCTCTACTTCTTTATTAATTGAAAGGAAGTGTTCAATTGCACGAATTACGAGACCGCCTGCTCATCCTACAGCGCATTCAAGGTCTATCACGAAAGAAATTACACCAACTAAGAAAAGTTGATCCTCTTTTAACAACTATCTTCACTATGTCACCTCAAGAGATAGAATCATTTCTACAACTTAAACAACAGAAAGCTTTACATGTATATCAACAATTACAACAAATAGATTCCATACAAGGAAAGATAAGAGATGATGAAAACATTGCAAACATCATTACAATAGAAGATACAGATTACCCGAAAAGGTTACGGGAAATCCCTGATCCTCCATTAGTATTATATACCATTGGAGATATTAAATTGCTCAATGCTAATCCGTCATTAAGTGTGATCGGAACAAGAAGACCATCTTATGAAGCAAGAGATAAATTACATGAAGTACTCACTCCACTCATTGCAGTTGGTTATACAATTGTTAGTGGACTAGCTTACGGGATTGATAGTTTTGCACATGAACGTACTTTAGAGTATGATGGAAAAACAATCGCTGTCTTAGGAAGCGGTTTTAAACATATTTACCCTAAGGAAAATATTACACTTTGTCGAGAAATCGCTCGAAAAGGTCTCGTTGTTTCTGAATATGCGCCCCATACTCCACCTAAAAAATATCATTTTCCAGAAAGAAATCGAATTATTAGCGGGATAAGTCAAGGCACCTTAGTAGTAGAAGCAACAGAGCGAAGCGGAACATTAATTACAGTAGATCAAGCATTGGAACAAGGAAAAGAAGTATTTGCTATGCCAGGCTCGCCACTCTTGAAGCAAACAGTAGGTTGTCATCAACTAATTCAAGATGGTGCTAAGCTAGTGATAACAGCTACAGATATTTATGAAGAATGGGTTTGAAAAGTCTAGCAATTTTACAAGAAAACAGAACATTACCTCATCGCTATATTTGACAAACGAAAACTATATACTTACTATTAGTGTTGATTTCTAATATCAACTAAAGAATATTAAAAGCAAATATTCAATAATAGAAATCAACTTATATAGAAGTAATTATTTAAATAAGCATATGACAATTGTTTGAGTCAATTTCAAGAGAGTAGAAACAAGTAAACGGCTGTGCATTAAACTTTATGTCCGTGTTTGTAGTGCTCTTATGAATGAGGAAATTGATTCATTTATGTAAATCAGTCATTATGAGTAATTAATTAAAATGAAATAAAAAAAGATTATAATCGAGTCACACAACCAGGTGAAGGAGGAAAAAATAATGTCCAAATATTTAGTAATTGTAGAATCACCTGCTAAAGCAAAAACAATTGAACGTTATTTAGGGAAAAATTATACGGTAAGAGCTTCCAATGGACACGTACGAGATTTACCAAAAAGTCAAATGGGTGTCGATGTAGATAATAATTATGAACCGAAGTATATTACAATTCGTGGTAAAGGTGAAAAGTTAAAAGAATTACGTAAAGAAGCTAAAAAAGCAGAAAAAATCTACTTAGCAGCGGACCCGGATCGTGAAGGGGAAGCAATTGCTTGGCATTTAGCACACGCATTAAAAGTAGATGAAACGTCAGATTGTCGTGTTGTCTTTAACGAAATTACAAAAGATGCAATCAAACAATCATTTAAACAACCGAGAAAAATTGATTATGATTTAGTAGATGCACAACAAGCACGACGTATTTTAGATCGTTTAGTCGGGTACAATATTAGTCCGTTGCTCTGGAAGAAAATAAAAAAGGGCTTAAGTGCAGGACGTGTACAATCTGTTGCCGTTAAAATGATTAACGACCGTGAAAAGGAAATAAAAGCATTTAAACCAGAAGAATACTGGTCAATAGAAGCACAGTTTTTAAAAGATAAAGAAAAGTTTACTGGAAAGTTTTATGGAGTAGATGGTAAGAAGTTAGAATTAAAAAATGAAACAGAAGTAAAAGACATTACAAATAAACTAACTGAAGATGCTTTTACGATTAGTAAAGTAAATAAGCGTGAACGAAGAAGAAACCCTGCCAAACCATTTATTACTTCATCATTACAACAAGATGCAGCGCGTAAATTAAATTTCAGAGCTAGAAAAACAATGATGACAGCGCAGCAGTTATATGAAGGAATTGATTTAGGTCGTAAAGCAGGTGGAATAACTGGTTTAATTACGTATATGCGTACAGATTCAACGAGAATATCGGATACAGCGATAGGTGAAGCTGCAACGTATATTGAAGAGAAGTACGGGAAAGAGTACCTTGGACCAAAACAAAAGAAGAAGCAACAAGAAGGTGCCCAAGATGCACACGAAGCAGTGCGTCCTACATCTGTATTAATTGAACCTAGTTCGATTAAAGATGCGCTGTCGAATGATCAATATAAATTATATAAACTAATTTATGAACGCTTTTTAGCAAGTCAAATGGCACCTGCTGTAATGGATACGATGACAGTTCACCTAAACAATAATGGTGTTGAATTTAGAGCAACAGGTTCAAAGGTTAAATTCAAAGGATTCATGAAAGTGTATGTTGAAGGTACAGATAATAATAAAAAAGAAAAAGAATCATTTTTACCAGATTTAAATGAAGGTGAAAAAGTAACGACAAAAGATATTAAACCGAATCAACACTTTACACAACCGCCTCCGCGTTATACAGAGGCAACGTTAGTAGGGACGATGGAAAAACAAGGTTTAGGTCGACCATCAACCTATGCCCCTACATTAGAAACAATTCAACGTCGTGGCTATGTGAAGTTAGATAATCGTCGTTTTGTTCCAACAGAGTTAGGGGAAATCGTCGTAGATGTCTTAGTCGAATATTTCCCTGAGATAACGAATGTCGATTTTACAGCAGATATGGAAACGCAACTTGACTCGATAGAAGTTGGCGAAGAAGAATGGAAAAAAATTATTGATGACTTTTATCAAGATTTTCGTCCTCGCTTAGAAAAAGCCGAGGAAGAAATGGCGACCATTGAAATTAAAGATGAACCAGTTGGCATAGATTGTGAAAAATGTGGACATCCAATGGTTTATAAAATGGGACGTTATGGTAAATTTATGGCCTGCTCTAATTTCCCTGAATGTAGAAACACAAAACCAATTCTTAAAAAGATAGGGGTAACTTGTCCGACATGTAAAGATGGGGAAATTGTTGAAAGAAAATCGAAGAAAAACCGAGTGTTTTATGGGTGTGAAACATATCCAAAATGTGAATTTGTTTCTTGGGACAAACCAATTGCCCGAAGTTGTCCAAAATGTGAAGAATATTTAGTGGAGAAACGAGCTAAGAAGAAGATTCAAGTAAAATGTAGTAACTGTGAATATGAAGAAGAAGCTCAATAAATAATTTATTTAAATAAATATCAGATTAAATAATTGACTAGCTCAATCTTTAAGCGTAATATTGTTGTTTGGAATGTTACAGACTATTTCACGTAATATTCCAAACTTTTTTATGTATTGATATGTAATCTGAATTTTGTTACAATTTAGTTTAATTTATTGAAGTGCTTAATAATTTGTGATATGATTAACCCGCTTGTAATTAAGTAGGTGTTGGGGTGAGAGTGTGACAACAGTTAACACATATATACAACAATTTTTAGCTTACCTACATGTAGAAAGAAATGCTTCAAATTATACGATTCAATTTTATCGAGCAGATTTAACTTTATTTGAAACATTTTTAAGTAAGGAACATATTCAAGATGTGCATGATGTAACACCACTAACCGTACGTGTTTTTTTAACTGAATTATATAATCGACAATTAAGTCGAACTTCTGTATCACGTACTCTGTCATGTTTACGTTCTTTTTACACGTTTTTAGAAAAGGATTATGGATTGATTCAAAATCCTTTTGCTCATATTCCGCTACCAAAACAGGATGAACGCATTCCTAGTTTTTTTTATGAAGAAGAGTTATCAGAATTGTTTACGGTGAGCGACAGTTCTACTGCTCTTGGTCAACGAAATCAAGCGTTATTAGAAATATTGTACGCAACAGGAATACGTGTGAGTGAATGCCAACAATTACACTTACATCAAATTGATTTCCATATATGTGTCTTAAGTGTTATTGGAAAGGGTCGAAAGGAAAGGTTTATTCCATTTGGCCAATATGCTAATGAATCATTAAGACTTTATATAGAAAATGGTAGAAAAGAATTGTTGCAAAATACTTCAGAAAAAACGGACTATGTATTTTTAAATGCACGAGGAAATCCATTAACAGATAGAGGGATTCGCTATGTGTTACAAGAAATGATGAAAGAAACATCGTTGACTGTAAACATGCATCCACATAAGTTACGGCACTCTTTTGCAACGCATTTATTAAATGAAGGAGCGGACTTACGATCTGTCCAGGAGTTACTAGGTCATGATAATTTATCATCAACGCAAATATATACACATGTAACGAAAGATAGATTGCGTAACATTTATATGAATACACATCCGCGCGCTAAACCGAATAAGTAAGGAGTGTGATGGCGATGTCAAATGAACTACACGCGACAACGATTTTTGCTGTACAACATAATGGAGCAGCAGCAATGAGTGGAGATGGTCAAGTAACATTAGGTAATTCTGTTGTAATGAAACATAAGGCTCAAAAAGTTCGGACATTATTTCATGGTCAGGTTATTGCAGGCTTTGCTGGATCTGTAGCAGATGCATTTACGTTGTTTGAAAAGTTTGAAGGAAAGCTTGAAGAATATAACGGAAACCTTATGCGATCTGCGGTAGAGTTAGCAAAAGAATGGCGTGGCGACAAAATACTGCGCCAACTTGAGGCAATGCTAATTGTAATGAACAAAGAGCATATGCTATTAGTGTCAGGAACAGGAGAAGTTATTGAACCTGATGACGGCATTTTAGCTATAGGTTCTGGTGGAAATTATGCACTGAGTGCTGGAAGAGCATTAAAACAGTTTTCACCTTCGTTAAGTGCACGTGAAATATCGGAAGCGGCATTACAGATTGCTAGTGAAATATGTGTGTTTACAAATAACTATATCACGACAAAAGAATTATAAGGTTTAACTTTAGATAGAAAGGAGTTTTATCTAAATGGATATCAACTATACGCCCCGACAGATTCTAGATATGTTAGATAACTATATTATCGGCCAACAAAATGCAAAACGCTCTGTGGCTGTAGGACTGAGAAATAGATATCGTCGTTTGAAGTTAGATGAAGCACTAAAAGAAGAAGTAGTACCGAAAAACATTTTAATGATTGGTCCAACTGGAGTAGGTAAAACCGAAATAGCTAGAAGGGTCGCAAAACTTGTTCGTGCACCTTTTGTAAAAGTAGAAGCAACTAAATTTACTGAAGTAGGCTATGTAGGCGGAGATGTTGAATCAATGATTCGAGATCTAGTGGAAATGTCCGTTCGTCTCGTAAAAGAAGAGAAAATGGAACATGTTAAAGATCAAGCAACTAAAGTGGCGAATGATGAATTAATAAAATTATTAGTACCACAAAAAAAGAAACAGAAAAATGTTAAAAATCCTTTAGAAATGTTTTTTCCAAATATGGAAGAAGCTGAAGAGGATACAGAGACAACTGATAATGAAGAAACTATAAAAGAACAACGTAATAAGATTGCACAATTATTAGAACTTGGTGAACTAGAAGATAAATTAGTTGAAGTAGAAGTAGAAGAACAAGCTCCATCAATGTTTGATATGCTTCAAGGGTCAGGTATGGAACAAATGGGAATGAATATGCAAGATGCGTTTAGTCAATTAATGCCTAAGAAAACAAAGCGACGAAAAGTTCCTGTTCATGAAGCAAGAAAGATACTCACACATCAAGCTGCACAAAATTTAATTGATATGGAAGAAGTTCAACAAGATGCGATTGAACGTTCTGAACAAGCAGGTATTGTATTTATTGATGAAATTGACAAAATTGCTGGTTCAGATAAAGGTGGAGGCGTTGATGTTTCTCGTGAAGGAGTTCAACGTGATATTTTACCAATCGTTGAAGGGTCAACCGTTATAACTAAGTATGGTCCTGTGAAAACAGATCATATTCTTTTTATGGCAGCAGGAGCATTCCATATGTCTAAGCCATCTGATTTAATTCCAGAACTTCAAGGACGTTTTCCAGTACGAGTAGAATTGGAAAAGTTAACGACAGAAGATTTTGTTAAAATTCTAACAGAGCCATCTAATGCTTTATTAAAACAATATGAAGCATTATTAGCAACAGAAGGAATTAATGTAGTGTTTAAAGATGAAGCAATTCATCGCTTAGCTGAAATAGCTTATGAAGTGAATCAAGAGACAGACAATATTGGGGCAAGAAGGTTGCATACAATATTAGAGAAATTGCTAGAAGATTTATCATTCGAAGCACCAGACATTACTTTAGAAAAAGTCGAAATAACGACGCAATATGTTGATGAAAAACTAAAGGATATTGTTAAGGATAGAAACCTAAGTCAATATATTTTATAAGCATAATCTTTAGATAATAGGGTACAACATACAATATAATGAATATTTAAATATGAAGGGATGAACGTTATGTCACTATTAGAACGTACAAGACAAATTAATTCACTATTACAGAAAACAGCAGGTAACCCAGTTAATTTTAACGATATGGCAACAACATTATCAGAAGTATTATCAGGAAATGTATTCATATTAAGCAGAAGAGGTAATCTACTTGGTGTAGCAACATATCAAGAAATTGAAAATGAACGTATGAAAAAAATGTTAGAGGAAAGAAAGTTTCCAGAAGAATATACAAATGGATTATTAGGTTTAAACGAAACGACAGCTAACATTGATACAGATAGTCCTTCTAGTGTCTTTCCGGTTGAAAACCGTGAGCTATTCCAAGATGGTCTAACTACAATCGTTCCAATGATCGGTGGAGGAGAGCGTATCGGTACACTAGTGTTAGGACGCTTAACAGAAAGTTTTAAAGATGACGATTTAGTATTAGCGGAATATGGCGCTACAGTTGTTGGAATGGAAATTCTCCAAGCTAAAGCAGAAGAAATTGAATTAGAAGCAAGAAACCGTGCTGTTGTTCAAATGGCAATAAGTTCATTATCATTTAGTGAGCTTGAAGCAATTGAACATATTTTTGAAGAATTAGATGGAGTCGAAGGTTTACTAGTAGCAAGTAAGATTGCTGACCGAGTAGGTATAACACGTTCTGTGATCGTAAATGCGCTTCGTAAGCTAGAAAGTGCTGGTGTAATTGAATCTCGATCATTAGGAATGAAAGGTACGTATATTAAAGTATTAAATGAAAACTTCTTAGTAGAATTAGATAAAATTCGTAAAGGATAATACTTTACATAAAAACAGTACGAATAAATTTTTGTTTATTCGTACTGTTTTATTATGCGTAAAATTAATAGAGGATTAGAGTTTATTCAACAATAATCTACATTGTTTAGAGGATAGATAAAATGAACGATAGTACTTTACAACTAAGGCTAATGTGGTTTAGTATAGTATATATAGTAAAGTAATTCGAAAAGATTGATAAATGTGTCAAACGTGTTTCATTTATGAACATATATCATGATTTATCATATAAAGATTGGACTTAAGTTATAGATTATTTTAGAATGAAAGATGACCAATTTATAAGAATCCATAAAAAGTATTCGACATGTGAGGTGCAACTAGGATGAAAGTAATTGATAACACGATGCGTACATTAGAGAATTCACTACATTATTCGACAGCAAAGAACAAGGCAATTAGTAACAATATTGCAAATGTCGACACCCCAAATTATAAAGCGCAAAATGTATCATTTCAATCAATGTTAGATGAAGCATCGAATAATTTAAATTTGAAAAAAACATATAAAAAACATTTACCAGAAACAAACTTAGGAAACAGGCAACATTCCATTAGAACGAATAATCATACAACTTACAATCACAATGGAAATAATGTAGATATGGATAAAGAAATGGCTGATTTAGCTGAAAATCAAATATTTTATCGTAGTTTAGTAGATCGATTAAATGGTAAGTTTCAAACAATGCAAACAGTTATTAGGGGAGGTAAGTAACTTATATGGCAATTTTTGATTCCTTGAATGTTAGTGCAAGTTCATTAACTGCGCAAAGATTAAGAATGGATGTAGCTTCATCAAACATTGCTAATGCGCAAACGACAAGGGCAACAATGAATGAAGATGGAGAGTACGAACCATATCAAAGAAAGATGGTTAGTTTACAACCAGGAACAAAATCGTTTAAAAGTTACTTAAATAAAGCGAGATACGGTACAGCTACAACAACAAATGGCGTTCGGGTTAACAGTATTATTAATGACCAAGCGCCTTTTAAAACTGTGTATGAACCTGAACATCCTGATGCGGATGAAGCAGGAATGGTACGCTATCCAAATGTTGACCCACTTAAAGAAAATGTAGATATGATGAGTGCCACACGTTCTTATGAAGCAAACGTAACTGCATTAAATGCTTCGAAAGATATGCTATTAAAAGCATTAGAAATAGGCCAGTAAAACGTAAAGGAGCTAAATTGTCATGCCGATGAATCTAAACAGAGTTAATCAAGTAACACCATTGTTTCAAAATGAAAAAACGAATCCAATACAAACAGATACTAAATCGGATGTAAATTTTTCAACGATACTAAAGAACGCAATTCAAAAAGTAAATAATGTTGAACATGAGTCAGATTTAAAAACAGAAGCGTTAGCACAAGGTAAAGTAGATGATTTACACGACGTCATGTTAAGTGCACAAAAAGCAAATGTTACAATAGAAACCGCAGTTCAAATGCAGCAGAAAGTTATTGATGCATATAATGAAGTTATGCGTATGCAGATTTGATGTATAAAAATATAGAGGTACGAAATTAAAAAATGTATCTGATGTCGGTGGGATTAAATGAAGGAAAAATGGAATGAATTTAAAAAACAAACAACAGCTTTTTGGCAACAATCTTCTAAAACTCAAAAAGCTATGTACATATCAGGGGCAAGTGTATTACTTATTGCAATTATAGCTATTACTATCTTTACTTCAAAAACTAACTATGTTGCGCTACCTTATACTAACTTAACATTAAATGAGGTAGGTCAAATAAAAGAAGAGTTAGATGAGAGAAATGTAGATTATGAAATTGAAAATGAAGGTACGACAATTAAAGTACCAGAATCAGAAAGAGATCAATTAACGATTGATTTAGCCGGTCAAGGTATTCCGCATAGTGGCGGAATTGATTATTCTTTTTTTAGTGAGAATGCGGCTTGGGGAATTACAGATAATGAATTCAATATGATGAAGTTAGATGCAATGCAAACCGAGTTAGCAAATTTAATTAAAAGTATTGAAGGAATAAACGATGCAAATGTCATGATAACATTACCTGAGGAATCTGTTTTTATAAACGATGAAGATGAAGAAGCGAGTGCATCAGTCGTGTTACAAACAGATTTAGGGTTCGAATTTAAAGGTAATCAAATAGAAATGTTACATCATTTAGTCTCAAGTGCTATCCCTAGTTTACCAGTGGAAAACATTCAAATTATGAACCAATACTTTGAATACTTTGAAGGTCAGTCTACAAATGTTGCAGAAAATGATTATGATTTTCAACAAAATGTCAAAAAAGATATTGAGCGTGATATTAAAACAAGACTGCAACAAATGTTAGGGACTATGCTTGGAAATGAGCAAGTTGTCGTTTCTGTAACGGCAGACATAGATTATACTAACGAAAATCGGGTAGAAGAGTTAGTAGAACCTGTAGATGTAGATAATATGGAAGGAATTCCTGTCAGTATTGAAAACATTCATGAAACGTTTGAAGGAAATCAAGCGGCTGGTGGTGTTGCTGGTACAGGAGAAGAAGACATACCAAATTACCCTGCAGGCGCTGATGGCGGTGACGGCGATTACGAACTAGTAAAAGATACGATAAACTATGAGTTGAATCATATTCATCGAGAAATTGCCGAAACACCGTATAAACTACGAGATTTAGGGATACAAGTTGTTGTGGATAATGTGTTAGAAGAAGATGGAGATGAACTAGTTCTTTTATCTGATGAAGAACAATCGACAGTAGAAGAAGGCATATCATCTATTTTAAATTCAATGATTACAACATCAATTGATAAAGAATATGGCGAGATGGATCCGGAAGAAAAAGTTTCAATCGTGTTTCAACCGTTTAACGGAGCAACACCGACGGATGCTTTTGATGGTGAACCGGCGGCTATTCCAATGTGGGTTTACATTGTTGGAGCTTTAGCGCTTATTATTATCATTGTATTGTTAATCTTATTTATTCGTAACAGAAGAAATGAAACAGAAGAAACGGTAGTAGAAAGCGAAGAAGTGACAGTACAATCAGATGTAGGAGCAGATTCGTACGAGGTGCCAAGTTTAGATCAACTACCAAAGACTGAAGCAGATATTCAAAAAGAACAAGTAGAAAAAATGGCTAAAGATCAACCGGAGGAATTTGCTAAATTACTTAGAGGTTGGATTTCAGAAGATTAGGAGGGGCAACTATCGCAAAGAATATGAAGGAATTATCAGGTAGACAAAAAGCAGCTGTACTTTTAATTTCTCTTGGTCCAGATGTGTCAGCAGAAGTCTATAAACATTTATCAGAAGAAGAAATCGAAAGACTAAGTTTAGAAATTTCATCTGTTCAGAAAGTAGATAATGAGTTAAAAGATTCGATTGTTGAACAGTTTCATCAAATCGCTATCGCTCAAGACTACATTTCACAGGGTGGGGTAAATTATGCAAAAACAGTTTTAGAGAAAGCTTTTGGTAAACAAGAAGCATTAAATATAATTAACCGACTGACATCATCATTACAAGTGCGACCATTTGACTTTGCAAGAAAGGCTGACCCTCAACAAGTGTTGAACTTTATACAAGGAGAGCATCCACAGACGATTGCATTAGTTTTATCGTATTTGGATGCTGAACAAGCCGGCCAGATATTGTCTGAATTAGAAGAAGAAGTCCAAGCAGATATTGCCAGTCGAATTGCAACAATGGAATCTACTCCACCAGATATTATTGCTGAAATTGAGCAAGTGTTAGAGAAAAACATTTCTAGTTCGATGACAGAAGATTATACACAAACTGGTGGTGTCCAATCTGTAGTTGACGTACTGAACGAAGTAGATCGTAGTACAGAGCGAACGATTTTAGATTCATTAGAAATTCAACAACCAGAATTGGCAGAAGAAATAAAGAAACGGATGTTTATCTTTGACGATATCGTAATTTTAGATGATAGAGCAATTCAACGTATTATACGTGAAGCTGACTCGGAAGACTTGAAGTTATCCCTTCGTGTAGCGAGTGACGAAGTAAAAGACGTTATTTTCAAAAATATGTCATCTCGTATGTCAGAAACATTTAAAGAAGAAATGGAATATATGGGACCTGTTCGTTTACGCGATGTAGAAGAAGCGCAAACAAGAATTGTTGGTACTATTCGCCGTTTAGACGAAATGGGCGAAATTGTAATTGCACGTGGTGGAGGTGACGATATCATTGTCTAGGTATGATAGGAAAGATAATTTTGCACCTAATGAGAAAGTGATTTCTTTACGTGATATAACTGATTTTCGCCAACCTAATTCACCAACCAACGGTGAACCTGATGAATCTGAACAAGTAGATTATGAACAACAAATAACAGAGCGAACAAATGAGATAAGAACACTTGAGGAGAAAAAAGAAAAGCTATTACAAGATATGAAACAAGCTATTGAAAAAGAAAAAGAAGCTTGGTTAGTAACTAAAGAAGAAGAGAGAAAAGAAGCGCAAGAAATTGGTTATAAAACTGGGTATGATGCTGGTTTAGAAGAAGCTAAAACAGAGTATAGCGCACTAATTGACGAAGCTAATAAAATAATTGAAAATGCGCAAACAGAATACTTTAAAACAATCGCAAATCATGAACAAGCAATTTTACAATTAGCTATTACAACTGCAGAGAAAATCACCAAACAACAAGTGAGTGAAACAGAAGACACTTTAGTAGAAATGATAAAATACGCTATAGATGATTTACAAAAGCGCTCTAATATTTCAATATATGTGCAACCAGCTGATTATGAGTTTGTTATGAATGGTAAAGAAGAACTTGAAACGTTATTAGAAGATGGCGAAATTATATCTATCTATGCTGATGAAAACCTTAATCCAGGTGATTGTGTAATCAAACATCCATACGGGCAACTAAGAATAGGTATAGATGTACAATTACAACAAATTAAAACAGCACTAGAAGAAAAGTTATCGGAGAATTAACAAATGGAGATAGAACAATTAACCGAAGTAATCGAACAAACTGATTCATATAAACATTTTGGGAAAGTTGTACGAGTTGTAGGGATTATGATTGAATCACTTGGTCCTGCCGCAAATATTGGAGAAGTTTGTTTAATTTATACAGATACACATGACGATACTCCAATTCTTTCAGAAGTAGTAGGATTTAATGAACAGAAAATTATTTTAATGCCTTATACCGAAGTAAATGAAATTGGACCTGGCTGTTTAGTAGAAGCGACAGGAAAGCCATTAACAATTAAACTCGGTCGAAGTTTAATCGGACACGTCGTTGATGCGTTAGGAAATGAGTTAAACGAAGGTAGCTTGCCTAAAGGATTAAAATCTTATTTAACCGAAAATGCACCACCTAACCCAATGACACGTCCACCTATAACTGAACCAATTCAAGTAGGAATCCGAGCTATTGATTCATTACTTACAGTTGGAAAAGGGCAACGTATAGGTATATTTGCAGGAAGCGGTGTTGGTAAAAGTACTCTGCTAGGTATGATAGCTAGAAATAGTGAAGCAGATATTAACGTCATTGCTTTAATAGGTGAACGTGGCCGAGAAGTTCGTGAATTCGTAGAAAAAGACTTAGGTGAAGAAGGGCTGAAGAAATCAATCGTAGTCGTTGCAACTTCTGATCAACCAGCATTAATGCGTATTAAAGGTGCTTATACTGCAACAGCAATCAGTGAGTATTTTAGAAGTCAAGGTTTGACAGTCAATTTAATGATGGATTCTGTAACGAGAGTAGCAATGGCACAGCGTGAGATAGGTTTAGCTGTCGGAGAACCACCGACAACGAAAGGTTATACACCTTCTGTCTTTGCTACACTTCCTAAGTTACTAGAACGAACTGGAACAAATGAACAAAGTTCTATTACAGCATTTTATACCGTTCTCGTTGATGGAGACGATATGAATGAACCAATAGCAGATACAGTGCGCGGAATATTAGACGGGCACTTCGTATTAGATAGAAAAATAGCTGAGATGGGACAATACCCTGCAATCAATGTGTTAAAGTCAGTTAGCCGAGTTATGCCACAGATTGTCACGGATGATCATATGAAATATGCACAAGAAATGCGTAACCTTCTAGGTGTCTATGAAGATAAAAGTGATTTAATCCAAATTGGTGCATATAAAAAAGGAACAGATCCAGAAATAGATAAAGCAATTGCTTATCATCCAAGAATTCAAGATTTTTTACGTCAAGGTACTTTTGAAGATGAATTACTTCAAAATTCCATTGAAAAAATGAAACAATTAATTGACGGTGAGGAGATTTAATGGCTCGAACAACATCTTTATATAAAGTGTTGGAAGTAAGAGAACAAGAAAAGGATCAAGCTCAACTAAATAGAGTTCAAGCTGTTGAACAATTTGAACAAATCGCTCAACAATTATATGAGCAGTTAAAAGCTAAAGAAACAGCGGAAGAACGATTAGCCAATAAGATGAAACAAGAATTTACGATAGACAAGATGATTGTACAATCTCGTTATATTGATAATTTAAGTAATAAAATAATTTCATTACAACATCATGTTCAACAAGCAAGATTAAAAATGGAACAAGCTCAAGACCTCTTAAATGAGGCTCATATAGAAGTGAAAAAGATTGAAAAAATGATTGAAATTCGTGAAGCAGAATTAGCTGAAGAAGAAGAACTAGCAGAGGCTGCGTTAATGGATGAAATGTCGATGAGGCAATACAATAAGCAATTCGAAAAATAGGTGAACATATGGAAAATAATACAAAACAGAAAAAAGGTCGAAGCCTAATTTTAACCCTTATATTTGGAGTTGTCGTTCCCCTAATAATAGTAGTCGTTATTATTTTTGTTGTTTTACAAATGGCTGGAGTCGATACAGGGGGATGGGTTAAAAATAAGTTGGGCAATACGCCTGGAATATCAAAGCTAGTTTCTTCCGACGAAAATAATGATACACAAGATAATGAAAAATATGAACAAGCAAATAAAAAACAAAAAGAAAAAATAGAAGAAATGGAAAAAGAGATTGCTAGTTTAGAGAAGATTAATAAAGATTTAGAAATAGAAAATAAGAAACTAGCAAATCGTACGACTGATGAAGATGACGATGATAAAAAGACTACTTCAAGTTCTAAATCAAGTACGAATCGAGACTCATCAGAGGAAGAATTAACTGTCGAAGAAGAAGAAGTGAAACAAGTTGCCGGTTCATTTAGAAAGATGGATCCAGAAAAAGCAGCCAAAATTGTAGAAAACTTAAATGAAAATATAAGTGTACAAGTTTTAGAACAATTATCCGGTGATGTTCGAGGAGATATTTTAGCAGAAATGAAACCAGGCTCAGCAGCTAAGTTAATGGAACAAATGATGCCGTAATTATAGAGAAAAGTTTATTCCTTTAAAGGAGGTGAAAAAGTGAACGCAGGACTATTACAATTGTTTCAACCAGTTATGAATAATAATCAATTATTCACGGAAGCCTCAAGTAAACAGTCAGATGACTTTAAACAGTTAATTGCACATGTTTTAGAAAATGAAAACACGTCATCAGATTTAATAAAAGAATTAACAAGTACAGGTAAAACTCCTGACGTACTGTTAGATGAACTAGCAGTAAATGATGAACTATTAGCATTATTGTCGGAGTTGTTGAGTAAGGATTTGCTTTATTTATTCCAAGAAGCAGATGAAGAAGAATTACTAGAGCAATTGCAGGCGTTCATTAATGGTGATGAGTCATTAAGTAATGAAGCATTAAATAAATTGCTTAACTTATTAGAAGATGCTAAAAACGATCTGGATGAGAATTCGATTGCATTATTTCATTTGCTTAAGCAATTAGTGGACGAATGGAATACAACTGACGAAAACATTCAGTTTTACCCTACTATTGATATCAATATTCAACAAAATGAATTAATGCAACTAGATGCTGAAGCTCAGACGAACATTATGCAATTAATTAGTGATCTTAAACAAGTTTTCAAGCAAATTCATAGCGGAGAACGTATGGAAACTGTAGCACGTCAATTATTACCTTTATTACAGCAATGGTCTAGTATGAATAATCAATTGTCACATGATCAATTACGTCAATTAGTTGCCGAACAATTAGATGCGGAAGATTTAGAGGTACTTGAAAAAGTGCAAAAGCTATATGAAAGCCGTACACATTTTCAATCGAAAAATATGTATGGTAATAATGCAACAGTATCACGCTCAGATGTAGCACAATGGTTAACAGCAGCTCTCAATGAGCCAACTAGCGCAGAACCACAAAGCCGTGTCATTCCAACTTTAAACAATGAACAATTAGTTACCCCAAGAATGTCTATATTGAATCAACAAGCAATTTACAATAACAGTATGGAAAGTGTTCAGCGTGTTGAAGCTGAAATAACACAACGAATTGTGACACAAATTCAGCAAAATATGTTGTTACAAGCAAATGCACCTCAACAATCATTATCAATCCGATTAGCACCAGAACATTTGGGGACACTTAATATTCAATTTACTCAAGTAAACGGTGAAATGATCGTTCGTATCATGACTAACTCACTAGCTACTAAAGAAGTGTTAGAGGCGAACTTACAACAGTTAAAGCATGCATTCTCACCACATCAAGTACAAATTGTCAGAGATGATACAGAGATTGATGAGGAAATGAAGTCACAACAAGAAGAAGAGCAATTAGCGGAAGATGATGAAAAATCACATGATGAACAGTTAGAAGAACAACAGTCGGAAGAACAAATAATAATTGACTTTACTAGTTTAATCGAAGAGTTTTTAGCAGAGGAGGTAGAAACAGATGACTAAAATAGACAATTCACATTATTTATCTAATCAACCGAAAAATCGCACACCGTCACCTGAGTTAGGTAAAGATGAATTTTTAAAAATTTTAATGACACAATTACAACACCAAGACCCATTAGACCCAATGGATGATAAAGATTTCATTGCACAAATGGCTACATTTTCACAGTTAGAACAAACGATGAATATGGCAAGCTCTATGGAGTCATTAGTTCAAAACCAATTAGTCTCGCCTGTCATTCAGTACAGTCATATGATTGGTAAAGACGTTACTTATGAGCATGAAAATGATGATAAGACGAAAGAAACAATTACAAGTAGGGTTGAGTCTGTTAGTCAAAAAGATGGTTATGCCATTTTAGAATTAGCAAACGGTGAAAAGATTTATGCTGACAGTATTATAAAAGCAGCTGATGCATCTGATGAAGATTCAACGGAAACTGAGGATGAAACAGATGCATAAGTATATTCATCCCCTTCAGCAACAACATGTAGCACAAAGGGCAAAAGTATCAAGACATCCAGTTGAGCAAGATACCTTTAAAGATGTATTATCAGCTGTACAAGAAGTTAAGATAAGCAAGCATGCCAAGCAACGCATGGTAGAAAGAAACATATCGCTTGATGATTCAGTTTTAGATAAGCTGACAAATAAAATGAATGAAGCGAAACAAAAAGGTGTTACAGATGCTGTCGTTGTTATGGATGATATATCTTTTGTCGTAAGTACAAAAAACAATACAATTATAACAGCATTAAATCAAGAAGAAGCGTCGAATCAAATTTTCACAAATATAAATGGAACAATTATACTTTAATAAGGTTGGACCCTGAATGGGAAACCTTAGCAACTATTAATTGATTGATATAGTTGCGATAATTCAAAAGGAGAGAATAATTTATGTTACGTTCAATGTACTCAGGGATTTCAGGGATGCGTGGTTTTCAAACAAAATTAGACGTAGTAGGTAACAACATCGCAAACGTAAATACAACAGGATTTAAAAAAGGTCGAGTAACATTTCAAGACATGATGTCACAAACAACACAAGGTGCACAAGCTGCAACTGCGGATGGTAGTCGTGGTGGAGTGAACCCAATGCAAGTAGGATTAGGTTCACAAATCGGTTCGATTGATAACATTCACACACAAGGATTCCGTCAAACAACGGATAACCCACTTGATTTTGCAATTGAAGGTAATGGTATGTTTGTTGTCAAGCAAGGTGACAACACTTATTACACACGTGCAGGTAACTTTTATTTAGATGATGATGATAATCTTGTTAACGCTGATGGGTATTATTTACAAGGACTTACTGAAAATGGTGAAGAAATGGAAAGAATACAATTACCAGAACATCAAAGTTTTAGTATTTCTGATGATGGAGCAGTTAACTATGTTGATCTAAATGGAGAGCCTCAAGTAGCTGGTTTTATTGCATTAGCAAACTTTTCAAACCCAAGTGGATTGGAAAAGACTGGTAATAACCTTTATCTAAATTCAAATAACGCTGGATTAATCTTGGAAGATGGAAATTATAACTTTGCAGCTACTGGAGAAATGGGTCAAATCGTTTCTGGTGCGTTAGAAATGTCTAACGTTGACTTAGCGGAAGAGTTCACAGAGATGATTGTTTCTCAGCGTGGTTTCCAAGCAAATACGAGAATTATTACTACATCTGATGAAATTTTACAAGAGTTAGTGAATCTGAAACGATAAAAGGAGGTAGGGGATGTTTCATAGCAAGCATCCCCGCCATATTATGATTGAATTACAACGATTAAATGGTGATACATTTATGTTGAATGCTTTTTTAATTGAACAGATTCAGTCGTTTCCGGATACGACAATTACACTAACAAATGGTAAGAAAATTGTTGTACAAACTTCAGAAGCAGAGGTCGTTCAAAAAGTAAAAGAGTGTTATCAACAGATAGGTATATTTGGCACAGAGTAAAAGTAGGTGAAAAAATGAAAGTTGTAAAAACAGCACTTCTATCTGTAGCAATCATCGTTATATTAGGTGTGATTACACTTGCTGTTTGGTTTTTCTTTTTTATGGATCAAGATGACGAAGCAAAAGAACAATCTATAGGAGATATGAATAAGTTTTCTTATGAAACACCTGAAGTAACGACGGACTTAAAGAATGGAACCTTCGTTCGAATTCAGTTTACAATAATAACAGATGGTAATAAAGGCGTTACAGAATTAGAAGATAGGGAATTCCAAATTCAGAATATGCTTATTAAAGAGTTAGCAAATAAATCTGAGGTAGATTTTCAAGAAAAAGAAACATTATCTAAATTAGAAAATGCTATTAAAGATGATTTGAATGAAGTTATGAAAGATGGAAGAGTAACAGACGTTTACACTATTAATAAAATTTTGCAATAATAACCGTACATATGCAACAGGAGGTGATGGATGTTGCAATCTGAAATACTCTCACAAAATGAGATTGATTCCTTATTATCCGCTATATCTTCGGGTGAGATGGATGCAGAAGAATTAAAAAAAGAAGAAAAGAAGCAAAAAGTATCCGTATATGATTTTAAGAGAGCATTGCGTTTTTCTAAAGATCAAATTAGAGGAATATCTAGAATACATGAAAATTTTGCACGTCTATTAACAACCTTCTTCTCAGGAAAATTACGTACATATGTGAATATAACTGTTGCATCAGTTGACCAAGTTCCTTATGAAGAATTCATTCGCTCTATTCCTAAAACAACGATTTTGAACGTATATAGTGTGGAACCATTAGAAGGCAGACTCTTAATGGAAGTAAATCCGAACATTGCATATACAATGATGGATCGAACTCTTGGAGGACAAGGAACTAGTGATATTCAATTAGAAAATTTAACAGAGATTGAAACACTAATTATGACACAGTTATTTGAACAATCTGTCGTAAATTTAAAAGAAGCATGGGAGACAATGATTGACATTGAACCAGTTTTAGAAGATTTTGAAACAAATCCGCAATTTCTCCAAATGGTTTCACCAAACGAGACAGTTGTTGTCGTTTCATTTAATACACAAATTGGTGATGTGAGTGGTATGATCAACATTTGTATTCCACATATTATTTTAGAACCGATTATTCCCAAACTATCCGTACATTATTGGATGGAAACAGGAACGAAAGAACGAAATCCGGAAACTTATAATCAATTACAAACGCATTTACGTCAAGTAAAAGTAGATGCGAAAGCTCTTTTAGGAAAAGCTGATATTACATTACAAGAATTATTACATTTAAAGCAAGATGATGTTGTCATTCTAAATCAATCGATTGGCGACCCTCTTGAAATGGTCGTAAATGATGAGCCTAAGATGCTTGTACAACCTGGTAAAGTAAACAATAATGTTGCTGTACAAGTATTAGAAATATTTGAAGGAGGGATAACAGATGACGAATGATGGTACGCTGTCTCAAGATGAAATTAACGCATTACTGAATAACGCTAATTCTGATAATGAAGATAGCGAGGAAGCAAATGGATCTACTGAACCAGATGGTGAGGAACAAGATGATTCGGACGCTATGTCCCAAGAAGAAATTACAGCATTATATTTAACATCACTTGAAAAAGATACAATTGGTGAGATTGGTAATATTTCTTTAGGTAGTTCAGCTACAGCATTATCTACTCTTTTAGGTTTAAAAGTAAATATTACAACACCTACTGTATCAATCGTTCGAAAAACTGGTTTAAAAGAAGAATTCCCATATGAACATGTAAGTTTACAAGTTAATTATGTAGAAGGCTTTGATGGGGAAAATATCTTCTTAATGAAAGCTAGTGATGCTGCGATTATTTCTGATATTATGATGGGTGGAACAGGAGAAGATGCAGATGAGGAATTATCTGACATTGCATTAAGTGCTGTACAAGAAGCAATGAATCAGATGATGGGCTCTTCAGCAACAAGTATGTCAACTGTATTTAGTAAAAAAATTGATATATCTCCACCCGAAGTAGATTATAAAGATATTGATAAATTAGAAGAAGTAATGAGTAAGACGGATGAAGAAGTATTTGTTAAAGTTTCTTTCCAATTAGAAATTGGCGATGTAATTGATTCTAACATTATGCAAATTATTCCATTGCATTTTGCTAAAGAGTTAGTTCGCGATTTATTAGAGCCGGAAGAAGAAACTAAAGCTGAAACAGTACGAGTAGAGGAGACGTCAGCTCCAGTACAAAACGAAAGACAACCTGATCCTGTATCTGAAGGATCGTTAGAACCACAAGCTGAACCTGTACCGGAAGTATCGCCAGAACCACAAGCTGCACCAAGAAATGAAGAACCACAACAAATCGGTGCTAAAGCAAAGAAAGATGCGCCAGTTCAAACAGCGTCATTCAGTCAATTTGAACCAGTAGACCTAACGGAAAGTAATCAGAGAAATTTAGATATGTTACTAGATATTCCCTTACAAGTAACGGTTGAACTAGGTCGTACAAAACAAACAGTAGCTGATATTCTTGATTTAACTTCTGGGTCTATCATTGAACTAGATAAGCTTGCTGGTGAACCAGTAGATGTGTTAGTTAACAGTAAGTTAATCGCTAAAGGCGAAGTTGTTGTTATTGAAGAGAACTTCGGTGTTCGTGTAACAGATATTGTAAGCCAAGCAGATCGCTTAAAGAATTTAAATTAATTTTATGAGGTGAAGGATAAATGTCACAAAGTGTATTAATTGTTGATGATGCTGCATTCATGAGAATGATGATTAAAGATATTTTAGAAAAAAATGGTTATAACGTTGTTGGAGAAGCTGAAAATGGTCAAGTAGCAGTAGAAAAATATAAAGAACTAGAGCCAGACTTAGTAACGATGGATATTACAATGCCAGAAATGGATGGTATTCAAGCATTAAAAGAGATTAAAGAAATTAATGGAGATGCTGTTGTTATTATGTGCTCTGCAATGGGACAACAAGCAATGGTTATTGACGCTATTCAAGCAGGTGCAAAAGATTTCATCGTAAAACCATTCCAAGCTGACCGCGTAATGGAAGCTGTAACTAAAGCTTTAGGTTAAATGAGTAAAGTGATGTTACGCAAACAATTAACTATCTTGTTTATAGTTTTTTTTATGTCCACTATTTTTTCACCGATTACTAGTTTCGCTGAAACGAATATTAAAGACTGTCTAGAAAATGAAGAAGATTGTTTAGAGTTAGATAGTACTGATGAAGATGATGGTTCAATGTTATTAAACAATGAAGATACGTCATCTAACGGTAAGACAAGCTCTGTTATTATTAATATCCTAAAAATAATCTTTGCCTTAGCACTTGTTTTAGTTTTAATTTATGTTTTACTTACTTTATTAAAACGGAAAAATAATTTATCTAAGCACAGTCAAGCATTGGAAAATTTAGGCGGTATTTCAGTAGGACAACAAAAATCAATCCAAGTTATTCGGATCGGTGAAAAGGTATATGCAGTTGGAATAGGGAATGATGTTACGATGTTAGATGAAATAACGGACGAGAATGTCATTCGTCAATTAGAAGAAAGTGCAAATATGGACACACCAGCCTTAACATTTATGCAACAATTGTTTTCTAATAAAAAGCAAGAAAATAATAAGGATGATAAATCAGTTAATGCCCAACAATTCTCAAGTCAGCTTGATCGTGAACTAGATAAATTAAAAGCTAAAAGAGAACAGTTAATCGATATGAATAAGCGAGATGATGATAATTATGGATGATTTTATTAATATTTTTTCTAACTCGGATCCATCAGCAATTACCACATCTGTAAAGCTAATGTTATTAATAACTATATTATCGATTGCACCTGGTATTTTAATTTTAATGACTAGTTTCACAAGAATTGTTATTGTACTATCATTTGTAAGAACTTCATTAGCAACACAACAAATGCCCCCAAACCAAGTGTTAATTGGGCTTGCATTGTTTCTTACATTTTTTATTATGGCACCAACGTTTTCAGATATTTATACTGAATCATTAGATCCATTATTTGAAGAAGAAATTACTTTAGACGAAGCGTATGAAAATGCCAGTGTTCCATTAAAGGAATTTATGGCAGAACATACACGAGAGAAAGATTTAGCGTTATTTTTTAATTATACGGAACAGGAAAAGATTGAAACAGTACAAGATATTCCATTAATGACACTCGTACCAGCATTTGCAATAAGTGAATTGAAAACAGCTTTTCAAATGGGCTTTATGATATTTATTCCTTTTTTAATTATTGATATGGCTGTTGCTAGTGTACTTATGTCAATGGGGATGATGATGTTACCACCTGTTATGATTTCTTTACCATTTAAAATACTATTATTTGTTTTAGTAGATGGATGGTATTTAATTACTCATTCGATACTTCAAGGCTTTTAACGATATACAGAGAGATGTATATCGTTGCCTGTTATATTGTAGAGTATTTTAAAGTAATGTTACCGTATTAATAAAAAGTCATTTTAATGTTTACAATATATTTATTGTTTCATGAATAATAGAAGAGGGTGCGTTTACTTGAATGAAGAAATGGTATTGACATTAGCCGAACGGAGTATTGTTACTGTTTTATTAGTTGCTGGACCTATTCTTTTATTAGCATTAGCTGTCGGTTTACTCGTTAGTATCTTTCAAGCAACAACACAAATTCAAGAACAGACACTAGCTTTTATTCCAAAAATTATCGCAGTATTAGTTGGTATTGTGTTTTTCGGACCTTGGATGTTATCGAAATTAATCGAGTTTACGACAGACTTATATCAAAGTCTGCCAATGTTAGTAGGATAAACTATGTTAGATATGATTCATTTATCAATTGTCCCAACTTTTTTATTAATATTTGCTAGAGTAATAGCTTTTCTAATGACAGTACCTTTATTCTCGTATCGAACGATTCCGACACCAATTAAAATAGGGTTAGGTTTCTTTTTAAGTTTAGTTATCTTTTCAAGTATGGAAGCACCGGTAATTTCCATTGATCATTATTATGTACTGTTATTACTAAAAGAAATAACAGTTGGTCTTGCTATTGGTCTAATTGCTTATATGATTTTATCAGTAGTCCAGATTGCTGGAGGTTTTATTGATTTCCAGATGGGATTTGCAATGGCAAACGTGATGGATCCACAAACTGGAGCGCAAAGTCCAATTATCGGACAGTTTTTTTATATGGTTGCTTTATTGTTTTTATTATCGGTTAATGGTCATCATTTGTTAATCGATGGAGTGTATAATAGTTATCAATTTATTGCATTAGATGGCTTAATAACTGTCGATGGAGACTTTAGTAAATTTATCGTAGAAACGTTTAACAGTATGTTTATTATTGCTTTTCAAATGGCACTACCACTTGTTGGTTGTTTATTTTTAGTTGACGTAGCACTCGGTATTATTGCTCGTACTGTGCCGCAACTAAACGTATTTGTCGTTGGATTACCGTTAAAAATTACCGTTAGTTTTATCGCATTATCGGTGTTTATTGTGTTATATATGAGTTTAGCCAAATTTATTTTTGAAACAATGTTTGTTACAATGCGTGATTTGATGGGAATTTTAGGAGGGATTTAACGTTGCGTCTACATCTCGATTTACAGTTTTTTGCAGGCGAAAAGACGGAGAAAGCTACTCCTAAGAAACGTGAAGAAGAACGAAAAAAAGGGCAAGTTGCTAAGAGTCAAGATGTGAATACGGCTATTATTTTATTGTTTTCTTTTATTTTATTATTTGTCGTTGGCTCCTTTATGAAAGAGCAAATGCTCGATTTGTTCGTTTTTATTTTCACTGAACAAATTCATGTCACTATCACAGTAGAATCGACCATGACGTTATTGAAAGAAGGGTTATTTTATTTTGCCCGAATTGTCGCACCCATAATGGGGGTCGCTGTCGTTGCTGCAGTTGCAGGGAACTTATTGCAAGTAGGAGTTTTATTTACGACAGAACCTTTAAAGTTCGATCTTAAAAAGATTGACCCAATCCAAGGTGCAAAACGAATTTTCTCTGTGCGAGCATTAGTAGAATTGTTAAAATCACTTTTCAAAATTGTCATGATTGGGACGATCACCTTCTCAATCATTTGGCTGTATAAAGATGATATGATGCAACTTTCTTTTAAACCAGTAGAAGCAGCGATCGCTTTTTTTGGTAAGGTTACGATTATTATGGCAGTGTCTGCTGTTTTAGCTTTATTATTTTTAGCAGTATTAGATTACCTTTATCAAAAATATGATTTCGAGAAAAAAATTCGGATGTCTAAACAAGATATTAAAGATGAACATAAAAATGTTGAAGGAGATCCGTTCATTAAATCAAAAATAAAAGAAAAGCAACAGCAAATGGCGATGAGTCGAATGATGTCAGAAGTTCCACAGGCAGATGTTGTTATTACTAACCCGACCCATTATGCAATTGCTATTAAATACGATGAATCTGTGACATCAGCTCCTTATGTTGTTGCTAAAGGAAAAGATGAAACAGCTTTAAAAATAAAAGAAATTGCTAAGGAACATGATGTCGTAACAGTGGAAGATAAGAAGTTAGCACGAGCGATGTATGAATTAGTAGAAATTGATGATGTTATTCCAGAGCAATTTTATCAAGCGATTGCTGAAATATTAGCGTTCGTTTATCAAATTAACAAAAAGGTTAATTAGTTAGGGGTCTTACAATGAAGGCAAAAGATCTATCGGTATTATTATCAGTTATTTTAATTATTATTATGTTAATCATCCCATTACCAGGATGGTTATTAAGTATTCTTATTTTATGTAATATATCTCTTGCACTCATTGTTATTTTAGTATCAATGAACACGAAAGAACCTTTGCAGTTTTCAATTTTTCCTTCCTTATTATTATTACTCACATTATTCCGCCTCGGATTAAACGTTTCTACTACTAGATCTATTTTATCTAAAGCTGATGCAGGTGGGGTAGTAGATACCTTTGGTTCTTTTGTTATTGGAGATAACCCTCTTGTCGGTTTTGTAGTCTTTTTAATTTTAGTTATTATTCAATTTATTGTCATTACAAAAGGTGCAGAGCGTGTATCTGAAGTATCGGCTCGTTTTACATTAGATGCGATGCCTGGTAAACAGATGAGTATTGATGCTGATTTAAACGCAGGGCTTATTACGGAAATAGAGGCACGAGAAAGAAGAGAGAAAGTAGAGAATGAAGCAGATTTCCATGGTGCAATGGATGGTGCGTCTAAATTCGTTAAAGGTGATGCCATTGCGGGAATTGTTATCGTAATTATTAATATTATTTTCGGAATCATTATCGGTATGGTGCAAATGGATATGAATTTCGGCGAAGCAATTGAGACATATATGCGACTCACAGTAGGAGATGGATTAGTTAGTCAGATCCCTGCACTACTTATTGCAACTGCGACAGGTATCGTTGTTACACGTATTTCAACAGAAGGGAATTTAGGAAGTGATGTAACAGAGCAGTTATTACAGTTCCCTAAACTTTTATTTATCGCAGCTGGAACGATATTTTTGCTAGGCTTAACACCAATTAGTTTCATGTTAACGTTTAGTATTTCGCTTGTTTTAGCGGTTGGTGGTTATGTTCTCATTGAACAGGCTAAAGTCCCGCCTGATATAGATGAAGAGGTATTGGATGAAGATGAAAGTGAGAATCTGAAAACAGAAGAAAGTGTCGTTAATTTACTCAGTATTGATCCAATAGAATTTGAATTTGGCTATGGTTTAATACCTTTAGTCGATACGAAACAAGGTGGAGATTTATTAGATAGAATTGTTATGATTCGTAGACAATTAGCAATCGATCTTGGTGTAGTTATTCCTGTTGTACGGATTCGTGACAATATTCAATTAGAACCGAATGAATATCGCTTAAAGTTAAAAGGCGATGAAGTAGCTCAGGGAGAAATTTTATTAGACCATTATTTAGCAATGACACCTGATTTAGAGAATGACATGATTGAAGGAATTGATACAAAAGAGCCGGCATTTGGCTTACCGGCAAAATGGATTAGTGAAGCGAATAAAGATGAAGCAGAGTTGTTTGGCTATACAGTAGTTGATCCGCCATCAGTCGTATCTACTCATTTAACAGAAGAGTTAAAGAAAAATGCTCACCGTTTATTAGGGCGTCAAGAAACGAAAGAATTAATCGATCATTTACAAGAAGAGTATGCTATTTTAGTCGATGAAGTAACACCAGATCCATTATCTGTCGGAGACGTACAAAAAGTATTAGCTAAATTATTAAGTGAAAATATATCGATACGGAATTTACCGGTTATTTTTGAGACCTTAGCTGACTTTTCTAAAATGACAAATGATACGGACTTATTAGCTGAATATGTTCGACAATCATTATCTGCACAAATAACGAAACAATATACATCACAAGATAATCAATTAAAAGTGATTACAACATCAATTGAAGTAGAAAATGCGATATCTAAAAATATTCAACAAATGGAACATGGAAATTATTTAGCTTTAGATCCAGAAGTTCAAGATACAATTATTAAAAATGTTTATGATGAAATGGAGAAAGCGTCATTACAGCATGAAAATGTTGTCTTATTATGTTCACCAACAATTAGAATGTATATGAAACAGTTGTTAGAACGCGCTTTTCCACAATTACCAGTATTGTCTTATAATGAAATTGAGTCAACTGTACAAGTTCAAAGTGTTGGGGTGGTGAATGTGACATGAGAGTAAAAAAATATACAGCAAATACTATGAATGACGCATTACTACAAATTAAAGAAGAATTAGGTTCAGATGCTGTTATTTTAAATAGTAAGCAAATAAAAAAGGGTGGAATTTTTGGCCTGTTTCAAAAAACACAAATAGAAGTCATTGCAGCACTAGATGAACAGCCAATTCCAGAAGAAAAACAACCAATAATGCATGAAACGAAGCAAACGACACATACGCCACCTCCGTTACCTTTTGAAACTAAATCGTCAGATCAACATCAAGTTTTAGAGGAAATTAAACAATTGCGTCAACTAGTTGCGAGTAAAACTTTCCAAGGAAATGAAGAATTTACTGGTTCGTTAAATATGTTATATCAATATTTATTAGACCAAGAAGTAAATCATGATCTTGCTAAAATGTTAGTGAGAGATTTTGAAGAAACGTTAACTGATCCAACGATAATCGATGAACAATTGTTTAAACAATTACTGCAAACAGAGTTACAGCCTTTAGTTGATCAAGCTCCATTAACGCAAAGGAAAGTGATTCAATTTGTCGGTCCTACAGGTGTAGGTAAAACGACTACAATTGCGAAAGTAGCTGCTAAAATGATGTTAGAGCAGCAAAAGAAAGTAGCGTTTATTACGACAGATACGTATCGAATTGCAGCAATTGAACAGTTAAAAACATATGCAAAAATATTAGATGTACCTTTAGAAGTCGTTTATACAAACGACGATTATGAACAAGCTTTAGTTAAGTTTACAAATTATGATCATATTTTCGTCGATACAGCTGGACGTAATTATCGAGAAGCAAATTATGTAAGTGAATTACAACATTTAATTCAAATGGCAGAAGGTGATAGTGTTACGTATTTAGTTTTATCGTTGACTGCCAAAGCCTCTGATAATGATACGATTTATAATATATTTAAAGATGTTGGGATTCATCAAGTAATTTTTACAAAAGCTGATGAAACGACAACTTATGGGTCTATGTTGAATTTATGTTTAGGGGAAAATGCAAAAGTTGCTTATCTATCAAATGGACAAAATGTTCCAGATGACTTAGTAGAAGCTGATGCAGTTTATGTGAGTAATATGTTATTAAGTGGGTATGACCATGCATGATCAAGCAGAACGATTAAGAAATAAATTAACTCCCCCAAAAAAACAAGCAAAGACAATTGCTTTTGCAAGTGGAAAAGGTGGAGTAGGAAAGTCAAACACAGCCTTAAATTTTGCTATCGAATTACAGCAGCAAAATAAGTCAGTCCTTTTATTTGATTTAGATATTGGGATGGGGAATATTGATATTTTGTTAGGAAATAGATCTAAACATTCAATAGTGAACTTTTTTGCTGACTTTATGCCAATTAGTGGTATTATAGAACTAGGACCTGTGGGATTATCATATATTGCTGGTGGAGCTAATTTAAATGATTTAATTGACTTAGATGAAGAAAAGTTAACTTATTTTTTCGATCAATATAATTCATTAGCATATTCATATGATTATATTATTTTTGATTTAGGTGCAGGTGTATCATCTGCGACATTATCGTTTATTTTAGCCGCTGATGAATGCTTTATGATTACTACACCTGAACCAACATCGATAACGGATGCATACAGTGTCGTCAAACAAATTGTTATACATAATAAGGAATTACCAATTCATTTAATTATGAACCGGTGTCATAATATGCGAGAAGCTAAACAAAGCGTAGATCGTTTCAAGCAAGTAGTAATAAACTTTTTGGCAACTGATCTAGTCCACACAAGTTTATTGCCTGATGATAAGGTTGTAACGAGTGCAGTCATGAAACAAACACCGTATATTATATCTGCACCTAGATCGGCCATATCAAGAAGACTAAAGAAAATAGTGGCAGACTTTTTAGTAGAAGATAACGAAACTAAGCAAAAATCGACAGGCTCATTTATTGAGAAGTTGAAACAGTATTTGGTGGTGCAAGGAAATGATAAATAATAATAGAAATATGATTGTAGCAATCGGAACATCTACAGGAGGACCGAGAGCATTACAAAGGTTATTAGTTGATTTACCAGAAGATTTCCCAGCACCAATTATAATTGTTCAACATATGCCAAAAGGATTTACTAAATCATTGGCAGAACGATTACATCGCGAAAGTTCTTTATCAGTAAAAGAAGCAAGTCATAGAGACAGGTTAAAAAAGGGTCATGTATATGTAGCGCCAGGAGGATTCCATATGAAGTTAAAACCTTTTGGTACATCAATTGAAGTTGAATTGACAAAAGAAGCAGTTCATATGGGTCACCGACCATCTGTAGATATTCTATTTCAATCTCTTGCAGACGTTGGTGATATTCAAAAGATTGCCGTAGTACTAACAGGAATGGGGAAAGATGGAGCTGAAGGTGTTACTTACATAAAAGAACAAGATGATTCTGCGATTATTATTGCCGAATCAGAAGAATCCGCCATTATAAATGGTATGCCACAAGCAACAATTGATACAGGTTTTGCATCACGTATTGTTCATTTACATGAAATTGGAATGACATTAACTGAAATTGTAAGAAGGAGGGGCTAATATGGATACTTCTCAATATTTAACGATGTTTGTTGATGAAAGTATGGAAAACGTTGAAACATTGTACGAGCAATTATTAGAACTAGAAAACAATCCAACTGATAAATCGATTATTGAACAAATTTTTAGAGCTGCCCATACGTTAAAAGGGATGTCTGCTACGATGAACTATTCGCAATTAGCAGATTTAACACATACGGTAGAAAATGTGTTTGATGCGATTCGTTATGATCGAATTACTGTTCAAGCAGACATAATGGATTATTTACTAGAAACAGTCGACTATATGAACGAGATGGTTGAAGATATTGCTAATGGTGGGGATGGTGCACGTGATGTCTCTAGATTAGTAAGTATTTTAAAAGAAATTGAACAAGGTGAATTTGTCGGAGAAAGTAGTTCAGATGAGATTTCTCAAGCAGAGCTAGCTGCGACATCAACAGATTTACATTTAGATGAGTTTCAATTAGCAATTTTAAGTGAATCGAAAGACCAAGACTATCAAAGCGTACAAATCAATGTAACATTATCAGAAGATTGTTTACTTAAAGGTGTACGTGCTTTTATGGTATTTGATATTTTAGAAAAAGCAGGAGAGGTTATTCATACCGAACCTCCTGTAGATGATATAGAGGAAGAAAATTTTGATTCAGGGTTTACGGTCGTTCTTATTACAGAAGAAACAGCTGAAGAACTTGAAGCTAAACTATACAAAGTATCAGAAGTTGAAGAGGTTAATGTTGCGCCATTTTCTGTCAATGAATATACAGAGGAACAAGTAGAGTCTACTACTAATGAAGAAGTAAAAAAAGTTGAAGAGAAAAAAGAAACTAAATCAAAGAACAATGCACAAGCTCCACAAGCAGTAGCTTCACAAACAATTCGAGTAGATCTTGATCGTTTAGATACGTTAATGAACTTATTCGAAGAGTTAGTGACAGATCGTGGCCGTTTAGAACAAATTTCTTCTGAACTGAAGAATCCAGACTTAGAAGAAACCGTTGAGCGTATGACAAGGGTTTCAAGTGATTTACAAAATATTATTCTGACGATGCGTATGGTACCAATAAGTACAGTATTTAACCGTTTCCCAAGAATGATCCGTCAATTAGCAAGAGATTTAGATAAAGAAGTAGAAATTGAGATTATCGGTGCTGAAACAGAATTAGATCGTACAGTTATTGATGAAATTGGTGACCCACTCGTCCATTTAATTCGAAACGCAATTGACCATGGAATTGAAATGCCTGATGAACGTGCAGAAAATGGTAAAAATACAACAGGTAAAATTACATTAGAAGCTTATCATAGTGGAAACCATGTATTTATTGAAATTTCGGATAATGGAGCTGGAATCAATCGCGATAAAATTACTGAAATTGCCATTAACAAAGGGGTTATTACAGCAGAAGAAGCTGAAGCACTAACAGATCAACAAGCATATGAACTTATTTTAGCAAGTGGATTTTCAACAAATAAGGAAATATCAGATGTATCTGGTCGTGGGGTAGGTTTAGACGTAGTAAAAACTACAATCGAATCATTAGGTGGAAGTATTTCCATAGATGCTACTCCTAGTGAAGGGTCAGTCTTTTCTATTCAACTACCATTAACATTATCGATTATTTCTGTGTTATTAGTAGAGTTAGAGACAGAAAAATATGCAATTCCTTTATCTTCTATTATTGAAGCGACTATTATTCATCGCGATGATATTTATTCTTCACATGAACATAAAGTGATTGATTTTAGAGGTAACGTAGTGCCATTATCAGATTTAAGAGTGATGTTTGAT
This sequence comes from Pseudogracilibacillus sp., assembly GCA_026169815.1. Classification (GTDB taxonomy): domain Bacteria; phylum Bacillota; class Bacilli; order Bacillales; family Amphibacillaceae; genus Pseudogracilibacillus. Next base: position 233,888 of record JAPFDT010000025.1, read on the forward strand.
GTAGAAAGAAATCAAGATGCAGAAGATGAATATGTGTCAATCGTAATTGTTAGAAAAGGAAATAAATTAACAGGTTTAATTGTAGATTCATTTATTGGACAACAAGAAGTAGTATTGAAGTCTTTAGGAGATTATTTAACAAATATCTTTGCTATATCAGGTGCTACTATTATTGGAGATGGCGAAGTTGCTTTAATCATTGATACAAACGCATTGATTATGTGATGTTTTAATAAGGAGGTAGTAGTTATGAATCAAGAAACGTTAGAAAACAAATTAATTGTTTTTACCGTAAATGAGAATGAATATGCCATCTCAGTTGAGCAAGTTGGTTCAATTGAACGAGTTCTATCCATTACACGAGTTCCATCAGCTCCTCCACATGTTAAAGGAGTTATTAATTTAAGAGGGGTAATCACACCCGTTATTGATTTGAAATCGAAGCTTCATAATGAATCAACAGAATACACAGAGCAAACACGAATACTAATTGTTCATTTAGAAACGATTACAATAGGATTATTAGTAGATGGAGCAAGTGATGTTGTGGATATTCAAAGAGATCAAGTTGAAGCACCACCTGAGACAGTACATTCAAATTTACTAGATTATATAAATGGTGTTGTTCGCTTGCCAAAACGATTGCTTACGTTGCTTGATATTAATCGACTGTTATATGGAACAGAGCAGCAAGAGATACGACAAGAATAAGTGAGGCGATTGTATGAGTGATGATCTATCAAATTTAGAAAATGATATATTAAGAGAAATCGGAAATATTGGTGCAGGTAATGCGACAACTTCTATGGCTAGTTTAATGAATAAGGAAATTAATATGGAAGTTCCTTACGTTCACTTACTAACGATAAATGAAATTATGGATATTGTTGGTGGACCAGAAGAAATAATCGTAACAACATTCTTTAAAGTAGAAGGTGATATAACGGGGACTGTTTACTTCTTGCTATCCTTAGAAGAAGCAACCTCAATTGTAAGAGAAATGTTAAAAGATGATACTATTGAAATAAATGTTTTAGAAGAGCTGGATGAAATGGTCATGTCTGTTTTAAAAGAAGTCGCTAATATTGTAGTAGGAGCATATATATCTGCTTTAGCTGACTTTACAAAAATTAATATCCAAACAACGGTTCCATTTTTAAGTATTGATATGGCGGCAGCTACGCTTGTTACAGGCTTAATTGAATTTTCTCGAGAATCGGATCATGCTATATTAATTGGCTCAGAGTTTTCAGGTCAAGAAGTAAAAAAACATGCCCAAAGTCATTTTTTATTAGTACCGGATTTTGATTCTATCCCGACATTATTTCGCGCATTAGGTGTACATGCAGATGAGTAGTCGAGAGAAGCTTGTTACAGTTGGAATAGCTGATTTAAAATTCGTTGAAAGTCCTCATACCATTCGTACCTCAGGATTGGGGTCGTGTGTAGGGATCGTTATTTATGACTTATCTAAACAAATAGCTGGCTTAGCTCATATTATGCTTCCTGATTCAAGTTTATCAAAACAAGCAAATATAAATACGTATAAATATGCTGATACTGCTATTGCCTATTTATTACGATACTTGCAAGCAAGAGGTGTTAGCAGATTTCAATTAAAGGCAAAAATAGCAGGTGGAGCACAGATGTTTCCTAATCAATTAACGAGTGAAGTCATGCGAATAGGACCAAGAAATATTGAATCTGTAGAAGCATTATTAAAGAAAAATAATATCCCAATAGTTTCTTCAGATGTTGGCGGAAATAGTGGTCGAACGATTGTTTTTAATCCCCAAACAGGAGCATTAACAATTCGTACAGTGAATAAAGGTGAAACGGTGATTTAACATCATGATATTAAATATGAAGTTAGGGGAGGAGTAAAGAGAAAATGGACAACTCCCAATATGAAAAAGATTTATGGCAACGATGGCAACAACAGCAAAGTGAAGAAGTAACGAATGAATTGATTCAATACTACATGCACGTCGTTGATTATCATGTTGAACGCGTAGCTCAACATATCCCAGCAAGTTATGATCGAGCAGATTTAAAAAGCCTTGCGATTATGGGATTATATGATGCGATGTCTAAATTTGACCCGAATCGAGAGGTGAAATTTGCAACATATGCTTCTATTCGTGTTCACGGTTCTATTATGGACGGTTTACGCCGTGAAGACTGGTTACCAAGGTCATTACGAGATCGGGCAAATAAAATTGAAAGAACGAGTGAGCAACTCGAACAGCAACTCAATAGAACTCCAACAGCTGAAGACATTGCAAAGGAATTGGATATGGAAGTAGAAGAAGTTGAGGCAACTATATCTGATTCCCTTTTTGCAAAAGTGCAGTCATTAGATACTCAATACCAATCTGATGATCCAGATGAAGCTGCAAGCCCGTTATCATTTATTCAAGATGATAAAATGCCAACACCGACAGATCACATTTTGACTACAGAATTAAAAAGTGAATTAGTTGAAAGTATTAAACAATTACAAGAAAACGAACAGCTCGTTATTAGTTTAGTCTATATGGAAGAACTATCCTTAACAGAAGTCGGCGAAGTGTTAGATTTAACAACTTCGAGAATATCACAAATTCATAAAGCAGCCATATTTAAATTAAGAAAAATATTAGAAAAAAGCTCAACATAACTCTCTTACGTTATTGTCTGAGCTTTTATTAAAAGCAGGGTGAATATAATGATGTTACAAGACATGTTAGCGATTACAATGGAACGAGATCACCTAACCGCTTACGTATCCTATGATAAAGAACTCCTTGATAAAATCAAAGAAGAGAAGTGGACTAAGGAAAAGATTATTAATTTATTACATGAAAATAAAATTACATTTGGAATTATTGAGAAAAATGTCGAAAAATTATTAAGTGGTATTAGTAAAAGTGATTTTCCTCTTGTTATCGCAAAAGGAATAGAGAAAGTAGATGGGGAAGCAGGGATAATTGAATATGCTATTGTAACGAGTGCACAAGTTGATCCATCTTTTTCAGGTGATTTTCGTGACGTAATGCGTTTACCTGTTGTTGAAAAAGGGAATAAAATAGCAACATTAATCCCTCCTACAAACGGTAAAAACGGAAAAACAGTAACTGGAAAAGAAATAAAAGCAAAGCCAGGGAAACCAAAATATATAAGAGCAGGAAAAAACATTTTATTTAATAAAGATGATCAAACATTTTATGCAGAAGAAAACGGGTTAGTTAATTTTCGTTCAAACAGTATTAATATTTATACTGTTTATGAATTAAATGAATCAGTATCTATGCGCACAGGTAATATTGATTTTAATGGATCCGTTATTATTCGTGGTGATGTGCCAAGTGGTTTTACAATTAAAGCAACGGGAGACATTAAAATATTCGGTCTTGTTGAATCTGCAACGATTATAGCAGGTGGTTCGGTTTATGTATCTGAAGGCATGTCCGGTTTGAAAAAAGGAAGTATTACAGCAGGTGAAGACGTTTATATTGGATATATCAACCAAGGTAATGTAAAAACTGAACGTAACATCCAAGTAGAGCACTCGATTTTACATAGTGATTGTTCTGCTGGAAAAAATATCACTTGTCATCATGGAAATGTTATTGGAGGAACACTATTTGCGAGTGTTTCAATCGAGGCTAAAGATATTGGTAATCATATTAATACACCAACGAGCTTAGCACTTGGTATAGATGATCATTTATATAATAAGCAAATCACACTTGAAGAAGAAAAACAGCAACTAAATGATAATATTAAAAAAATCGAAACAATCCAAGCGAAAATGAAGCAATTAGGAGAAATTGAAGACGCAAAAATACGTATTAATGCCTTGAAATTAACGAATTCTTTTAATAAAATGAATGAACGATTAGAGGAAATTGAGCATGAAATCGAACAAATCCGACTTGATTATGAAGAAATTCATTTATCAGACTTAAAAGTAACAGGAACATTGTACCCTAATACGAATATTTCGTTCGGAAAGTATCAGCGGAAGATTGAACGAAATTATGAACATGTTGTTGTTAAAGTAGAGCAAAGTGATATAATAATTAAACAACAGTTAGTTTAATTGTGACGTTAAATTCATTAAATGAAAAGGAAGGGATTGTATGAGTCTAAAGTCAATTGAAATGCAAGTTGCTATTCCGAGAACGCAAGATGCGAGCAAGATGCAAGAACAGTTGAACAGACAAGGCCAACAATTTCAGGAAACGTTAACAGAAAAACAACTAAAAGAAGAACAGTTAAAACGTCAACAAGTAAATAAATATGATGATGTTGAAAAACGTGACATATCAGATGATGAAGAACAAACTCAACAACAAGAACAAGAAAAGAAACAAAAGAAGCAGCAAAAAATGGAGAATCAAGCCCATAAAACGAACCATCCTTATATTGGGAATAAAATAGATTTTTCAAGATAGAAGGGATTTAATGACATCATTATTATTAATTATTAGTTTTTTAATTCATGTTGTCGTTTTAATTGTATTATTTCAACTATATCAACAAAATCAACGAATAATGCAAGAACGTGATGACACACTGAATTCGAAAATGCAACAATTTATTAATGAAATAAAACAAGAAAACAATAATTTACAAGAGCAGCTAATACAAATGAAAACTCCACCCGTAGCTTTTAACTTTAAAGAAGATGTACAAGAACAAGATAGTCATATGAAACCAACAATGACACCTAATACGTCTAAACAAAAAACAGATGAAGAGAAGCAATCAGCTGGACATTCAATAGCTGATTTGACTGAAGATAGAAAAGAAGAAATGGAACTTTCATTAGAAGGTAAAATATTACAATTACATGAAGCTGGCTTTAATGCAGCAGAAATCGCTGAAAAATTAACCTGTGGTAAAACTGAAGTAGAACTTATTTTAAATTTACAACAACAATTAAAGCGTAATAGTTGATAAAGTACATAATCTATGTTACATTTTTAGGTGGTATTCTAATGAAGCACATTAAAATACTAATTATACAATTACACACATTAATCATGGATGATGTATATGTGGTGCCTAATTACAGGTTCATATACAATGACATGTTAATGGAGGAGTAACCATAAGGAGGAAATAAATCATGGCAGTAATTTCTATGAAGCAATTACTAGAAGCTGGTGTTCATTTCGGTCACCAGACACGTCGTTGGAACCCGAAGATGAAGAAGTACATTTTCACAGAAAGAAATGGTATTTACATCATTGACTTACAAAAGACGGTTAAAAAAATCGAAGAAGCTTACAACTTTGTTCGTCAATTAGGTGAAGACGGTGGAACAATCTTATTCGTTGGAACGAAGAAACAAGCTCAAGAGTCAGTGAAAGAAGAAGCTAATCGTTCAGGTATGTTTTACGTTAACCAACGTTGGTTAGGTGGAACCCTTACGAACTTCCAAACAATTCGTAAACGTATCAACCGTTTAAAAGAAATCGAGAAGATGGAAGAAGACGGTACATTTGAAGTATTACCTAAGAAAGAAACAGTTGACTTATTAAAAGAAAAAGAACGTCTATTAAAGTTTTTAGGCGGAATTAAAGATATGAAGAAATTACCGGATGCTATTTTCGTTATTGACCCTCGTAAAGAGAGTATTGCGATTGCAGAAGCTCGTAAATTAAACATTCCAATCGTTGGAATTGTTGACACTAACTGTGATCCAGACGAAATCGATTACGTTATCCCAGCAAACGATGACGCAATTCGTGCGGTAAGATTATTAACTTCAACTATGGCAGATGCTATTATTGAAGGAAATCAAGGAACAGAGTTAGAAGAAGAAGTTGCAGAAGAAACTGTTGACGCTCAAGAAGAGGAAGAAGCTTCAGTTACTGAGTAAACATGACAGGGTGATAAGAGGATAACCTTTTATCACCTTTTTTCAAGACAAAAGGAAGGCATAAACACTTCCCTTATGAACGAATTTATTATAATAGGAGGACTATACACATGGCTATTACAGCAAAAATGGTAAAAGAATTACGTGAAAAAACAGGCGCAGGAATGATGGATTGTAAAAAGGCACTAACTGAAACTGATGGAAATATGCAAGAAGCAATTGACTACTTACGTAAGAGTGGTGCAGCTCAAGCAGCGAAGAAAGCGGATCGTATTGCAGCTGAAGGAACAACGTCAATTGAAATTAACGGAAATGATGCAGTTTTATTTGAAGTTAACTGTGAAACAGACTTCGTTACGAAAAACGAAACTTTCCAAGAACTTGTTGCAGATTTAGGTAAACACCTTGTTACAAAAAAACCAGCTAACTTAGAGTCTGCTCTACAAGAAGAAGTAGAAGGAAAAGGTCAGACAGTAGAAGAGTATATTAACAATGTTGTTGCAACAATTGGTGAGAAAATTACATTACGTCGTTTTGCTTTATTAAATAAATCAGACGATGCAGCATTTGGTTCTTATTTACACATGGGTGGACGTATCGGTGCTATAGCGCTATTAGACGGTACAAATGATGAAGAAGTAGCTAAAGATATTGCGATGCACGCTGCAGCAGTTAACCCGAAATATGTATCACGTGATGATGTAAACGAAGATGAAGTAAACCGTGAGCGTGAAATCTTAAAGCAACAAGCATTAAACGAAGGAAAACCAGAAAAAATCGTCGAGAAAATGGTAGAAGGTCGTTTAGGTAAATTCTTCGAAGAAATTTGTTTACTTGAACAACCATTTGTAAAAGATGGCGATGTTAAAGTGAAGAAGTTTGTAGACGAAAAAGGTGCTTCTGTTAACACGTTCGTTCGTTTTGAAGTTGGAGAAGGAATTGAAAAGAAAGAAGAAGACTTTGCTGAAGAAGTAATGAGTCAAATGAAAAATAACTAAGAATAGCATACGTAATAGGTGAAACTAGCAAGATAGTGACACTTTATGTAAAGCGAAGCGCACAAATAGCGAAACTTTACTTTCATAATAGGGGACACTTGGTGTTCCCTATTTCTTAGTGTTATAATAATATTAATAATAATTTTTTCATCTTGGTGGAGGTAAATATGACAGCGCGTTATGGTAGAATTGTATTGAAATTAAGTGGAGAAGCTTTAAGTGGACAAGAAGGATTCGGTATTGAACCTGCTATTATTAAATCAATCGCTAAACAAGTGAAAGATGTAGTCGAACTAGGTGTCGAAACATGTATCGTTGTTGGTGGTGGGAATATTTGGCGTGGTAAAATCGGTAGTGAAATGGGAATGGATCGAGCGAACGCTGATTACATGGGGATGTTAGCGACAGTAATGAATTCTTTAGCATTGCAAGATAGCTTGGAAGATATTGGAATTCAAACGAGAGTACAAACATCGATTGAAATGAGGCAAGTAGCAGAACCTTATATTAGAAGAAAAGCAATTCGTCACTTAGAAAAGAAACGCGTTGTAATTTTTGCTGCTGGCACAGGAAATCCATATTTTTCAACTGATACGACAGCTGCATTAAGAGCAGCAGAAGTTGAAGCAGAAGTTATTTTAATGGCAAAAAACAATGTCGATGGAGTTTATAGTGACGATCCGAAGACGAATAAAGCTGCAACAAAGTATGATAACTTATCTTATATGGACATGTTAAATGAAGGATTAGAAGTAATGGATTCAACTGCTTCATCTTTATGCATGGATAATGATATTCCATTAATTGTATTTTCTATAACAGAAGAAGGAAATATCAAGCGCGTTGTAGAAGGTGAAGATTTAGGTACAACGATTAGGGGGAAATAAAAATGTCAAAAGATGTATTAAAAGATATGCGTGATAAGATGGAGACAGCAACTCAAGCTTTCTCAAAAAATTTAGCAACTGTAAGAGCGGGCAGAGCAAACCCTGCAATATTAGATAATATATTTGTTGAATATTATGGAGCAGCAACTCCATTAAATCAATTAGCCCAAGTAGGTGCACCTGAAGCTAGATTGCTTGTTATTACACCATTTGATAAAACTGCAGTATCTGAAATTGAAAAAGCAATTTTAAAAGCTGATATTGGTTTATCACCTTCAAGTGATGGCGATGTGATTCGTATTAACATCCCAGCATTAACAGAAGATAGACGTAAAGAGTTAACTAAAGTTGTTGGTAAATATGCAGAAGAATCAAAAGTACAAATTAGAAACGTTCGTCGCGAAGCAAATGATCAGTTAAAGAAATTAGAAAAAGATGCTACATTAACAGAAGACGAGTTAAGAACAAATCAAGATGAAGTACAAAAGGAAACAGATAAATTTATCGAACGTATTGATACATTATCTGCAGAGAAAGAAGCAGAAATTTTAGAAGTATAACAACATGGATTGATTAAAGCAACCCTCTTGTTTTAAGAGGGTTTTTATTTCACTAATATCATATATATGGTAAAGTTATTCATTAATAAATCATAATATGATACTTTTTAATAAGACTATATGAATGCTAATGTTACAAGTGCCAATTAGATAAAGTGTTTATTTAAAGTGAAATAATAGTTGCAATCTTTTTGGGGGATAAACGATGGTTATAAGGCTACCTTTTTTTCGAAAAAAACGTAAAAAGCTGGAACGTATTGAACTTGATAATACTCCAGAACATATTGCTATAATTATGGACGGTAATGGTAGATGGGCAAAGAAAAAAGGCCTACCACGTATTGCTGGACATAAAGAAGGTATGACTGTCGTTCAAAAAATTGTACGATCAGCAGTAAAGTATGATGTCAAAGTGTTAACGTTATATGCCTTTTCTACTGAAAACTGGAAAAGACCAAAACCTGAGGTTGATTTTTTGATGCGACTTCCAAAAGAATTTTCACATATTTATTTACCGGAAATGATGGAAAATAATGTTAGAATAGATACTATTGGAGATTTTGATTCGCTACCGACTCATACGAAAAAAGCGATCAATCATGCAAAAGAAAAAACGAAAAACAATGATGGTTTATTACTTAACTTTGCTTTGAATTATGGTGGTCGTTATGACATCATTCAAGGAATGAAGAAAACGTTGAAACAGATTGAAAATGGCGAATTATCTGTAGAAGATGTGGATGAAGAAATCATTTCAAACAATTTGTTTACTGCTGGGATAAATGACCCCGATCTACTTATTCGTACAAGTGGAGAAGAAAGGTTGAGTAATTTTTTGTTATGGCAATTAGCCTATACAGAATTATCTTTTACAGACGTATTGTGGCCAGACTTCAACGAAGAATTATTTAAAAAGGCCATTTTAGATTATAAAAAACGTAAACGACGTTATGGAGGAATCTAAGGAGTTGATCCATATATGAAACAACGAATTATTACAGCATTAATCGCATTACTCCTCTTAGTTCCAATCATCATATATGGGGGCTGGCCTTTCATTGTATTTGCATATGTAATAGCAACTGTTGGTTTGTTTGAATTAATGCGTATGTATGCTAAAAATAATGCCATCCTATATGTTATAGTTGCTACACCTTTTTTATGGTTAATTTTATCATCTGATAACCCATTAGCAATAGGAACAGTGGTTTTTGATTTAGCAAGTATCATGATTTTTATGTTAATTATCTTACTTATCTTAACTGTATTAACAAAAAATCGCTTTACATTTGATCAAGCTAGTTTTATGTTGTTTGCTACTCTATATGTGGGTGTTGCTTTTTACTTTTTATTAGAGATGAGAATGATTGGCTTAAATTACTTCTTGTTTATTTTATTTCTTGTATGGGCAACAGATTCGGGTGCTTATTTTGTCGGAAAATCATTAGGTAAACGTAAACTTTGGCCAGCAATAAGTCCAAATAAGACGATTGGTGGAGCGGTAGGTGGCTTAATTTTAGCGGTTATTATTGGTGTTGGATTTCAACTAATTCATCCGTTTGACTATTCATATAGTTATATCATTATTATCTCGATCATTATTTCGATATCCGGACAATTAGGTGATTTAGTCGCTTCAGCGATTAAACGACATTATGATATTAAAGACTTCGGTAAATTATTACCTGGACACGGTGGTGTCCTCGATCGAGTAGATAGTTTGTTATTTGTATTTATTGTTCTACAATTACTACAATTTGCGTAATGTAAGTATTGATAGTTAAACTTAAGTATTAATTTTTGTGTTAAAGAGCGACTAAATGAATAAAATTAGTCGTAAAAGGAGTGTTTTTATTGACTACGGTTATAGCTTTTATTTTTATGTTTGGCCTTCTTGTATCCGTACACGAATGGGGTCATTTAATATTTGCTAAAAGGGCAGGAATGTTAGCGCGTGAATTTGCGATCGGTTTTGGGCCAAAAATATTTTCTTTCACTAAAAATGAAACATTATATACAATTCGTTTATTACCGATAGGTGGATATGTACGAGTTGCAGGTGATGACCCTGAAATTATAGAATTAAAACCAGGACATCATATTGGCTTAGAGTTTAATGAAAATAATGAAGTTGAAAAGATAATCGTAAACAATAAAGATAAACATCCTAATGCACAATTAGTTGAAGTATCCGCTGTTGATTTAGACCATAAACTAGAAATTGAAGCTTATAATATTGGGGAAGATAATATTGAAGTTTTCTCTGTTCATCCTAAAGCATTCTTTATAATGGATGAAAGAGAGACTCAAATTGCACCATATGATCGACAATTTGCTTCAAAAACAGTTGGTCAACGTGCGATGCAGCTATTTGCTGGTCCGCTAATGAACTTTGTGTTGGCAATCATTTTATTCGTAATAATAGGTGCTGTACAAGGAGTGCCCTCGGATAAAGCATTAATTGGTGAAGTCCAGTCAGACAGTCCTGCAGCTGAGGCAGGAATTGAAGATGGAGATATAGTTATTGATGTTGCAGGAGAACCTGTAAATGATTGGTTTGAATTCACATCTGCTATACAAGCAAAACCAAACGAGGAAATTGAAATAATTGTAGAGCGCGCCGAACATACAGAAACATTAATAATAACTCCTAGAGAGATTGAACTTGAACCAGGAGATAAAGTTGGTCAAGCAGGAGTGTTGCCAGGATTTGAAAAATCATTTACGAAAACATTTACATATGGGTTTACGCAAACATATGATACGACCAAACTCATTATAACGAATTTAGTGATGTTATTTACAGGTCAAATTTCTATAGAAATGTTATCAGGTCCTGTTGGTATTTATGATGTAACAGATCAAGTTGTCCAAACTGGATTTATGAATTATCTCATGTGGACGGCTATGTTAAGTGTTAACTTAGGAATTATTAACTTAGTACCTTTACCTGCATTAGATGGTGGACGTTTACTATTTGTTGGTATCGAAGCACTACGTGGTAAGCCAATGGATCCACAAAAAGAAGGGCTCGTACACGTTGTAGGTTTCTTATTGTTAATGTTACTCATGATTGTTGTTACATGGAATGATATCCAACGACTATTTTTATAATAATATACTAATTAAATGTGGTTTTCTTTATGAAAAAGAAAACCATATTTTCATTTTAACAAGTATTTAAAAACTGAAGCACATAGTAAACGTAAACTGTGAAGTTAAAATATTATGTTATCCACTAAGCTGAAAAAGTTTTGATTTATATACAATAATTAGAGAATAACTATCGCAGTCCGAATATATTCCGCTTTCCGCGGGCGAGTATCAAGCCTCCTCAGGCTTACGCCTTGCGGGGTCTTGATAGACTCTTATTTCCCGCAGGAGTCTCCATATATTCGGACTGCTTAACATTTGCTATTTGTAGATCAAATTACTAATAACTCTTTTTCAGTGACTTTATTTTGTTGCATTGAGATTTAACTAAGAATATAAAACATAGGTTCCTAATACCTAAAAACACTTTTATAATGTTCTATCCCGCTAACAAAATTAATATGAAAGATATGACATCATTCAATGCGTGAAATTTAGCGGAGGAATAACACGGAGACTCCTGCGGGTCGACTAATGTCGGTCACGTCCTGTGACCAACGTCGACACTAGTACATCGTGTACTTCGGAACGCAACAACCGAAAATCCCCGAAGAAACGGGCTTTGTTTCTGAGGTAGTTGAGGTGTTGCTCGCGGAAAGCGTAGTGTTATTCCGCAGCGAAGATTAATGCAATCATTCTTTAATTATATTCTTGTTACGTCGCAGTTTTTGTCAACTATAGCTTAAGCAGTATTTTATTAGGCAATTTGTAAATTTTATTGATATGATATAAAAAGAAAGTTTAGTATTTACTGGAGGGATAATGTATGAGCCTTTCAAGACAAGAAAAGATGGCAGTACTATTAAAACAATTAGATTTACCTGAAGAAATTGTCAACGAGTCTTTTAAAGATAGTGAATTACAAAAGGTAGTCGTTTATAAAGAGAAAAAAATATGGCATTTTCATATAGAAGTCAATCGCACATTACCATTTGACGTCTATCATTTATTTATAAATAAATTAAGAAGTAGTTTTGAAAATATTGCTAAGGTGAAACTAACCCTTCATACAACAGAACAAGAACATAATGAACAAGAATTACGTTATTATTGGAAGTTTTTCACAAGCCAATTATCAAACTTAATACCAACACAAGCTTTTATTCAAGAAGAAACTCCTACGATAGAAGAATCTAGTATTACGATTAATGTAACTACAGAAGCAGAAGGAGTTTCCTTAAAAAAGAAATTAGAAGCACATTTTCATCAGTTTTGTGATGCAGTAGGTTTAAAGAAATATCATCTCATTTTCAATGTGAATACGGAGATGGAAACGTTAGAAGAATTCCGTAAACAAACGATGGAAGAAGACAAAATATACGTGCAAAACGCCGTTAAATTACAGCAGGAAAAACAAGAGAAAGAAAAAGATAAACCTCAAGAGAAACTTTCTATTGGTTATAACATTTTAGATGAACCGATGGAAATGAGAGATATCCTTGAAGAAGAACGTAGAGTTACTGTACAAGGTTATGTATTTATTTCTGATGTAAGAGAATTACGCTCTGGTCGAAGTCTTCTCATTTTAAAAGCTACTGACTATACAGATTCCCTGGAAATTAAAATGTTTTCTCGTCAAGATGATGAAGAAAAACCCTTTGCAGCAGCTGAAGAAGGAATTTGGATTAGAGCTAGAGGTAGAATTCAGACAGATCAATTTTCAAATGAGTTAACGATGATGGCAAACGATATTCAAGAAATTGAAGTTGCAGAGAAAATGGATGACGCAGAAGAAAAACGTGTAGAATTACACGCTCATACGACGATGAGCCAGTTGGATGCTGTCGTAAGTCCAGAACGCTTAATTGAACAAGCGGCAAAATGGGGACATTCTGCAATTGCAATAACCGACCATGCTGTAGTCCAAGCGTTTCCTAGTGCATATGCCGCATCTAAAAAACATGGAGTCAAAGTATTATATGGTGTAGAGGCAAATGTGGTAGATGATGGGATTCCTATCGCTTATAACGTCACTGACTTCACGCTAGATGATGCGGTATATGTTGTTTTTGACGTAGAAACAACAGGTTTATCTTCTACATACGATACAATTATTGAATTAGCTGGAGTGAAGATTCAACATGGAGAAGTAATTGATACGTTTGAAAGCTTTGCTAATCCACATCGTGCACTCCCAGATAAAATAATCGAAATAACTGGTATAACAGACGATATGTTAGTTGATGCACCTGAAATAGATGGCGTTTTGGAGGACTTTCACAAGTGGGTAGAAGATAGTGTCCTCGTTGCTCATAACGCTACATTTGATATTGGTTTTTTAAATCAAGGGTATGCCAAAATTGATATCCCTAAAATTACCAATCCATACATTGATACGTTAGAGTTAGCACGTTTTCTATTACCAGAATTAGGTAATCATAGATTGAATACACTATGTAAACATTTAGAAGTTGAGTTAACTCAACACCATAGAGCTATTTATGATGCTGAAGCAACAGCTGAAATGTTTTGGAAATTAGTAGCGAGATTAGAGGAGCAAGAGATAACGAATCAAGACCAATTAAATAATCATATGGGTACAGGAGATAGCTATCAACATTCTCGCCCGTTTCATAGTGTTTTATTAGCACAAAATGAAATTGGTTTGAGAAATTTATATAAACTTATTTCTTATTCACATACAAATTATTTTTACCGAGTTCCGCGTATTCCAAGGTCAGTATTAGAAAAACATCGAGAAGGTCTTTTAGTTGGATCAGCATGTGATGATGGAGAAGTGTTTGATACATTAATGCTAAAATCAGTTGATGAAGCAATGCAAGTAGCTGAATTCTATGATTACTTAGAAGTACAACCTCCAGAAAGTTACTATCACTTAATCGAACGTGAAGTGATTCAAAATGAAGCGCAAATTCTCGATATTTTACGTAATGTCGTTGAAATAGGTAAACGTTTAGATAAGCCAGTCGTTGCAACAGGTAATGTCCACCACATTAATGAGACAGAAAAGTTATATCGCCAAATTTTAATTGCTTCACAAAAAGGAAATCCGTTAAATCGAATTACATTACCTAACATGTCATATCGAACGACAACAGAGATGTTAGAAATGTTTTCGTTTTTAGGTTCAGAGAAAGCTGAAGAAATTGTCATTACAAACACGCAAAAAATTAGCAATAAAATTGAGGAAATCGCACCATTAAAAGATACACTATATACTCCAAGTATTGAAGGAGCAGAGGAAGATGTTCGTAACTTAACTTACAATACAGCAACTTCGATTTATGGTTCGCCATTACCCGAAATTGTAGAAAGTCGAATTACAAAAGAGTTAGACAGTATTATCGGACATGGATTTGCAGTTATTTACTTAATTTCTCATAAACTTGTGAAGAAATCATTGCTAGATGGTTACCTTGTAGGTTCTCGTGGTTCAGTCGGTTCTTCTATTGTTGCTACGATGACAAATATTACAGAAGTTAACCCATTACCAGCACATTATGTATGTACTTCATGTCATTATCATAAGTTTTTTACAGATGGAGAATATGCTAGTGGTTTTGATTTACCGGATAAAGACTGTCCGACTTGTGGGGAAACATTAACAAAGGATGGACAAGATATCCCGTTTGAAACATTTTTAGGATTTGAAGGTGACAAAGTACCTGATATCGATTTAAACTTCTCTGGTGAATATCAGTCGACAGCACACCAATATACAAAAGATTTATTTGGTGAGGATTATGTATTTCGTGCAGGAACAATCGGAACTATCGCAAATAAAACAGCGTATGGTTATGTAAAAGGATATGCAGCTGATAATGAATTATATTATAAAGCAGCTGAGGTCGATCGACTCGTTCAGGGCTGTACAGGTGTAAAAAGAAACACAGGTCAGCATCCAGGTGGAATTATCGTAGTTCCTGATGATAGAGATATTTATGATTTCACACCAATACAATATCCGGCAGATGATCGTAATAGTGCATGGAAAACAACGCACTTTGATTTTGGTTCCATTGAAGATAACTTGTTAAAGTTAGATATATTAGGACATGATGATCCGACAGTTATTCGTATGTTACAAGATCTAAGTGGCATTGATCCACAAACTATCCCGTTAGACGATGAAAAAGTGATGGAAATATTCTCAAGTACAAGTTCACTAGGCGTAACAGAAGAACAAATTGGTTGTAAGACAGGGACATTAGGTGTACCGGAGTTCGGTACCGCCTTTGTACGACAAATGTTAGAAGAGACGAAGCCAAATACTTTTGCAGAATTAGTCATTATTTCAGGTCTTTCTCATGGAACAGACGTATGGTTAGGTAATGCCCAAGAGTTAATTAATAATGGAACATGTGAAATTGGAGATGTAATCGGGTGTCGAGATGATATCATGGTTTATTTAATGCAACAAGGTTTAGAAGCTTCTTTAGCATTTACCATTATGGAATCTGTTCGTAAAGGTCGTGGGTTGAAAGACGAGTGGAAAACAGAAATGAAGAAGAATAATGTCCCTAATTGGTATATCGATTCTTGTGAAAAGATTAAATATATGTTCCCTAAAGCACACGCATCTGCTTATGTATTAATGGCAGTAAGGATTGCATATTTTAAAGTGCACTATCCAATTTACTTTTACGCAGCATATTTTTCAATTCGAGCAAGTGATTTTGAACTCAATACGATGGTAAAAGGTTCTCCAGCTTTGCGTAATCGAATCCAAGAAATTAAGCAAAAAGGTAATGATGCCTCGCCTAAGGAGAAAACGTTACTTACGGTGTTAGAAGTATCTCTTGAAATGTGGGAACGAGGCTTTAAATTTAAGAAAGTTGATCTATATCGTTCAAGTGCAACAGACTTTATTGTCGAGGACGACGCTTTATTACCACCATTAAACGTTGTGGATGGTCTTGGAACTAACGCTGCACTCAATGTTGTAGAAGCCCGTAAAGATGGAGAGTTTTTATCTAAGGAAGATTTACGTGAACGTAGTAGGATTTCTAAAACGGTTATTGAACATTTAGATGCGCATGGAACTTTAGAAGGTATGGAAGAGAAAAACCAACTATCCCTATTTTAATGCGTAACTTGTAAATATAGCCATACTATGATATACTTTTGTAAGAATGTAGTAATTATGGTGTTAGTGAAGAGTGAGTTTACTCACTCTTTCTTTAATAGACAGCATGACTTTTTTCGCCCTTGCCATCGTTTCGGCAGGGGTTTTGTATTGATTTTAATGTGTAATAATATTCATGAAAAAGTTTTCCTTGTTCATACTATATAGGGAAGACATGTAAAGGAGTATGTAAGTGAGTAAACAGATTATTGAAAGTGTAACAGCACTGTTAGAGCCAATTTTGGAAGAACAAGAGTTAACTTTATTTGATATAGAGTATGTAAAAGAAGGTCAGGACATGTTTCTTCGCGTTTACATTGATAAAGATGGCGGAGTGGATTTAGTGGATTGCAGTTTTGTCTCTGAAAGATTAAGTGAAAAATTAGATGAAGCAGATCCAATTAAAGCTGCATATATGTTAGAAGTAAGTTCACCAGGAGCGGAAAGACCACTCAAAACGAAAGAAGACTTCAAAAATCACCTTAATGAGAATATTTACGTCTCATTATATTTGCACATTGATGGTGCAAAAGAATACGAAGGTACTCTTTTATCATTTGAGGATGATATCGTGACGATTGAGTATAAGTTTAAACATACTACGAAGCAAGTAGAATTACCTTATGACAAAATAGCTAAGGCACGACTAGCAGTTATGCTTTAAAGGGGGAGTAACTAAAGTGAGCAACGAGTTATTTGATGCACTAAATTTTTTAGAACAAGAAAAAGGCATTGATAAAGAAGTTTTATTAGAAGCATTAGAAGCAGCTTTAATTTCTGCATATAAAAAGAATTTTCATTCTGCTAGTAATGTAAGCGTGAAATTCGACGAAGAAAAAGGCGCAATGGATATATATGCACAAAAGACGGTCGTAGAAGAAGTAGAGAATGAACACGAAGAAATTACGCTAGAAGAAGCACGTGAAATTAATTTAGGTTATGAAATAGACGATATTGTTGAAATTGAAGTAACACCAAAAAACTTTGGAAGAATTGCAGCACAGGCAGCAAAACAAGTGGTAACACAAAGAGTTCGTGAAGCGGAACGTGGCGTAATTTTCAGCGAATATGTTGACCGTGAAGAAGATGTTATGACAGGCATTATTCAACGAGTTGATCCAAACTTTGTACACGTTGATTTAGGTAAAATTGAGGCAAAATTAGCTAAAATGGAACAAATTGCAACTGAAGAATATCACGTTCATGACCGACTAAAAGTGTTCGTAACAAAGGTTGAAAATACAAATAAAGGACCACAAATTTATATTTCAAGGTCACATCCAGGGTTGTTAAAACGCCTTTTTGAAATGGAAGTACCAGAAATATATGAAGGTGTCGTAGAAGTTAAGTCGATATCACGAGAAGCAGGAGATCGCTCGAAAATCTCTGTACATGCAGAAGATCCAGACGTCGATGCAGTTGGTTCATGTGTAGGACCAAAAGGTCAACGTGTTGAAGCTATTGTTGATGAACTTAACGGAGAAAAAATTGATATTGTAGAATGGTCAGAAGATCCAGTTGTCTATGTATCTAATGCACTTAGTCCATCACAAGTGCTAGAAGTTATTGTTAACGAAGAAGAAAAAACGACAACAGTTATTGTGCCAGATTATCAATTATCATTAGCGATTGGTAAACGTGGACAAAATGCACGTCTTGCAGCGAAGTTAACAGGTTGGAAAATCGACATTAAGAGTGAATCAGTAGCAAGGGAAGAAGGCTTATTAACAGAAGATACAACTGAAGAAGTAAATGTCCCCCTTGAAGATGATGACGATTTTCTATTTGATTAATGGAGGGGAATTCTATGAGTAAACAAAGAAAACTACCTCAAAGAAAATGTGTTGTTACAAATGATATGAAGCCTAAAAATGATATGATTCGCATTGTTCGTAATAAAGAAAAACAAGTATTTGTCGATCCAACTGGAAAGTTAAATGGTCGTGGTGCTTATATTACGATTAATGAAGATATTATCAAACAAGCAAGAGAAGAGAAAATATTAGAGAAAACCTTTCAAGTAGCTATCGATGAAGCGATATATGATGAATTATTGGAACTTGTTCATGAGAAATAAACAGACGAGCTATTTAAACATACTAGGTTTAGCTTATCGGGCGCGAAAATGTTCGACAGGTGAAGAAACAATTGTGCAAGATATCCAACGTAACAAGGCAAAATTCCTTCTTATCGCGAATGATATTAGTGAGGGAACGAAAAAGAAAATGACAGATAAATGCCAGTCATTTCATGTACCTTATGTGGAAGTAGATGATCGAGCAACATTAGGTCATGCAATTGGTAAGTCTGAACGAGTAGCTGTAGCTATTTTAGATGAAGGATTTGCAAAAAAATTGCAATCATTACTTTCATAAATATATGTGGGGGTGAGCGTATGAGTAAAATGCGTATTTATGAATATGCAAAGCAAAATAATACAACTAGTAAAGCTGTTATCGAACAATTAAAAGAGTTACAATATGACGTAAAAAATCATATGTCTACGATTGATGCAGACATGCAACAGAAATTAGACCAACAGTTTAAAAAAGCTGATCCAAAACCAACGAATAAACAACAAACAAATAAAACAAAAAGTAAGCAACATGAATCGAGGGGAAATATGAACGAAAAGAAAGAACAAACTCAACCAAAGAATAAGCAACAAGAGAAATCTGCTGAAGCATCAAACCATATCGTATATAGTAATTCATTAACAGTAAGTGGTTTAGCAGAAAAATTAAACAAAGATGTATCAGAAATCATTAAAAAATTAATGTTTTTAGGCGTAATGGCTAATAAAAACCAAGATTTAGATCATGATACAATTGAGTTAATTTGTACTGATTACGACGTAACGGTTGAAAAAGAAATCGTACTAGAAGATACAGATTTTAAAAAATATATTAAAAAAGATAAGAAGCATGACTTAATCGAGCGACCTGCAGTAGTAACGATTATGGGGCACGTTGACCATGGTAAAACAACACTGCTTGACTCTATTCGTCACACGAAAGTAACTGCTGGAGAAGCTGGTGGAATCACGCAACATATTGGAGCTTATCAAGCAGAGAGTAATGATAAGAAAGTTACTTTCCTAGATACACCAGGACACGAGGCGTTTACGAGCATGCGTTCACGTGGAGCACAAGTAACAGATATTGCTATTTTAGTAGTAGCAGCAGATGATGGCGTTATGCCGCAAACTGTTGAAGCAATTAACCACGCTAAAGCAGCAGAAGTACCAATTATTGTAGCAGTAAATAAAATGGATAAAGAATCAGCGAATCCAGACCGAGTAATGCAAGAATTAACAGAGCATGAAATTATTGCAGAAGACTGGGGTGGATCAACCATTTTTGTACCTATTTCAGCTAAACAACGTGATGGAATCGATGAACTATTAGAAATGATTTTACTCGTTGCTGAAATGGAAGAATTAAAAGCTGATCCTAAAAAGGCAGCATTTGGTACAGTGATCGATGCTCAATTAGATCGTGGACGTGGTGCTGTAGCTAGTTTATTAGTACAAGAAGGGACATTATCTGTTGGGGATCCCATCGTAGTTGGAAGTACGTATGGTCGTGTACGTGCAATGGTGAGCGATGTAGGACAGCGTATTGAACATGCTGGACCCTCAGCACCAGTGGAAATTACTGGTTTAAATGGAGTACCACAAGCAGGCGACCAATTCCTAGTATTTAAAGATGAAAAACAAGCTCGTCAAATTGGTGAATCAAGACAGCAACAACATATTGTAGCAAGTCGTGGTTCTCAAGTGAAAGTAAGTTTAGATGACTTGTTTGATCAAATTAAACAAGGTGAAATGAAAGATTTAAATGTTATTATTAAAGCTGACGTTCAAGGTTCTGCTGAAGCACTAGCTGCTTCTTTACGCAAAATTGAAGTGGAAACAGTAAATATTAATATTATTCATACAGGTGTTGGAGCGATTACAGAATCAGACGTTATTTTAGCTTCTGCTTCGAATGCCATTATTATTGGATTTAACGTACGACCAGATGCAAATGCACAAAAAGCTGCTGCATCAGAAAAAGTTGACCTGCGTCTTCACCGCGTTATCTATCAAGCGATTGAAGAGATTGAAGCGGCGATGAAAGGATTGTTAGATCCTGAATATGAAGAGAAAGTAATCGGCCAAGCAGAAGTTAGAGAAACATTTAAAGTATCAAAAATTGGTACAATTGCTGGAAGTTATGTAACAGATGGTAAGATTACACGTAATGCAGGAGTTCGTATCATTCGTGACGGAATTGTCCAATACGAAGGTGAAATTTTAGCATTAAAACGTTTTAAAGATGATGTGCGCGAAGTTGAACGAAATTACGAATGTGGAATTACGATTAAAGATTATAACGATATCAAGACAGGAGATATCATTGAAGCATTTGTAATGGAGGAAATTGAACGCTAATGATTGTTCAATATGCGGAAATAGACTGTCTCATCTATCACGCACAATCTTTGAAAGCTAAACGATCCGTCATTAAACCGTTATTGCTAAAAATACGTCGTGATTATAATGTATCGATTGCAGAAGTTGATTATCAATCACTTTGGCAACGAGCTAAATTTGCGATAGTGACGGTCTCCAATGAAAAACAACATGCAGAAAAAGTCGTTCAAGATGTGATAAAAGCAATCGAATCAAATAATGATTTGGAAATAACTGCTACACATACAGAACGAATTTAAAAAGTTT
This sequence comes from Pseudogracilibacillus sp., assembly GCA_026169815.1. Classification (GTDB taxonomy): domain Bacteria; phylum Bacillota; class Bacilli; order Bacillales; family Amphibacillaceae; genus Pseudogracilibacillus. Next base: position 255,167 of record JAPFDT010000025.1, read on the forward strand.
ATTTTGTTCATGCCATATGAATAACTGAGGTGAAATAAATGGAGAACACAAGAGCAAATCGAGTAGCTGAGCAAATGAAGAAAGAAGTAGGCGAAATTATTAATCAAAAACTGAAAGACCCTCGTATAGGGTTTGTTACAGTGACAGATATTGATTTAACGAACGACTTGCAACATGCTACAATATTTATATCGGTTTTAGGAGATGAAACTGAGAAAGAAGAATCGCTAATCGGTTTATCTAAAGCTAGCGGTTTTATCCGTTCAGAAATAGGAAAACGAATTCGATTAAGGAAAGTGCCAGAAATCGTGTTTAAATTTGATGAAGCGCATGAGCATGGTAATCGAATTGAGTCGATTTTACGTAAGTTAAATGAAGAGTAATGATTAAATCTGACTCGGTTATTGCGCCGAGTCAGATTTTTAGTACGTTTTAAAAAGGAGTAACAGAATAGTGAATGGAATTTTACCATTATATAAACCGAAAGGGATGACGTCACATGATTGTGTGATGAAACTCCGTCGATTATTACAGATAAAGAAAATCGGACATACAGGAACGCTAGACCCAGAAGTGGAAGGAGTTTTACCAATTTGTATCGGTGAAGCTACAAAAATAATTCCTTTTTTGATACACTTAAAAAAGGAATATGTCGCGCATGTCTCTTTAGGTGTAACTACTACAACTGAAGATAGTTATGGTGATATTGTGACAGAAAAGGCTGTAACGTCTATTCCTACTAAACAAGAAATTGATCATGTGTTACGAGACTTCATGGGAACTATTAAACAAACACCGCCATTGTATTCAGCAATTAAAGTAGCTGGAAAACGATTATATGAATATGCTCGTGAAAACATTCCAGTAGAACGACCAACACGAGAGGTTGTTATTCATCAAATTGAGCAAACTGTCCCAAATAAGCCACTTTTAGAACATGAATTTCAAATTAAAGTGCGTTGCTCAAAAGGAACCTATATTAGAACGCTATGTGTTGATATCGGCAAAGCACTAGGTTATCCTGCACATATGTCTTTTTTAATTCGAACAGAAAGTGATGCATTTACTCTAGCAGAAACAGTTACATTTGATGAAATTGAAAGAGCAATAGAAGAGCAAACAGTAGAATCTTTATTACAGTCATTTGACAGATGTGTTGAACCATATGATGCAATTGAAGTAAATAAGGAAGAAAGTATAAAAGTACTGCAAGGACAAAAGTTCAATCTACCACAAACGATGCCAAAAACGAACCCTTTTAAAATGATGCATCAAGGTAAACTGTTAGCAATGTATGATCTACATCCAACTAAAGAAAACGAAATAAAACCAGTACGAGTTTTTAACACATATAAAGAATGAAGGTGACTTTAATGCAAATCATACAATTAACGTATCCAGAATCTTTACAAAAAACAACGATACCACCAACTGTAGCTGCGCTTGGCTTTTTCGATGGTGTACACCAAGGACATCGAGCAGTGATCGGTAAAGCAGTTGAAATAGCTAAAAAGGAAGACAAGGAATCTGCTGTCATCACGTTTCACCCTCATCCATCTGTCGTATTAAAACAGTCGATTGAAACCGTGCAGTATATTACAACGATTGATGAAAAAGCCGCTTTAATGGAGGAATTAGGAGTGGATCGCCTTTACATCATCACTTTTGATAAAACGCTTTCACAACTAAGTCCAGAACAATTCATTGAACACTTTATCGTAAACTTACATATTGAACATGTTGTTGCTGGTTTTGACTTTTCATTTGGTTTTAAAGGAAAAGGTAATATGAAAAATATTACTGAATTTGGTTTTACTAATTTTACAACATCTGTCATTGACAAAGTCGAGCTTGAAGATGAAAAGGTTAGTTCAACTAATATTCGTAAAGCATTACATAATGGTGATGTTTCAGAAGTTGCCACATTACTTGAACGACCATATCATGTTTCTGGTATTGTCGTAAAAGGAGATCAACGTGGGCGGTTATTAGGATTTCCGACAGCAAATATTGAATCATCAGATGAAAAGCTGTTACCTAAACAAGGAGTTTATGCCGTACAAATTGAAGTAAACGGCACAATATATGATGGTATGGCTAACTTAGGTGTAAAACCAACTTTTATTGAAGGGGAAACAAAACCGTCTTTAGAAGTGTTTATTTTTGATTTTAATGAAGATATTTACGGAGAAGAAGTAACGGTTAGTTGGTATGAACATATCAGAGAAGAGCAAAAGTTTAACGGCGTCGATGAGATTGTTGCACAATTAACAAAAGACGAACAAGAAATCCGCGCATACTTCGCAGAGAGATAATATATCTAATTACACTAAGTAAAATGTAAAGTTGACAGAAACAGCGACGTAAAAATATCCCGTTATTCACTAAGCTGAAAAAGGATTTATTTATACTAAAATAGAGAGTTTAACCACCGCAGTCCGAATATATTCCGCTTTCTTACGATTAGTCAAGTCCTTTTTCTAATATAATTTAGACTGTAAAGTTAAGGTGCTATTCTTGCTGATAGGCATGTAACACCGCAGCCCGAATTTATTCCGCTTTCCACGGGCGAGTATCAAGCCTCGAAGCTCAGGACGTGCAAATGCAGGCTTTGTCACAGGACGTGACGGTCTTTGCCTGCCTCAGGCTTACGCCTTGCGGGGTCTTGATGAACTCTTACTTCCCGTAGGAGTCTCCATAAATTCGGGCTGCTTTGTATTTACTATTTGTAGTTTTATTTACTAATAACACTTTTTCAGTGACGGTATTTCGTCGTTTCTAGAATTAATAATAATTAGTTCTAATTTTCTATATTCAATTAAGAATGTATTATAAACTTTTAACAAATGAAACGAGGTTGATTAGATATTTCTCTATCGATATTGGCAGTTTGGAGCGGAGGATTGTTGACTCCTGTGGAAACAGAACGAGACTGAAAGCCCCTCAGGAAGCGAACTTTGTTTCCGAGACAAACTAAATTCGCGACGTCCTGTCGCAACGTTTGCATTTGAACGTCCTGTACTTCGAGATTGAAGCCGTTCCCACGGAAAGAAACGACCCGCAGCGACAAACTGCCTGAAGTTAAACTAAATTATTAAGGATGGAAGGTATGTCGCAGTTTACGTTTATTTTGTATCTAAGTACTTATTTTCTTCAGGAATAAAATGATTAAGATATTGTTGTCTTTTTCTTGCATTTTAGTTTATAAAACGTTATTCTTATAAGTGTGAACCATCCCTTGGCAAATTGACGACTCCGACGTTTGCTAGGAGAATGGGGATTTTCTAAAAAAGTAGGAGGTGGCCCAATATGGCTATTACAACAGAACGTAAACAAGCAATTATTAGTGAATACAAAGTACATGATAATGACACTGGATCTCCAGAAGTTCAGATTGCACTTTTAACAGAAGAAATTAATAATTTAAACGAACATTTACGTGTTCATACGAAAGACCACCATTCACGTCGTGGACTATTAAAAATGGTTGGTCAGCGTCGTAACTTATTAAATTACTTACGTAACAATGATGTTATTCGTTACCGTGATTTAATTCAAAAGTTAGGATTACGTCGATAAGCTAATTAAAGCAGGAGAAATCCTGCTTTTTTTCGTAAATAATAATAAAGCAGTACATACTAACTTCAAATGATATCTTTGCTTTGAAGATAAAATATCATGACAAGTTATGGAAGGAGAACAACATAATGTTAGAAACAAAAGAAGTTTTCTCTACTACAATTAATGGTAAACCATTATCTGTAGAAGTAGGAGAATTAGCTAAACAGGCAAATGGAGCTTGTATGGTTCGTTATGGTGATACAGCTGTATTATCTGTTGCAACTGCATCAAAGGAACCTAAAGATTTACCTTTTTTCCCTTTAACAGTAAATTATGAAGAACGTTTATACGCAGTTGGTAAAATTCCAGGAGGATTTATCAAGCGAGAAGGGCGTCCAAGTGAGAAGGCGATTTTAGCATCTCGATTAATTGACCGTCCAATCCGCCCACTATTTCCTGAAGGATTCCGTAACGAAGTACAAGTAATTAGTACAGTAATGAGTGTAGACCAAGATTGTTCATCTGAAATTGCAGCAATGATTGGTTCATCGATTGCTCTATCGATTTCAGATATTCCTTTTGATGGTCCAATTGCAGGTATTAATATCGGGCGAATCGATGGTGAGTTTGTAATTAACCCATCTATCGAAGACCAAGAAAAAAGTGACTTAGAACTTACAGTTGCCGGAACAAAAGAGGCAATTAATATGGTAGAAGCTGGCGCAGATGAAGTGTCAGAAGAAGCGATGTTAGAAGCGATTTTATTTGCTCATAAAGAAGTTGCTCGTCTAGTCGAATTCCAAGAAGAAATTGTTGAAAAGGTTGGACAAGAAAAATCTGAGATTCAATTGCTAGAAATTGATGCTGACATACGAGAAAAAGTCGAAGGACAAGCTAAAGCCGATTTATTAAACGCAATTCAGACAGAAGAAAAGCATGCGAGAGAAGAAGCAATCTCAGCTGTAAAAGAAGCTACACTAGAGCAATATGAAGACGAAGACGACATTAAACATGTGAAAATGACGTTAGACGAATTATTGAAAGAAGAAGTTAGAAGACTAATTACTGAAGAAAAAGTGCGTCCAGATGGAAGAAAGATCGATGAAATCAGATCTTTATCTTCGCGAATCGGAGTTTTACCACGTACACATGGGTCAGGTCTCTTTACAAGAGGACAAACTCAAGTACTAAGTGTATCAACATTAGGTGCTTTAGGTGATGTGCAAATATTAGATGGATTAGATTTAGAAGAATCTAAACGTTTTATGCATCATTATAATTTCCCGCAATACAGTGTTGGTGAAACAGGGCCAATCCGTGCTCCAGGTCGTCGTGAAATCGGTCACGGTGCTTTAGGAGAGCGAGCTTTAGAAAAAGTCATCCCATCTGAAGAAGAATTCCCATATACGATTCGTGTAGTATCAGAAGTGTTAGAATCTAATGGTTCATCTTCTATGGCAAGTATTTGTGCAGGAACATTAGCGATGATGGATGCAGGTGTACCATTAAGAGCACCAGTAGCTGGAATTGCTATGGGGCTTGTGAAAACAGGTGATGAATACTCAGTTCTTTCAGATATTCAAGGAATGGAAGATGCACTTGGAGACATGGACTTTAAAGTAGCTGGAACGGATAAAGGTATTACATCATTACAAATGGATATTAAAATTGATGGCCTAGCTAAAGATATTTTAGAAGAATCTTTAGAGCAAGCTAAGATTGGTCGTTTACACATTTTAGATAGTATGTTACAAACGATTGATGCACCTAAAACAGAATTATCACCATATGCTCCTAAAATTATTACGATGAAAATTAACCCTGATAAAATCCGTGACGTTATTGGACCAAGCGGAAAACAAATTAATCAGATTATCGAAGATACAGGCGTAAAAATCGATATCGAGCAAGATGGTACTGTGTTCATTGGTTCAACAGAACAAGATATGAACGAAAAAGCACAGAAAATCATTGAAGATTTAGTACGCGAGGTTGAAGTCGGTCAAATTTATTTAGGTACTGTAAAACGAATTGAGAAATTTGGAGCTTTCGTTGAAATATTTAAAGGCAAAGACGGGTTAGTTCATATTTCACAATTACAAGAAGCACGTACGAATAAAGTAGAAGACGTAGTAGCTATTGGTGACAAAATTATGGTTAAAGTAAAAGAAGTCGACAAACAAGGTAGAGTAAACTTGTCACGTAAAGATGTTTTAGAAACAGAACGAAAAGAAAACGAAAAGCTAAGTAAATAAGCGATGACAAATAGAAGCTGGAATTCCAGTTTCTTTTTTTCATGCTTAAAATAGGACAAGTCATAATCATTCTCTTCTTTACATAAATTGTGTAAAGAGGAGGAAATGTGATGGCACGAATTTATTATAAAGCAATCATGTTTTTCGTTGTTTTATTTGCACTATTATTTTTATTTAAATTTAATTTAGTTTCATTTAATTTGCTAAGTCTTCCAGTGGATAAAAAACAACCAGCTTTATTAGAAGAAATTAAGCAGGAAGCTCCTAATTATAATGAAGAAGCGGAAGATGCTTATATTGATAATGTATGGAAAAAAACACCTGGACGTAATGGAAGAAAGGTAAATATCCAGAAGTCATATAAAAACATGAAAGAATCAGAGCAATTTGATAAAGAAAAATTAGTGTTTGATGAAATTAAGCCAAATGTGTCGTTAGAACAATTACCCGCATCACCTATTTATCGAGGTCATCCAGAGAAAGAAATGGTAACACTATTAATAAACGTCTCTTGGGGAACAGAACATATCCCAGTTATGTTAGAGACATTGAAAGAACACGAAGTAAAAGCGAACTTTTTTATCGAAGGACAATGGGCAAAAGAAAACAAAAGCACATTAAAAATGATTGATGAACAAGGACATCTTATAGGTAATCATGGATTTAATCATCCTGATATGGCAAAAATGACAGCTCCACAGATTAAAGAACAAATTACGAAAACAAATGATATAATAGAAGCTATTATTGATAAGCCGGTAAAATGGTTCGCACCACCTAGTGGAAGTTTTACTGATACTGTTGTTAAAATAGCGGATCAAGAACAGATGGAAACCATTTTATGGACTGTAGATACAATCGATTGGCAGAAGCCATCAGCTTCTGTTATGATTAACCGAGTTATGGATAAAGTTCATCCCGGCGCTACAATTTTAATGCATCCGACACCTGTTGTTGCAGAAGGATTAGACCGCTTATTAGTGGATATAAAACAACAAGGATACCGGGTACATACGATTGAACAATTAATGCAAGAAACAAGATAAACTAAGAGTGTGTCCGTTTGTTAGTGTAAATATTAATTGAAGAAATAAAGTATAGCGAAGTAGGTTTCTGTAGCGACTTTTAACATCATATAAGTATTTTACATAAGAATAAGGACATCACCTAAATTAATCAATACAGCAGGAGGAATCGCCATGATAACAAAACATACTTGCAAAAATGGCCTTCGAATTGTATTAGAACCAGTTCCAACTGTTCGCTCTATTACAATTGGAATATGGGTATTAACGGGTTCGAGAAATGAATCAGAAAAAATGAATGGTATATCACATTTTTTAGAGCATATGTTTTTTAAAGGGACAAAAACAAGAAACGCTCAAGACATTGCTGAAGCATTTGATTCCATTGGTGGTCAAGTAAATGCTTTTACATCAAAAGAATATACGTGTTACTATGCACGCGTGTTAGACACATATAAAGAGTATGCATTAGAAGTTTTATCAGATATGTTTTTCGAATCAACTTTTCCAGAAGAAGAGATTAAACGTGAACGAAAAGTAGTGATGGAAGAAATTAAAATGTATGAAGATACACCAGATAATCACGTACATGATTTATTGTCACAAGCTTCCTATGGCAATCACCCATTAGGTAGATCTATTTTAGGAACAGAAGAACATTTGCATACATTCACAAAAGACACCTTACTAGCTTACAAAGATGCTCGCTATACACCAAACAATATCGTTGTTTCGATTGCTGGTAATGTTGAGCCTTCATTTGTTCATAAAATAGAAGCTGAGTTTGATCGTTTTTCTAATACACATAATGAACTAAAAAGAGAGAAGCCTGTATTTGAAAACCAAACGATTGTAAAAAATCGCAAAACAGAACAAGCTCATCTCTGCTTAGGATATAATGGCTTAGCAATTGATGATAAAAATATCCCGACAATGCGTATTATTAATAGCGTTCTTGGTGGGGGCATGAGTTCTAGGTTATTTCAGGAAATTAGAGAAAAGCGTGGTTTAGCTTATTCTGTATTTTCTTACCATACGACGTATTTAGATAGTGGAATGGTCGCTATTTATTCAGGTACAAATGTCGATCAATTACCCTTATTAGAAGATACAATTAGAGATACTATTTTAAATTTAAAAGAACACGGATTAACTGAAAAAGAGTTTAAAAATAGTAAAGAAAAGTTAAAAGGCAATATGATGTTAAGTTTAGAAAGCACAAATAGCCGAATGAGTCGTAATGGTAGAAATGAATTACTTTTACAACGACACCGTTCATTAGATGATATTATTCGGGATATTGATGGTGTTGATCAGCAACGGATTAATGAGGTTATTCAACAAACATTTACCGAGGAACATGCAAAAGCATTAATCGTTCCAAATGATTAATGAGCAAAGAATAATCCCCCAATAAGAGGAGGTTATTATCGATGCGTTTTAAAGAAATTAGTGATAAGGAAATAATTGATGTTCATGAAGGTTCCAGATTAGGCGTATTAGGTCAGACAGATTTACAAATTAATCCAACAACAGGTAAAATAGAAGCGTTTATTATACCGAACTATAAATGGTTTGGGTTAAAGAAAGAAGCCGAGTCAGAAAAGATTTATTGGAATATGATTGAAAAGATTGGCGAAGATATTATTTTAATAAACTCAAAAAAAGATTAGCAGATTATTTTTAACGGGTTCTCTTCAGAGGTGTAAATAAGTAAATATTATATTAAATCACACCTTAAACCACATCAAATTATAATATCAATTAGCACTGCATTTTGCAGTGCTTTTTACTTCCCTTTTTAGAGGTTTTTAATTTTTTTGTTACAATTTATAGTAGAAAGGTTATTCGACAATCGGGTCATTATAAGGAATAACACTTATTGAGCAAACTGGGGTTGAAGAAAGAATGTAATAATAAATTTCATTATTTTACTGTTTTGCATTGGAGGCACTTAACTTGGAAATTAGAATAGCAAGTAAAGAAGATATAAAGGGCGTATCAAGAGTTTATGTTGATAGTTGGAGGAATACTTATCGTGGTCTAGTACCTAATGGTTATTTGGACGCATTATCGTACGAAGAGGCAGAAAAAAAGTGGATTGATTTCTTAAATAACAAAAATGAATCTTTTATTTATGTTGCAATTAATGATACAGGGAAAATTATAGGTTTTGCATCAGGTAAAAGTATTGATGAGAAGAGCTTTGATGGAGAACTATATTCGCTTTATCTCTTACAGGAATGTAGAGGATTAGGTGTTGGTAGGCAGCTTGTTTCAGCTATTGCTAAGTATTTTAAAGAAAAAGGTATTTATTCTATGATGGTTTGGGTAATGAGACAGAATAAATCTGGACTTGGTTTTTATGAACGTATGGGAGGAAAAGAATATATTCATAGGACTAGTACGTTTGGAGGAACCGTAGTAGAGGATGTTGCGTATGGATGGAAGGATATTTCGGTATTATGTATTGAGTAAGAGCAAAAAAGATTTACTCTTGTGGTTTTAGTAAAGTGTTTTTTTCAAATTTCATACTTTCGTTATTCAAGAATAGGGCGCGATAGTTTGGTAAGCAATTCATAAGATAGGCACAATTCTTTAATTAGAGCTGTGTCTATTTTTGATAGTGACTTTTCCTCACTATATAATTGTACATCACGATTGTTGAATAAGGTTTTTGTATAGTATGGAGCGTGAAAATATGTTGTTGTCGGAAGCGTGGAGTAAATACCAGTCTGATAAAAAAATTGAAGGCTATTCTCCTCTCACTTTGAAGATGTATGGTTTTCAATATAATCTTTTAAAACGCTTTTTTAGTGATGTTGCAATGAATGAGTTATCAACAGAAAGTTTAAAGCAGTATCTGATAGACGATGGTGGACATCTGAAACCATCTAGTTTAGGGCATCGAATACGTTTCATTAAATCACTTTTTAAATGGGCACATGAGGAAGGGCATATCTCGAAGAACCCAGCTGCTAAACTCAAAGAACCAAAATGAGGACAAAGAATTCCAAAGTTTCTATCCAAACATGAAATTGAGCATCTTCGCGAAGGATGTCATACCACGATGGAAAATGCTTTATTCGAGTTTTTTTATTCAACTGGCTGCAGAATTGGAGAAGTTGCAAAATTAAACAGGGAAGATATTAATTTCACAGGAAATTCCGTTATTGTACACGGGAAAGGTGATAAAGAAAGGAAAGTTTATTTTAATATACGTTGTAGCATTTGGTTGAAAAGATATCTTGAGAAACGTGACGATGTGGAAGACTGTTTATTTGTTACAGAATGTAACCCGAAAAGACGTATGAGTGTGGATTCACTAAGATATGTTATTAAACGTATCTCCAATAGGGCAGGTATCAAAAAAACAATTCATCCACACCAATTACGTCACAGCTATGCAACACATATGGTTGATAATGGTGCTCCACTTGAAGTGATACAGAGTCTTCTTGGTCATGAGAAAAGTGAGACAACAAAGTGACACAACAAGGATATATGCACATCTGAGTGGAAAATTAAGATATGACTTTTATAGTAAATATTTTTAACTTATCTCTTAAGTTAAATAAAATTGAACATTTATGTTACCGAAAAAATAAGGTATAATAAGTATATAAAGTAATCGGAGGTGGCTTATATGTCTATTCCTGATAAAATCATAAAAGAAATCGAGATGTTAAGTGAACAAGAACGTCAAAAAGTACTTGAGAAAATTAAAGAAAAATATATGGCTAAGGACGTTATTTTATTGGGGGAAAACTATTCTTGGTGGGATAATGAAGAGGATGATATATACAATGAGCAGTGAAAGTGAGCAGGGTGAAGTTTGGTTGGCAGATGTTCTATTTAAAGGCACACGGCAAACTAAGCAGCGCCCTGTTGTTATTGTGGGAAATGAATTAGCTTTAGATATAGATGTTATTATTGCACCAGTTACTAGTCAGAAAACAAGAAACCAATTTGACATTGTTTTGGAGTATTAGGAGGAAGCCGGATTATTAAAACCGTCAGTTGTACGTACTTCCAAAATTACTTCCATTCACGGTACTGAATTGAAACGTTATTTGGGAAAATTACATAACCATGATCTTGAAAACGTACTAAATACGTGCAGATAATTATTTTAATGTTCAGTTATTAATTCAACAATCGGGCCATTTAATGGAATAAGGGCAACTTGAGTTTAGTTGTGAAAAGACTGTATAATGCCATAAAGGCATGCTTATTATGGTTATTAATCATTTTTTAATAAAAAGGTCAAGGAGTGATAGATGTTGAAGCCAAAAATTGATATTGTAACAATACCTGTCGAGAATTTAGATCTGTCAACAGGATTTTATAAAGAAGTATTCGCCCTCCCCGAAGACAAAGTTTCATCGGGTGAAGATCACGTTGCTTTCTTTCTGGAAGGAGAGATGTCTTTAGTTTTGTATGAGCGTTCAGGATTCGCCAAGATGACCAAACAGCATGAAGTTAATGTAAATCCTTCCAACGTTATTTTCAGTCATATTGCTAAAGATGATAAGGAGGTTAATTCCATTCTTTCAGGTGCATTAAAGGCTGGCGGAAAAATTACCAAAGAAGGTACGGCGGAAGATTGGGGCTATACACGTCTCTTTAAAGATATAGATGGATATACATGGGAAGTAATCTCCTGGTTCAAAATTGAAGACAACTAATCTATAGAAGTAAACAGGGAATATAAGCATAAACTAGAAACTCTATTTAAAGCATGAATCTCCCCTCAAATTCTTAAGGAATTGTTTGGGCTTACAGATATTGAAATGGATGTTCGGATAGGTGGTTTCTTTCGTTTAGCTACAAATCAAGTTGAGGCATTACCTGGAATTCATACTGAATTTGAGGAGTACAAGGTAATAGAACCATGTCGACGTATTGGAAAAAGCTCATCCCATTCTAATATTGACATGAGGAACCAATCAAGAGATAAATGGATGCAGACATTAATTGAGATTGATTCTCTCGTTATAGATAAGTAAATATTATTGAATTAACTGAAAGATCAAAGTGAAACCATTATGACAACTACTCATCATTGTTCTTCAAGAATCGGGCGCAGTTGTTGAAGATGCACTGTGCCCAATCGGGTCATATTGCGGAAGAATAAGTTGACCCTGCATAAGTGTGCATGAAAAGTCGGATAGAATCTTTCATTCCTTGTTATTCTGTTGATGTAGGGGAGGTCATTAAAGTGAATTCACTTAAAAACATGAATGATGCTTTGAGCTTTATTGAAGAGAATCTTACTAATAGAATTGACAGTCATGAAGTAGCAAAGCGGGCATTATGTTCAGAGTATCATTTTAGACGAATGTTTTCCTTTCTGGCAGGAGTAACGTTGTCGGAATATATTCGGAGAAGGCGTCTCACGCTTGCAGCTTTTGAGCTGAACAATAGCAATTTCAGGATTATTGATATTGCCATTAAATATGGATACAATTCTCCAGACTCTTTTACTAGGGCTTTTCATAGCCTTCATGGGATAACACCATCAGAAGCTAGAAATAATGGTCAAACAATAAAAGCTTATCCACGAATGACCTTCCAACTATCAATTAAAGGAGGAATTGCAATGGACTATCGAATTGAAGGAAAAGAGGCATTTAGCATAATTGGAATTAAAAAAAGAGTCCCTATTATTTTTAACGGAGCTAATCCAGAAATCGACTCTATGTGGGACAGTTTAGATGTTGAAGCGATAAATAAACTTAAAAAACTTTCCAATGTTGAACCTGTGGGATTGCTTAGTGCATCTGTAAACTTTTCAGAAGGTCGAATGGAAGAAAAAGGGGAACTTGATCATTATATCGGTGTTGCAACAACAAATGAATGTCCTAATAACTTTATCCAACTTGATGTTCCTGCTCTAACATGGGCTGTATTTGAATCTGTTGGACCATTTCCTGAAACATTACAGGATATCTGGGGGCGTATATATGCCGAATGGTTCCCTTCTTCTAATTACGAGCAAGTAGAAGGTCCTGAAATTCTATGGAATGAAAACAAGGACACAAGCTCACCGAGATTCAAGAGTGAAATATGGATGCCGATCAGAGAAAAATAATAATAATGTTTTCAAAACGAGGCGCTTTTCCGTAATGAGAGAAGCGTCTTTTATTGAAAAAAAATTGAGTTGAACACCTGTCTTTGAAATAATCAGTATTAAGCAATAGGGCAGAATTGTTTAATAAAAATAAGTTAAGGAGTGGTTAATTTGAAAGTACAAATATTTACAGGATTTACTGAAGCAGGTTTAAGTCGAAAGATAAACAAGTTTATAGATAACACCTCTGTAGAAGTAGTGGATATAAAGTTTTCAACCTCCTTTTTTTATATAGGTGCTATTGTTATTTATAAGAAAATAAAGAGTGTTCAAGAATAGGGCGCGATTGCGGAAGTAAGTAATATCGAAAACACTTAGATGATTTAATATCTGAGTGTTTTTTAATGTTTCAAGCCGCAGGTCATTTAGCATAGTAATCAGTATATCAATTCGCATAATTACACTGTCTATTGTAACATTACGAATTACACTGCAAATCGTCATACTCTTTTAGAGACAAATTCATTCCAAACATTGATATATTAATAAAAAATAAGGAGCTAAATTTAATGAGATTTGGCTTCCCCTTTTGCTATCCGAATTATGTGTTTGCATCGTTTAAGAGAACTCATTAGATTATTTTCCTAGTCTTTTTTATTTTGCACAAAGCTTTTTGTGTAAATAGGCAAAACTCTAATCCTTAGTACAGAACAGTTTCTAGGGAGTAAACATACCTTATAACGTAATTCATTATAAGAAAGGTATGATAAAATGTCTTTAAAAAATAAACGCATTGGCTTTGGTTTAACAGGATCTCACTGCACTTATGATCAAGTATTTCCACAATTACAGGAACTGATGGATCTAGGAGCTGATGTAGTACCAATCGTTTCCTATACAGTGAAAAATGAAGATTCAAAGTTTGGCGATGCCGATGATCACATTTCTAAAATAGAATCAATTACAAATAAAAAAGTGATTTCAACGATACAAGATGCTGAACCACTCGGACCTAAAGCACCTCTAGATTGTATGGTTATCGCACCGATGACAGGTAATTCTTTGAGTAAACTTGCTAATGCTTTGACGGATAACCCCATTTTGATGGCTACTAAAGCGACGATGCGTAATCGGCAACCAGTTGTGTTAGGGATTAGTACAAACGATGCCCTAGGACTTAATGGTGTTAATTTAATGCGATTAATGAGTAGTAAGTTAATTTATTTCATTCCATTTGGTCAAGATAACCCGGAAAAAAAGCCGACATCCCTTGTTGCTAATATGGATTTACTCGTCCCTTCTGTAGAACATGCATTAGAGAAAAAGCAAATTCAACCACTTATTATTCCTTATTCTTCGTAATCTATGTTATTATAAAGAATAAATAATATTTTTTTAACTTGTCTTAAGAATTGGAAGGGGTTACTTATTTATGTCAAATATGAAAAAGTATAACGTCGCAATTGTAGGAGCTACTGGAGCAGTTGGGCAAAAGATTTTACAATATTTAGAAGAAAAGCCGTTTGAAATTGATGAGCTAAGATTATTATCTTCTAAACGTTCAGCAGGTAATGTTGTTTCGTTCGCCGGTAAGGATGTTACAGTCCAAGAAGCAACAGCTGATAGTTTTGAAAATATTGATATCGCATTTTTCTCAGCAGGCGGTTCGATTTCTGAAAAATTAGCACCAGAAGCAGTTAAACATGGCGCTATTGTTGTAGATAATACAAGCGCATTCCGTATGGATGAAGATGTGCCACTTATTGTTCCAGAAGTAAATGAAGACGATTTACAACATCATAAAGGTATTATAGCTAATCCTAACTGTTCAACTATTCAAATGGTAGTTGCGCTAAAGCCAATTCAAGAGACATTTGGTTTAAAGCGAGTAATTGTATCAACATATCAGGCAGTTTCAGGAGCAGGTTTAGCGGCACAGGAAGAATTAACAAATCAGACACAGCAATATTTAAATGGGGAAGAGATGGAAGCAAACGTCTTACCTGTAGGGTCTGATAAGAAACACTATCCTATTGCCTTTAACGCTTTACCGCAAATTGATATGTTTGAAGAAAATGGTTTTACAAAAGAAGAATTAAAAATGATGAATGAGACTAAAAAGATTATGCATGAACCAAACTTAAGTATTGCGGCTACATGTGTAAGATTACCAGTTGTTAATTCTCATTCAGAAAGTGTATTTGTTGAACTTGGCCAAGATGGCGTATCAGTAGATGCATTTAAAGATACAATTAGCACAGGAGAAGGTATTGTTTTAGAAGATGATCCAAGTACACAAACATACCCAACACCTTTAAGTGCAGAAGAGAAAAAGGATGTATTTGTTGGTCGTATTCGTAAAGATTTAGATTCGGATAATGGGTTCCATTTATGGGTTGTTTCTGATAACTTAGTAAAAGGAGCAGCATGGAATACAGTCCAAATTGCGACATCATTAGTTAAAAATAATTTAGTTTAAAATAAAAAGGTGAGGTTTTAAAAAGCATGCAATTATTAATTCAAAAATTTGGTGGAACATCTGTACAGTCAAAGGAAAATCGTGAACATGTTATTAGGCAAATAAAACAAGCACTTGAAAAGCAATACAAGTTAGTTGTTGTTGTTTCCGCGATTGGCAGAAGTCCAGATCCTTATGCAACAGATTCTTTATTAGATATGGTTAAATATGAAGAAGAAACAGATAGTGCAAAACGTGAACTTGATATGCTTATGTCATGTGGCGAAACGATTTCATCTGTTGTTCTATCAAATGAATTGCAACAAAAAGGCATCAAAGCAACAGCATTAAATGGTGCTCAAGCAGGATTAATTACAAATGATGAATATAATGAAGCAAAAATTAAACATATAAAACCAGATCGTATTAAGCATGAGTTACAAACACACGATGTTATCGTAGTAGCAGGATTCCAAGGTAGAACTGAATCTGGTGATATTACAACGATTGGTCGGGGCGGAAGTGATACAACAGCAGCTGCTTTTGGTGCTGCATTAGAAGCAGAAGCGGTTGAGATTTTCACTGATGTGAATGGCATCATGACTGCAGATCCTAGAGTAGTAGAATCTGCATCTTCTATCGATGTAGTAACATATGCAGAAACATCTAATTTAGCGCATCAAGGAGCAAAAGTAATTCATCCTCGTGCAGTTGAAATTGCGATGCAAGCAGAGATTCCAATACGGATTCGTTCAACTTATTTAGAAGAACCAGGAACATTAATTACATCTTCATGGGGTCAAGAACTTGGAATTGACATACCGGATAGATTAGTGACAGGTATTGCTCACATTGATGAGATTGCACGATTAGTGATTCCTATTGAAGATAATGATTTAGATTCTCAAGCGGAAATCTTTTCTATCATTGAAAAAGCTGATATTTCTGTTGACTTTATTAATATTTCTTCTAGCTTTGTTGCATTTACCATTCCGATGGATTTTATAGATGAAGCTGTCGAATTATTAAGTGAAGCAGGTTTCCAAGTAAATGTCACTGAAAACTGTGCCAAAGTTTCAGCTGTTGGTGCAGGTATGACTGGAATTCCAGGAGTAGTAGCAAAAATAACGAATGCTTTAATTGAAAATAATGTACAAATTTTACAAGCAGCAGATAGTCATACGACAATCTGGGTCTTGATTCATGATAAGCATATTAAGCAAGCTGTTAATGCACTACACGAAGCATTTGAACTAGATTCATTGAATAAACAAATGGATTTTAGTTAAATAGAATAAAAGACACTAAAAAACATCAGTTTAAAACTGGTGTTTTTTTAGTCTGCGCAATAAAAAGCTGACTAGGTAATGTAAATTGCGTAAAAAAACCAATAGATATTGCATCTCTTCCTGGGCTGAAAAAGGCTTGATTTATATTCAATAATTGGAGATTAATCATCGCAGTCCGAATATATTCCGCTTTCCGAGGGCGAGTATCAAATCTCGAAGCTCAGGACGTCCAAATGCGGGCTTTGTCACAGGACGTGACGTTCTTTGCCTGCCTCAGCCTTACGCCTTGCGGGGTCTTGATAGACTCTTACTTCCCGCAGGAGTCTCCATATATTCGGACTGCTTTGTATTTGCTTTTTATAGTTTTATTTACTAATGATACTTTTTCAGTGACTTTATATGGTTGTTTTGAGATTTAATTATGAATATTATACAGAGTTTGCTAATGCCTAAAAATAATTTTATAATACTCTATGCCTCTAATAAAATTAACATGAAAGATATGACATCATGCAATGCGTAAAATTTAGCGGAGGAAGTTGAGGTGTTGCCCGCGGAAAGCGTAGTGTTATTCCGTAGCGAAGCTTTATGCATTCATTCTTTAATTACGTCGTAGTTTCTGTCAATTATGCATTTCTCTGTTAACAATATTTTGTTCGATCACTTCTGTTTATGTATGTTTCATTTTCTAATGTTCATACTATAGGTGAATGATTATTTGGGAGTGAATCGAATTTGGATACGAAAAAAGATGCAGAAAAAGAAATGGAAGATGTTTCGCCTTCGACTATTGTTGAAAAGATTAAAGAATTAGGACAAACAAATGTCCCCGCAATGCCCGATTCTAATATCCATGTGCTAACTATTATTGGTCAAGTAGAAGGACATATGCAATTACCGCCACAAAATAAAACGACAAAGTATGAACATATTTTACCGCAATTAATTGCCATAGAACAAAACCCTAAAATTGAAGGGGTGATTATTTTACTAAATACAGTTGGTGGAGATGTCGAAGCAGGTCTAGCTTTAGCAGAAATGATTGCTTCCATGTCTAAACCGACCGTTTCTATTGTCCTTGGAGGAGGACATTCAATAGGAGTACCAATTGCTGTCGCAGCGAAGCATTCTTTTATTGCTCCAACAGCTACGATGACAATTCACCCGATTCGATTAACAGGATTAGTCATTGGTGTACCACAAACATTTGAGTATTTGGATAAGATGCAAGATCGAGTTATTCAGTTCGTAATGGAACACTCATCCATTGTAGAGGATGATTTCAAAGAATTAATGTTTGCTAAAGGTAATTTAACAAGAGATATAGGTACAAATTTAGTCGGTAAAGAAGCAGTTGACTATAAGTTAATTGATGATGTTGGTGGAGTTAAAGAAGCAATTGCAAAGTTAAATGAGATTATCGGCAAGAAGGAAGTGGAATAATGGTATTATATACACCTATGTCAGTTGAAGAGATTTTCCCAAGTGAAGCCCAACAATATAAAACAATATCTATTCAAGGGAAAATGGTCATTGCTCAACAAAGAGAAGATGCACAGTTACAACTCGTGCAATTGCTTTCAACAGATCCACAAGATTATTTACAACCATCATTTTCTCCAGGAACGATTATTAAAAATGACTATATTCACGAATAGTCATAATATGTTATACTATGTAAGGATACTTGGCATTTAATTTTAAATAATATGCATTTGATAAAAATGCTAAAATTACAAACTAACCTGAACATATATTTCATTTTGCTTATGAAAAGTAATGTAACTATACGTCAGGTTATTTTTCTTGTACTATAAAAGGATGGAGTGCAATTAGTTATTACATAATGTGATGCAACATAAATATGAATGCTATATAAAGGAAGGAGTGACATCATGGCAAAGAAAAAGCGGAAAACGAAAAAAAACTTAAAAAAACAATTACAATTTGAACTACTTGGCCTTTTATTTATCTTTTTATCGATTTTTAGTAGTGGAGCATCAATGATTAGTGACGGATTTATCCCAACAAGTTTAGAAAATATTTTTAAATGGTTTTTAGGGATTTGGTATTTTGTTTTATCAGTTATTTTATTAATTATTGGTATTGTTTTAGTTGTAAAAAGGAAATTTCCAACCTTTTACACAAAAAGACTGGTAGGAATAACTGTATTCTTTTTAGGGATCGTCTTATTAACTCATATTCAAACTTTTGATCGTTTACTTATTGATCCGCAGCATACATCGATTATAAGAGCAAGTTGGGATAATTTTCTTCACTATACAAAAGGTGATGGAGTGAATAGCCAATTAGGCGGTGGTATGATTGGCGCAATCTTATTTGCATTGACATACTTTTTATTTTCATTAGCAGGTGCGAAAATAGTCGCTGTTTTTTCATTGTTAATTGGTTTGTTATTTATTACGAATCTATCAATTGGCAATGTTTATACATTTATAAAACAATACATACAGAAATTATCCTCTTTAGTTGCTCAGAAGCTAAAAACGGCTAAAGAAAATCGTCAAGAGAATAAAAAGATAAAAGAAGAGCCGGAAATATCTGAAGAAGTAGAGGCGGTTGAGCCAATTGGAGAACAAGTTCCTACTGAAGATTTAGATGTACAATATTCATTTGATGAAAATGCAGAGCAACTTATATTAGATGTTGCACCAGAGATGGAAGAGGACGTTGATGAAGATATTCCGCTTCACGAAATAGCAGTAGATGATGATTCAGATTATATACTACCTAGTATGGATTTATTAGATGAACCAGTAAAACAAACTCAACAACGTGAGAAATCTTCTATTCAGCAAATAGTGAAAGTGTTAGAAGATACGTTTCATAGTTTTGGTGTAAAAGCTAAAGTAACGAAAGCTAATGTCGGGCCAGCTGTTACGAAGTATGAAGTTCAACCAGATGCGGGAGTGAAAGTAAGTCGAATTATAAATTTACAAGATGACTTAGCTTTAGCTCTAGCTGCACAAGATATTCGAATTGAAGCACCTATCCCTGGTAAGTCAGCAATTGGAATAGAAGTACCTAATAAAGAAGTTGCCACGGTATCTATTCGTGAATTACTTGATACTTCTGATCAACTGCATAAAAAATTATTATTTGCATTAGGACGAGATATATCTGGTAACGTAATTGAAGGCGAATTAAATAAAATGCCTCACATATTAATTGCTGGAGCAACGGGAAGCGGTAAAAGTGTTTGTATCAATGGTATTATTACGTCTATTTTAATGCGCGCAAAGCCGAATGAAGTAAAAATGATGATGATTGACCCGAAGAAAGTTGAACTTAATGTGTACAATGGGATTCCACACTTATTAACTCCTGTTGTAACAGACCCGAAAAAAGCATCAATGGCATTAAGAAAAGTAGTCACGGAAATGGAACACCGGTATGAATTGTTTTCTGAAACCGGAACAAGAAATCTAGAATCATATAATAAACATATTCATAGACAAAATGAATTAACAGATGAGAAAACCGCACCATTACCGTATATTGTCGTACTTGTAGATGAATTAGCGGATTTAATGATGGTAGCTTCAAAAGATGTTGAAGATTCGATTACTCGTTTAGCGCAAATGGCTAGAGCTGCAGGAATTCATTTAATTATTGCAACACAACGACCTTCAGTTGATGTCATTACAGGAATTATTAAAGCAAACATCCCATCTCGAATTGCTTTTAGTGTATCGTCACAAGTCGATTCACGAACGATTTTAGATATGGGTGGCGCTGAGAAATTGCTAGGTCGAGGGGATATGTTATATATTCCGGTCGGGATGTCTAAACCAATGCGAGTACAAGGAGCCTTTTTATCAGATGCAGAAGTGGAAAGAATTGTGACACATTGTACAGACCAACAACAAGCATCTTATCAAGAACATATGATGCCAGAAGCTGAGGAAGTACAAAGTAAAACAGAGGTAGAAGACGAGTTGTTTACAGAAGCTGTTCAATTAGTAATTAAGGAACAAACTGCAAGTGTATCGATGTTACAAAGAAGATTTCGTATAGGTTATAACAGAGCAGCTAGATTAGTAGATGCAATGGAAGATCAACAAATTATCGGCCCTCATGAAGGGAGTAAGCCGAGGACTGTTTTAATTTCTCCACCACCAGAAGAATCAACTTCATAAAATTTATATAGTTGTATAAACTAATCAAAAGAATGTTAGATGAAAGTTAAACGTAGTATGTTGTTAAAAAGGAGAGAAATAATTAATGAATCTAAGTGAAAAACGTTTAGATAAAGATGGTATCAATTATCATTTTATCCCAACGAAAAAGTTTAAAACAGTCAATATCGTCATGAAAAGTAAAAGTCGTCTTGATAAGGAAACAATTACAAAACGTGCTCTACTTCCTTATGTGTTAGAACAAGGTACAAAAAGATATCCATCTGAAAAGGAATTAATGATTAAATTAGACGAGCTGTATGGTGCAGTATTAACATTATCTAGTATGAAAAAAGGTAATGAACATATTTTACATTATCAATTAGAAGTAGCAAACGAGCGATTTATTGAAAACGAAACAACGATAATGGAAGAAGCATTACAATTGTTTTATGAGATTATTTTTGAACCGAATCGAACAGAAACAGGATTTAACTCACAAATTGTTACTCGTGAAAAAGCGACTTTACAAAGTAAAATTGAAGCGATTTATGACGATAAAGTATCGTTTGCTAATCAACGATTAATTGATAATATGTGTGAAAATGAAATATATAGTATTCATACGAATGGTTATACTGAAGATTTATCTACTATTGATGGAGAAAATTTATCTACATATTATGATTCTGTATTAGCTTCTGATGATATGGACTTATATGTAGTTGGAGATATAGATGTCCAGTCTATGTCCCAACAAGTGACGAATGTTTTTCAACGTCCAACATATGAAGTAGATGAAACTGAAACGTCAGAAGAAATACAAAAGCGTGATACATCTCAAGAAATTGTTGAAACACAATCGATTCAACAAGCGAAACTACATTTTGGTTATCGAACAAATTGTACGTATAAAGATGATGATTATAGTGCATTACAAGTGTTTAATGGACTTTATGGAGGCTTTCCTAATTCGAAGTTATTTATCAATGTTCGTGAAAAGCATAGTTTAGCTTATTACGCCGCTTCACGTATTGAGAGTCATAAAGGATTAATGTTTGTATTTAGTGGGATAGAATCAACTGATTATGAACAAGCAAAAAGGATAATCAATGAGCAGTTTAACTTAATGCAAGCAGGCGACTTTACTGAACAAGAAGTGGAAGAAACGAAGGAATTAATTATAAGTGAGTTAAAAGAAACGATGGATAGTGCTTATGGTATTGTTGAATTAATGTATCAACAAGTTGTTGGACAAAAAGCTTTATCACCAGAACAGTTTATTGAAAATATTTCCCAAGTGACAAAAGCTGATGTAGTAGCTATAGCACAAAAAGTTGAATTAGATACTATTTACTTATTAACAAGTGATCACGGAGGTGAGATGAATGAATAAAACGAAATATGAAGCAATAGATGAAACAGTTATGAAAAAGACATTGTCTAATGGACTTCAAGTATATTTAATTCCAAAACAAGAAGTAACGAAATCATATGCCGTTTTCATGACAGATTATGGTTCCGTTCATCGAAGCTTTATCCCTATTGGAGAAGAGGATGAAGTCACGGTTCCAGATGGTATTGCTCACTTTTTAGAACATAAATTGTTTGAAAAAGAAGATCGAGATGTATTTAGTGATTTTCTAAAGCAAGGAGCGTCACCAAATGCTTACACATCCTTCACGAAAACAGCTTATTTATTTTCAACGACTAAATCAGTAGAAGAAAATGTAGAAGTATTATTAGATTTTGTTCAAGACCCGTATTTTTCTGATGAGTCGGTAGAGAAAGAAAAGGGGATTATAGAACAAGAAATTAAAATGTATGATGACCAAGCGGACTGGCAAGCATTCATGGGAACAATCAGAAACATGTTTCATCATCATCCAGTACACATTGATATTGCGGGTACTGTTGATTCAATTCAAGACATAACGAAAGAAGATTTGTACACGTGCTATCACACGTTCTATCATCCGGAAAATATGACATTATGTGTTATCGGTGCTTTTGATGAAGCTTCCATGATGGAGATGATTGAAGCAAATCAGCAGGAAAAATCATTTCCAACATTTACAAATGTCGAAAAGCATTTTCCAGAAGAACCTATAGAGGTGAAAGAAAAAGACAGTATAATCGAGTTGCCTGTATCGATACCGAAAGTAACAGTAGGTATAAAAGAAGCGGCATATACATTAAGTAAAGAAGAATTTTTACGTCGTGATGTGTATCAAGACTTGTTATTAGATTATTTATTTTCTGCTAGTGGACAATTTTATGAAGAGCTGTATTCAGAAGGATTGATTGACGACAGTTTTGAATATAGTACAAATGTTGAAAAAAGTTTTAGTTTTTCTTTAATAAGTAGTAATACAAGAGAACCAGAGAAGTTGAAAGAACGTTTATTTGAACAATTATTACGAATTAACACTATATCGATGACGGAAGAAGAACTAGAAACAATTAAGAAAAAATATATCGGACAATTATTACGTTCCATGAATTCATTAGAATTTATTGCCAATCAATATGTATATTATCATTTTGCAGATTTAGATTTTTATGAATTAACGGCATATGTTCAAGAAATTACATTAGATGAAATCCACGAGTTTATGCAACAGTGGGTAAATGAGGAACAATTAACGGTTTGTACGGTAAAGTCAAGTTAATTAGGTGATGAAATGAACAAAAACGTATTAGTTTTGGGGGCGAGTGGCGACATTGGTCAAGCGATAGCGATTGAGTTAGCGTCACAAGACTATAATTTAATCTTACACTATCACAAGAGCCAACATATTATTGAGCGACTACAATATGTATTACGAGAAGATGCCATTTTACAAACAGTGCAGGCTAATTTAGCGGATAGCGAATCGATACGGCATTTATGTGAGGAAGTCGCTTACCATGTAGATGCTATTGTTTTTGTTAGTGGGACGGCACATTATGGCTTATTTCAAGATGCAACAGAATCAGAAATGGATGACATGATGCATATTCATGTGAAAGCTCCTTGGTTAATTACAAATTACTTTTTACCAGAAATGATTCGTAACCAATACGGTAAAATCGTGTTAATAACATCGATTTGGGGTAATATTGGTGCAAGTAATGAAGTTATGTATTCTTCGGTTAAAGGAGCTCAAAATAGCTTTGTAAAAGCATTAGCAAAAGAAGTTGGACTGAGCGGTATTTCTGTGAATGCGGTAAGTCCTGGATTTATTGATACGAAAATGAATCAACATTTAATGCAAGATGAAAAATCTGAGATTATTTCCCATATTCCAATGAATCGTGCTGGTTTAACATCTGATGTAGCACATGCGGTCAGTTTTTTAGTCAATGATAAATCAAACTATATTCAAGGAGAAATTATGAATATAACAGGCGGCTGGTTTTAATTTTTCCCCCATTTAAATGTATAAACAGTCTGGCAAAATCCATACTAATTGTACATTAAGGAGGGAGAATGTATGTCTGTTTTAGATGATTTTTCAACTTGGAAATCGTTTTTAGCTAACAAATTAACGGATGCAAAAGATGATGGCATGAGTAATCAAGCAATTGTAAATGTCGCTCAACACGTTGGTGATTATTTAAGTCGTCATGTTGAACCAGAGAACAAAGAAGAACGCATGTTACAAGAACTTTGGCATGCAGCGTCAGAAGAAGAACAAGCAGCACTAGCTAGTACAATGGTCAAACTCGTCCAGAAGAAGTAAGAAAAGGTTACATCCTCGTGATGTAACCTTTTTATTTTGCGATAATCAATGTTTCAAAAATGAAAGAAAAGGTTATTTATAATGAAAGTGAGTTCATTTTATAATACTAATTCGGTTAAAAATACGAATGTTGCAATGGATTCATTTGAATTGTATTGCAAATAATTGTTTGATTAGGTAAAATTAGAAGGACGTTAAGATAAAGAGAAGAGGATATTGTAATGACAAAAAAAGAATGGTACTTTGAGTATGAGTTACAATATAACCGACCAGGCTTACTTGGTGATATTTCTACATTGTTAGGAATGTTATCCATTAATATAGTAAGTATTAATGGGATTGAAAATTCAAGGCGTGGTATGTTGATTCTATGTAAACAAGATGAAAATATAGAACGTTTAAAAACAATTTTAGCTAAAGTAGATACTATTAAAATAACGAGATTAAGAAAACCAAGAATAATTGATCGCTTGGCTGTTCGCCATGGAAAATATATTCACTTAGACAGGGAAGACCGCAAAACAGTGAGGTTTATTCGGGAAGAGTTTGGTTTACTTGTCGATTTTATGTCTGAATTATTTAAAACGGAAGGGCATAAGCTAATAGGGGTTAGAGGGATGCCTCGTGTAGGCAAGACAGAAGCAATTGTATCAGGTAGTGCAAGTGCTAATAAAAAGTGGTTATTCGTGTCAAGTACGTTATTAAAACAAACAGTACGCAATCAATTAATTGACGGCGAGTACGGAGATGATTATATTTATATTATTGATGGTGTCGTCTCTCAACAAAGTGCAAATGAAGAGCATTGGCAATTAATTCGGGAAATTATGCAACTACCAGCAACGAAAGTAGTTGAACATCCTGATATATTTGTCCAAACTACAGAATACACATTAGATGATTTCGATTATATTATTGAAATTAGACGTGATGAAGAGGAAGAAATTACGTATGAAAAAATTGAAGGAAAAGTTGGACCAATGGGTGGTTCTATGTTTGAATTTTAAGGGGAAAGGTGTTTTAGCATGCAAATAGGAGTCATTTTAAGAGAAGCGAGGGAAGAGCAAGGGTTAACATTGGATCATATTCAAGACATAACAAAAATCCAAAAACGTTACTTAGTTGCCATTGAACATGATGATTTCCATGCTTTACCTGGTCGTTTTTATGCAAGAGCTTTTATTAAAGAATACGCTCAAGCAGTAGGATTAGATGCAGATGTTATTTTAGAAAACTTTGACGAAGAAACAATTGAACAAGAAGAGGAAGAAACGGTTCCATATACTAGATTTGATCGTAACAAACAATCGTCTAGTGACAAATCATCTTTTTTATCATTTTTACCAACAGTTATCGTCGTTGTACTTATTGTCGGAATTATTTTCGTAGCTTATATTTTATTACAAAAGTCGTCTTCTAATGATGATAGTGTAGAAACACCTCAAGAAAATGATGAAATAGTCCGTCAAAAGGATAGCGATAAGCAAGCTAATGACGATAATGAAGAAGAAGCTGAAGATGAAGAAGATGCGGATGATGAAGAAGTAGAAGATGAATCAGAAGATGAGAACACATTTAAAGTTGTGGAAGAAGGAGAAGGGAATTCACCCTTATCTACACTTGACTTTACTTACAGTGGCGATGAAGTCACTTTACAATTGAAGCCTACTGGAGAAACATATGTACAAGTTTTAAACAGTGATGAACAAGTTTTATTTGAAGGTAGTTTAACAGCTGATACAGATGTAGATGAAATTGATGTGTCGGACGAAGAACGAGTTTATTTAAATATAGGAAATGCTCCTGGATTATCCATTTTATTGAATGATGTAGAAATGGAATATCCGGTTGATAAAGATCAAATTGTCCATCAAAAAATGTGGATTAACCTAGAAAAAGCAGATTAAATGTTGACCCCTCTTTGTTGAGAGGGGTTTTGTTCATGATGACAATTTACATTAATTAAATTAAGGAAAGAATGGAGCTTTTTACATGAATTTACCAAATAAAATTACATTATCACGAATTTTTTTAATACCAATATTTATCATTGTTTTAACACTTCCATTTGATTGGGGAGAGTGGAGTATAGGAGCAACAAATTTACCAATTACACATTTTGTAGCTGGATTAATTTTTATCATCGCATCTATAACAGACTGGTTAGATGGATATATTGCACGAAAATATAATCTAATAACGAATATGGGGAAATTCCTTGATCCTCTTGCAGATAAATTACTCGTCTCAGCTGCATTTATTTTACTCGTTGAATTAGATTTAGCTGCCGCTTGGATTGTCATTGCGATTATTAGTCGTGAATTTGCAGTAACAGGTTTTAGATTAGTTGCGGCTGGAGAAGGGGTTGTTTTAGCTGCGAGTAATATGGGGAAATTAAAAACGGTATCGCAAATTGCTGCGATAATCTTTTTAATGTTCCATAACTTCCCATTTTCTTATCTTGATCTCCCAGTAGATACAGTCATTTTATATATAGCTTTAATTTTAACTGTATGGTCGGGTGTAGATTACTTTATTAAAAATTGGCATGTTTTGAGGGATTCTAAATGAAAAAAAATATTAAAACAGAAATTATTGCTGTTGGAACTGAATTATTATTAGGACAAATCGCAAACACAAACGCACAGTGGATGTCTGAACAATTAGCTATGCATGGTGTTAATACCTTTTATCATACAGTCGTTGGAGATAATTTACAACGCTTAGTAGATACTTTAGCAATGGCTAAAGAACGATCAGATGTCATCATTATAACTGGTGGTTTGGGTCCAACTGAAGATGATATGTCACGAGAAGCATTTCATCAATTAAGTCATTTAAACATTGTTGAAGAGCCAAAGTCAATGCAAAAAATTAAAGCGTTTTTTGAACAACAAGGTACAGAGATGACGCCGAATAATAAACGACAAGCAAGGGTATTTGAACATTCACAAGTACTCTATAATAAATATGGGATGGCGCCAGGTAATATTGTAGAACATGAGGAAAATAGTTGGATTTTTCTACCAGGTGTACCGAGAGAAATGAAACAACTATTTAGTGATGATGTTATTCCTTATTTAAAAAGTATGAATGGCGAAATGGTTATTCAATCTATGGTACTTCGCTTTACTGGAATAGGTGAATCAGCGTTAGAACATCGCTTGCAACATTTAATTTCATCTCAACAAAATCCAACAATTGCTCCACTTGCACAAAACGATGGAGTAACAATTCGCCTGACAGCAAAAGCGGACACAAAAGAACAGGTTGAATACATGTTAGAGAATACAAAACAAGCTATCTTACAAGAAGTTGGGCATTATTTTTACGGTATGAACAATGATTCTTTAGAAGAAAAGGTATTTCAATTGTTACAACAACAAAATAAATCTATTTCATCGGCAGAAAGTTTAACTGGAGGCTTATTCGCCAATAAGCTTGTATCTTTAAACGGGACATCTTCTGTCTATAAGGGTTCAGTTATTTGTTACGATAAAAATGTGAAATTACATGTGCTTCATGTTGATGAACAAGTAATTGAAGAAGAAGGGACAGTGAGCGTTGCTTGTGCAGAGCAATTGGCAAAAAATATCGCAACAACATTAGATACTTCAATTGGGATTAGCTTTACAGGTGTAGCAGGCCCTGACACGTTAGAAGGAAAAGATGTCGGAACTGTTCATATTGGTTTATATGATAAGGAAACTAATTACTCCCATGTAGAATCATGCTTTTTCCCAGGAGATCGCATGCAAATTAGAAGCAGATCAGTTTTAAAAGGACATGAAATGTTGTTACGATATTTAAATGAAACAATTTCATGATTAATGAAGAAAAACTTAGGCACGAACACAGTGTTTAATACTACATTTGTTTGTTTTTATTAGAGCCAACTGTTTTTTTAGTGGGCATGAGTTTAACTCTAGTGGTTGATACAAAACATATTTTATGCATAAGAAAATAGAAAGTTAAAATTAAGTATATTTCCGAAACGATTAGCCAATCCATCCATATTGGTACATAAAAATAGCTTTGTCACAGTCTCAAGGGTTTTCGGACTTATTTTTTTCTTGCAAGAGTCAGTCAGCAGAAATGAAAGTAAACGTATCTAACAGCAAACATGAAGTTCGTCTTTTAGATACTAAAATGAATTATGAAATTAATTTTAATAAAAATTAAATTAATTACATTTTTTAAAATAGATGTAAATAAATAGATGATTTCTAAAATTGACTAATAGTATATAATGAATTTTGAATTTCAAAGCTATTTTACACTTCTAAATACAAGAACACCTATTCGCCTTTTTAGTTGTGTAATCGATAAAAACAATGTATGATAGAGATAGATTAATTTGGGAGGTAAACGTATTGAGTCATAAACAAAAAGCTTTAGATGAAGCGTTACGAAAAATAGAAAAACAATTTGGTAAAGGTTCTGTTATGAAACTAGGTGAAGAAGCAGAGAGGAAGATTGCAACAGTTCCGAGTGGTTCATTGGCATTGGATTTAGCATTAGGAATCGGTGGTTATCCTAAGGGACGTGTTGTTGAAATTTTCGGTCCAGAATCATCTGGTAAAACAACAGTTGCTCTCCATGCGATTGCCGAAGCACAAAAACAGGGCGGTCAAGTAGCATTTATTGACGCAGAACACGCATTAGACCCTAATTATGCCCGTGCATTAGGTGTCGATATTGATGATTTATTATTATCTCAACCAGATACAGGAGAACAAGCTTTAGAAATTGCTGAAGCGTTAGTTCGAAGTGGAGCTATTGATGTAATCGTCGTTGACTCTGTAGCAGCTTTAGTACCAAGTGCTGAAATTGAAGGAGAAATGGGAGCATCTCACGTGGGATTGCAAGCTCGATTAATGTCGCAAGCATTAAGAAAGTTATCTGGTGCGATTAATAAATCACAGACAATCGCAATCTTTATTAACCAAATTCGTGAAAAAGTAGGGGTTATGTTCGGTAGTCCGGAGACAACGCCAGGCGGGAGAGCGTTAAAGTTCTATTCATCTGTTCGATTAGAAATTAGACGTGCAGAAACAATTAAGCAAGGTACTGATATGGTAGGAAACAAAACGAGAATTAAAGTCGTGAAAAATAAAGTAGCGCCGCCATTTAAACAAGCAATGGTAGATATTATGTATGGTGAGGGTATCTCAAGAGAAGGAGAGATTCTTGATATCGGCTCTGAATTAGACATCGTTGAAAAAAGTGGAGCTTGGTATTCTTATAAAGAAGAAAGATTAGGACAAGGTCGAGAAAATGCTAAACAATTTCTTCTTGAAAATCCGGAAATGGCCGAAGAAATTCATCAAAGTATTCGAGATGAATATAAATTAGATGAAGCTCCAGAAGAAACGGAAGAGGAAGCAGCAGAAGAACAGGTAGAAGCTGATTTAGAATAATAAATGATTAACGAGGCTGGGACAAAATATCTTTTATACATGAAAAAGTGTAAAAATAAAATTAAGTGTAGGAAATATACGTAGACTCTTGCGGGAGAAAAGAGCAGGTTGAGTCACTAAAAGGCGAAGCCTGAAGCGGCTCAACGCTCGCCCGCAGAAAGCGAAGTATATTTCCGGAACGCTTATTTTATCAACCTACATTTATGTATGAAGATAGTTTTGTTTCAGTCTCTTTTTCCTTTTTCAAAAAATTGTAAGAAAGTGTAAGAAAAAGCTTTCTATTGACATTGGTTATTGGTACAATTAAAATTAAGTTGTATAACAAATGAACTAAGTTATACAATTTTAATCATTATTGATATGGTATATGCCGACAATAAAGAATTATACAATTTCATAGCAAGGGGAGGTGAAGAATGTGGACAATCCTATAATCATCTCCATTTTGCTCGCGTTAGTCCTAATCGTCGGTATTGTTGTTGGTTATCTGATTCGTAAGTCTATAGCAGAAGCTAAAATCTCTAGTGCTGAGAATTTAGCCCAACAAATTGTAGATGAAGCAAATCGGAATGCAGATGCCGCTCAAAAAGAAGCACTTCTTGAAGCAAAAGAAAAAAGTCATGTATTTCGTCAAGAAGCAGAAGAAGAATTGCGTGAACGTCGTTTTGAAATACAAAAACAAGAAGATCGCATAGTGCAGAGAGAAGAAATTCTAGACAAAAAGAGTATTACGTTTGATAAAAGAGAAGTATCTTTAGAGAAGAGAGAAGAGTCGCTAACGGAAAAACAACAACAAATTGAAGAAATGGAAAGCAAAGTGGAAGCTTTAATAGCTAAGCAACATACGGAGCTTGAACGCATTTCTGGATACACAACAGACCAAGCTAAACAAATTATTTTAACAAATGTTGAAAATGATTTAAAACAACAAACTGCTGTTATGATCAAAGAAGCAGAGAACCGTGCTAAAGAAGAAGGCGATAAAAAAGCGAAACATATTTTATCCCTTGCTTTACAACGTTGTGCTGCTGATCATGTTGCTGAAACAACTGTATCGGTTATTAATTTACCAAACGATGAGATGAAAGGAAGAATAATTGGACGTGAAGGTCGAAATATTCGTACTTTAGAAACATTAACAGGTATTGATTTAATTATTGATGATACACCAGAAGCAGTAATATTATCAGGGTTTGACCCAGTCAGACGAGAAATCGCTAGACTTGCTTTAGAAAAACTTGTACAAGACGGTAGAATTCATCCGGCTCGTATTGAAGAAATGGTAGATAAAGCAAGACGAGAAGTTGATGAACATATACGAGAACTTGGTGAAGAAGCAACATTTGAAGTCGGCGTACATGGATTACATCCTGATGTAATAAAAATCTTGGGACGTTTAAAATACCGTACAAGTTACGGACAGAATGTGTTGAAGCATTCGATGGAAGTCGCATACCTAAGTGGACTGCTTGCAGCCGAATTAGGGGAAGACGAAATGCTAGCTAGACGAGCAGGATTACTGCATGATATCGGAAAAGCAATTGATCATGAAGTAGAAGGAAGTCACGTTGAAATAGGTAAAGAATTAGCTGTTAAATACAAGGAACATCCTGTAGTAATTAATGCTATTGCATCACACCACGGTGATGAGGAAGCAACTTCTATTATTTCTGTCCTAGTGGCAGCAGCAGACGCATTGTCAGCGGCTAGACCAGGAGCGAGAAGTGAAACGTTAGAGAACTATATTAAACGTTTAGAGAAATTAGAAGAAATTTCCAATGCATTCGAAGGTGTAGATAAATCTTACGCTATTCAAGCAGGACGTGAAGTTCGCATTATGGTGAAACCAGATGAAATCGACGATGCAAGTGCAACGCATATTGCACGAGATATTCGAAAACGTATCGAAGGGGAACTTGAATACCCTGGACATATTAAGGTAACTGTAATTCGAGAAACCAGATCAGTTGAATATGCTAAATAAAAGATAAATAAAGAGAAGTAGTTATTTTATGTAACTGCTTCTTTTTATTTTGTCTTGTATGGTAGAATAATTAATACATAGTTCAAAATAATCTGGGTGTACGACAAACTGTGTTGGTGAGAGTCGCTACAGAAATATACTCCGCTTTCCGCGGGCGGCTAATGTGCCTCCTCGAGCTTCGCTCTGCGGGGTCACATCGAGGCCTTTCCTCCCGCAGGAGTCTTCGTATATTTCTTTCGCTAAGACAAATAATTATTACGACCAACACCATTTTCTAAACAACCAGTAATTTTTAAAGCTTAAATTTTAAATAATAAGGATGATGAAAGTGAAGATTTTATTTGTTGGAGATATTGTAGGTTCTCCAGGACGCAATATGTTAGCAGAGTATCTCCCTAAATTAAAAGAAAAATATCGCCCACAAATGACGATTGTAAATGGTGAGAACGCTGCCGCTGGAAAAGGTATAACAGAAAAAATATATAAACAATTTTTAAATTTAGGTGTGCAGACGATAACGATGGGAAATCATACGTGGAATAAACGAGAAATTATTGATTTTATTGATGATGCTCCTTATTTAATTCGTCCAGCTAACTTTCCGGAAAACAATCCAGGAAAAGGGATTGTTTATGTGAAAAGTAATCAGCATGAAGTGGCAATCATTAATTTACAAGGTAGAACATTTTTAGACCCACATGATGATCCATTTGAAAAAGCAGATGAGTTAATTGAAGCAGCACAGAAGAGGACAAATCTTATTTTTATCGACTTTCATGCAGAAGCAACGAGTGAGAAGCAAGCTTTCGGTTGGTATGTTGACGGTAGAGCAAGTGCGGTTATTGGTACACATACACATACACAAACAGCTGATGAGCGCATTTTACCAAATGGAACTGCATATTTAACAGATGCGGGAATGACAGGTCCATATGATAGTATTTTAGGTGTAGATAAAGCATCTGTAATTAATCGTTTTAAAACAAATATGCCTGTTCGTTTTGATGTAGATAAAAGTGGAAGAAATCAATTAAATGGTTGTATCATTGATATTGATACAGCTACAGGAAAGGCAAAAAAGATTGAACGAATTATGATTAATGATGATCACCCGTTTTTTAACTAAATGGAATCAATCAGTTATAACATTTCATAATCATACGTGTTTCGTTGAACAACTAAGTTTGCTTGAATGCAAGTCGACTGACTCTTGAGGCCATGCCCGTAGAAAGCAGTCGACTGTAATGAAAGGAAACGGATTTATCAGTAAATGTAAGGTTCGTGTTTAACATACTAAATATGAATAACGAAATAGATTCAACTACCTACATTTGATTTGTTATAAAGAGAATTTTCTTACTATTGTCATTTTCTGGTTGAATTTTTAAAATTATCGTCCATAATAAAGTAATAAGGTATCATTCCTTAGAATATAGTAGCAGTAAACCTATATTAGTTAATGAAGGAGGTACAGTAATGGACGTTTTAAAAGTTTCAGCAAAGTCAAATCCGAATTCAGTAGCAGGGGCATTAGCAAACGTTTTAAGAGAGAGTGGTACAGCGGAATTACAAGCTATCGGTGCAGGTGCATTAAATCAAGCGATTAAAGCAGTCGCTATCGCAAGAGGTTTTGTTGCACCTAGTGGAGTAGATTTAATATGTATTCCAGCGTTTACAGACATAATGATTGATAGTGAGGAAAGAACAGCAATAAAGTTAATAGTCCAACCGAGATAAAAAGTCAGAATGAAGATTGCAAAAAGCTACCTGTAATTAGGTAGTTTTTTTCTGTTATAAATAGAGAGAGGAAGGGCATTCTGTTGTGAAATAATAATAAAAAATATATACTAGTTAGATGGATACATTCAATTAATAACAGTGACATATAGAAGTAAGTGAGAAAGGAGATTATTATGAACGAACAACAAAGAAAAGAACAAGCACAAATTAAACAGGTAGAGTCCACGGACAAAAAATCCGCTCAGGACAAACCGTTAACAGAGAAGACAACAGAAGATTTTGCACATTATTTTCAAACAACTTATGAACCACCTAATATTAATCAAGCTCGAAAGCGTGGAAGAGATGAAATAGAAGTTCATTATGATTTTGAAATACCAGAAAAGATGCAACAAATAGGAGAAGGTAAAAAGTTTCTTATCCGCACGTATGGATGTCAAATGAACGAACACGATACAGAAGTAATGGCGGGGATTTTTACAGAGATGGGGTATGAAGCGACTACTGAAACAACAGAAGCTGATATCATTTTACTAAATACATGTGCTATTCGTGAAAATGCTGAAAATAAAGTATTTGGTGAACTCGGTCATTTAAAACCTTTAAAGCTAGAAAATCCAGATTTAATTATCGGGGTATGTGGTTGTATGTCCCAACAAGAATCTGTCGTGAACAAAATTTTACAAAAACATCAGCACGTCGATTTAATTTTTGGAACACACAATTTACATCGCATCCCTAATCTAATCCAAGAAGCAATGTTTAGCAAAGCACAAGTCGTTGAAGTATGGTCAAAAGAAGGCGACATTATTGAAAATCTTCCTAAAGCGCGTCAAGGTAAAATAAAAGCATGGGTTAATATTATGTACGGTTGTGATAAGTTCTGTACATATTGTATTGTTCCGATGACACGAGGAAAAGAACGAAGCAGATTACCGGAAGATATTATTCAGGAAGTCCGTCATTTAGCTGCTCAAGGTTATCAAGAAGTAACGTTATTAGGTCAGAACGTGAATGCTTATGGAAAAGATTTTGAAGATGTTGAGTATCGTTTTGGCGACTTATTAGATGATGTTCGTAAAATTGATATTCCTAGAGTCCGTTTTACTACTTCACACCCACGTGACTTTGATGATCATTTAATCGAAGTACTAGCTAAAGGTGGTAATTTATTAGACCATATTCACTTACCTGTACAGTCAGGAAGCAGTCATATTTTACGTAAAATGAATCGTAAATATACACGCGACTCATACTTAGAACTAGTTAAAAAAATTAAAGCAGCTATTCCAAATGTGACATTAACGACAGATATTATCGTAGGCTTCCCAAATGAAACGGAAGAACAATTCGAAGAGACAATGACATTAATGGAAGAGGTTGGATTTGAATCAGCTTATACATTTATCTATTCACCTCGTGAAGGTACACCAGCAGCAGTACAGAAAGATGACGTCCCAGACGATGTGAAAAAAGCAAGATTACATCGTTTAAATGATTTAGTAAATGAACAATCAAGAGAATCGATGCAGTCATACAAGGGACAAGTTGTGAAAGTGCTTGTTGAAGGTGAAAGTAAAAAAGATGATACCGTATTAGCCGGTTATACAGAAAAAAATAAAGTAGTAAATTTCAAAGGGCCGAAATCAATCATTGGTTCTATCGTTGATGTAAAAATTACAGAAACAAGAACGTGGTCTTTAAACGGTGAATTAGTGAAAAATACAGTAGAGGTGAATGGATAATGACGATGTATTCAAGAACAGAAGTATTAGATCATGCAAAAGAATTAGCAGCAATGTTATCTAAGACAGAAGAAATTGAGCGTTTTAAAGAGTTAGAAGCAAAAGTGAATGAAAACGAAAAGATTCAACGTCTAGTAACGAAAATAAAAACATTGCAAAAGCAAGCAGTAAATTTACAAGCATATGAAAAGAAAAAAGCATTAGAAATTGTTGAAGCTGAAATTGATAAAGCACAAGAAGAATTAGATAATATTCCGGTTGTAGCAGAATTTCAGGAAATCCAAACGGTTGTTAATGATGTATTACAGCTTGTATCAGGAACAATAGCACGTGAAGTAACTAATCACGTCATTAAAGATACAGGCGGCGATATTATGGAAGGTAAAACAGGTTCGAAAAAAGAAAATGAAACATCATGTGAAAGTGAAACAGTTTCTGAGTAACATATACGAGTCTTAAAGTTAGTTTATCTAACTTTAAGACTTTTTTTATATCTTCTTTTATGTAGATGCACTTTAGGTATTCGTCTTGCATACACTACGAGTGACTAATGAGGAGGTATTGGGAAATATGACAAATTATGAACAAAATTACAGAGAAATTATAACGAAAGCAGTGTGTGGTACAGGGAAAGGGAAAATGCAGGCGGTTGATATGGTGAGACCGAAACAGCAACCATCAAGTATTTTAGGATGTTGGATTATTAATCATAAGTACAGAGCAAAGAGAAAGTCAGATCAGGTTGTGGAAATTGAAGGAAGTTATGATATTAATGTATGGTATTCTTTTCAAGAAAATACAAGAACTGAAGTTGTATTAGAAGAAGTACACTACAGTGATGAAATAACTTTACACGAAATCGATCAGCATTCTTTAAATAGTACAGATGAAGTAATAGCGAAAGTTATTAAACAGCCGAACTGTTCGCAATGTAGTATAGATAAAGATCATATGATTAAAGTAGAGGTTGAGAAAGAGTTTGTTGTTGAAGTAATTGGAGAAACAAAAGTGAAAGTGCAAGTTATACCTGTGCCTGTTAAATCAAATCCATCACAAACACCAGCGGTAAAAAGAGTGAAATAGCATTATAGAGAGGTGTGACTGTTAAGTAAAGAATAATAATTGATAGATAGCAACTGCGACGTAATTTCATCTTAATAAGTACGTTTTATTCTAGAAAGTTTGTTGCACTTCAAAAAGCTGAAAAAGGATTTATTTATATTCGGACTGCTTTGAATATGTTGTTTGTAGTATTATTTACTAATAACACTTTTTCAATGACTTTATTTCGACTTTTCAAGCTATAATTATATCCACTTTAAAATATAAATATTTATTTTACGATAGGATACTAACTTTTAAAACACATATAATTACAATACTAATTATATGTGTTTTTAAGTGCTTTTTTATACATTTTGAAGGTGATTTATTTTTATGTTAAACTATACGTAATAAGGAAAATTATTCAAAAAACGGATCATACTGGTTAAAAAAGAGAGGCAAAAAATATGAAAGTTGTCTTAACTGCAATATTAATAATATCTCTTATTATCTCTGGAACTCTGGTGATTAAAAAGAGAAGAAAATTAGGTTTAACTGATGTGAAAAGTGCATTAACTCCCATTTGTTTTCTTCTTATAGGTGTAGTAGGTTTATTTGCATATTGGTTTAATATGACAGGTGTATCAACTTGGTTTATATTCTTTGTATTATTGTTGTTAGGAGCCTATTTCACAAAGTATATGCCTGTTTCTAAAGGATAATCTTAAGTTAATGAGTGCGATTGTGGAATTAAATTATTATTTGAAAAAACATTCAGATGTTTAGCTCTGAATGTTTTGTTATGTTTCCCATCATGTTATTCACGATGCATTGTGTAGAAAGATTTTTTTGTGATTTGTTGGATTGTTTGATACAGTTCATCGTTCATTGGTGCTAGGTTTACATATTGGCCATTTGTAAGAAGTTGTGTTTCATTACTAGTCCCAAACACTGCGCTCACGACTGCCGGATGTTTGAGTACATATTGAAAAGCTAGCTTTTCTAATGGTTCATCTAAACTGAATAATTGTTCTGTCGTTTGGCGAAGTTCATTATAATTATAATCTAAATAGCCATTTTTCCCCTTTTTCACAATAGAAGATAATGCATGAGAACTTAACATACCCTTTGCAAGTGGACCTCGAGCAAGAACGCTAATTTGTTGTTCATGTAATACATCTAACCATTCTTCTGGACGGCGGTCGAGCATACTGTATTGCATCATGACAGCATCTATATTCGATTTATTCATGTATGCATTGATGACATTTGGGCGAATGGATGAAATACCATAGGCACGGATAGTTCCAGATTTTTTTAACTGTTCAAATGCTTCAATTGATTCGTCTATTGGATCTTTTATTGTTCCTCCGTGTAATAAGTATAAATCGATATAATCCGTCTGTAGCCGTTGTAAACTGTTTTTGGCAGCGGTTTTAATATATTGACTAGAAGGATCCCAGAACCAATCTTTCGTTTTTGGATTAAAATGATTGCCTACTTTTGTTGTTAAGACGATTTGGTCGCGATGGTGTTTAATAAATTGACCTAGTAAAGCTTCATTTTGTCCAAAGTCATATAAATCTGCTGTATCAATATGAATAATTCCTTGATCAAGTGCTCGGGATAAAAGAGTAACAACAGATTGTTTATCAAGGGGAAATGACATCGTTCCTAATGTAAGATGAGGGACACTTATAGTTGATTTTCCGATTGTTCCTTCATTCATTGCTCTACCTCCTAATAAAAAATTATAGTGTATAATTTTATTGTAAAGTTTACGCAATCAACGAACAACTAAAATGTTCAAATTGTGATAAAATAGAAGTAGAAAGTTTATTATTACAAACAAAAGGAATACTATTTTATATATAAGTTTATGAAAAGATATCGCAACATTTAAGGAGATAGACGATGAATAAATTTCAAGAAAAAACGATAGATACAACAAAAGTTTTTAACGGTCGAATTATTTCATTACAAGTTGATGATGTGGAACTTTCAGATGGGAATTATTCGAAGCGTGAAATAGTAAAACATCCTGGAGCTGTTGCGATTATAGCGATGACAGAAGAGGGAAAGATTGTTTTTGTTGAACAATACCGTAAACCTTTAGAACGGTCATTAATTGAAATTCCAGCTGGGAAGTTAGAGCCAAATGAAGCGCCTGAGATTACAGCAGTTAGGGAGTTAGAGGAAGAAACTGGTTATACGACAGAGCAAATGCAATATGTAACATCATTTTACACATCGCCAGGTTTTGCCGACGAATTGATGCATGTCTATTTTACGGATAACTTAATTAAATTAGATGAAGCTGTTCCACTTGATGAAGATGAGTTTGTAGAAGTACATTACTTGTCATTAGAAGAAGCGGAACAATACGTTTTAGAACAAAAAATCTACGACGCGAAAACAGCATATGCTATATTATATTTAAGAAATAGGTTGTTAACTCATGAAGCTAAATGATTATTTCGTTGATTTACATATTCATATCGGTAGGGATATATTCAATGATCCTGTTAAAATTGCTGCATCGAATAAGTTAACGTTAACGAACGTGTTAAAAGAAGCAAGTCGTCGAAAAGGTATAGATATCGTTGGGATTATTGATTGTCATGCACCTGCTGTTCAAACTGAGATTGAGAACTTATTACATGAAGGTGTCGCTAAAGAAATAGCTGATGGTGGAATAGCCTTTGAACAAGTGACTTTAATTATGGGCTCAGAAATTGAAGTATATGATGAACATTGTAAAGGTCCGATTCATGTATTATGTTACTTTCCAACATTACACTCGATCAAACAGTTTTCAGAATGGCTCGTAGGGAAAATGAAAAATATAACGTTAAGTTCTCAACGTTATTATGGAACTGGTAAAGCATTACAGTTAAAAGTAAAAGAATTAGGCGGCTTATTTATTCCAGCACATGTTTTTACACCTTTTAAAAGTATGTATGGAAAAGGCGTAAAAGACACGTTAACGGAAGTTTTTGATATTTCTATGATAGATGCAGTTGAGCTTGGATTAAGTTCTGACTCTTATATGGCTGATCAGATTCAAGAACTCCGAGAATTCACGTATTTATCTAATTCGGACAGCCATTCATTAGCGAAAATAGGACGAGAATATCAAAAGATGACCTTATTAGAACCATCATTTTCAGAATTGAAAAAAGCATTATACGAAGAAGATGGACGAGCAGTAAAAGCGAATTATGGTATGAATCCAAAGTTAGGAAAATATTATACAACTGTATGTCAAAATTGTTATGCATCCGTTACTTATGGGATAAAGCAATGCCCGGAATGTGGCAGTACAAAAATTATTAATGGCGTATATGATAGAATTCAAGAGCTTGCGACAGATGGGGAAAAGGAAATGAAGCGGCCAACTTATTACTATCAAGTACCTTTAGATTACCTCCCAGGCCTTGGAGCAAAAACATATCAGAAGTTAATTGACGCTTTTGAAACGGAAATGAATATCATCCATCATGTTACGAAAGGTGAATTATTGAATGTCGTCTCAGAAGATATAGCAAATATGATTATAAATAATCGTCATGGACTGCAGCATGTAGAAGCTGGTGGTGGAGGAAAATACGGTAAAATAAAACACAAATAAAATAAACGTAATGAAAACTAGTTTCCTTTCATATCTATTAAATAGAGAAAGTTTTAATAGATGGAGGATGACTATGTATATTGAAAAAAGTAATATATGGGCTCACATTAAGCAACATATGATGATTTATCTTTTTATGGTAACACTTTTTATTACGGGAATTATTTTTGGTGCGGTTATGGTAAATAGTATGACGTTTATTCAGAAGCAGGATTTATTTTTTCACTTAGATCGTTATTTTATGCAAGTTAATACCGAAGAAGTCGCTCCAAGTAAAGATATTTTAACAAGAAGTTTCTTTTTTCATGTGAAATTTTTAAGTTTATTCTTTTTATTAGGAATTACGATTATCGGTATTCCTGCAGTATGGATACTTAATTTCATAAAAGGGGTTGTCATCGGGTTTTCGGTAGGATTTATTGTGAATCAATTAGGAGCAAAAGGGTTACTGTTAGCAACGTTATCCATTGCTCCACAAAATATCATTATTATTCCTGTTTATATTATTGCAGGAAGTTTAGCGATGATTTTCTCCTTAACTTTATGTTATAAGTTATTTGGTAGATCGGTTACCCATTCGATAGGAAAACCATTTATGAGATATAGTGTTTTATTTATTATACTTTTAATTTGTGCATTAGGTAGTTCACTAATTGAAACGTTCATATCCAATGAAGCATTTAAAGCGCTGTTAAA
Organism: Pseudogracilibacillus sp.; assembly: GCA_026169815.1. GTDB lineage: Bacteria > Bacillota > Bacilli > Bacillales > Amphibacillaceae > Pseudogracilibacillus. The sequence goes on from JAPFDT010000025.1 coordinate 295,952, forward strand.
AACTAGTATTTACGGCATGATAAGTATGTTTTAGCTTAAATAATGATACCGGATAAATGATATTTTTTGACAGCTGTTTCATGTCTGCCTATAATTAAAGTGAAGATGGAGGGGTATCCCATGAAACAGCGTATTGAACGAATTAAAAAGGAATTACATTCTAAAGGTTATAAACTAACCCCGCAAAGGGAAGCGACGCTAACTGTATTGTTAGAAAGAGAGTCAGACCATCTTAGTGCGGAAGAAATCTTTTTACTTGTAAAAGATAAAGCTCCTGATATAGGTTTAGCTACAGTTTATCGTACTTTAGAATTATTATCGGAATTAACAATTGTTGATAAAATTAACTTTGGTGATGGGGTCTCCCGTTATGATTTACGTAAAGAAGGAGTCGATCATTTCCATCATCACCTTGTATGTATGGAATGTGGTTCTGTAGAAGAAATTATTGAAGATTTGTTAGGCGATGTTGAGAAAATTGTTGAAGATGATTGGGGTTTTCACGTAAAAGATCATCGATTAACTTTCCATGGTATTTGTAAACAATGCCAAACATCTAAAGCAAAAGTAAATTAATGATAGACTTCCTTGGACGAAAGGAAGTCTATTTTATTGTGGATATATATTATAAAGTAGTGACTATTGTATAATAGACGGAAACAGTGACTCAATTAAAATATAATTAAAGAATGATTGCATAAAACTTCGCTACGGAATAACACTACGCTTTCCGCGGGCAACACCTCAACTACCTCAGAAACAAAGCCCGTTTCTTCGGGGATTTTCGGTTGTTGCTATTCCCGCAGGAGTCTTCGTGTTATTCCTTCGCTAAATTTTACACATTGAATGATGTCATATTTTTCATATTAATTTTGTATGGGCATAAAATATTCGGACTGCGGCAGTTATTCTCTATTTTAATGAATGGTTATATGCTGAATAATAACTAAATTAATTAATATATAGGAATATATAACAATATCATTTAAAATAAAGGTATATAATTTCATGTTTTTGGCATATCTTTCTAATACAGTATGTGTTTAGAAAGTAGGCGGAGATATGACATTTAATCTATGGAAAATGTTCAAAGTAACGATTATTTTTGTAAGTTGTACTTGTTTATTCTATTTTGGATTACGAGCTATGCATGAAGAATACGAACAATTTCATCGTTATGACGAACCAGAAGGACCAGCAATTAAAGTCTTTAGCGAGGAAGAAAGACTAATAGACCGATTTTATTTATTTTTCAAATAGGAGAATATAGATGCAAGATATATTGGAAGACTTTTTTCATTATTTACAAATTGAACGCGGCTTAGCAGAGAATACGATAATTTCATATAAAAGAGATTTAAAAAATTATATGATGTTTATTACAGAGGAAAAAGATATATCCAATTGGCAAGATGTTCAACGATATGATATCGTACTTTTTTTACAGCAATTGAAAACAGCTCAAAAATCAAGTGCAACGATATCACGAACGATTTCCTCCGTAAGATCATTTCATCAATTCATGATACGTGATCAAATTGTTCAACACGATGCCAGCTTGCATATTGATACACCAAAGCCAGATCGATTATTGCCGGCTGTTATTTCTTTTGAAGAAGTTGAGAAATTACTTGAAATAAAAGAACGTAATCCTCTAGCTATTCGAAATAAAGCTATGTTAGAATTATTATATGCAACTGGATTACGGGTGACAGAACTTGTTAGTTTAGAGCTTAGTGACCTTCACCTCAAAATGGGATTTGTACGCTGTATTGGAAAAGGCAATAAAGAGCGAATTATTCCTTTAGGAGATATAGCTAAAGAAGCTATTGAAGACTATTTAGCTCATTCGCGAAATCATTTAGTGAAGAAAAATCAGCAAGAACAAGCGTTGTTTGTGAATCATCATGGCCGTCCATTATCAAGGCAAGGGTTTTGGAAAATAATTAAAGCGGTAGCTCTTAATGCAGGGTTAACAAAAGAAATTACCCCACATACATTGCGACATTCTTTTGCAACGCACTTATTAGAAAACGGCGCTGATTTGCGAGCAGTTCAAGAAATGTTAGGACATGCTGATATTTCTACAACACAAATTTATACTCACATAACGAAAACGCGTTTAAAAGATATGTATGATCAGTTCCATCCAAGAGCATAAGAAAATAAAAAAGGTAGGTTAATATAAATGAATTCATTTAAACGAATATTTTTAGTAGTGTTAGATTCAGTAGGGATTGGAGAAGCGCCCGACGCAGAAAAATATAATGACTTAGGTGCAAATACGCTAGGTAATATTGCCAAAGAAATGAATGGCTTAAACATGCCAAACATGGAGAAGTTAGGATTAGGAAACATCAATGAAATTCAAGGCATTGCTAACGTGCCAAATCCAAAAGGACATTATACAAAAATGCAAGAAGCTTCTGTAGGAAAAGATACGATGACAGGACATTGGGAGTTAATGGGTCTACATATCGATCAACCTTTTCAAACTTTTCCTAATGGATTTCCGGCAGAGTTAATTCAAGAAATTGAACAACGTACAGGGAGAAAGGTGATTGGAAATAAACCAGCATCAGGTACTGAAATAATCGAGGAGTTAGGTAAAGAACATCTTGACACAGGTGCGATTATTGTTTATACATCTGCTGATTCTGTCTTACAAATCGCTGCTCATGAAGAAGAAGTTCCACTTGAGGAATTATACGAAATCTGTGAAATATGCCGAGAATTAACGTTAGATGAACGTTATTTAGTTGGTCGTGTAATCGCTCGTCCATTTATCGGTGAGGTAGGTGCATTTGCACGTACAGCAAATCGACATGATTACGCATTAAAACCTTTTGGAAAAACAGTCTTAGACCATTTAGAGTCAGGTAATAAAGACGTTATTGCTTTAGGAAAAATAACGGATATTTTTGATGGAGAAGGAATTACCCAATCAGTTAGAACCGTAAGTAATGATGATGGTATGGTAAAATTAGTGGAATCTTTAAAGCAGCCATTTAATGGATTATGTTTTTTAAATTTAGTTGATTTTGATGCAGTATATGGACATCGACGTAATCCGCTAGGCTATGGAGAGGCATTAGAACGATTTGATCAACAATTAGCAGAAGTCTTCTCATTATTAGAAAGTGATGACTTATTATTATTAACAGCTGACCATGGAAACGATCCAACACATCATGGAACAGACCATACGAGAGAATTCGTACCACTTATCGCATATCACAATAATATTAACGAAGGTATTCATTTAACTGAGCGTAAAACATTTGCTGATGTTGGTGCAACAATTGCCGATAACTTTGCTGTGCAAGCACCCGAACATGGAACAAGTTTTTTAGAAGAAATCAAAAAATAAAGATATGAAAAGGTGATACAACTTGCGCATGGACAGTATAATTGAAAAAAAGCGTGATGGACTATCTCTATCAGAAGAAGAGATTGCTTACATCGTTACAAATTATACAAACGATATGATTCCTGATTATCAAATGAGTGCATTATTAATGGCAATTTATTTTCAAGGAATGACAATTGAAGAAAGTGCTTCATTAACAACAGCGATGGTAGAGTCAGGAGATACAGTAGATTTATCAGCTATTGACGGAATAAAAGTTGATAAACATTCTACAGGAGGAGTAGGAGATACGACTACATTAACACTAGCTCCACTCGTTGCTTCAGTCGGAGTCTCAGTAGCTAAGATGAGTGGACGTGGATTAGGACATACAGGCGGAACACTCGATAAATTAGAAGCAATCGAAGGCTTTCATATTGAAATATCGAATGAGGAATTTGTTAATTTAGTTAATAAAAATCATTTAGCTGTAATTGGACAATCTGCTCAACTTGTACCTGCAGATAAAAAGATTTACAGTTTACGTGATGTAACAGCGACAGTTAACTCCATTCCACTCATTGCCAGTTCGATTATGAGTAAAAAAATTGCTTCAGGTGCTGATGCTATCGTTTTAGACGTTAAAACTGGTGCTGGTGCATTTATGCAAGAAGCTTCAGAAGCTGAAGAGCTTGCAAAAACAATGGTTGAAATCGGTAAGAATGTTGGTCGAGATACATTAGCTGTTATCTCAAATATGGATCAACCATTAGGTTATGCAATTGGCAATGCACTAGAAGTCCAAGAGGCGATAGACACTTTAAAAGGCCAAGGACCAGACGATTTAACAGAATTAACATTAGTATTAGGAAGTCAAATGGTTGTTTTAGCGAAAAAAGCTAACACAATGGCAGAAGCACGAGCGATGTTAGAAGAAAATATAAAGAACGGTCGAGCGATAGAAATGTTCAAAACGTTCGTAGAAGCCCAAGGTGGCGATTCGAAAATAGTTGATGATCCTAGTTTATTACCGAGAGCAAATTTTCAACATGAAGTAAAAAGTGAAAGGTCAGGATATATAACTAAATTAATTGCTGATAAAGTGGGCAAAGCCGTTCTTTTATTAGGTGCAGGCCGACAAGATAAAGATTCTGTAATCGATTTAAGTGTTGGCGCAATATTGCATAAAAAATTAGGTGACAGTGTAACAAAAGGTGATACGCTCTTTACGATTCATTCTAATGTCGAAAATAATGATGAGATTGTAACGATGTTACTAGAGAGTATCGAAATCGGACAAAACAAAGTGTCAGACACACTTATTATAAAAACAATTGAATAATATCATCACATGAAAGTGCGCATCCCACTAGAATTAGACTAAACATCTAACTCTAGTGGTTTTTTAATGCAAAGCAACTTTGTAAAGTAGACAAAACTGCGACGTAACTTTCCGTACTTGATAATTAAGGTTAGCGTTAGGCAGTATGTCGCTGCGGGTCGTTTCTTTCCGTGGGCACGGCCTCAACTTCTGTAGCAACACTACCGTGTTGCTACAGGGATTTTCGGACTCGTGCTGTTCCCACAGGAGTAAACGACCCTCCACTCCAAACTGCCAATCTTGAAAGTGATTTTCTTTCGAGGAGGCTAATCGCGAGCCCACGGAAAGCGCAGTGCTTTTCCATAGCGAGAGTTTCGCAGTATCTTTTTTAACGCAATATGAGTTACAACACTTAAGTCGCAGTTTACGTTTACTCATCATCAACGTTAAAAACTAGCACAAAGAATATAATTATATTTTCCTCTAATTATAAGTTATAATTTTCCAATATGTTGGGCAGACTAAAGATATATGAAAAGTTGGAGGGAAACGTATGAAACGACTTGTAATAATAGTTAGTATTTTGATAATGTTTAGTACCAGTTTAATCCCGGTACATACAGCGGCGGAGGAAAAAGAAACAGATTTAGCAAAGGATGCAAAAGCAGCTTTGTTAATCGAGCGAGATAGTGGGGAGATTTTATATGAAGACAATGCCCATGAAAAATTACCACCGGCAAGTATGACAAAAATTATGACACTATTACTCGTTATGGAAGCTTTAGAAAAAGAAGATATCAAACTAACTGAAGAAATAACAATCAGTGAAAATGCCTCAGGTATGGGCGGCTCTCAAGTGTTTTTAGAAACAGGAGAAGTTATTAGTATAGAAGATTTAATAAAATCTGTTGCGATAGCCTCAGGAAATGATGCTAGTGTAGCCTTAGCGGAAAGAATAGCAGGAAGTGAAGCTGCGTTTGTTGAACAAATGAACAAACGGGTAACAGAATTAAAATTAGAAAATACACACTTTGAAAATGTTTCAGGGCTACCAAGTGATAATCATTATTCTACAGCTTACGATATGGCAATTATTGCTAAGGAATTATTAAAACATGAAGAAATAGTTGAATATACTTCTATTTATGAAGATTATTTACGAAAAGGCGAAGAGAATGAATTTTGGCTCGTAAATACGAATAAATTAGTTCGTCATACTCCTTATGTTGATGGCTTAAAAACAGGCTATACAGAAGAAGCAAAATATTGCTTAACAGCTACAGCTAAAAAAGATGAGATGCGCGTTGTTTCCGTAGTAATGGGAGCTGAAAATGTTAAGACCCGTAACGCTATTACGATGAACTTAATAGATTTTGCTTTTAATCAATACGAATCAGAAAAAATATATGATAAAGGACAAAAAGTAGCTGAACTATCTTTGCTTCACACGAAAGATATGCACTATGACGTAGTGACAAGTGAGGCAATTAGTTTGTTACATAAGAAAAACGAAGAAAAAGATGAAAAATGGCAAGGTAATATCGAATTAAATGAATTGCAGCAAGATCTTCCTATTAAAAAAGGGGAAAATGTAGGTAAAATGCAAATTCAACGAGGAGACAAAGTTGTTCATGAGTCAACGATTCAAACGGAGGAGAAAATAGAAAAGGCGAATTTTACAACTTTATGGTCGAGAGCCGTCGGATTTATAACAAAATTCCATGAATCATAAGATATTTTAGCTATTATTTACTAGTTTTGTCTAATAGCAGGTTTTATATATCTTTTATGGAATATAGATAATGACAAACATATAGGAGGAAGATACGAAATGAGTTTAACAACCTTTTTCACAATTAAAGAAGATGTCTTAATTATTCGTTTGAGTGGCGAATTAGATCATCATGAAGCAACCATTTTAAGAGAAGCGTGGCAAAATAAGCTACGAGAAGGCACAGTGAAACATGTCATTTTAAATTTAGAAGAAGTTAGTTTTATGGATAGTTCTGGTATTGGTGTATTGTTAGGACGTTATAAAGAAATTATGCAATTAGGTGGAGAGCTGGTCGTATGTGCGGTCAATCCATCAATTGAAAGAATATTTAATATGTCAGGTATGTTTAAAATTATTCGACTAGAACCAAATGAAGAAAATGCTTTACTTTCCTTGGGGGTGGCATCTTGAAAAATGACATGACTTTACGTTTTTTAAGTGTAAGTAAAAATGAAGCATTCGCACGAGCAACTGTTGGAGCATTTATTAGTCAGCTAGACCCTACGATGGATGAGTTAACAGAAATTAAAACGGTAGTGTCTGAAGCTGTTACTAATGCAATTATTCATGGGTATCATAATGAACCTGATCACTATATAACTGTTACTTGTGCAATTGAGGATAGTGGTGCGATTGAATTGATAATTTCAGATGAAGGAATGGGTATCGAAAATATAAAGCAAGCTCAAGAACCATTATATACATCAAAACCACATTTAGAACGTTCTGGAATGGGTTTTACCATTATGGAAAGTTTTATGGATGGATTAGCAATTAAATCGACAATCAATGAGGGAACAACTGTGACGATGAAGAAGCAGTTAACTACAGCAAATAGCGTTTGTCATTAGGTGATAAATAATGAATGTAAATGTGCGTTCTAACAAAAGTGAGATGTTATCTAACGAAGAGGTTCGAACATTAATTTATCAAAGTCAACAAGGCGATAAAGAAGCTAGAGATACTTTAGTAGAAAGAAATGTACGTCTCGTTTGGTCTGTTGTACAACGTTTTATAAATCGTGGATATGATCCTGATGATTTATTTCAAATCGGTAGTATCGGACTAATTAAATCAATTGATAAATTTGATTTATCTTATGAGGTACGTTTTTCTACTTATGCTGTTCCGATGATTATTGGTGAAATCCAACGATTTATTCGAGATGATGGTACAGTAAAAGTGAGTCGTAAATTAAAAGAGTTGAATAATAAAGTTCGTGTTGCAAAAGAAGATTTAACAAAGAAACTTAATCGTTCTCCTACTGTTTATGAAGTAGCAGAGGTATTAGATATATTACCAGAAGATGTTTCTCAAGCATTAGAAGCTGCGAAAAATCCTCAATCAATCCATGAAACAGTTTATGAAAATGGTGGAGAACCGATAACTTTATTAGATCAGATAGCAGACGAAGAAAAGCATTGGTTCGATAAAATATCATTAGAAGAAGCAATGAATCATTTAACAGAACGAGAACGATTAATAGTTTATTTACGGTATTATAAAGATCAAACACAATCAGAGGTGGCTAAACGATTGGGGATTTCTCAAGTACAAGTCTCCCGTTTAGAAAAACAAATACTAGAACAAATGAAAGAACAAATGTTACATTAATGGATCGAAAGTTTTAACGTATGGAATCAATGAAAATTATTGATTCTATACGTTTTTATTTTCCTTAATTTTTTATAAGCTATTTTGTATAATATACCAGCTTTGTAACAACATAATCATAATGAGGTAAGGAAGGGTGTGAATAATGACAACACTTTATGTACGATTAAAGCGAAAAATATCTGTAAATAAAGAATCAATCATAACATTAGAAAATGTAGCACACCTTGTGACAGACGATGAACATTTACAAATGCTTAAAGAAATGCCAATTTATCATATTACGGAAAAAGATGAGAACTATGTCGCGTTAGATGGCTTCAAAATTATTGAACATATCCAACAACATGAAAAGAACGTAATGATTGAATTGTTAGGAGCAACAGAAGTTATTATTCAAGTACAAGAAAAGGAAAAGCAGATGCCATTTTTTGTTATAGCTTTTGTGTGGCTTATATTATTCGTTGGTACAGCGATGACTATTATCAATTTCCATTATGATGTGAGTATGCAGGAGGTTCATCAGAAACTTCATTTCTTTTTCACTGGAAATAATGAACAATATCCGTTAATCATTCAAATCCCGTATTCTATAGGGTTAGGTGTAGGGATGATATTATTTTTAAATCATTGGTTTAATAAACGATTTAATGAAGAGCCTAGCCCATTAGAATTAGAATTGTTCCAATATAAACAACGTGTAAATGAATATATTGCCCATTATGAAAATGATTTAAATGATGACGATCGTATTTAATATTGTACAAATATTTATTGGTTTTTCCAGTGGGGTAATTATAGGTGGAGCTTTTGTTGCGCTTTTAACCGTATTAGGGATAATTGCAAGGTTAATTCAATTATCCAAAAGTTGGCATTTAGCAAGGTTATTTACCTTCGCATTATTATTTGGAACGTTGTTTGGTACATATCTCTCCTTTACATTTCAAACATGGAATCAATCACCAATCCTTTTAGTTGTTTGGGGTATGTTGCAAGGGATTTTTAATGGTATGTTAGCAGCTGCATTAATTGAAGTTTTACAAGTGTTTCCATTACTATCTAAACGAATTGGCATGGAGAAATATATGTTAGGTTTATTAACAGCGCTTATTTTTGGTAAAATATTTGGTTCGTTATTTCAATGGCTTGTGTTAGTGAAAGGAATAGGATGAGATGAACATAAAGCAGTCGAAGTTTGTATATAAACAGTTACAAGATAATGAACAATATATGAAACAAGAACTCGGAGCAAGAGTTTCTTTTGACTTAGATTTTAGAGAAGTCGTTATTTTAGAACGAAATATTCAACTATATTATGTTAACGGGCTTGTCGATGATATGACGATAGTTGAATTATTGAAAATGCTTGTTAGAACGAATGATAATGAATCTGAATCGGATGAACTTGATGACATTATTAAAAATCGTTTTATTAATTCACAAGTAGATCAGGAAAATGTTTTATCTGAAATATCAGATCAACTTCTTAATGGACTTGTCGTTATTTTTATTGATGGAGTACGACATGCTTATATTGTTGATGTAAGGCATTACCCTGGAAGACAACCAGAAGAACCAGATACAGAGCGAGTAATTCGTGGTTCGAGAGATGGTTTTACAGAAAATGTCATTGAAAGCACAGGGCTTATTCGAAGACGAATTAAAGATAAAAATTTACGCAACGAAATGTATCATGTCGGTAAAAGATCTAAGACAGATGTTTGTATAAGTTATTTACAAGATGTTGCTAATGAAGACTATATCGAGATTATTAAAGAAAAGATTCAAGCAATAGATATTGATGCGATTGTAATGGCTGATAAAGCATTAGAAGAGTTATTCGTTGATCAAAAGTGGAACCCATTTCCGCTCGTACGTTATACTGAGCGACCAGATGTAGCGGCACATCATATTTTATCAGGCTATATTGTAGTCATTGTCGACACATCACCTAGTGTTATTATTTTGCCGACTACCTTTTTCGATCATTTAGAGCACGCGGAAGAATATCGTCAAACACCAACCGTCGGTACGGTGACACGTTGGATTCGAATTGCTGCGGTAATTGCATCCATTTACTTATTACCGACTTGGTTATTGTTTGTGATGGAGCCAGATTTATTACCTGATGCACTGTCATTTATCGGTCCGAAAGAAACAGGTAATATACCCGTTCCGTTACAAATTATATTAGCCGATGTTGGAGTTGAATTTTTACGAATGGCTGCTGTACATACACCGACCCCGTTAGCGACTGCCTTAGGTTTAATTGCAGCCGTATTAATCGGAGATATAGCTATAGATGTCGGTTTATTTAGTCCGGAAGTTATTTTATATGTTGCGATTAGTACAGTCGGTTCTTATGTGACCCCAAGTTATGAATTAAGTGTAGCAAATAAATTATTAAAAACATTTTTATTAATGATTACTATTTTATTTGGCGTACACGGGTTTATGATTGGATTTATGATTACGATTATTTATCTTGTATCATTAAAAACAATTCATACGCCATACTTTTGGCCACTATTACCATTTGATTTTAAAGCATTAATTCATTTTGTTTTACGTATTCCGCTACGTGATGATTTTAAACGACCTAAAATTGTGCAACCTAAAGATATTGTCAGGCAACGTTCTAAATGATATATCCTTTAGTTTTACAAAACAATGTGATACATTTATAAAAGCTAATTATATGTATGGGGGATTTTATTATGATAGAAAATCATCCTTTTAATGTAAATGATAAAGGGCATTTAGAAGTAGGACAGTTAGACGTAGTTGACTTGGCAAAACAATATGGCACACCATTATATGTATATGATGTCGCTAGAATAAGGGAAAATAGCCGTGTTTTTGTCGAAACATTCAAAAAATTAAATGTTTCAGCACAAGTAGCATATGCAAGTAAAGCTTTTTCTTCAGTAGCAATGTTACAATTAGTTAAAGAAGAAGGGCTAAGTTTAGATGTAGTTTCAGAAGGAGAACTTTATACTGCTATTAAAGCAGGTTTTCCTGTTGAAAAGATACATATGCATGGTAATAATAAGAGTCGTGCGGATTTACAAATGGCTGTTGATTACGAAATCGGTTGTATTATCATTGATAATTTTTATGAGATAGAGTTATTAGCAGATATTTTACAACAATCGAAGCAAGAAATGGATGTATTATTCCGTGTTACTCCTGGTATTGAATCTGAGACGCATCAATATATTATGACAGGTAATGAAGACTCGAAGTTTGGTTTTAATTTACAAAATGACCAACTTGATGAAGCATTTAAACTTGTTAATAAGTATGATCGTATTAAATTAAAAGGATTACATTCCCATATCGGTTCACAGATTTTCAATTCGAAAAGCTTCGTATTAGCCGTTGATATGTTATTTGATAAAATTAAGCAATGGAAAGAGACGACAAACTTCGTTCCTGAAGTGATGAATTTTGGTGGAGGGTTCGGTATCCGATATACTAAAGAAGACGAACCTTTACCAAATGACCAACATGTTACGAAAATTGTCCAAGCAGTTCAACAAGCAACATCAGACTTATCTATCCCAATGCCGGAAATTTGGATTGAACCAGGTAGGTCGATTGTAGGGGATGCTGGCATTAGCTTATATACAATCGGCTCCATGAAAGATATCCCTGATGTAAGGAAGTATGTAGCTGTAGATGGAGGGATGGCAGATAATATTCGACCAGCATTGTATGAAGCGAAATATGAAGCGGTTGTAGCAAATAAAGCTAACTTACCAATGGGAGAAATAGTTTCGATTGCAGGTAAATGTTGTGAGTCTGGTGATATGCTAATATGGGACTTACCTGTACCTCATGTTACACAGGGAGATATATTAGCGATGTTCTCAACAGGAGCATATGGATACGCAATGGCAAGTAACTACAACCGTTTGCAAAAACCGGCCGTCATCTTTGTTGAAAACGGACACGCACAATTAGTTGTCCAAAGAGAAACTTTAGATGATATAGTTAAAAATGATTTGCCATATGAAACAGATATAGAGGTTTCTAGTGGAAGATAATAACTTTCTAGTGTAGAATATGGATAGTTTTAGTTATAAAATAAAGGAGATTTGTTCATAATGAAAAAAGGATATATTTTAATGGGTAATGGAAACAAAATTGAATTTGATTTATATGAAGAAGAGGCACCAATTACAGTAGAGAACTTTGTTAAGCTAATTAATGATGAGTATTATGATGGGTTAACATTCCACCGAGTCATTCCTGGATTTGTTAGTCAAGGTGGTTGTCCAGTAGGAAATGGAACAGGCGGCCCTGGTTATACAATTAAATGTGAAACAGAAGGAAATCCTCATAAACACCAAGAAGGATCGTTATCAATGGCGCACGCAGGAAAAGATACTGGTGGAAGTCAGTTCTTTATCGTACATGAACCTCAACCACATTTAGATGGAGTTCATACAGTGTTTGGCCAAGTTACATCAGGAATCGAACATGCAAAAAGTATGCAAAATGGAGATCAAATCGAAAAAATTGTCATTGAAGACTAATTGATAGAGATGATTTATCTAGTAGTATTTTTAATATTAGTATTTATTATTGCTCCTTTAAGTTTATTGTTCCATGAAATAGGTCATTTAGTAGGAGCAGCACTGATGGGAGCAACTTCAACTCGATTGACAATTGGATTAGGCAAGCCTTTATGGCAAACTACTTTTGCGAACGTTCAAATTATTATTCGAAAATTTTTCCTGTTTAATAGTGTAACATCTACTGTTAGAACAGAGCCATTTACGACTCGAGAAAAAATTGTTATAACGTCAATGGGACCTATGTTTAGCGCAACACTCACGATTATTGCCTTTATTGCATATAATGTTTTTGTACAAACAGATATTTTATATTTATTCTTTTTGTTTAATCTATGGTTGCTTGTGATTAATTTAATTCCGTTTAAAATTGGACAAAAACAATCTGATGGATATACTATTATAAAATTAATCATTCACTCCTTTAAAAGAAAACATACTAATAGCATTTGACATAAGATAGAGAAAAGTAATATAATAGTTTATCCATTAAGTAAGATATTACTTTGAAATGTTTCAAGTTAGCTGTAGTGTGTTTAGTAAAGTTACTGCAAATAGATAAATATAGATATTTTAAATTAAATGAGGGGTTTTTATGTTAATTCGTTATAAAAAAAACCAAGAAAAGATAGCAATGGGTTTGCTTTCATTTATGCCTGAAGAAAGAGATGTAAAACTTTTACAACATACGATGAATGAATACGAAACTAATCCAGAATGGCATTTGTATTTGTGGAAAGAAGATGACGATGTTGTAGGGGCAGTTGGTTTATTAATAAAAGATGAATTAAATGTGATTGTTCAACATATTTCTGTCAATCCATCATATCGTAACTTAGGAATAGGTAAGAAAATGATAGATGGCGTTAAACAATTATACGGAGAGAAATATGATGTATGTGCAGATGAATTAACACAAAGCTTTTTCGAGAAGTGTTCAGATGACAAAGATCATACAAGTGAATCTTAACTAATAAAAGAGGCTGGGACAAAACATATTTTATACATAAGAAAGTGGAAAACTAAAATTAAGTATATTTCTGAATCGCTTAATTAATCAGTCCACATTCATATGTTAAGACAATTTTGTCCTAGCCTTTTTAAGATTGAATAAAAGGTATGAAAGAAACGAGGGATGATGATGAATCAGTCTTATCAAGTGAAATTACCAGAATTTGAAGGACCGCTAGATTTATTGTTACATTTAGTAAATGAACTTGAAATTGACATCTATGATATCCCAGTTTCTGAAATAACAGAACAATATATGAACTACATTCGCACGATGAAAATTATTGAATTAAATATAGCGAGTGAATATTTAGTAATGGCAGCGACACTGCTTGAAATAAAAAGTGCGATGTTATTGCCAAAGAAAAAAATTGAATATGAAGATGAGTACGAAGAAGATCCACGAGAACAATTAATTCAACGATTAATTGAATATCGTAAATATAAAATGGCAGCAGATCATTTGAAGAATAAAGAACTAGCTGAAAATCAAGTTTATACAAGACCACCAGTTCATTTTAATGATTTTCTTACAGACCAACCGATTGTTCAAGGTGATATTTCGATTTATGATATGATACATGCTTTAAATAAAGTATTTATTCGACAAAGCTGGACAGCCCCACTTGAAAAAAAAGTTAGTAAAATAACTATGTCAGTAGAAGAGCGAGCGGAAGAAATTAATACCTATTTAGAAAAAACAAATAAGCGTGTCTTGTTTGAAGACTTATTTACATATGCGACTAAAAGTCATATTGTAACAACCTTTTTAGCTGTTTTACAATTATTGAAAAAAAATCAAATCGAATGTTCACAAACAGGTCAATTTCAACCAATTTATTTATACAGAATGGGGGTTGTATAAATGAAGAATGGTTCATTGAAAGGTATTGTAGAAGGGTTATTGTTTGCTAGTGGAGATGAAGGTATAACGGTAAAACAATTAGCAAACGTATTAGAAGTTACTAATGATAAAGTACTTCACTTAATTGAGGAATTGAAATTTGATTATGAAGATAATCATCGTGGTATAACGATTATTCAATCAAATGAAGTCTATCATTTAACGACTAAACCAGAGCATAATGAGTATTATAAAAAAATGATGGATAATCCTCGTGCAACGAGAATGTCACAAGCGACGTTAGAAACATTAGCAATCATTGCTTATAAGCAGCCGATTACTCGCGTTGAAATAGAAGAAATTCGAGGTGTAAACAGTGATTACGCTGTACAAACATTAGTAGCACGCTCTCTTATTGAAAGTGTTGGTAGAAAAGAAAGTATCGGACGTCCGGTATTATTTGGTACAACGACAGATTTCTTAGTTTATTTTGGTTTATCTTCATTGGAAGATTTACCGAATTTACCTGACCATATTGATGAAGCACTTGTTGAAGAAGAAGCGGATTTATTTTTACCTATAGAAGAAGAAAAATAATTTCATAACTGTTTTTTTCCACGCATAAGATGAACTATAACCTTTTTAAAGGAGCGTTATCTTATGCGTGTTTTTTTACAATTATTTATTGTTATATTACTTTGTCTTATTTTCCAATTTGTATTGTTTGGACAAACTGTGATAGCAAAAGCAGAACCAACACCTTCTGCCGAACGTTATATTTTAATGGACGAAACAACTGGCAGAGTTTTATTAGAGAAAAATGCGCATGAACGCGTGTCAATTGCAAGTATAACGAAGCTTATGACCGCTGTAGTAGCTTTACAGTACGGTAACATGGATGACCGAATTAAAGTAAGTGAAGAAGCATTGCAAACGAGTGGTTCGTCTATTTATTTAGAAAAAGGAGACGAGTTAACCTTAGAAGATTTACTCTATGGTTTAATGTTACGTTCTGGAAATGACGCAGCAAAAGTTATCGCTGAACATATTGGTGGAAGTGAGGAAGGTTTTGTTTATTTAATGAATGAAACGGCTGCTTATATAGGGATGACAGATAGTCATTTTATGAATCCCCATGGATTAGATGAGGACAATCATTATAGTTCTGCTCATGATGTAGCGATATTAATGCAGTATGCGATGCAAGATGATTTATTTCGGGAAATATCTAGTACAAAGTCATATCATTCTAAACAAAGAACCTATCCATGGAAAAACAAGAATAAATTATTAACTGAGAAATATTCATATACAACAGGTGGAAAAACAGGATTTACGAATCAAGCAGGACGTACATTAGTTACAACAGCTGAAAAAAGCAATATGAAGTTTATTACTGTAACATTAGATGCACCAGATGACTGGAATGATCATATTAGTTTATATAATTGGGGTTTTGATTTGTTTTCACTTGTACAAGTAGAAAAAGCAGGCATCCGTGATTTTGATACAGACGAAGGAATTGTGTCAGGTCAAGTCCCTTATGATGTAAAATTACTGTTACGGCATGAAGAACAAGATTTTTTGAAAAATAATATTACATTATATCGACAAGCAAAAGATAATAAACTCGGTGTAATGTCTTATTATGTAGCTGACGAGGAGTCACTATTAGATGTACCTATCTATCAAACAGTGTCAGAGGAACAAACAGTAATAGAAAAGTGGCAGCAATGGTTAACAACACTATTTGTAGTTGATAAAGATGATTAATTTAATCTGGGCGTGTATGGCAATGATAGGAATTATTTATGCGATGTTTAATGGTACGATGGAAGAGGTTAATCAAGCATTATTTGAAAGTGCAAATGAAGCAGTGACGATAACTATTGGCTTAGTTAGTATGCTTATATTTTGGCTAGGCTTTATGAAAATTGCTGTAGAAGCAGGAATATTACGGATCTTTAGTAAGTTGTTTGAACCAATTATAATTAAATTATTTCCAGAGATACCTAAAGGACATTTAGCCATTCAATATATATTATCTAATATTACTGCCAATATTTTTGGCTTAGGTAATGCCGCGACTCCTATGGGAATTAAGGCAATGGAAGAAATGAAACAGCTAAGTGGTTCAACTACAGCCTCCAGGTCGATGATTACCTTTTTAGCGTTAAATACTTCTGGTTTAACGATAGTTCCTACAACAGTTATTGCCATTCGTATTCAGTATAATGCAGTTTCGCCTACAGAGATTGTAGGAACGACGATTATTGCAACATGTATTTCAACACTCGCTGCTATTTTATTAGATCGAATCTTTTATATGCGTTCAAAAATGTAACAAAGGAGGAAATGATGTATTATTACATTACCTTAATTAGTACATGGATGATTCCGATGTTCATTTTAGTTACGTTATTACTTGCTTCTTGGCGTAAAGTTCCAACATATGAGTTGTTTGTTGAAGGAGGTAAGGAAGGCATAAATATCGCCCTTTCCCTACTTCCATTTCTATTAGGAATGATTGTTTCTATTGCAATATTACGAAGTTCAGGTGCAATAGATGCATTTGTAAGTTTGTTAAACCCGATACTAGTTAAAATAGGTGTACCTTCAGAAATTATTCCTTTAGCGATTATTCGACCAATCTCAGGGACAGCGGCATTAGCGATGACAGCAGAATTAACCCAAACGTTTGGAGCAGATTCATATATTGGTCGATTGGCTGCAACTATGCAAGGTAGTACGGATACAACACTATATATTTTAACCGTTTATTTTGGAGCAGTAGGGATTAAGAATATGCGCTATGCACTGAAAGTTGGACTGTTAGCAGATTTAGTTAGCATCATATCTGCTCTCTTAATTGTATATATTGTGTTTGGATAAAGTGTTTACAAACGTAAACACTTTATTTGTTGTTTTTAAGTATGCTATCATTAGTGAATGAATCAACTGTTTTAAAATGACAAAATAAGTCATTTATAAATAATGACAAAGGAATATGGTGATAGGATGTCGATTAATGAAGAAAGACTACAAAAGGTGATTGCTCAAAGTGGACTTACATCTCGTAGAAAGGCAGAGCAATTAATTGTAGATGGTCGTGTTATGGTCAACCAAGAGACAGTGACTACTTTAGGAACGAAAGTATCTTCTAAAGATGAAGTCGCTGTAGATGGTGTGCCATTAGATAAAGAACAATTAGTTTATTATGTTTTATATAAGCCTCGTGAATATATATCATCTGTATCTGATGATAAGGATCGAGATACAGTTATTGATTTAATGGATCATGTTCCTGAGCGTATTTTTCCAGTTGGTCGTTTAGACTACCATACTTCAGGTATATTACTGTTAACAAATGATGGGGACTTTGCTAACGTGCTCATGCATCCGAAGTATGAATTAGAAAAAGTGTACATCGTAAAAGTAAAAGGCACTGCGAGAAAAGAGAAGTTACAACAATTGTACCAAGGTGTTACAGATGATGGGGAACTTTTAAAAGCAGTAAATGTTAAAGTGAAATCAGTTGATCGTAAAGCACAAACATCGATCATTGAAGTGACTTTACATGAAGGGAAAAACCGTCATATTCGTAGAATGATGGAACAAATTGGACATCCAGTAATGAAAATTAAACGGGAAAAATATGGACACATTAATTTACATGGATTACGTCCAGGACAATCAAGAGAATTAACTCGTCAGGAAATTCATCAATTAAAATCATTATCTAACAAAAATGTTAAAGAATAGACATATATAAGGACATAAATAATGATATAATGTTTTTTGGGAGTGAATTAGATGTCTTTAGAAGAAGCCAAAAAGAAAAAACAAGGAAAAATGAAACAACGATATATATTTAGATCAATCACATTAGCAATATTATTAGGGGCAATAATATTTGCTTTAGTAACTAACTTAAAAGAAGACAATGAAATATATCGAACAGGGGACGAGGCTCCTGATTTTGAGTTAATGCAAGTAAATAAAAATAATGAAACAGAGTTAATTCGTTTAAGTGAATTAGAAGGAAAAGGAATTATGTTGAATTTCTGGGCTACTTACTGTGCACCATGTGAAGCTGAAATGCCTTTTATGGAATCTTTGTATCCAGAGTATGAAGATGAAATTGAAATTGTCGCTGTAAGTTTAGATAATACAGAACTTGTTATTGATAAATTTATCGATAAATATGATTTAACATTTCCTGTTGTTCATGATTCAAGTAGTGATGTAATGGATTTATACAAAGTCGGTCCAATACCGAGTACTTTTTTCATTAATCCTGAAGGAGAAATTGTTGATACTGTAGCTGGTGCTCTGACATTAGAAGCATTAGAAGATCATTTTAAAGAAATATTACCAGAAGATAGTGATGTGGAGCATAATACAGAATCAAATGTAGGAGTAGGCGACCAAGCTCCAGACTTCGCACTAGAACAAGTAAATGAAAGCATTACAGACAAAGAGCTTCATTTAGAAGATTATGCGGGTAAACCAATTGTACTTAATTTCTGGGAAACATCATCAGATTTATCACAAGAAGGTTTATCAATAATGGAATCGTTACATAATGAATATGATGATCAAGTTGAAATGATAGCTGTCAACACTGATGCAGCGGACATGGAAGTTGACGATATTATTAGTGAAAAAGGATTAAGTTATCCAGTTTTACGCGACCTAGAACAAGAAGTATTGGAGTTGTATGATCGTACGATTTTACCGAGTACATTCTTTATTAATGCAGAAGGTGAAATAATAGAAGTAATCTCTGGGGAATTAACGGAAGAAACGTTGGAAAAACAGCTCAAAGAAATGGTAGAAAAAGAAGTAAATTAGTGGGGGATTTAGATGGACAAGATAAAGTGTGAATGTGGGCACGTCAACCCTGAAGGTACTGTCTTATGTGAATCTTGTGGAAAACCTGTCGCTGCAAACCAACATATAGATGGAAATGATAAATCAAAACTGTTAAACATGAGATATGAAGGATCAGCTAGACGGTCTCAAACATACAATCGTTCAATAGTAGATAAAACATGGAATTTCTTTTCTTCTGTTAAAGTTGGAGTCATGTTAATTGTTATTGCCTTAATAGCTTCTGGATTAGGAACGATTTATCCGCAAGAAATGTATATACCTCAAGAAGCGGAAAATCGTGATCCAGCTGTTTTTTATGAAGATTGGTATGGAATTACAGGAAAAATCTATTATCAATTAGGCTTCCATGATTTATATAGTTCATGGTGGTACATGATTGTTATAGCTTTAATAGGAGTTTCGTTAGTTATTTGTAGTATTGACCGTTTTGTGCCGCTTAGACGTGCATTAAAAATGCAAAAGCCTAAACGTCATAATACGTTTTTAACGAGACAACGCTTATTCAATGAAACAGAAAAAGTATCAAAAGCAGAAAAAGAAGCTCTTGTAGCAGGTTTACGAAAAAAACGATATAAAATTACAGAAGAAGACGGTAACATATTAGCAGAGAAAAACCGTTTTTCTAGATGGGGTCCATATGTGAACCATATCGGATTAATCATTATTTTACTTGCTGCACTATTACGGACAACACCTTTACTTTTCTTAGATGATACTGTTTGGGTGCGAGAAGGAGAAACAAAAGTTATCCCAAGTACTGAGGGAGAATTTTATATCGAAAACGAAAAGTTTGTGGTAGAGGAATATGATTTTAATGATCCGGAAGACGCCAAATTTAAAGATGCTATCGAGTCAAGAGGTACAACTGTTCACAAAAATTATCAAACAGATGCGATTATTTATGAAGCAAAAGGTAAACAAGTAGCTGGACAAGAACCTGAATTAGAAGAGGTTACCAAAGGTTCTATACAAATGAATAAACCGTTAAAGTTTTCAGGTTATACTTTATATCAGTCAAGCTATCAGGAAAATGATTTTGCTAATATGACATTTTTTGTTTATAAAACAGATGATGAAGACCGTGAATCATTAGGAGAAATTACGATTGATTTAACGGATCCAAAAGATGAATATGAGCTTGATAATGGTATTCGTTTAAAAATTAATAATTATTATGCAGATTATGAATTAGTCAATGGAGAACCTAGAAGTGTGTCAAATTATCCAAGAAACCCAGCATTTGTGTTTAATGTTTTCCCCCCTGATTCTGATGAAAGTGAAATATCTTTTGTAGGTATTGGTAAAAACATCGATGCAACAGGCGAGAATGAATATAAGCTAGGAATTCAAGGATTTAATATGCTTTATGCGAGTGGCTTAACTGTTCGTCGAGACTATACTTTGCCATTCTTTATTGTTGGTGCAGCAATCTTTATGATTGGAGTTATTCAAGGAATGTACTGGCAACACCGTAGAATTTGGATAAATCCTCATAATGATGGAATTATATTAGCTGCTCATACGAATAAAAATTGGTTTGGAATTAAAAAGGATATTGAATATGCGATTAAAGATACGAATATTCAAATGGTAATTGACCAAGAAGAATTAGAAGAAGAAAAAGAACGAGAACGAGAATCTAAGGAGGGCTAACGAATGGAAAGTTTAACGAGTATAAGTAGTACTGCCTTATATACTGCTTTTGTTTTATACTTAATAGCGACTGGATTTTTTGGCGCAACAATACGTGATAAAAGAACGACAGATGGCAAAAGTGGTATAACAGGAACGATTGCTATTACATTAACGATTGTAGGGTTTATTGCCCAACTAGTATATTTTATCACGAGATGGATTGCTGGAGGACATGCTCCCGTAAGTAACATGTTCGAGTTTGTTACATTTTTAGGCATGAGTCTTGTACTAGCATTTATCATTATTTACTTTATTTATCGTTTAAGTGTATTAGGATTATTTGCATTACCAATTTCATTATTAATTATTGCTTATGCAAGTATGTTCCCGTCGGAAGTATCACCACTAGTTCCGTCACTACAGAGTAATTGGTTGTTTATTCACGTTATAACTGTTTCCTTATCACAAGGAGTACTCGCAGTCAGTTTTGTAGCTGGATTAATTTATTTAATTATTCAAGTGAACCAGAAAGAGCGAACGAAGAAGACAACATGGTTAGAATTTATTTTATTTTCTTTAATTATTGCATTAGGGTTTGTTATTGTGACAACGACGTTCAATACGATGGATTACGAAGCGACATTTGAACTGGAGGAAAATGGGAATGTAATCGAAAAAACGTATCACCTCCCAGCAATAGCTGGACCTAAAGGAGGTACCTTAATATCAGAAGATCGTATGACCCCATTATTTAATGCTCCAGAGTGGATGCAAGGTGAAGATGCGCCACGTAAATTTAATACGTTAGTTTGGTCTATTCTTTCAGGTGTTATATTATATGGGCTCATTCGACTTGTTTTACGTAAACGAATTGGAGCATTTATTCAACCATTCCTGAAAAATATTAGTCCAAATCTAGTTGATGAAATCACTTATCGTGCTGTAGCGATAGGTTTCCCGTTATTTACGCTAGGTGGCTTAATTTTCGCGGCTATTTGGGCGCAAATAGCATGGGATAGATTCTGGGGTTGGGACCCGAAAGAAGTATGGGCGCTTATTACTTGGTTCTTCTATGCAGCATTTTTACATTTAAGACTATCGCGTGGTTGGCATGGAGAAAAATCAGCTTGGCTTGCTGTTATAGGGTTTGCAATTATAATGTTCAATATTATCGTTGTAAACTTAGTTCTTGCAGGATTACACTCCTACGCTTAAGATAATAGTGTATCCATGACATGTATTTAAGGAATAAAATGTAGATCAATCGAAGGAGGATACTTACGTGGCTGATAGTAAAAGGGTACTTGTAGTAGATGATGAAGAACGAATTAGAAGATTAATTCGTATGTACTTAGAACGTGATGAGTTGGAAGTAGAAGAAGCTGAAGATGGTGCCGAAGCTTTAGAGATGGCATTAGAAAACGAATATGATGTAATATTATTAGATATAATGATGCCAGAAATGGACGGTATCGAAGTGTGTGAAAAAATAAGAGAAAAAAAGAACACACCTATTATTATGTTAACTGCTAAAGGGGAAGAATCTAATCGAGTCCAGGGGTTTGAAGTGGGCGCAGATGATTATATTGTTAAACCGTTTAGTCCAAGAGAAGTTGTCCTACGAGTGAAAGCAGTACTCAGAAGAACTGGAAACGCCATGGTCGGTAAGAATACTGCACAAACAGGAAATTTAATTATTTTTCCTCACTTAACGATAGATTTAGATGCTTATCGCGTCTCATCTGATAACAAAGAAATTGCATTAACACCTAAAGAATATGAGTTATTACTATTTTTAGCTCAATCACCTGATAAAGTGTATAAACGAGAAGATTTATTAAAAGAAGTATGGCAATATGAATTTTTTGGAGATCTTCGAACAGTCGATACTCATGTAAAACGATTACGCGAAAAATTATCCGGCGTTTCTAAAGAAGCAGCAAAGATGATTGTAACTGTTTGGGGTATTGGCTATAAATTGGAAGTAGAGGATAGCTAATGTTTTGGCGAAGTGTTGTAGGGAAACTAGCAATAACAATTTTATTGCTAGTTTCTTTTGTATTATTTATATTGTCCATACTTTTATTAGAATTTTTTGAAGGATTCCACGTTCAAGAAGCGGAAAAGGGACTAAGACAAACAGCTTCTAAAATATCGTTAGTTGTAAATGAATTAGAAGATAAAGAAGTAGTTTCTGAAATGGCAGAACGAATAAAAGATCCTACAAGTAAAGTAATGATATATTATCCTGATGAAACATTATGGATATCAAAAACGTCAAACAGTCATTTAAAAGATATTGATGATTATCTTCCTGAGTTTGAAAGTGAATTAGAAGAAGTGTTAAAAAATGATTTATATAATAGTAAAATTACTATCGGAAATGATAAACCAGAAATAATGGTTTCTGGAACACCACTCGAAGGTGATAAAGGAGCAATATTTGTTTTTCAATCATTAGATGTTTTGAATCAAACGAAAGCTGAAACGACAAAGATTATTTTTGTTGCAGCAGCTATAGCCATTGTGTTAACAACAATTTTTGCTTTCTTTTTATCGACAAGAATTACATCACCTTTAATGCAAATGAAAGAAGCAGCAAAAAATTTAGCACGTGGGGAATTTAATACGAAGCTTCCAGTTGTGTCAAATGATGAAATAGGTGAACTAGCGGTTACTTTTAACCGAATGGGCAGACAGTTACAATATTCTATTAATGCATTGCGCCAAGAGAAAGAACAAATGACTAGTGTCGTTAATTCCATGGCAGATGGTGTTATTACATTGACACGTGATGCAGAAATTATCGTAATCAATCCACCAGCTGAACAATTTATTCATGATTGGTGTTTTGAGAATAATGTAGAATTTGAAAACTACTCTGATCAATTACCAGATGAATTAAAAGAAGTGCTTAAAAGAATTATCAAAGATGAAAAAGAAGTGTTACAAGAGTTAAATTTACAAGGGCGTAACTGGGTTACAATTATGACGCCATTATATGATAATTCCTACGTTCGTGGTGCTGTAGCCGTCATTAGAGATATGACAGAAGAACGACAGTTAGATAAATTAAGAAAAGACTTTATTGCGAATGTCTCACATGAATTACGCACACCAATTGCTTTAATGCAAGGGTATAGTGAAGCTATTGTAGACGATATAGCAGAAAGTAATGAAGAAAAAAATGAATTAGCCCAAATTATTCATGACGAATCATTAAGAATGAGTCGCTTAGTAAACGAACTTTTAGATATTGGTCGTATGGAAGCAGGTCATATTGAATTAAATTTGGATACGTTTGAAATCGATCCTTTTCTAGATCGTATTCAAAAGAAATTTACTGGACTTGCTGAGGAAAGTGGTATTGAATTTACGATGGTCAAAGACTTTTCTCAGTCTATCGTAACTGTTGATGCTGATCGTATTGATCAAGTTTTCACTAATTTAATTGATAATGCTTTTCGTCATACAAAACCAGGTGGTTATGTAAAAGTTTTCATTACATTGAAAGATGAGCAACTACGAATAGAAGTTGAAGATAATGGTGTGGGCATACCTGAAAAAGATTTATCCTTTATATTTGAGCGATTTTATAAAGCAGATAAATCACGTACAAGAAGCGATAACAAAAAAGGTACAGGTTTAGGCTTAGCGATTACGAAATATATTGTTAATGCTCATAATGGAACAATATTAGTAAAGAGTAAAGAACATGAAGGAACAACATTTAGTATAAAAATACCGCAGAAAACAGTATAAATAAAGGAGAGTTAAATATGATTAAAAGAAGTGCAAAATGGTTCATGATGATGCTAGCAACAATAACGCTGTTAGTAGGGTGTTCAACAGCATCAGATGATGTTGAACAAGGTCAAGAAGCAGATGTTACAGAAGGTAATATTACGATTATTGTTTCTGAAGAAGAGGCAGATGAAGTGTATAGTGAAGAGGAAGTTACGATTGAAGAAGATGCAATTTTAATGGATGTTATGAAAGAAAACTATGAGATTGAAGAAGATGATGGCTTCATTACAGCTATTGATGGTATTTCGCCAGAGGAAGATGAACAAAAAGCATGGATTTATTCTGTTAACGATGAAGAAGCACTTGTCGGTGCAGCAGAATATGAATTAAGTATTGACGATGAAGTCGTTTTTGATTTACAAAGTTGGGAATAAATTTTAATATTGATGATTAATTATTGTCATGTATCGTGTTATTATAATTACAGGTCCTTAGAGACCGTGTACGAATTATCGTACGTTGCCTTATTCCTGTTCAAGGAGTAAGGCATTTTATTTAGTATCTTTTTCAAATAAGCCACAAGAGCATCCTTATCTTTTCTAGGTAGAGGTTGCTTTTTTATTTTAAATTAAACAGATAATACATAGTCTAGCTTTTATCACGATGAAATATATAGTAAAATATAAGTTAAGATAGGAAAGGGGCGCTTCGGTTGATTTTTCGATACGTTATATTATCAGCTTTAAAGAATTTACAATATGAACGCTCCGTATCTGCAGTATATTATTTAATACAAGGAAAACAGTCAATACAAACAATTCAAGATGCTCATTTATTTGAAATAGATAAGTATTATCGAATTACGAAGTATTTAAATAAAAAACGATTTATGAAAGAAATCCAATTGCTTGAACAAGAATTATATCTAGAAGCAATGCCAAATGAAAATTATTATGAACTAACATCTAAAGCAAATGAGTGGTTAGAAAAAAACGAAAGCAAAATGGAATTATGGATAGTCAACGGGATGCGATATCATTATATTGATGATGTGTTTTTCGAGCGGCTACTATTAACCATCCAAGTATGGGCAAATTTTGTGAAAAATGAACGAACTTACATACCAGTCATTGAGAAATTTGAAGTAAAACATTGGGTGAAACAATATTTTATAAACAGTAAAAATAATGTTGCGCAATTAATGAAAAATCTATATGAAGAACTTGCGGAGATTTTGCACTCTATTGATGAATTATATGTAGAGATTTTTGTGTTACAGCTAACAAGTTATAAAAAGTATGGGTTAGCGAAAGTACAAATTGCAGAAAAAACGGGTTCACCAAAAGAAGATATAGAATTAATGACATTAACTGTTGTACATCAAATATTGGACAAGGTTGACGCAGAACCAACCCGCTTTCCAATATTAGCTCATTTAAAAAGTGATGTAACAGAAGAAAAACAATTAACTTTTTCTGCTTCTAAAACAAAGTCGCTATTACAAAAAGGTTATACAATAGAGCAAGTAGCGCAGCAACGTCGGTTAAAAGAAAATACTATATACGATCATATTGTAGAAATTGCGATTCACGATCAAACCTTTAATATACAGTCATATATGACCACTGACGAACGACATGATATTATTAAAGCGATTCAACAAGTGCAGTCATATTCGTTAAAAGACATTAAACAAGCTGTTACTGAAAACATTAGTTATTTTCAAATTCGGCTCGTGTTAGCAAGTTGGAATAAATATTTATAATAGAGGTGACTAGAATTCACATTCAAGCTAACCTGTACGAACATTTACGAAATCATTTTTCATATACAAGTTTTCATGAAGGGCAAGAAGAAATTATTTTAGACGTATTACGTGGACGTGATGTCTTAGGTATATTACGTACCGGAACAGGAAAATCGCTTTGTTATCAATTACCTGCGAAAATGTTGCCAGGGATAACAATAGTAGTCTCCCCACTTATTTCACTCATGATTGATCAAGTGAGAGAGCTTGAAGCGATTCATTACCGTCAAGTTGTCGCGTTACATAGTTTTCAACAATGGTCGGAACGTCAAACTATATTAAGAAATTTACATCATTATAAATTAATCTACGTTTCACCAGAAATTTTACAAAACAAACAAATAATTACGTTATTTAAACAGCAACATGTCTCTTTATTCGTTGTAGATGAAGCCCATTGTATTTCGCAGTGGGGCTATGATTTTAGACCAGATTATTTACGACTTTTAGAAGTTATCGAAACATTACACAATCCTACTGTCCTTGCTCTAACAGGAACAGCAACTCCAAATGTACAAAATGACATTCAAGATAAATTAAAACGACCCAATATGATTGAACATGTTTATCCAATGGATCGAGAAAACATTTCCTTAGTTGTTGAAGAAATAAATGGCTCGGAAGCAGAAAAATTAGACCATTTATTAACTTGGATTAAAGGGACAAATGAGCCAACTATCGTGTATTTCTCTAGTCGGATAGCAACAGAGAAAGTGGCTCAACATATTGCAAATCAATTAGCTAATAAACGAGTTGCCTACTATCATGGTGGTCTAGAAACGACCGATCGATTAAAAATTCAACAACAGTTTATGAATGATCAATTAGAGATAATTTGTTGCACGAGTGCTTTTGGAATGGGGATAAATAAAGCAAATATCCGGATGATTATTCATTATCACCTTCCACCCCAAATTGAATCGTATATTCAAGAAATCGGTAGAGCGGGTCGTGATGGTAGAGATAGTATAAGTGTTCTACTCTATCGCCAAGAAGATATACATATTCCTCTGCAAATTATCGAAAATGAACTTCCTACTCATGCTGAATTACGGTTTATTATGGAACGATTAATCGATTATCAGGATAATAAAGTATTATTACCGCTTGATGAAGATGTGATTGAGCAACAGTTCTTAATCCAACCAACGAAATGGCGTTATCTTCTGTATCAATTAGAACAACATGGTATTGTAAAAGAACAAGAGGTACAAACAACAGAGAGTACTATAAAAGAAGTATTTAATGAAATTAATCATTTTACAGAACAACGCTTACGTGCCAAACGACAACAACTAAACGAAGTTATTAATTGGATTCATACGCAATCATGTTTAAGAACTAAATTATATGAACCATTTCAACAGGACATTACACGTAAAGAAGCGAACTGTTGTAGTAACTGTGGCGTAGTGTTAGAAGATAGTCTAGAACATGATGTCTCAACTGATAAGGAAACATCCGATTGGCAGACGTTGTTAAAAAGAGTATTATTAATAGGTGATATAGATTGAAGCAAGCTGAACTAATTAAACAAATGTCAGATAAGGAATTAAAGAATCAACTATTACTGTCACAAAGTATCTTCTTTTTATTAAGTATTATATTAAGCTTTATATTTTTCGATCATTTATTCGATTGGTTTAGTTTATTTTCATTTAATATACGAGAAATACTAATCTATGGTGTGGCAACATCTCTTGTGTTAATTATTATTGAAATTATTTTAGATAAAACGGTCCCCAAATCTTGGTTAGATGACGGTGGTATTAATGAAAAAGTATTTAAAAACCAATCTGTTGCTAACATTTTTATTATTGCATTAGTTGTTGCTATTTCAGAAGAGTTTTTATTTAGAGGGGTTATTCAAGTTACTTTTGGGTATATTTTTGCTAGTAGTTTGTTTGTCGTTGTACATATTCGCTACTTAAAAAAACCGGTGTTATTATTATTTATTATTATTACGAGTTTTTTAATCGGTTATATCTTTGAAGTTACACAAAATTTATTTGTCCCGATTATTTTCCATTTTCTAGTTGATTTTTTATTAGGGATATATATTAAAATGAAAAAGTGAGGTGTCACTCCATTGTCTGAAGAACAAAAAGAGGATCAAGCAACTAAATTACAACAATTGTTTTTAGAATTAAATAATCAAGAGTCTGAAGTGAAAAAAGAAAAAATTACTGAAGAAGAAATGATTGAAGTCGATGTATTGAACCTGCCGCCAAGAAGTGAAGTGCATCAACAAGCAAACTTAAGCTTACATATGGATGTTCGACGCCCAGTTTGGCGATTTGTCTTTGTCATACTGATTATCATCATTGTAGCAGTAATTGTTTATTATGTTAGGTAAATAACTGAGTCATTTTCATAATAGGAAAATTTAATTAAAACATGAACGTTTAGTTATAAATTTTATAATCGTACATGTTTAGCTTATGTAACTAAGTTTACTTGAATGAAAGCCGACCGACTCTTGCGGGAAAAGCAAAAGTTCTTCGGTGGGTGAACGATAGTGAAACCCATGAGTCCGAAAATCCTTAGTACGACACATTAGTGTTGTACTAAGAGTTGAGTCCATGCCCGCTAGAAAGCAGTCGGCTGTAATGAAAGTAAACGAATTTATCATCAAATGTAAAGTTCGTGTTTTTAATACTAAAATGAATTATGAAATTGATTAAACTGAATAATTTATTAAATAAGTGTCATTTATAACTTTCATACATATAAATATCATATAACATGTATAGTGAACAATGTAGATTAATGGTATAATATGCGTGATATAGAATACTGTTATATAAAGAAAATAAAGAGGTGGACAAATTGAAAATAGCTGTCCTTTATGGTGGAGTTTCAAAAGAAAGAGATGTTTCTATTTCATCAAGTAAGGGTATTATGAAAGCATTGGAGAAGAATGGTCATGAAGTGATTGGTATTGATTTTCACCCTGATC
Organism: Pseudogracilibacillus sp.; assembly: GCA_026169815.1. Classification (GTDB taxonomy): domain Bacteria; phylum Bacillota; class Bacilli; order Bacillales; family Amphibacillaceae; genus Pseudogracilibacillus. Next base: position 325,489 of record JAPFDT010000025.1, read on the forward strand.
GTTTACAAGAAATTATAGAATTACAAGTAGATATCGTATTCATAGGCTTACACGGTAAATTTGGAGAAGATGGCTCTGTTCAAGGTATGTTAGATATGTTGGATATTCCATATGTCGGCTCAGGTGTACTTGCGTCATCTCTTGCGATGGATAAGTTTATGGCAAAGAAGATGTTCGCTAGTGAGTCAATCCCTGTCGCTAAAGATGAACGTTATTATATTAAACAGGAGTCAGAGATTGCTTCAGTAAGTGAAGATATCAGAGCTAAGTTTGACGTACCTTTTGTTATTAAACCTAATCGAGAAGGATCTACTTTAGGCTTAACTATTGTCACAGACGAGTTAGAAATAAAAGCAGCAATTAAAAATGCAATGCAAAGTGATGCATTTATTTTAGTTGAACAATTTATTAAAGGGAAGGAATTAACTGTTCCTGTTATTGGTAAGATGGGCGAAGAATCAGCACTGCCGATTATTGAAATTATTCCTAAAAACGACTTGTATGATTATGAATCGAAATATTCAGAAGGTGGAAGTGAACATATTGTTCCTGCACAAATAGAAGATGCTTTAACAACGAAAATTAAACAATATGCTGTAAAAGCGCATCAAATATTAGGGTGTGAAACATATTCACGGGCAGATTTTTTGTTAACAGAAGATGGCACGCCTTATATTTTAGAAGTCAATACGTTACCTGGTATGACGCCTACAAGTCTGTTTCCTGATTCAGCAGCAACAGTTGATATCACATATGAAGCAATGATTGAACAATTTGTACAATTATCAAAGAACAAGTAGATATATCAGTTAAATGTAATGATTTATACATTGCATATTTGACCTAAAAGTGTATACTTAAAACTAGTTAAAACCATTATTTTACATTGATACGTTAATCATAGGAGGTAACCCAATGGTAGCCGAAAAAGCAGCAGATTCCACGGAAAAAAATGAAAATCTAATAAGTTCAACTAGGACTGTTGTAAAAGAAGCATTAGATAAGTTAGGATATCCTGAAGAAGTATTTGAATTATTAAAAGACTCTTTAAGAATGTTAAAAGTAAGAATTCCAGTAAGAATGGACGATGGTTCTGTAAAGGTTTTCACCGGATATAGGGCGCAACATAATGATTCAGTAGGACCAACAAAAGGTGGAGTTCGTTTTCATCCAGATGTAACAGAAGATGATGTAAATGCCTTAGCAATTTGGATGAGCTTAAAGACTGGAATTATGGATTTACCATACGGCGGAGCAAAGGGCGGGATTATTTGTGATCCCCGTGAGATGTCTTTTCGAGAATTGGAAGCATTAAGTAGAGGATATGTACGAGCTATCAGTCAATTCGTTGGACCTGCACAAGATATTCCAGCACCAGACAAATTCACCAACCCACAAATAATGGCTTGGATGATGGATGAGTATAGTCGACTTGCAGAGCAAGAACATCCAGGGTTCATTACAGGTAAACCAGTTGTTTTAGGTGGATCTCATGGAAGAGAGTCAGCTACAGCAAAAGGAGTAACTATTTGTATTGAAGAAGCAGCTAAGAAACGTGGTTTTGAAATAGAAGGTGCAAGAATTGTAGTGCAAGGATTCGGTAATGCAGGTAGTTTTTTAGCTAAATTCCTTCATGAAGCAGGAGCTAAAGTCGTTGGTATTTCAGACGCTTATGGAGCACTGCACGATCCACAAGGATTAGATGTAGATTACTTATTAGATCGTCGCGATAGTTTTGGAACTGTTACGACATTATTTAAAAATACGATTACTAACCAAGAACTGCTAGAATTAGATTGCGATATTTTAGTTCCGGCAGCTGTTCAAAAACAAATAACGGCTGAAAATGCTGAAAATATTAAAGCAGATATTATCGTTGAAGCAGCAAGTGGACCAACTTCAGCTGAAGCAACAAAAATTTTAACTGAACGTGGAAAATTACTTGTACCAGATGTTTTAGCCTCTTCTGGTGGAGTGACAGTGTCTTATTTTGAGTGGGTTCAGAATAAACAAGGTTACTTCTGGTCAGAAGAAGAGGTCGAAAAACGATTATATAAAGTGATCCAGAAGTCATTTGAAACAATCTATCATACAGCACGTACAAGACGTGTAGACATGAGACTTGCAGCATATATGGTAGGAGTTCGAAAAATGGCAGAAGCATCACGATATCGTGGTTGGGTATAAGTAATCTATTTATACAAATAAGATGATTCCTTTAAAATTATGAAGGGATCATCTTATTTTAATGAAAGGGAGTTGTAGCGAATTGGAACATATGGTCATTATAGGGGCAGGTCCATGTGGTTTAGCATCTGCATTAGCTTTACACCAGAAAGATATTGATCCGCTAATAATTGAAAAAGGGAATGTTGTAGAAGCAATTTATCGTTACCCTACTCATCAAACTTTTTTTAGTAGTAGTGATAAATTAGAAATTGGTAATATTCCATTTATTAATGAAAAGCCAAAACCTGTTAGAAAAGATGCATTAACTTATTACCGGGAAGTAGCTAAAAGAAATAACTTACGTATAAACGCATTTGAAAAAGTAATCAAAATAAATAAATTAGCAGATGAGCATATTGTTGTAGAGACTAATAAACATTCATATGTTGCGAAGAACGTTATTATTGCTACGGGATATTATGGCCAACCACAACTTTTAAATATTCCAGGAGAAACGTTACCTAAAGTGAGTCATTATTTTAAAGAAGCACATCCTTTTTATAACCAAAATGTTGTAGTTATTGGTGGTAAAAATTCAGCAGTAGATGCTGCAATTGAACTAGAAAGAGCTGGAGCAAATGTTACTGTGCTCTATCGGGGTTCAGATTATTCACCAAGTGTAAAACCATGGATACTACCCGAGTTTACCTCATTAGTCAGACGAGAAGCAATATCATTACAATTTAATGCTCATGTTACAGAGATAGCCCCATCTACAGTTAGTTATAAAATCGGAGATGAAAAATACAAAATAGAAAACGATTTTGTATTTGCAATGACAGGGTATATGCCTGATATTACTTTACTGCATGAAGCGGGTGTAAAAGTTGATATGAAAACAGGAAGACCGACATTTGATGAACAAACCTTCGAAACGAATATCGAAAATATTTATGTCGCTGGTGTTGTTATTTCAGGCTTCAATGGCAATGAAACATTTATCGAAAATGGCCGCTACCACGGCGAACACATTGCAAAACATATAAGTAAACACAAATAATTAAAAATCAACTGAACAACAGTCGACAGAAACTACGACTTAAAAATATTAAGTTATCCACTAAGCTGAAAAAGGTTAGAGTTATATTAGATAGTATGAATAAAACTATCGCTGTCCGAATATATTCCGCTTTCCGCGAGCGAGCAGCGAGCCTCCTCGGGCTTTGCCCTGCGGGGTCTCACATAAGCTCTTTTCTCTCGCAGGAGTCTCCATATATTCGGACTGCTTTGCATTTGCTGTTTGTAGATTTATTTACTAATAACACTTTTTCAGTGACCGTGTTTTGCGATCTCTAGAAATAATTATGTGAGCTTTTAACTGTCGAAATCTAAAGTAGATATGCGTAGTTAATTTGCATACTTAACAAAATAAAATGAATCTTATAACAATATTCAGTGCTTAAAAATATAGCGAAGGAAAAGCACGAAGACTCCTGTGGGAAAGCGCAGTGCTTTTCCATAGCGAGAGTTTAGCAGAATCTTTTTTTAACGGAATATTAGTTACAACATTTACGTCACAGCATTCCTGTAGAACGCTAAATTTGGCGTTTGATAAAAATAGAGCTCCCCTTTAAGATAATAGTAAGCGACAAAACAAACTAAATCTAAAGGAGATGCTCTACATGAAGTATAAAATGCAAGATAAACAAAATCA